>JBEVJP010000024.1:0-20335 GCA_040510155.1 Solirubrobacterales bacterium | reverse complement strand
GCCGATTTCGGCCGCTCCGCGCCGGCAGGACCCCCAGGATCAGGAGGGCAGCGCCGCCGCCCGGCGCGCCGCCCGCGCGCTGGCCTCCCACCGGGCGTTCCAGCACGTCCCGTATCGAAGCGACGAGCTGGTGGTCGAGCTTGTCGGCGCCCGCGGTCACCGCGCTGTTCTTCGGGTCAGCGCCGCTACGGTGCAGGCCGCGCGAGCAGGGTGGCGGCGGTTTCTGCGCCGCTACCGGGACGCGGGGCGTGCATACATCGCGATCTTCCGTGGCAAGGACGGGAAGCGCGATGGCTGAGCGGCGGGGGAACAACTGCCCCGGTCGCAAGCGCGGCTTCCGCTGGCGCCGGCCGGGATGGAGATCGCCTCTGGATAGGCGGCGACCCCGAGGACGACGCGGCTGCGGTTCTTCCCCGAGGAGAAATCGTGGCTAGCCGGCGCTTCGCCCTGTCCTTCGGGTGGCTGTTCGCCTGCGGCCTCGACTGGCTGTTCGGAATCAGGCGGAGCGGAAGTCGCCTCGTTCGGCTTGGGACCGGCGATTGCGCCCGCGCGATTTTGCCGACATCTCCGCGTCCTCTCGAGGTGGGTTCGTGACCTCGAAATCGAATCGCTCCGATCCGCGCCCGATGCTCGCGATCTTCGCCGCGGCGGTGCTGATCGCTCTCTGGAGGCTCCTATCGAACCTTCCTGTCGATCAGCTCCATGCCCGGGCGCGCCTCCTCGTGCCCCTCGCTCTCGGCACTCTCGCTATTGCCTCCGCGCTGGCTACGCATCGCTTTCTCGCAACCCGCCGCCTGCTCAGCTCGCGCCGTTCCGTCGCGATCGTTCCCGCCGACGAGTTCGACGCCGAGCCCGAGGCTGTCCTCCGCTTCGCCGCCCAGCTCGCCGACTCCGAGCGCCGGGTCGCCGGCTGGGTCGACCGGCGTGCGAGCGCGGTGAGGATCAGGCTCGCCAGCGACGCTGAGAGCCAGCTCGTCTACTTGCTGGAGGTGCCCGAGCGATCGAGCGAAGCCCTGCGCACGGCGCTCCGCAGCTTTGAGGGCGTCGAGGAGCGCACGGTCGAGGAGGTGCTTAGGGAGGCTGCGTCGGGGTCGAGCGAGCGGACGGTGCTGCGGACCGAGCTGGTGCTGGCCCGGCCGAGCGTCGAGCCGCTTGCCCGCCTGGCGCTCCAGCCCGACCCGCTGCAACCTTTCGCCGCCGCGGTCGGCCGGCACCGCCCTGAGGAAGGGGCGGCGAGCGTTTGCATCGACCTGCTCCCGGCCAGCGGCTTTCGCGGGACGCGCCTGCGGCGTCGCCTCCGCCACGAGGCCCGCCGCCTCCACGGTGAGAGCAGCGACCTCTCGGCACTGCTGGGCGGCGAGGGGCGGCGCCGCAGTCGGCCCGATCCCGACGAGCAGGTGGAGCGGCGCGGGGCGGTGCAGGCGGTCGACGCGAAGCTCCGTGACTCCGGCGAGCTGTTCGAGGCGCAGATCCTGCTGCGCTGCGAGGCGCCGACGCGGGGCTGGGCCGAAGCAGCAATGTCGGGCTTGCTCGCCGCCTTCCGACCGATGGCCGACCGCAACCGGCTTCGGGCCGCGGGCCTGCCGATCCTCGGCCTCGCTTTCCTCGGCTCCGACTTCCCCCTGTGGCGCCGGAGCTTCGACCGACGTTTCGCGACCGGGTTCTTCCGGCCGGCGCGGAAGACGATCCTGACGGCGCGCGAGCTGGCCGGCTTCCTGAAGCCGCCGACCGTCCACTGCGGCGAGCGGAACGTGCTGCGCTCCGGCGCGCTGCTCTCCCCGCCCCCGGAGCTGCCGACCTTCGATCCGGACCGAGACGACCTGATCCCGCTCGGTGAGATCACCACGGAGACGGGCAAGCGCATCGTCGGGGTGTCCACCGCGGACACCTTCTTCACCTACATCGCCGGCCGCTCGCGCTACGGCAAGACCGAGACCGCGATCGCGCAGTTCTCCCACCTCGTCAGAGCCGGGCACGGCGGCCTGTTCATCGACCCCCACGGCGATGGCATCGAGCGCGTCGAGCCCTACCTCGCCGACGTCGCAGACCGGGTTGTGCGGATCGACCTCGGTCCCGGCTCCTCGCCCGCGGCGCAGCCCGGCTGGAACCTCTTTGAGTTCGGCGGCGGCGCCGGGGACGGCGAGGCCCAGGTCGAGGCGGTGGTCGACGCCTTCTCCTCCGCGCTCGAGTGGGGAGACCGCTCGACCCGCGCTATCAACCTCACCACCCAGGCCGCCTCGGCGCTGGCGACGATCGCCCGCCGGCTCGACCGCGACCTGGCGCCGACGATCTTCCAGATCCCGACGCTGCTCTCGGATGAGGAGTGGCGCGAGGCGGCGGTGCCTTTCCTGCCGCGCACTCAGCAGCGCTTCTGGCGCGACCGCTTCCCGCTGCTCGCCGCCGAGGCGATCACGCCGGTTACGAACATGGTCGACCGCCTGCGTGCCTCCAGCTCGATCACGGCGCTGCTCGGCCAGAGCCGCAGCACCTACCGGGTCAGGGAGGCGATGGACGGGGGCAAGATCGTCCTCGCCTGTCCTGGTGCCGGCGGCACCCGGGACCGGCTGATCGCCAACCTGCTCCTCTTCGATCTCCTGCACGCCGCTCGCGGCCGGGCGGAGCTGGCGCCCGAGCGGCGGCGCCCCTTCTGGGTCTTCCTGGACGAGGTGCAGAGCTATGACGGCGCCGCTTCGGGCAACCTTGCCGCGCTGCTTGAGCAGAGTGCGAAGTTCGGCCTGCGAGCGGTGCTCTTGAACCAGAACCCCGAGCGGCTGAGCCCGGCGACCTTGAACGCGCTGACGACCAACCGCTCCCACCTCCTCGCCTCGACGCTCAACTCCCACGCCGCCGGGTTGGTGACGAAGGAGTGGGGCGGGCAGCCGAGCCCCAAAGCGCTCACTCGCCTGCCGCGCTTTCGCTTCGTCGCCCAAGTCACTCACGAAGGCGCGCTCAGCGCGCCGTTCGCGCTCGGCGGGATCCGCGTCGAGGACGTCTTCGACAAGCCGATCGGACATGGGTCGCCCTGCTTGGCCCCCGCTGTCGGTCGCGTCGATGTGGGGGCGCACCTCGACGACCTGGACGACCTCATCCTCCTCGCACTGAAAAGCGGAGCCGGCGAGCGTGGCGAGGGGCACACCCAAGGGCGCAGCCGGCCTGGTCGCCCCGGTCAGGTTCGGTTCGCGAGGAAGCCAGAATGAGCGGCGCCCGGAAGCTCACCGTGCCGGTAGCGAGTGGGGAGATCGCTGCCTCGGTGGCGCAGCACCGGGTGCTCTCGACCCCGCAGCTCGGCGCGATCCACTTCCCGGCGCGCAGCTCGCGCTGGGTGCAATCGGTGATGGCGCGGCTCAGCGAGGCGGGCTTGGTCGCCTACGTGCCGAGCCTCGGCGCTCCCGGGGCTCCGCGCCGGCTTTGGTACGCGACCGAGCGCGGCGCGCAGGTGGCGCTGGAGGCCGGGCTGTTGGAGTCGAAGCCACGGCTTCTCGACGCCGAGGCGGCGGCCGGGCCACTTCAGCGCCACACGCTCGCGGTCAACGACTCGGCCATTGCTTTCCTGCGGGCTGCCCGCGAGCGCTGCGATGAGTTCGGGCCGCTCTGCTGGCATCACGAGGTTCCCCACCGGCTCGGGCGGGGACGCCAGGCGGGGACGGTCTTCGCCGATGCCGTCCTCACCTATGTTCGGTTGACCGAGGCCGAGGTGGTGGTCGAGCAGCGCTTCCTTGAGCTTGACCGCGCGACCCTCTCCGTCGACCGCCTGGCGGCTGAGCTTGTGCGCTACGCGCAACTCTTGCGCGCCGAGGGAAAACGGGGCGAGCCGCTGTGGCGGGCTCGGTACCCGGCCTTCCCGTCGGTCCTCTGCGTCCTGACCGGTGCGAGCCCGGCAGCGCTTCGGCGGCGGCGCGACACCGTCGTAGCGCTGCTTCAGAGCAACCTGCACTTTGCCGAGGCACCCGAGCTTTCGGTGCGGATCTGTCTGGCCGAGGATCTCGCCGAGCGCGGTCCGTTCGAGCCAATCTTCACTGACGCCCGCGACCCCGGCGAGCCGGTGGACTGGCTACTCCCCGAAAGCCAGGTGAGCTGATGGCGGTGCGGGGCACGAAAGGGGCAGCGGGTCGTAGTCGCCGTGGCTGCGCGGGTAAGGCGGACCGGAATCTGGGGGTCCGCCTTCTTGAAGGCAACTGCCTGGAGGTCTTGGCCGAGCTGGAGAGCGATAGCGTCGATGCGATCCTCACCGACCCGCCCTACGGAATCAACTTTGAAAATCAACGTTGGGATTCGGCGGCGATACGCGAGACGGCCGCCCTGGCGGGACACGAACGACTGAGCCCGAACGAGGCATTTGGCGTCTGGAGTCAGATGTGGGCGAGCGAGTGTCGACGAGTGATGAAGCCGGGGGCGTTCCTTGCCGCCTTCGGCTCTCGCCGGACCTCTCACCGCCTAGCCTGCGGGATCGAGGACGCGGGACTTGAGATCCGCGACACGCTGATGTGGCTATACGCGAACGGTGTGCCGAAGTCGCGTCACTACCCAGGTGGCCGGGCGACGACGCTGAAGCCTGCGTTTGAGCCGATCGTGCTTGCCCGCCGCGGGCTCGATGGCACGACTGAGGAGACGATCGCCCGCTACGGGACGGGCGCCCTCAACACCGGGGCGTGCGGGGTCGAGGGCCGCCATCCAGCGAACGTTCTCCTGGGTCACGACCCGAGCTGCAACGAGGGCCGTTGTGTGCCGGGATGCGCCGTCGCTGCCGCGGACGCTTGTGTCGGCGAAGGTCGTTCGGCACGACTCGAGCCAAGCCGCTTCCTCTATTGCGCTAAAGCTAGCCGGGCAGAGAGGGAAGCAGGCTGCGAGCAACTACCTGCCCGCTCGCTGAGCTTTTTCGAACACCGAGGCAAGGGCTCCAAGCACTCGGCCCGAGCGCGAAACCCACACCCAACCGTGAAGCCGCTCGCCCTGATGCAGTGGCTGGTGCGCCTGCTTTGCCCACCCGGCGGCCTAGTGCTCGACCCCACGATGGGATCGGGGACGACCGGGGCGGCGGCGGTTCTGGAGGGCCGCCGCTTCGTCGGTATCGAGCTTGACCCCGCCTACCTCGAGATCGCCCGTGCCCGCATCGCTCATCACTCGCCGAAGGGCGTTCAGAGGCCGGAGGTTGGTCGCGCCCCTTTAGGACGGCGCCGATGAGCGAACCACCGGAGGAGGGGCAGGAGCTGCGGCTCGCACCGGAGTCGATCGAGGCGCTGGCGCTGCGATTGACAGAGTTGCTCGCCGCCCCTTCCGCCCCCGATTCCCATCGCAAGCTGCTTTCGGCCGAAGAGATCGCCGAGTGGTGGGGGGTCACCCGTCGCTGGGTCTATGACCACGCCGATGAGCTTGGGGCGAGACGGCTCGGGTCTGGCCAGAGGCCACGTTTGCGCTTCGATTCTGAGGAGGTCGCCGAGCGCCTTGGCAGGCCACATGCGGGGAGCGGCGCACATCGACACGCATCGATGCGCGACGACTCGCTTTCGGTGCGCAGCCGAGCTATGGTCGGCCGGCGATTGAAAGAACGGCCGGGGCGGCGCTGCAACGCCCCCCGACCCGGCGCCGACCGAAGCGGCGCAATCGAGAGGCTACCCCGAAGGGGGCCAGGCCCTCGCATTGCCCCTGCCCGCAGGTTGTCGGGAGGCAAGGAGGCAGGCGATGGCCCGTAAGAAGGAAGGCGAAGTCAAGATCCGTGACTGGAAGGGCGGTCGTGGCTACGCCCTTCGCTTCCGGGCTTACGGCGAGCGCCGGTATCTGACGCTCGGCTTCGAGCGCGATGGTTGGAATCTGGACCGGGCGGAGGAGGAGCTGCAAAACGTCCTTGCCGACGTGCGGCGCGGTATCTGGGTTCCGCCGCCGAAGAAGCGCCCTGGACAAGGTGTTGCCATCGAGACCGCGGAACCGGAGGCGCCCCTGTTTGGTGCTTTCGCTACCGGCCTCGTCGAAGCCCGTGAAGGGCAGGTAGCCGAAAACACCACCAGCTTTGAGCGTTGGGGCCTTGGACATCTCGTCCCCTACTTCGGCGATTGGCCGGTCCATGAGATCGACGCCAAGGCCGTCGATGACTACCGCCTCCAGAAGGTCAAACAGGCGGCGGCGCGTGCTTCGGCAATCGAGCATGGACGCCCGCAGCGCGACGAGCGGGGCCGGGTGCTGAGGCCGCTCTCGCCGGCCTCGATCAACAAGACGATCGAGATCCTGCGATGGGCGCTGGGGATCGCGTTCGAATACGGCTACGTCGCCGAGAACGCGGCGGCGGGAAAGAAGCGCCGCCTGAAGGAGCCGCCGGCCCGACCCGTCCACCTCGACACCGCCGAGCACATCGAGGCCCTGCTGGAGGCGGCGGCCGAACTCGATCGCGCCCCTCGCTGTCATTGCCGAGATCGCGAAGCGATCATCGCCACGCTGGTTTTTGCCGGACCGCGCGCTCATGAGCTTTGCAACCTGCTCTGGCGTGACATCGACCTCGCCAACGGCCGCATCTTCATCGGCCGCTCGAAGACGGCCGCCGGGCTGCGGGAGATCCGAATGTCGCCGATCCTCCGCGACATCCTCGCTGCCCACAAGGCAGGTGCCTATCGCTCCGGCCCCGACGACCTCGTCTTTCCGAGCGGCACGGGTGGGCGCCGCGACAAGGACAACATCCGCGAGCGCGTCCTCGCCAAGGCGCTGGAGCGTGCCGATGAGCTGCTTGCCCGCCGCGACCTGATCCCACTGCCGCGCGGCCTCACCACCCACAAGCTCCGGCACACGTTCGCCTCAGTGCTGATCGCATGTGGCGAAGACCCGACCTCAGTGATGCAACAGCTTGGCCACACCGACCCGAGCTTCACTCTGCGCGTCTACTCGCACCTGATGAACCGCGATCCCGTAGAGCGAAAGCGCCTGAAGGCGCTGGTCAATGGCGAGCGGGTGGTGGCCCTGAAGGCGCCGCTGCCGGGCTTCCTTGACCTTGCCGCTTACGAGGTCGCGATCCTCCATGAGCTTGCGGAGCGAGGGGGTCGCGCCGCGCGTCGGGATGTGGTCGCTGCAGTTGGCAGGGCTCTTTCCTCGCGACACAGCACGCGTGACCTTGAACCGCTTCCGAGCGGACCGCCTCGTTGGGAACCGCGGGTCGCGAAGGCCAGGAAGCGTCTTGTGGCTCGAAGCTGGCTTGTTGGGGACTCCGGTCGCGGTGAGTGGGAGCTGACCAAGTTGGGACGCGCGAAAGCTCGTCGCGATGAAAACAAGGACCGCTCGCCGCAGGCGGTGCGCACACATGCTGCGCAGGAGGCTCAGTCGAGGGCGGCGGCATGACGAAACTCGGGCTGCTAGTTCAGGGTTGGCGCATCGTCCGCGCCGGCTCGCCCTCCACATAGAAGCCGCCACGTCGATGGGCACCGGGATGCCAACGCATGCCGCTGATCAACACCACGTTAGGCACATCGATACCCCCGCTGAGCTTGATGATCGTGTCGAGCCGTGGCAGCCGCGACCCGCGCTCAAGCAGGCCGATCGCCGTGCGATGCAGGTCGGTTATCGCAGCAAGCTCTTCCTGGGAGATGCCGGCCCGCCCGCGTGCCCGCTTGAGATTTCGGCCGAACTGCTCTGCCAAGTCACGAGGATATTCAGCTTGCGCCATGAGATCCATGTGAGCGCAGGGCGCGAGTGGGGCGGCGGCCGGAACGGGCTCGTCGGAAGGGCCGGGCACCTCCCAGCACTAGGGCGCCACTTTCAGGTCATAGGCTCGCGGCTTCCGCTTGGCTTTGCGTGCCTTCTTTTGCTTCGCGAGTCGCGCGAGGCAGTTGGCGACGGCGCCAGACGAGCGCCCAATTCCGTTGCTGATCGCGGTCGGCGTCATTGGCAGCTCCGCGTCGTGCTTCTTCATGTACGCGAGGACTAGGCCATCGAGTTCTCCTGGGCGTAAACGTCGCTTTGGCTTGGTCTGTCGCTTCCGTTCGGTGCTCATGAGGATGAGTCTCCTTTCAGAGGTGAGTCCTGGTGATTCCAGGCGGATATGGCGCGCCGGCCGGGCGGCGGGCCTGGGTTGGGATCGATGTCGACGTGAGCGTCGTCGGGCTCGGGCCACTCGTAGAGGCAGTAGGTGGCCGAGCCGAGGCACCACAGGGTCTGCTGCAGGCGCTCGCTCAGCTCGAAGAGCGTGGTGGAGTTCGGCAGGCGCGACCAGCCGAGCCGGCTCTCGGCCGTGCTGATCGCCTCCAGGGCGGCCGCATGGAACCCATCGATGCGCAGCACGGCCTGGAGACGCGCCTCGCGCCATCGGCGATGCTGAGGGGACTCCGGCAGGTCCATGAGGGCAGCTGCGTGACGCGATCGGGCAAGCTGCTTGCGGCCCTCCTCGGTCAGGGCCCAGTGCTCGCGGCCGTTGTGCGTGGTCTCGATGACTACCTTTCCGCCGCGGAGCCGTTCCAGGCGTTCGCGCAACTGATGGGTCGTCCTGCTGTCGTGGCGGAAGCCAAGGTGATGGCCGATCTCAACGATCCACACGTCCGCGGTGCCGTGATGCTCGGCCCGCTCGATCGCGGCGAGGATCAGCGAGTCTGGGACCGGCTCATAGGGTCCGAGTTCCTGGTCTTCAATGTCCACCGCTCCACCCTCCTTTTGAGGGCACCGAAGACCGGACTTGGACGCCGCCGCAGAGGGCGAACTGGGAGTACCGTGTCTCTCGCATCGAAGGGCGAACTTCGGTGCCACGCCCCGGGGCGCTTAGGCGCGCCCGGGGCACTTACTTATGTGCGGATAACCGCGGCGACCGTAGCTCCGTCGCCGGTCAGAAGCGAGGCGGAATCGACTGGAATCGCCGCCGAGAGCCGCATATCCATGCGATTTTGGGAACTAGTTCCCAAAATGAGGGGGATGGGTGGGGATGGTTCAAGAATCCCCTGCTATGGCGAACATGCCCATTTGCAGGGGGTGTCGCTTAGTGGAGCTAGGCGGATTCGAACCGCCGACCTCCTGGGTGCGATCCAGGCGCTCTGCCAGCTGAGCTATAGCCCCTTGGGCGCGGGCTGGGAAGTTGCTCCCATCGCCTCGCAGAGGCAAGGATAACCGCATAGTCTTTGAAAGCCTTCGGAGCGCTGACATGAGCATTCTCGACGACGCAATCAGGGAGCACCTCGAACTGAAGCGCCAGCACGGCGCCGATGATGCCGAGTTGAAAAAGCTCGAGGACGAGGCATTTGGGCCGCCGGCGCGGCCTGAATCGGAGTTCGATCCCTTCGCCGAGGCGCCGACGGAGTTCCTCGTCGCGCCTGGGGCTGAAGGGGACGAGGGCGACGAGACCGGGGAAGCCGATCTTGGCGGCGAGGAGCCGGCCGGGGGCCGTCGCATCAACGTCGCTGACCTGCAGGAGCCTCCGCTGCCGGCTGAGGCTGAGGCGCTGGAGGACGAGGTGCCAGCCGAGGAGGACCACCCGGCGATGGAGCACGAGGCGGTCACCGACCTGCCCGCGGATGACGAGGCCGGTCACAGCACCGAAGAGCGCCACGCCATTGCCGAACAGCCGACCGAAATGTTCGACGTCGAGGGAGAGCTGGCGGCGGCGTTGGAGGCCGACAGTCCCTCCGACGAGCAGCTCTTCGACGCCGAGCTGAACGAGCCGCGCCTGGCCCCGGTCGACCCGATCGAGGGGATTGAGGCCTCGGCGGCCGCGGACGCACCGCCGAGCGACGAGGAGATCGAGGAGCACGCCGACGAATTCGACGAGTTCTTCAGCGAGCAGCGACTCTCCGACGAGCTCAACCAGGCGCTCGAGGCGCCGCTCGAGGATGAGCCGGCTTTCCCGCCCACGGAGGAAGCCGAGGTGCCACATCGCAACTTCGCCGAGGAGGAGAGCGGGGAGGTGGAGGACGAGCGGCCCACCGTCGATGACGACGCCGAGCCGGAGGATGACGGCGAGCAGGAGCAAGACCATCCGGCCGCCCACCACGGGCCCGACCACCAGGACGCGCTCGAGGACACCCCTGAGTTCCTCGCCGACGACCCAGAGGACGAGAACCTCTGGTTCGAGCAGAAGCCGCCGAAGGACATCGACTTCGGCGACTAGGGCCGCCGCGCCCTCCGTTCACACGGTCGCACCACGCCGGTGTGAAGCAACCGAGCCGCGCCACCGCTTCGCGGAAGCTAAATACCCGGAATCCTCTTTAGGCATAAGCTGCTGCGCCCATGCTTGCGACAGGCCTTAAGAAACCGAGCGGGCCCCGCCGGGGAGCGATCGCGCTGGCTGCGGTGCTGGCGGCCTTCGCCGTCTTGCCCGCGCTCGCGCAGGCGGAGTGCAAGATGAGCGACGCCCAGCCCAGCTCGGGCACGATGACGCTGCAGTTCCTGCAGCCGAGCACCCAGAACAAGGACCGCAACGACTACCGGATCTCCGGCACGGTCCGCTGGGACAGCCAAGCGGCGATCCGTTGCTTCTCCACCGGCGTGATCGGTTGGGCCTACGAGCACAACCTGACGTACCAGAAGCACATCGACCGGAAGATCTGGAGCGTCGACCTCTCCTCGTTTCCGGCCGCCTCCCATCCGTACATAGATACGACGGCCAGCGACTTCGGCGACCGTACCGACCTCACCTTCGGCCTTGTCCGCCCCGAGACCCTCAAGGCCGGGGTCACCTACAAGTACGCGTACTCGACCTTCCTGCCCAGAAATCCACCGAACGAATATCAATCCTTCTATCTGGCGGGGCAGGTCCTGGAACGCGATTGCCCGCAGTTGACGCCGTGGTGCAACAACTTCCCCGGCGATCCCTCCGATGGCAAGGAATTCATCGGCGTCGCGAGGAAGTTCAAGATCACCGGTACGACCTGCTTTGCCTGGCGGAATGGCAAGCCCCCGCCGACGCCCTGCCCGACCGCGTCCACCCCAGCGCCTGCCGGCCCATCCACCCCGGCGCCGGGCGGCGGCTCGCCCGCCGCCGGCTCCGGCTCCGTCAGCCTCGCTCAGGGACCGCCCGCGCCCGCCGGTTACCGCTACGCGATCTCGCTCAGCGGCTTCGCCCCGAACAGCGCCGTCTCGATCACCTGCTTCGACAGCGTCGACTCCGGCGGCTTCTACACCTTCAGCCTGACCACGGACGCCGCCGGCGCCGCCTCGACCTCCTCCTACTGCTATTCGGGCGACGGTCCCGACCACTGGGTCGTCGCCGGCGGCCGGGAGTCCAATCACGTCAGCTGGGGCGCCGGCATCGCGCCGCCGCCCCCGCCGGCACAGACCTGGTCCGAGCAGGAGACCCCGAACCATCCCGTCAATACCTTCACCAATTACCACAACGCTTCCGGCATGGGACCGGCGATCGCCGCCGGTCAGTGGGTGCAGGTCTCCTGCAAGGTGTACGACCCGACGATCGGCTCGGTCAACCCGGACGGCTACTGGTACCGAATCGCCAGCGCCCCCTGGAACAACGCCTACTACTCGCCCGCCAACACCTTCATGAACGGCGACCCGTACGGCGGTCCCTACACCCACAACACCGACTTCGCCGTCCCCAACTGCTGATCGAGCCCCGCGGTCCGCGGGCGCTGCCGCGCGGACCGATCGCACCTAAACTTTCTCGCAAGGGGCCATAGCTCAGTTGGCAGAGCGCCTGCTTTGCAAGCAGGAGGTCGCCGGTTCGAACCCGGCTGGCTCCACTCCCTAGGGGCGGGGAAAGCGCCGCTCATTGGCGTCCATCTTCGCGTTCGCCGCGGCCAGCAGGTCGGTGTCGATTCGGTCGGCCAGGGCAAGGCAGTAGAGGAAGACGTCGGCGAGCTCTTCCTCGATCGCCCCTCGCCGCTCGGCCAAGAGCCCTGCCTCGTCGTCTGCCGCGACCCAGAGGAAGAGCTCCTGCAACTCGCCCGCCTCGATCCCGATTGCCAGGCTCAGGTCCTTGAGGGTTCGCACCCGGTCCCAGCCTCGCTCCGCGGCGAACTCTCGAACGCGCGCGCGCAGTCGCTCCAGGTCGGCGCTCTCAGCCATCGTTGATTCGCATCGAGTAGACGTACTTGTCCAAGCGCCGGCCGACACTGCGCAGCCACGCCACGAGATCCCGGACCCGATCCCGGACGCTGGCGACCAAGAGCCATAGGGCAATCAGGCCGCCAAGCCCGATCGGGACGACCGGGAAACCGGTGCCGAGGAAGTCACCGACGTCGCCGACCCAGTCGAGGTCCCGGAAGCTGACGTCGAGCAGCACGATTGCGAGCAGCAGCGCCAGCAGCACCGGCATCAGGTCGCTCCAGGAGGGCATCAGCGAGCGCCGCCGTTCCAGTTGCAGGAAGGCCCGGAAGGGATCCTGCCGCGTCGTCGGCTTGTCGTTGTGCCAGTGGTAGATGAGGAACTTCTCGTCGCGGCCGAGGTCGGTTCGCCGTCCCAGGTACCCCTCCCAGATGCGCCCCTCGAGGGGCCGGACGTACCTCGGCTCCGGCGTCGTCACCGAAGGGGTGAACGCCGCCGGCGCGATCACGAACGCGTTCAGGTCCTCGAGCGGCAGCATGCGCCCGGTGAACTCGGATCCGTCGTCGACCGCCAGAGCCTCGCGCTCGTCGTTGACCCGGCAGTCGACGATGGCCCGGTTGCGGGCCAGCAGCGATCGCTGCCAGATCCACATCCTGCCGCCCCCGTGGACGTGGAAGCGCACCCGCAGGTAGCCGGATTGCCCGGCCGGGAGGTCGTCGGTCAGCGCCAGGGTCCAGAGGGAGAAGTGCTTGGCGCGCGGCAGCTTCGCCATCTCGCAGCGGGACCGGTCGATGTCGAGCAGCGGCACCGGACCGTCGCGAAGGGTGATTTCGCCATTGTGGACCGGGTCTTCGCGGGCGAATATGAGCCCCGCGACCGTGGGGTCCTCCATCCGCTTGCTCAGCGATTCCAGCGCCAGGTTCACTTCCGGCGAGGTGCAGATCGGCAGCCCGAGCCTGAAGGTCCGCAGCGACTCCTCGCCCGCGGTGAGCTGCAGGCCGACGTCGAAGTAACAAACGCGGTACCCGAGCAATCCCCCCAACGTCCAGATGTTGAGGTGACAGCGGTTGACGGCTGGGGCCTCGTCCCCGTCCGACGAGGCTACGGCAAAGAACCCCACCGCTCAGTAGCTGGTGGTCGAAGTGCCACCCGGTATGCGCGGGCCGGCGCTCCAGGGATCGGCGTCGGGGAACCATGAGAAGACCAGCTCGTGCCGGCCCTCGCCATAGCGGTCGCGCTCAAGGTGCTGCAAGGAGAACCCCGACGCGTGCAGCAGCGGCGCCAGGCTCGCGGCGGCTGAGGCGGCGCAGGTCACGTCGGTGCGGTCGACCCCGCGCTCGAGCCATGCTCGGCGGCCGTGCACCAGCAGAGACCGTCCCACTCCCTGCCGTCGGTGGGCGGGGTGGGTCCAGAGGGTGGAGAGCTTCAGGCGCCCGGTCTCCTTCGGCGTTTCGATCGCCACGCCGGCGAGGCGATTGCCGCACACGGCGACGATTGCCTGGGCTCGCCGCGTCTCCACCTCGTCGAGGCGCCGCTGCAGCCAGCTCGCCCCCTGGGGGTAGAGGCGCTCCAAGACTGGTGAGAGCTCCAGCGAGAGCGTCCGTCTATCGGCGGGAACGTAGGACCGAATGCCGAATGCGGTCACACTCGTAGGAAGAGTCATTAATCAAGCCTAGCGAGGCCGTCGCCGGCAAATGAGCACGGGCCCGGGGGCGCCTCAGGCGATCAAACTCTCGGCCCGGTGGGACTCAGGGAGGTTCTGGTCGGCGTGGTAGCTGCTGCGGACCAGGGGGCCGGCGGCGACGGACTCGAAGCCGAGGTCGAGGGCGGCCTTCTCCAGGGCTTCGAACTCCTCGGGGTGCCAGTAGCGGACCACCGGGAGGTGGTTCTCAGTGGGGCGGAGGTACTGGCCGACGGTGAGGACCTGGACCTTGTGGTCGCGGAGCAGGCCGAAGGTCTCGACCATCTCCTCGAAGGACTCGCCGAGGCCGACCATCAGGCCGGACTTGGTGACGACCTCGGGGCCGCCCATCTCCTTGGCGATCTTGAGGACGCGGGCGGAGCGGAGGAACTGGGAGCCGCGGCGGGCGATGGGGTAGAGGCGCGGCACGGTCTCGACGTTGTGGTTGAAGACGTCGGGCTTCTCGTGGATCACCTTGGCGAGGGGCATCTCCTGGCCGCGGAAGTCCGGAGTGAGGACCTCGACCTTGCAGCCGGGGGCCTGCAGGCGGATCGAGCGGATCACGCCGACGAAGGCGCTCGCCCCGTAGTCGGGCAGGTCGTCGCGGTCGACCGAGGTGACGACGGCATGGCGCAGGCCCATCCGCTTTACCTGGTTCGCCACCCGCAGCGGCTCCAGCGGGTCGTTCCAGGTCGGCTTGCCGGTCTGGACGTTGCAGAAGCCGCAGCGCCGGGTGCAGACGTCGCCGAGGATCATGAAGGTGGCGGTGCCGCGCTCCCAGCACTCGCCGACGTTGGGGCAGTTCGCCTCCTCGCAGACGGTGTGCAGGTTGTCGGCGCCAATCGTCGCCTTAAGGCGCCGATAGTTCGGTCCTCCGGGCGCCGGCACTTTCAGCCAGGGCGGCTTGCGCTTGCGCTTGAAGGGGACGGTGCCCTCGGCCTCGGCGGCGGTGCCGCCCGGCTTGGCACGGGAGCGGGTGACGTGGACGCGCTCGGTCGGCGCGCCGGCAACGGCGCCGCCTCCCGTGAGGGCGCCTGCCTCGGCTCCGCCCGCCGTCTCGGTCTGCTCGAAGGTCTCGCTCATCGGGGACTTCCGAGCGTAGCGGGCGCGGGACCGCCGCTCCCCGTCAGCCCTAGGGCCTCCGGCGCGGTCTCCACCGGCGTCCGCTCAAAGACCGCGCCAAAGCGCTCCGCCACGGTCGTCGCGAACGCGGTCAGGTTCTGCTCGGCGCCAAGCTCGCGCCCCAGCGAGGTCACCTTGCAGCCCTCGATCCCGCAGGGCACGACCCACTCGAACGGCTGCAGGTCGTTGTTGACGTTGATGGCCAGGCCGTGGGTCGTCACCCCGCGGCTGACGTGCACCCCGATCGAGCCGATCTTGCGCTCGGCCACCCAGACGCCGGTCTCACCCTCGACCAGTCCCGCCTCGACGCCGTGTGCCGCCAGCGACTCGATCATCACCCGCTCCAGCCCGCGCACGTAGGCGTGGAGGTCGTCGCCATACGGTCGCAGCGAGACGATCGGGTAGGCGACCAGCTGTCCCGGGCCGTGGTAGGTGACCCGGCCGCCGCGGTCGGTGTTGCGGACTTCGATCCCCTGCAGCTCGTACCACTCGACCCCCATCGGCAGCTCCTCCGGCCCGGAGCGGCGGCCGCGGGTGTAGACGGGCGGGTGCTCGAGCAGCAGAAGCAGGTCGGGAACCTCGCCGCGCTGGCGCTCCGCCGCCAGCCGCCCCTGCCACTGCCGCGCCTCCTCGTAGGGGACGAGGCCGCAGCGGACGACGAGGATCGGCTCGCGCCGCACGCCTTCGCCGCTGCCTGGCTCAGCTTCGTTCGCACCTGGATCGCTCATCTTCACCATGGTCTCAGGTGGCCGCCCTATGCTTGCCGGAACGCCGATGGTCCAGTCAAAGGCTCTACGACCCGATTGGCTTCCGGCCGTCGCGCTCAGCTCGGCGCTGGCCCTGCTGATGCTCCTCTGGAGCCCGCCGGTCGGCGACCTCGCCGCCCAGGTCTTCCGCACCGAGCTCTTCCAGCACGCCGGCCTGGCGATCTGGAACGGCAGCTGGTACGGCGGCCACTACACCCTCACCTACAGCCTCCTCTTCCCACCACTGGCCGCCCTGCTCGGTCCGCAGGTGGTGGCGGCGTTGGCGGTCGTCAGCTCCTCCTACCTCTTCGACCGCCTCGTCCGCGACCGCTGGGGGGACGAGGCGCGCTGGGCGACCCTCTGGTTCGCGGCCGGCGTCGTCACCCTGCTCGCCGACGGCCAGCTCACCTTCGCGCTCGGCGTCGCCTTCGCGCTCGCCTCGCTGCGCTGCCTGCAGACCGGCCGCGGGACGCTCGCCGTCATCGCCGCCACCGCCTGCCCGCTGGCCAGCCCGGTCGCCGCCGCCTTCCTCGCCGGCGTGGTCGCGGCGGGGATGCTGGAGCGGGGGAGGCGACCGAGCCGCGCGGCGCTCGCCGTCGCAGCCGTCGCGCTCGCGCTTG
Organism: Solirubrobacterales bacterium; assembly: GCA_040510155.1. Taxonomy (GTDB): domain Bacteria; phylum Actinomycetota; class Thermoleophilia; order Solirubrobacterales; family 70-9; genus VAYN01. The sequence goes on along the minus strand of JBEVJP010000024.1, from coordinate 4,211 downwards.
TCGTCGTCCCCAACCTGGCGTTCCCCGAACCGGGCCAGTTCCCCTTCGCCTTCTCCTCCTACGTGGGGATCCCGCTCTGGTGCGCCGGCGCCCTCGTCCTCCTCCGCCGTCTTCCCGAGGAACGGGAGCTGCGCCGGGTGGTGATCGGCTACCTCGCCGCCGGCACTCTCGTCTGGTTGCTGCCCAACGCGCTCGGCGGCAACGCGGTCCGGCTCGGCGCTCTCTTTGGCGGCCCCGTCTTGGCGGCGGCGCTGCTCGCCAACCGCGAGCGCTTCGCCTCGATCTCCCGGCCGCTGCTCGCGATCGTGGTCCTGCTCATGGCCGGCAGCCTCTACTGGCAGCTGACTGCGAGCGTCACCCAGATCGCCCGCAGCGTCGGTGACCCCTCGACCGCCCGCGCCTTCTTCCATCCGGCCGCCGCCTGGCTGCACGCCCACGGCGCACGGGGGCAGCGGATCGAGGTGCCGCCGACGGCCAACCACTGGGAGTCGGCCTACCTAGCGCCCGGCTTCGAGCTGGCCCGCGGCTGGCTGCGCCAGCTCGACACCACCCGTGACGACGTCTTCTACGACCGCGACGAGCTGACCGACGCCACCTACAGCGCCTGGCTGCGCGACAACGCGATCTCCTACGTCGCCCTCCCCAACGCCCCGCTCGACTACTCCTCGGCCGCTGAGCGCCGCCTGATCCTCGCCGCCCCGCCCTACCTGAAGCTGCGCTGGCACTCGCCGCACTGGCGGATCTACGCGGTGCGGCACCCAAAGCCACTGATCGCCCCTGTCGGCGGCAGCGCCGCCGAGGTGATGTGGGTCGGCCGCCAGGGCTTCGCGCTCGACGTCCGCCGCCCCGGCGAGTTCCTCGTCCGCGTCAACTTCACGCCCTACTGGTCGATCGAACGCGGCGCCGGCTGCATCCTCCGCCACGGCGACTGGACCGTCGCCCGCGCCGCCCATCCCGGCGTCTTCCGGGTCAACGCCGACTTCTCGCTCGGCAGCGCCTGGAACGCGGTGACCGGGGCGCGTAAGACCTGCTGAGCCTCAGCGCCCGCCGCCGCGGTCGCGGTCAAGCGCCAGGATCGTGCAGGCGGTCCCCGGGTCGGCCCCCTGCGCGAGTTCCCGGCAGGACTGGTTGGTGGCGCCGGTGTAGGCCTTGATGACGACGTTGGTGTAGGCGCCGCCGGGCGGGATCGAGAGCGTGATCTCCTGGTCGACGTTGCCGTCGGAGTCGGGGCCCATGTAGGCCCGCTCGAGCGGCAGCGAGCCGTCGCTGGCGAACGGGTGGACGCTGTCGACCGTTTTGTCGGAGCGGACGGTGGCGAGGTCGACCTTGAAGGCGAGCCGGTGGTCGGTGCGCAGGTGCGAGGCGCTGACGTGCGCGGTCAGCTGGGTCTGCTCGGGGTTGAGCGTGGCGCTGATCTGGGGCCGCGATTCGGCGCCGGCGTTGCCGAAGACGAGCAGCAGCGCCAGCCCGAAGCCGACCGCGGTGGTGATCGCGGCGGCAAAGTAGAGGCGCCCCACCCAGCGCTTCGCCTTGGCGCTCTCCCCTTCGCCGGAGAGGAAGGTGGCGACGCTGACCATCGTCCCGGCGATCAGCACCAACCCGATCGCCAGCCAGAGCAGGTAGGGATCGTCGCGCTGGATCCGGCCGATCGTCCCCGAGGCCTTGAACAACCCGACCGTTGCGGCAAGCGGGGCGACCAGCCCGAAGATCCCGGTCAGGCCGAGCCGGTTCGCCTGCGGCTTCGCCGCCTCGGTGACCTGCTCTAGCTTCGACTCCATCGGGCGCCGCTAGGCGTAGGTCGCCAGCCGCACGGTCTCGAATGCGAGTACCTCGTTCGACGCTCGACCTTCGGTGTGGGCGGTGACCGTCACCTTCGCCGCACCGGCGTCGCGTTCGAGCAGCCGCAGCAGCGCGTCGGTGACGGTGACGATCCGCGTCGCCGGCTCCAGCTGGTGGGAGGGACGCAGGTCGAACGGGTCCGCCGCGGAGGGAAGGTCACAGTGGCCGACCTCGCCGAAGCAGCCGCCGTGGCCGAAGACGAAGAACTTGCCGGCGTAGGCGCGGTGGCTGGCGTCCGCCTCTTTGCCGACGCCGCGCGAGTCCATGAATACGCGCGCTTCGTAGGACGCCCCCGAGTGGTCCAGCCCGTAGAAGAGCAGGTCGGCCCGCGCGAACGGCCGGTCGCGCGTCGGCAGCTCGATCGGGTCGCTGGTGAAGCGGCTAACCACGGCCGGGACCCTTCGCCGCGGCGGTCGAGGCCGCGTAGTCGTAGCCGAGCTGGGCGATGTCGAGCGTCTGTCGCACCGTCATCGGGAACGGCGCCAGCGCCCGGTCGAGCTGGGACGACGGGACCCCGGCCCCCGGGTGGCGCAGCTGCCAGAGGTACCAGAGCCGATCGATCATGCAGTGGTGTGCCCAGAAGACCGGGTCGTAGGCGGCGGTCGGGACGCTGCCCATCGTGCCGCCGACCCAGACGTGGACGCCGCCGTGGATGTTCTCCAGCTGGTTCTGGAAGGTGAGGTAGTCGCGGTTGTCGAGGACCTGCTCGACTTCCGCGACGGAGGGGAGTTCGTCGGGGTCGCCTGGCGCCCTGGTCGTGCGGGTCTGGTTCGGGTTGGCGCGCCCGCTCTGCTGGATCGGCGAGTCGTAGAGCGGGTTCTTGCGGCCGTCGGCTTGTTTCCGCGTATAGGGCCCTGGAATCCCGTCGGCATGGTTGGTCCAGTCCCACCAGGGCAGGGTCACTCCCGGCACCCGGTCCTGCAGGGCCTTCTCGAAGAAGTAGAGGTAGGCCCGGTGCCAGGGCAGGAAGAGCTCGCTGTTGTGGACGCAGGAGATCGGCAGCGGCAGCCCGTGGATCCCCGCCCAGCTCTGGTAGCCGCGGTCGTCGGAGATCGCCTGCGCGGCGGAGATCGCCTGTCGCAGGTTCTCCGCCTGGCCGGCGGTCAGGCGCCGGGCGCTGCGGCGGTGGCGCAGCGCCCGGGGCGCCAGCCGCGGCGCGGCGGGGGAGGCACTGCTCACGCCGGCCTCCGCGCGTTCCTGGGTCGCGCCCGCCGCCGCGCCCGCCGCTTCGCTCGCTCGCGCAGTCGCAGGCCGGCGATGCCGCCGGTGGCAGCGGCGATCGGCGCCAGGGTGAGCGCCGTCTCCTCGACCGGTATGCCTGCGATGTGCGCCAGCATCGGCCGCACCCTCTCAGACAATTACTGACTACACAAGCGTTTCTAACTAGCTAGCTTGGAAGAGCCGAAACTGCGGCTAACCGGGGCAGCCCGAGGCACCGGGGGGAGGCGCTTCGGCATTCGAGTGGGAAAGCAGGCACCACTCCACACGCAGCTATCTCGTCCCTCCTCGGATCCGAAGAAACCGTGGCGGCTAGAACGCCAACGCCAGCGGCTCTTCGAGCAGCGCCCGCACCCGCGCCAGGAACTCGGCGCCGTCGGCGCCGTAGAGGATCCGGTGGTCGCAGGCGAGGGTCATGTTCATCAGCTGCGCCGCGACGATCTCGCCGTCGCGCACCGCCGGCCGTTCCGCGATCGCCCCCACCGCGAGGATCCCCGCCTGCGGGGCGTTGATCACCGCCGCGAAGGCGTCGATCCCGTACATCCCCAGGTTGGAGACCGTGAAGGTCCCACCGGAGAGCTCCGGCGGCGTGATCTGCCCGTCGCGGACCCGTTGCGCCAGCGCCCGCGACTCCTCCGCGATCTGCCGCAGTCCCTTCCGATCCGCATCGAAGACCGTCGGCACCACCAGCGCGTCCTGCCCCGCCACCGCGACTCCGACGTTGATCCGCGAGTAGAGCTCGAACCTCCCGTCCCGATACGCCCCGTTCGCCCGCGGAAACTCCCGCAGCGCCAGCGCGCACGCCTTGACGACCATGTCGTTGAACGAGGGCGCCACCTCACCGGCCCGCGCTGCCGCCTTGAGCCGCCCTCGCGCCTCCACGGCCCGGCTCATGTCCACCTCCACTTCCAGATAGAAGTGCGGCGCCGTCGCCTTGCTCTCCGCCATCCGCCTGGCGACCGTGGACTGCAGCTTCGAGAGCTCCTGGTAGGTGGTCTGCCCTTTGGCGGTCTCGATCGAGGGGGGACCAGCCGCGGGGGCCGCGGGTCCTGGCGCCGGTGGAAGGGGGGCGCTGCGGGGGCCGGGCTACGAGGCCCCCCCGGCAACCGCGCCTCACTTCTACCTCACCACCGAGGTGGACATGAGTGCCGCCG
>JBEVJP010000023.1:0-15623 GCA_040510155.1 Solirubrobacterales bacterium | reverse complement strand
GAGCTCGAGCAGGCGGGCCTCGCCGAGCGCCAGCCCTCCCCCAACGACCGCCGTGCCCACGTGATCGCGGTAACTAAGGCCGGCGAGCGCAAGCTCGCCAAAGCGGAGGCGGTTCAGGCGCAGGTGCAGGGCGAAGCCCTCAACGCCCTCCCCACCGCCGAGCGCAAGGCGTTCGTCCAGGGGCTTGTGACGATGCTCGAAGGCCTGATGGCCGACCTGCCCGAGTGCTCCGGCGCACCCCGCCGCCGCGAGCCTCGCCCCAAGCCGCTCCAGTAGAAAATAGTCTGCTACCGGACGATCTGCTACGGTCCTGTCTCCGACCGCACCACGCAGGAGACGACATGAGCAGCTCACCGGCCACCATCCCCTTCGACCCCCAGCCCACCACCGACGACCGTCGCTGGATCGCGCTCTTCGTGCTCTGCGCCGGGATGCTGATGATCATCCTCGACCAGACGATCGTCAACGTCGCCCTGCCCTCGATCCAGGAGGACCTCGGCTTCTCGCAGAGCAACCTCGCCTGGGTGATCAACGCTTACATGATCCCCTTTGGCGGCCTGCTGCTCCTGGCCGGCCGGCTCGGCGATCTGCTCGGCCAGCGCCGCATGTTCCTGGTCGGGCTGACGATCTTCACGGCCGCCTCGCTGGTCTGCGCCGCCTCGACCACCGAGGGGATGCTGATCGGCGCTCGCTTCGTCCAGGGCGTCGGCGGGGCGCTGGCCTCGGCGGTGATCCTGGGGATGATCGTGACGATGTTCCCCGACCGCGCCGAGCAGGCGAAAGCGATCGGGGTCTACGGCTTCGTCGCCTCGGCCGGCGGCTCGATCGGGCTGCTTGCCGGCGGCGTCCTCACCGACGCGATCAGCTGGCATTGGATCTTCCTGATCAACCTGCCGATCGGGATCCTCACCGCTTACCTGGCCCGGCGGGTGGTCCACGGTCAGGCAGGGATCGGCCTCCGCCACGGCGCCGACTACCCCGGCGCGGCGCTGATCACCGCCTCCCTGATGCTCGGCGTCTACACGATCCTGCAGGTCGACCACTGGGGCTGGGGCTCGGCCAAGACGCTCGGCCTTGGCGCCGTCTCCGCGGGCCTCCTGGCTGCCTTCATCTTCCGCCAGTCGCGGATCGCCAACCCGCTGATGCCACTGCGCCTGTTCCGCTCCCGCAACGTCTCCGGCGCCAACGTCGTCCAGGCGCTGCTGGTCGCCGGGATGTTCGGGATGTTCTTCATCGGCGCTCTCTACCTGCAGAAGGTGCTCAAGTACGACGCGCTGCAGGTCGGCCTCGCCTTCCTGCCGGCCTCGGTGGTGATGGGCGCCCTCTCGCTCGGCTTCTCGGAAAAGCTGATCATGCGCTTCGGCCCAAAGACGACCCTGGTTCCCGGCGTCAGCTTCGTCGTCGTCGGGCTGCTGCTCTTTGCCCGCTCGCCGGTCGACGCCAACTACTGGGTCGACGTGCTGCCGGCGCTGCTGCTGGTCGGCGTCGGGGTCGGCACCTCCTTCCCCTCGCTGATGACGCTGGCGATGTCGGGGGCGACCCCGCAGGACGCCGGCCTTGCCTCCGGAGTGGTCAACACCAGCATGCAGGTGGGTGGCGCGATCGGCCTCGCGGTGCTCGCCACGCTCTCGACCGAGCGCACCCAGACGCTGGTCGACGAAGGTGTCTCGCAGGCCTCGGCGTTGACCTCGGGATACCACCTGGCCTACGTGATCGGCGCCGGCCTGGCGGCTCTTGCGGTGGCCGTAGCGGTGGTCGTCCTGCGCAATCCGGAGCCGATGGCGGCACCCGCGCCCGAAACCGATGGCGAGCCGGCGCGCGGCGAGCCCGCCTACTCGGAAGCCGGATGATCGACCAGCGTTAAACGATCGGGGGTTTACCGCCGATTGGAGGGGAGTGGCCGTAAGCACTCCCAAGTCCAAGCGCGGGATCGCCTTCGCCGAAGACTCCGCCGAGCGCGCCCGGATGGGGCGCATTTCCGGCGTCCTCTGGACGGTCGGGGCGTTGGTTGGGATCGGGGGCGCCTTCCTGCCCGGCGCGGTCCACCTCGGGATCGGCTGGATCGTGGCGCTGGGCGTCGCCGTGCTCCTCTACGGCATCGGCAGCGTCAGCGGCGCGATTCCCTGGCAGCACGCCTCGATGAACACCCTGGCGATCGGCATGCTGGTGACGATCCCGGTCGTCGGCGTGGCGATCTACATCACCGGCGGGGCGATCAGCTACGTCGAGCCCTTCCTCGTCTGCTCACTGCTCTACGCCGCCTTCTTCTTCCCGGCCCGCTGGGCCTGGCCGCTCTCGATCGAGCTGGTCCTGATCGCTGGGGCGCCGCTGCTCTACGAAGGTGAGGCGATCGACTACGCCTTCGTGCCGCGCTACCTGGCCCTGGTCGCCAGCTTCCTCGCCGCCGCCTGGGTGATGATCGGGCTCAAGCACCGCCTGGTCGCCGCCGAGGCGTACCAGCGCGAGATCGCCAACCGCGACCCGCTGACCGGCGTCGGCAACCGGCGCGCCTTCGATGCCACCCTGCAGGACGAGCTGGAGGCGCGGCGACATACCGGCGGGCGGCGCGAGGGCGCCGATTCGCCGCTGGCGCTGCTCGTCTTCGATCTCGATGACTTCAAGGGAGTCAACGACCGCTACGGCCATCAGGTCGGCGACGCCGTCCTCCGCACCGCCGCCAGCCGTGCCGAGGGAATGTTGCGCTCGACCGACGTCCTTGCCCGGATCGGCGGCGACGAGTTCGCCGTGATCGCCCCCGGCGCCCACGGCGAGGGGGCCCGGAAGATGGCGGAAGCGATCGGCACCGCGGTCAGCCGGCGCGAGGACGGCACCCAGACACCTCAACCCTCCGCCTCGTTCGGCTGGGCCGTCTTTCCCGAGGACGGTCGGGACTTCGAGACCCTGCTGCGCGCCGCCGACGAGCGCCTGCTCGCGGTCAAGCGTCAGGGCGCCCAGCTGGCGCTGAGTCGCTGACGGCTCCGCCGCCGTTGCTCCACTTCGGCCATAGGCGGGCGGCGAACGGCCGGCTACCGTAGGCGGATGAGCGTCGAGTGCGGCCAGCGGCCGCACCCGACCCGGCTGCCGAGCCCCGAGCGGCCCCGTCTCTTCCTCGGCGACGGCGGTCTCGAGACGACGCTGATCTACCGCGAGGGCGTCGAGCTGCCCTGCTTCGCCGCCTTCGTCCTCCTGCGCGAGGCCCGCGGGCGCGAGGCGCTGCGGGATTACTACGCGCCCTACCTGGAGATCGCCAGGCGCCACCGGCTCGGCTTCACGCTCGACACGCCGACCTGGCGGGCGAACCGCGACTGGGGCGAGCAGCTCGGCTACGACGAAGCGCGGCTGGCCGCCGCCAACCGTGCCGCCGTCGCCCTCGCCGAGGAGATCCGCGCCGAGTGGGAGGCCGAGCAGACGCCGATCGCAATCTGCGGCACCCTCGGCCCGCGCGGCGACGCCTACCTCGCCGACGCCGAGATGGACGCCGGCGAGGCCGAGCGCTACCACGGCGAGCAGATCGCGACCTTCGCCGGCACCGCGGCCGATGCGGTCGCCGCCTACACGCTTCCCTACGCGGCCGAGGCGACGGGCATCGTCCGCGCCGCGGCCGCCGCGGCGATGCCGGTGACGATCTCGTTCACGGTCGAGACCGACGGGCGCCTGCCGAGCGGCCAGCCGCTGGGCGAGGCGATCGAGCAGGTCGACGAGGAGTCCGGCTTCGCAAGCACCTACTTCATGGTCAACTGCGCCCACCCCACCCATTTCGCCGCAGCCGTCGAAGCCGGTGGCCCCTGGCTGGGGCGGCTCGGCGGCGTCCGCGCCAACGCTTCGCGCAAGAGCCACGCCGAGCTCGACGAAGCCGAGGGCCTCGACGCCGGCGACCCCGACGAACTCGGTCGCCTCTACGCGGCGCTGCGGCCGGAGCTCGGCGCGGTGCGCGTGCTCGGCGGCTGCTGCGGGACCGACCACCGCCACGTCGGTCGGATCTGCGAGGACTGGCTCGCCGCCGCCGCCGCCGCCTGAGCTACTCGCTGCTCAGCGCCGCCGACTCGAGCACGCCGAGCAGCTGGGTCACCCGGCAGACCAGCAGCCGCTCCTCGTCGACCTCCACCCAGGCGCCGGCGGAGGAGGGGAAGACGACGTGGTCGCCGGGCGCGACCGGCATCTCGACCCCGGCCTGGGCCCACCAGTCGAGGCCCGGGCCGACCGCGAGGACGATGCCCTGCTGAGGCGGCGGCTCGTGCGTGCCGGCGGGAACCACCAGGCCGGAGCGGCGGACCCGATCCTGGTCGAGCTCCTTGATCACGATCTGGTCGAAGAGCGGGCGCAACTGGTGCCGGACCGACTCCGTGGGGTCGGGTCTCTGCGCCGTGCCCATCGCTTAAGTTTGAAGCATGTCGACGGCGGGTCCCCGCTCAGCCCGCCGCCAGCTCGGCATGGCCACTCTGGCCCTCGGTGCCCTCGGCGTCGTCTTCGGCGACATCGGCACCTCTCCGCTTTACGCACTGCAGACCGTGTTCGCCGCCGACCACCAGGCGGTTAAGCCGACCGAAGGCGACGTTTTCGGGGTGATCTCGCTGGTCTTCTGGTCGATCACGCTGATCGTCTCGATCGAGTTCGTGCTCTTCATCATGCGCGCCGACAACGACGGCGAGGGAGGCATCCTCGCTCTGATCGCCAAGGTGCAGACGGCGCCGCTGCGGCGCCGGCAGGTGAAAGCGGTCCTGGTCGCCCTCGGCCTCTTCGGCGTCGCTCTCTTCTACGGCGACGGGATGATCACGCCGGCGATCTCGGTCCTCTCCGCGGTCGAGGGCGTCGAGATCGCGGTGCCGAGCCTCGGCTCGCTGGTCGTGCCGATCACGATCGCGGTGCTGGTGGCGCTGTTCGCGATCCAGCGCTTCGGGACCCACGTCGTCGGCCGTGTCTTCGGGCCGGTGATGGTGGTCTGGTTCGCGGTGATCGCCGCCGCCGGCCTCGGTCGGATCGTCGCCGACCCGGCGATCATCAAGGCGCTGCTGCCGAGCTACGGCCTGCAGTTCTTCGTCGACCATCCCGGCGTCGCCTTCATCTCGCTCGGCGCGATCGTGCTGACGATCACCGGCGCCGAGGCCCTCTACGCCGACATGGGCCACTTCGGCCGCAAGCCGATCAGCCGCGCCTGGTTCTTCGTCGTCTTCCCGGCGCTGACGCTCAACTACATGGGCCAGGGCTCGCTGATCCTCAGCGACCCGGCGGCGATCGACAGCCCCTTCTTCCTGCTGGTCCCGCACTGGGGTCGGATCCCCCTGGTGATCCTGGCGACGGTGGCGACCGTGATCGCCTCCCAGGCGGTGATCTCCGGCGCCTTCTCGGTCACCAAACAGGCGGTCCAGCTCGGCTTCCTGCCGCGCCTGAACATCCGCCACACCTCGGCGACCGAGATCGGCCAGGTCTACGTGCCGGCGGTCAACTGGGCGCTATTGGCAGCCGTGCTTGCGTTGGTGGTTGGCTTCGAGTCCTCGACCCGGCTCGCCTCTGCCTATGGGATCGCCGTCACCGGCACGATCACGGTCGACACCCTGCTCTTCCTCGTCGTCGTCCGCACCCTCTGGCGCAAACCCGCCTGGCTGGTCGCGCTCGGCGCGCTCATCTTCTTCACGGTCGACCTCGCCTTCCTCGGCGCCAACCTCACCAAGGCCGAGCACGGCGGCTGGTTCCCCCTCACGATCGGGGCGCTGATCTTCACCGTCTTCACCACCTGGCGGCGCGGCAGCGACAAGGTGACCGCGGCGCGGGTCGAGGCCGAGGGCTCGCTGCGCTCCTTCGTCGAGGAGCTGCACGCGCTCGAGCCGCCGGCGACCCGGGTGCCGGGGACCGCCGTCTACCTCAATGCCCGCCGGGAAACGACGCCGCTGGCGCTGCGAGCCGGGCTCGAGCACACCCGGGTAGTCCACGAGGCGGTCGTGATCGTCTCGATCGAGACGACGAAAGCACCGCACGTGGCGGAGGCGGAGTGCGTCACCGTCGACCACCTCGGCTACGAGAACGACGGCATCAGCCACGTCACCGCCCGGCTCGGCTACCTCGACATGCCCGATGTGCCGCACCTCGTCGCCCTGGCCGCCGAGCATGGCCTCGAGGTCGAGGTCGACCTCGATGAAGCCGTCTACTTCCTCTCCCAGGTCGACCTGGTGCCGACGCCCGCTCCGGGCCTCACCCGCTGGCGCAAGCGGCTGTTCGTCGCGATGGCCCGCAACGCGGCCAGCCCCGTCGACTACTTCCGCCTGCCCGGCGAGCGGACGATCACGGTCGGCGCCCGGATCGAGCTCTGAGCGCCGCCGCGATCGCCGCCTGACGGCGATCAGCCGCCCGCGACCGGGACGATCGGCGTGCAGAGCGGGTGCTGCGGGTGGGCCGGATCGAGCGCGGTCAGCACGTCGGCGTCGGCGATGTGGTCGTAGGGCATCGAGAGGTGCTCGCCGCCGTCGAGGATGCACTGGTTCTGCAGGGTGATGCTGGTGACCCCAGCGCCGCTCAGGAAGGCCGAGGTGTAGGGGGTGACGACCTCGTCGTAGCGGGACTGAATCACCGTGTAGGAGACGCCGGCCACCGTCTCGCCGCCCGAGTTCAATTCGGTGAGGAAGGCCGAGCCGGCTTCCTGCTGTTCGCAGGCGACGCAGGCGCCGAAGAACGAGTTGGCGCCGGGGAAGTAGCTGCCGAGGATGAACAGGCCGTTCAGGGTGGTGCCGTGGTTGGAGGGAGAGAGCCCGACCAGGGTGGCGACCTTGGCGGCCCCGCCGAGATTCTTCAGGTAGTAGCGCGGCATCATCCCGCCCTGCGAGTGGCCGACCAGGTCGACCTTGGCGGCGCCGGTCGCGGCGAGCACGTTGTCGACGAAGGTGGAGAGCTCGGCCGCCGACTGGCGGATGTCGCCGATCCCGTAGATGCCGACGGCGCCGCTGCCGTTGGCCGACCCGTAGTTGAGGGCGAAGACGCAGTAGCCGTTGTTGGCGAGGAGCGGCGAGAGCGCCTGCCAGCTGTCGGACATGTCGGCAAAGGTGCCGTGGACGAGCACCACCGGCCGCGGGTGCGTGGCGCCCGGTTTGCAGCTGAAGTCGTTGGCGCCCGGGGGGCTGGCGGTGGGGCTGACGTGGGCGTAGCCGAGCACGCCGTTGTAGATGACGGGCAGCTGTGCGGAGGCCGAGGCGGCGAGGGACAGGGACGCAAGGACGGCGATCAGGAACGGCGTGAAGCGGCGCATGGCTTGATCTCCCTTGTTTTTACCCACTATTAGTTCTAAGAATACTCAAGGGAGGCGGGGCCAACTAGTTGGAAGGAGAGGTAGATGAAGTCTCTGACCATCGGAGGGCCGCGGCACCTGTCGCGAGCGTTCCTTCTCGCAACCGTGCTGCTGGCGCTGGTCTTCGCCGCCGCGAGCAGCGCCCGGGCCGCCAACTACGTCGCCCTCGGCGACTCCTACGCCGCCGGGCCGCTGATTCCCAACCCGGTGCTGCCCCTGGGCTGTCTCAAATCGGACCACAACTACGCGCACCTGTCGGCGCCGAGCATCGGTCTGCCGCTTCGCGACGCCAGCTGCAGCGGGGCGAAGACGAACGACATGACCAACCCGCAGAACGTCGAACCGGACGGGCCCAACCCGCCGCAGTTCAACTCGCTCGACGCCACCACGACGGTGGTCTCGCTGACGATCGGCGGCAACGACATCGGTTTCTCCGAAGTCGCCCAGGGCTGTATCACCCTGAACCCGTTCAGCACCCCCTGCAAGGACAAATACAACTCGGGCGGCAAAGACCAGCTGGCCGAACGGATCGAAGCGACGGCGCCGAAGGTGGCGGCGGTCCTGCAGGGGATCCACACGCGCGCGCCGAGCGCGAAAATCTACGTCGTCAACTACCCGGCGATCTTCCCGGAGACGGGCCTCGGCTGCTGGCCGCAGATGCCGATCGGGTTCGGCGACGTGCCCTACCTGCGCTCGACCGAGCAGAAGCTCAACGCGATGCTGGCCACGCAGGCGGCCGCCAACGGGGCGACGCTGGTCAGCTGGTACAACGCCAGCATCGGCCACGACGCCTGCAAGAGCAGCTCGACTCGCTGGGTCGAACCGCTGGTGCCGGGTGAACTCGCCGCCCCGATCCATCCCAACAAAGCCGGCATGCAGGGGGCGGCCAACGTCCTCATCGCGGCGGCGAAATGAGTCGGGTGACGATCTGAGCTGAGAAACGGACGGGTGGCGGACCCCTTCCGGGCGTGGTAACCGGAAAGATTCGCCACCCGGCCGTTGGAGTGGCATATTGGATCGATGCGGATCGTCAGCCTGGTTCCGTCGGCGACCGAGATGCTCTTCGCCCTTGGCCTGGGCGACGAGGTCGTCGGTGTCACCCACGAGTGCGACTGGCCCTCCGAGGCGGCGCGCCTCCCACAGCTGACCGCGACCGTCATCCCCGCCGGCCTCAGTGCCAGCGAGATCGACCGCACCGTCAAGGCCACGGTGGCCGAAGGTCGGGCGCTCTACACCCTTGACGAGGAGCGACTCGCCGAGCTCGAGCCGGACCTGATCGTCACCCAGGCGGTCTGCGAGGTCTGCGCCGTCTCCTACGACGACGTCGTCTCCGTCGCCCAGCGACTGCCGAGCCGGCCGCGGGTCCTGCAGCAGGACCCGAAGACCCTCAGCGACGTCCTCGCCGACGCGATCCGGCTCGGCGACGCCGCCTACGTCCCCGACCGTGGGCGCGAGCTCTGCCGGGAGCTGGAAGCGCGGCTGGCGGCGGTGCGGATCGCCGTCACGGCGACCAGCCGCCCGCGCGTGATCGCCCTCGAGTGGCTCGACCCGCCGTTTGCCGGCGGCCACTGGATCCCGGAAATGATCGCCCTCGCCGGCGGCGAGGATCTGCTCGGAACAGCCGGTGTCAAGTCGGCCGAGGTGACATGGCAGCGGCTCGAAGTGCTCGAACCCGACGTCGTCGTGGCGATGCCCTGCGGCTGGTACATCGACGACGCGCGCGCCCAGGCGGTCGCCTGCCGCGAGCGTCTCGGCCGCCTCGACGCCGGTCGGGTCTACGTCGTCGACGCGGCCTCGAGCTTCTCGCGGCCGGGGCCGCGGCTGGTCGACGGGGTGGAGCTGCTCTCTCACCTTCTCCATCCGGAATACATCCCGGCCCCGGAGAGCCTCGAGTTCGAGGACGTCACCGCCGAGGTGATGGCCTGGTAGCCGATCAGGTGCGGGCGGCCTGCGCCTGGGTCGCCGAACGTGCCGCGCTGGTCCGCATCGAGAGGGGGGCGATCGAGGGCTACGCCCGCGATCTCGAAGCCGCCGCCGCAGAGTTTCGCGGCGAGACGGGGCAGGCCGGCGGCGGCGTCGACCCGACCGCTGGGACAACCGAGATCGGGCCGGCCGATCGCGAGACTCGGGCCGCCTTTGCGATCTGCCTGAACGCGATCAACTTCGGGTCCGGCTGGTGGCCGACGATTCGCAAGCGTCCCGGCCACAGCGGCTTCTTCACGATCGCCGCCGGAGTGGCCGAGCGCTTCCGCGGCCAGGGGGCCTGGACCACCGACGAGCTGACCGGGATCGACGCGGCGGCGATCGCGGCGACGCTCGGGCAGGACCCGGCGCATCCGCTGATGGAGCAGTACGCGGCCTCACTGCGTGACGTCGGCCGGCGCGTCGGCGAGGAGCACGGGGCCAGCTTCGCGGCGCTCGCCGACGCCGCGGCCGGCTTGGCGCCGGAGCTCGCCGACCTGCTCGCCGCCTGGCCGGCCTTCGCCGACGCCTCCGAGTACTCGGGACGGCGGGTGCCGTTCTTCAAGCGTGCCCAGCTCGCCGCCGCCGACCTCGACCGCGCCGGTGTCGCGCCGCTCGCCGACCTCGACCGCCTCACCGCCTTCGCCGACAACCTCGTCCCCCACGTGCTGCGGATCGACGGAGTGCTACGGCTCGATGCCGGCCTACTTGCCTGCCTCGAAGGCGAAGAGCTGCTTGAGCACGGCAGCACCGCCGAGGTCGAGCTGCGCGCCTGCGCCGTCCACGCGATCGAGCTGCTCGCCGCGACCACGGACGGCCGTCTCTCGCCGGCGCGGCTCGACCAGCTGCTTTGGAACCGCGGTCGCGGCGCTCGCTACAAGGCGCTGCCGCGACCGCGTTGCCGGACCACCGCCTACTGAGCGGCGGCGGCCTCCGCCGGGGCGAAGCGCTTGACGAACTCGAGCGCCGTGTCGCAGACTTCGCGCCAGCCGCTGTCGATCGTCAGCGAGTGCCCTCGGTTGGGGATCGACTTGATCTCGGTGACGCCCTGGTTGCGGCGCTGTTTCTTGTAGCTGGCGCTGGCGATCGCCCACGGCACCGTGTGGTCCTCTTCCCCGTCGATGATCAGCAGCGGCCCGCGGTCAGGGTTCTTCGTGTCCACCTTCGCCTCGGTCGTGGGGTTGAGGTTGGCGTTGGCCATCTGCATCAGCGCCGTTCCCGGAGCCGCCACGTGGTAGGCGTCGTAGAGCTCCTTCGCCTCCTCCTCGGAGAGCGCGTTGGCCCAGCCGTACTTGAACTGATCCAGGGTCAGCGTCACGGCCCGGTTGCGGTTGAGCGGGTTGGCAAGAACCGGCGCGGCTGACTTGAGCGAGGAGAAAGGCAGCGGCAGGACGCCGCGGAAGGGGCCGGGGTCGATCGCGACGGTCGCCGCGGAGAGCCCGCGGCCGGCGATGATCTGCGCCAGCAGGCCGCCGGTCGAGTGGCCCAGGACGGCCGGCTTGCGATCGAGCTTCGCGATCACCTCGGCGGTGTGCTCGGCGACCATCCCGATCGACTTCTTGGCGAGGACCTGGGGGTTGGCCCGCGCCTCCTCGACCGTCTGTGGGTCGTCGGGCCAGACCGGGGCCAGCCCCGCGTAGCCGGCGTCCTCGAAGACATCGACCCAGTTCTGCCAGCTGCTCGGCAGCAGCCAGAGCCCGTGGATGAAGACGACCGGGGTCTTCCCGGAGGCATTGGCCTTCTCGATCTGCTCCGACTCGTGCTGCGTGATCGTCGCCATTTCGTTCCTTCCTCGCGATTTTGGAATGGCGCCCCCGACCCGCCGGTGCTAGGTGGCGATCATCGCAGCCCAGCGCCCGCCGTTTCTAGCGATCTCGATCTCCACCCCGAGGCACTCGGAAAGGGCCGGGCCGGTCAGCGTCGACTCGATCGGGCCGGCGGCGCTGACGCGCCCGTCGGCGAGGAGCAGCACGTGGGTGGCGCTGGGCGGGATCTCCTCGAGATGGTGGGTGACGGTGACCGTCGGCAGGGTCGGGTTCTCCCTCGCCATCGAGACCAGGGAGCCGATCAGGCGCTCCCGGGAGGGCAGGTCGAAGCCGGCGGTCGGCTCGTCGAGCAGCAGCAGCTCCGGCTCGTCCATCAGCGCCCGGGCCAGCAGCAGCCGCTGCCGCTCGCCCTGCGAGCAGCTCTCAAAGCGCTGGTCGCGCAGCGCCGTCGCCCCGACCGTCGCCAGCAGCGACTCGGCCCGCTCGCGGTGGATCGGCTCGATCCGGTCGTGCTGGAGGGCGATGCTGCCGAAGGCGCCGGTGAGGACGATCTCCTGCGCGGTCAGCCGCCCGCGCAGGCGCCGTGCCACCCCGGGCTCGATCGTCCCGATCCGCTCCCGCAGCGCCCGCATGTCGACCGCGCCGAGACGTTTGCCGAGCACCTCGACCGTGCCCTCGGAGGGATGCGAGACGGCGGCGGCAAGGTTCAGCATCGTCGTCTTGCCGGCGCCGTTGGGCCCCAGCACCACCCAGTGGTCGCCTTGCTGCACGGTCCAGTCGACGTCGGCGAGCAACACCGCCCGCCGCTGCTCGCGCGCGACCCAGCGCCAGACGGTGACGTCGCTCATCCTGATCGCCGCGCTCACGGGCGGCGACGTTACCTCGCGGTGGCCAATATGGTTTGGCTGGTGAGCCAGCTTGGACCGACGACGCCGGCTTTGGAGCTGGCCGCCGCGCTGCGGCGCCGGGAGATCTCGGCCTTGGAGCTGCTCGAGTCCTGCCTGGCCGCGGTCGATGCCCGTAACCCCGAGCTGAACGCCGTCGTCTGGCGCGACGACGAGGCCGCTCGCGCCGCCGCCCGGGCCGCCGACGAACGGCTCGGCGCCGGCGAGGAGACGCCGCCCTTCCTCGGCGTGCCGCTGCCGATCAAGGACCTCACCGCGGTCGCTGGCTGGCCGCTCACCTATGGATCCGAAGGGGCGCCGGAGGGGCCGAGCGAGCAGAGCGAACTGGTCGTCGACGCCTTCCGCCGCGCCGGCTTCGTCCTCTGCGGCCGCACCAACACCCCGGAGTTCGGGCCGCTCACGGTCGCCGAGAACAGCCGCTACGGGATCACCCGCAACCCCTGGGACCCGGAGCGCTCCTCCGGCGGCTCCTCGGGCGGCGCCTCCGCGGCCGTCGCCGGCGGCATGTTCCCGATCGCCCACGCCAACGACGGCGGTGGCTCGATCCGCATCCCCGCCGCCTACACCGGCCTGGTCGGTTTGAAATCGAGCCGTGGCCGCGTCCCTCGCCTCGCCCAGAGTTGGATGGGCGCCGTCGTCGAGGGCGCCGTCACCCGCACCGCCGCCGATGCCGCCGCCGTGCTCGACGCGATCTCCGGCCCCGACCCGCTCGCCTGGAACAACGCGCCGGTGCCCGCCCACGCCTTCGCAAAGGAGGTCGGCGCCGAACCGGGCCGCCTGCGGATCGGCCTGATGGCCGAGGCGCCGCTCGGCATCCCCACCGACCCGGCCTGCGTCGAGGCAGCCCGCGCCACCGGAGCCCTGCTCGAGGAGCTCGGCCACGAGGTCTTCGAGACCGAGGTGGCGACCGTCTCCGAGGAGCTGATGGGCTCCTTCATCGCGATGACCGCCGGCGGCCTCGCCGACTACGACGGCGTCGACTGGGACAGGGTCGAGCCGCACAATCGCCACGGCTACGAGGCGGCGACCAAGAACGTCAGCGCCTACGACTACGTGCTCGCGGTCCGCAGGCTGGAGAAGCTTTCCCGCCAAGAAGTCGCTCACTGGGGCCGTGATTTCGACGTCCTCCTCACCCCGACCTCCGGCATCTTGCCGCCGCTCGCGGGCAGCGTCCTCGCCACCCAGCACGCCACCCCGGACCAGCCCGTCTTCGAGACCGTCGCTTCCGTCTCCTTCTCTGCCTTCGGCAACGTCACCGGCCTGCCCTCGATCTCGCTGCCGCTGCACTGGTCCGAGGAGGGCCTGCCCGTCGGCACGATGCTGACCGGCGCCCCATTCGACGAGGCGACCCTGATCCGCCTCGCCGCCCAGCTCGAAGCGGCCCGCCCCTGGGTCGATCGCCTCGCCCCGGTCGCGGTCGCCTGAACCCGGCGATCGCGCCTCCCTCGAAGCGCTATTCCCACCAGGCGTTGGCCATCACGCCAGCCGTCGTCTCACCTGTGAGGATCAGGTTGCCTGTCGTGTAGGTGCCGGTGATCGCACCGGTGCCCATCGGACAGCTGGCGCCCGTCGCCGTTCCTTCGATGCCGCTGACCGAGGTTTCGGCTGTCATTTCTTCTTTTTTTTCGCTGACGTTGTGATATTTGACCCCCAGGCCGACGACGGGTACGGGCACGGGGATCTTCACGGTGCATTTCCCTTCCAGCCCGAATTCGATTTCTTTGCCGCTTGGGCAGCTGACGGAGGTGTAGCCCGCGGCATTGGCCAGGAAGTCGCATCCGTTCATTTTCACGAACGCCGGCGTGCCGGCGAGCGTGCATTCGACGTATTCGAGCGCAGTGATTGTCAGTTCGCTCGCTGTTTTGGCGCTCGACGTGCCTTCGCCGTGAAGCTGGCCGCATGTGAGCGTCGCTTCTCCTTTTTCGCCTTTCACCAGCATCACGTGGTGCGCCGTTTTGCCGGTTCCGTCGGGTTTTAGTGTGACCCGGCAAGGTTCGACCGAGCAGTGAAACTGGGCAGCCTGGGCGCTCGTGGCACCACTGCCGACGATCGCGGCCAGGGCCAGCATCGCCACGATCGCGATCTTCAAAGGCCTCCGGCTCATCGTTCGAGTTCCGTGAAGGAGGTCTTTTCGAGGAACCCGACCTCTTTCCAGACGGTCTTCAGTTCAGCGTGGGCGATCGCGTTGCCTTTCGCTTTCACCGTCGGAGTGCAGTCTTTGAGGACGCTTTTTTCAACCATGAACGGGTTCCCGCAGACTTCAGCCGAGGTTTTTTTGATTTCAAATTCGCCCGCGTCAACCCCGATCAGTTCCTGACCGACGATTTGGTATTCGCCCGGTGTGTTTTTGGTCCCGATTTCAAATTTGACCGGCAGTTCTTCACCCGCGGCGGCGAATTTCACTTTTCCTCCGACGATGCCTTTCACGCAGCCGCTCATCGCCATCGCCATCAGCAGGGCGACTGGGATGCAGAGCAGAGGAAGAAGTTTCCGGGGCATTTGTACACAGAAGTTCGTATAGTCAGAACTTCTTAACTATAGAACCGCCGATGCAGGCCGTCAACCTCCGTCGACGGCTCTTTCCCTAACTGTTGGAGCCGGCGATGCGGCGCATCTCGTCCTCGGCCGCTTCAGGGCCGAGGTAGGGCATCAGCACCGCGAAGACCAGGTCGGGGAGGATCCGGCGCAGTTCCGGGGCGCGGCCGGCCCGCACCTCGTCGAAGATCATCGAGGTGGCGCCGCCGATCGCGAAGCCGGCGGTGTCGGCCGGCAGTTCGTCGCCCTGCGGCGAGATCCGCCGCCCTTCCTCGAGGAAGTAGGTGAAGCGGCCCAGCGCCGTGCGGTAGCGGATCCTCGCGTCCTCGCCGACGGCGGTCACCTCGACCATCGCCATCCGGGCGATGTCCGCCTCGGTGGCAAGCAACTCGACAAGCGCCCGCAGGGCGGCGGCGATCCGGTCCGGCCAGGGCTGGCCGACGGTGCTCTCGAAGGCGGCGGTGACGTGGGCGAGGAGGACGTCGATCGCGGCGTCGTAGGCCTCGAGGAAGCACTCCTCCTTGTCGGCGAACATCGAGTCGAAGGTCTGGCGCGGTACCAGCGCCACCTCGATCACGTCGGCGACCGTGGTCGCTTCGTAGCCCTTCGCTGCGGCAACCCGGATCATTGCCTCGAGGAGCCGCTCGCGCTCGGAGCGGACCGCGTAAGCCGGGGTCAGCGTGGGTGCGGATCCAGACCGATGCTCTGGATCCGGTACCGATGACGAATCCATCCCAGCCAGCGTAGGGCAGTCCGGACGGCCTGTCCAACCGCCATATATTGCGCTGATGCAGATCGGGATCGTCGGCCTCGGTTACGTCGGCCTGCCCCTCGCGGTTGCCTTTGCGGAAGCCGGCCACGAGGTGCTCGGCTTGGACGCTGACGCCAGCAAGGTTGAGGCGATCGGCCGTCAGCAGAGCTACATCGAGGACGTCCCCGACTCCGTTTTGGCGCCGCTCGCCGAGCGGCTGCGGGCGACCACGGATTACGCCGACC
Organism: Solirubrobacterales bacterium; assembly: GCA_040510155.1. Lineage (GTDB taxonomy): Bacteria > Actinomycetota > Thermoleophilia > Solirubrobacterales > 70-9 > VAYN01. The sequence continues at coordinate 186 of JBEVJP010000023.1, read as the reverse complement.
TCGCCCCCTGCGACGCCGTGATCATCTGCGTCCCGACCCCGCTGACCAACTCCCGCGAGCCCGACCTCACCTACCTGCTCGCCTCCGCCACCTCGCTCTCCCGGGTCCTCCGCTCCGGACAGGTGGTCGTCTTGGAGTCGACCACCTACCCCGGCACCACCCGCGAGCGCCTGCGCCCGATCCTCG
>JBEVJP010000022.1:0-5375 GCA_040510155.1 Solirubrobacterales bacterium | reverse complement strand
GGCCTGCTCGCCTGCGACGCCGACGTCACCCTGATCGCCCCGGTCGCCCACCCCGAGCTGGAGTCGCTGGCCGCCGAGGGCTCGATCGAGTGGGAGAAGCGCGAGTACGGCGGTGCAGACGACCTGGAGGGCGTCTTCATGGCGATCGCCTGCACCGACGACACCGACGTCAACATCGCCGTCTTCGACGACGCCGAGCGCCGGGCGATGCTGGTCAACATCGTCGACGTGCCGCCGCTCTGCAACTTCATCCTGCCGGCGATCGTCCGCACCGGGCCGCTGGCGATCGCGATCTCCACCGCCGGGGCCTCGCCAGCGCTGGCGAAGCGGATGAAGCGCGAAGTCGCCGACCTCTTCGGCGAGGAGTTCGCGCGCCTGGCGGTGATCCTCAACGACGCCCGCGGCTGGGCGAAGGGGACGCTGCCGACCTACCAGGACCGCAAGGAGTTCTTCGAGGGGATCGTCAACGGCGACCCGGACCCGATCGCCCTGCTGCGCGCCGGAGACGAGACCACTGTGCTGGCGATCGTCGAGTCCGCCAAAGAGCGGGCCGCGGCGGCGCTGGCCTGAATCGCTTGATGGTTTGTGCGTCCCAGAGGCGCACAAGTGAGCAAGCGATCTACTGGACGCCGGCGCAGGCGGTGCCGCGGACACGATCGAGCGTCTCGCGCAGCTGGCCGGCCTCGGCCTCGCTGATGTTGGCCGAGAAGGCGATCGCCAGCTCGGCGGCGACGACCGGGCGCATCTCCTCGAGCAGCTGCCCACCTGAGGGCAGCAGCGTCGCGTAGCTGACGCGGCGATCGGTCTCGCAGAAGGTCCGCTCCAGCAGGCCGGCCTTGATCAGGCGGTCAACCAGCTTGGTGAGGCCGCCGCGGGTGATGACGAGCGCCTCGGCGAGGTCCCCCATCCGCATTCGCTGGTCGGGGGCTTCGGCGATCGTCGCCAGGACCTCGTACCACGGCAACGGCGGGAAGTCGCTCTGCGCAAGCGCTTCCTGCAGGCGCCCGGTGACGGCGGCATGGGTCCGAGTCAAGGCCCCCCAGGCGTCGCCGTGCGGCGTGCCCGCGGGCACCTCCACGGCGGGTGCAGTCGTCGCCGCTCTACTGGCGGTCTGGGTGGCTTCTGTCGTGGCTGCGCTGGTCTCGGTCATCCCCTCAATCATGACAGACGAACCTTGCCGAGACAATAGTTGTACTGACAAGCTTTTCTGCTACGATTGTTTCTGCGTCAATGATTTGCACGACAACTGCTTACCAGGAAGGAAACGCAGAAATGACCTCCACTCAGGCCCTCTCCCAGGTAGTTCCGGCCGGCACCTACGCCGTCGATCCGGTCCACTCCTCGATCGGCTTCTCCGTGATTCACAACGGCGTCGCCACTTTCCGCAGCGGCTTCGAGCGCTACGAGGCGAAGCTGAGCGGCGGTGAGCAACCGCGCCTCGAGGGCAGCGTCGACGTGAGCAGCATCGAGATCGACGAGGAGCAGCTCAAGGGCCACCTCCTTTCCCCCGACTTCTTCGACGCCGAGCGCTATCCCGAGCTGCGCTTCACCTCGACCGAGCTGAGCGTCGGCGAGGACGGCAGCGCCCGCCTGCGCGGCGAGCTGGAGATCCGCGGCGAGAAGCGCGAGGTCGAGGCGAGCGGTCGCTTCGGTCAGATCGGCGCCGACCTCGGCGGCAACGCCCGCGTCGGCCTCTCGCTGGCCGCCACCGTCGACCGTCGCAACTTCGGCCTCGACTGGCAGGCGGAGCTGCCCAGCGGCGGCGAGGTCCTCGACTACGCGGTCGCAATCGCGGTCGAGCTGGAGCTCGTCCGGGAGGCTGAGTAGCGATGCGGGTCCTCGGCATCAGCGGCAGCCTGCGCCGCGACTCCTACAACCACGCCCTGCTGCGGGAGGCCGCCGAGCGGCTTCCCGCCGGGGTGGAGTTCGTGGAGTTCGACCGCCTGGCGGAGATCCCGCCCTACGACGCCGACCTGGAAGAGGCGTTCGTGCCCGAGCCGGTGCAGGCGCTGCGCGAGGCGATCCGGGAGACGGACGGCGTCCTCGTCGCCACCCCCGAGTACAACCACTCGATCCCCGGGGTGCTCAAGAACGCCCTCGACTGGGCCTCGCGGCCGGCCGGCAAGAGCGCGATGAACGGCAAGCCGGCGGCGGTCGTCGGCGCCTCGACCGGGATGTTCGGCGCCGTCTGGGCCCAAGCCGAGACCCGCAAGGTCCTCGGCGCTCTCGGCGCCCGCGTGGTCGAGGCGGAACTGCCGGTGGCCAAGGCCGCCGACCTCTACGCCGAGGGCCGTCTGGAGCTGCCGCCCCAGCAGGCCGATCAGCTGGAGGGGATCGTCAACGAGCTGGTCGCGGCGATCGAGGAGGCAGAGGAGTTCACGGCGGCACGGGCGCAGGTCGCGGCCTGATCGCCGCGACCGCGGCTTCAGGCCTTCGGCAGGGCGAAGAAGGCGACGGCCGAGAAGTGGGCGATCGCGGCGGCGATCACTAAGAGGTGGAAGACCTCGTGATAGCCGAAGACCGCCGGGCTGGGATTGGGACGCTGGGTCGCGTAGACAACGGCGCCGGCCGTATATAGGAGCCCGCCGGCGGCGACCAGCATCGTCCCGGCGACGCCCATCTGCGACCAGAGCTCCGGGAAGGCGGCGACGGCGACCCAGCCGAGGGCCAGGTAGATCAACGCTCCGACCCATTTCGGATGATCGATCCAGACCATCTCGACGATCGCGCCGGCGATCGCGCCGATCCAGACGACGAGGAGGATCGCGTTGGCAATCGCCCCATGGAGGACGAGCAGGGCGAAGGGCGTGTAGGTGCCGGCGATGAGGAAGAAGATCATCGAGTGATCCAGGCGGCGCATCCAGAGGCGCATGCTGGGTCGAGTCCAATTGACCCGGTGGTAGAGCGCGCTGGTCCCGAAGAGAGCGGAGAGGCTGACCGCGTAGATCGCCACTGCCAGGGTCGCCTTCGGCGTCTTCGCGAGCAGGATCAGGGCGGCACCGAAGCCGAGCGAGATGAAGAAGGCCCACTCGTGGGAGACCCCACGCAGTTTCGGCTTGACGGCGGCGATCGCGTCCGTGGCGACCTCGCGGGCGGCCTCGGCTTTCTCGACCGCGGCCTCGCGAGCGGCAGTCGCTTTCTCTCCGACGGCGTCGCGAGCGGCCGTCGCTTTCTCCCCCATCGCCTCGCGGGCATCCCGGGCACGGTCACCCATTCGCTCCGCGCCCCTACGCAGGTCTTCGACCATATCTGGAGACTAGCGAGAGATTCGTGCCGAGATAGCGGAATTGCCACCATGTAGAGGCGGCTTCCTTCAATCCGGATACGCCTTATTTGCGCTGTTGCGCGCTTTTCGTGTCCGACACGTAAACGATCCTGCGCAGTTACCCCCTAAAGCCGCTGCGAGAGGAGAAGTTCGATGTCCCAGACCGCCACCAGTACTCCCAGAAACGGTCTCCAGGGCCTCTCCGTCGAGCGGCGATTTTCTGCTGCCGGCGTGCATCCTTTCGACCAGATCGAGTGGGAGATCCGCGATGCGGTGATCGGCAATCCCGAGAGCCCGGCCTTCGAGCAGCGCGGCGTCGAGTTCCCGAAGAGCTGGTCCCAGAACGCGACCAACATCGTCGCCCAGAAGTACTTCCGCGGCAAGCTCGGCAGCGAGCAGCGCGAGTCTTCGGTGAAACAGATGATCGGCCGCGTCGCCGGCACTATCGCCGACTGGGGTCGCCAGGGGGGCTACTTCGCCAGCGCCGAGGATGCCGAGACCTTCGAGATGGAGCTGACCGCGATCCTGCTCCACCAGAAGGCGGCCTTCAACTCGCCGGTCTGGTTCAACGTCGGCTTCGAGGAGAAGCCGCAGTGCTCGGCCTGCTTCATCTTGAGCGTCGACGACACGATCGAGTCGATCTTGGAGTGGAACACCAAAGAGGGAATGATCTTCCGCGGCGGCTCTGGGTCGGGGATCAATCTCTCCAACATCCGCGGCTCGGTCGAGCATCTCTCCAAGGGCGGCCTCGCCTCCGGCCCGGTCAGCTTCATGCGCGGCGCCGACGCCTGGGCCGGCACGATCAAGTCGGGCGGCAAGACGCGGCGGGCGGCGAAGATGGTCGTCCTCGACATCGATCACCCGGACATCGAGGACTTCATCTGGTGCAAGGCCAAGGAGGAGGAGAAGGCGGGCGCCCTGCGCGACGCCGGCTTCGACATGTCGATCGACGGCGACGGCTTCACCTCGATCCAGTACCAGAACGCCAACAACTCGGTACGGGTCACCGACGAGTTCATGGAGGCCCTCGAGGCCGGCGAGGACTGGCACCTGACCGCCCGCACGAATGGCGAATCGGTGAAGACCGTCGACGCCCGCGACCTGATGAACCAGATCGCCGACGCCGCCTGGCGCTGCGCCGATCCGGGCATCCAGTACGACACGACGATCAACCGCTGGCACACCAGCCCGGAGTCGGGCCGGATCAACGCCTCCAACCCCTGCAGCGAGTACATGCACGTCGACAACTCGGCCTGCAACCTGGCCTCGCTCAACCTGATGAAATTCCGCCGCGAGGACGGCAGCTTCGACGCGGCGGAGTTCGAGCACGCCGTCGACGTCGTCTTCCTCGCCCAGGAGATCGTCGTCGGCTTCTCCAGCTACCCGACGCCGGAGATCACCGAGAACGCCAACAAGTTCCGCCAGCTCGGCCTCGGCTACGCCAACCTCGGCGCCCTGCTGATGTCTGATGGGCTCCCCTACGACTCCGACGAGGGCCGCAACGTCGCCGCCGCGATCACGGCGCTGATGACCGGGCGCGCCTACCGCCAGTCGGCACTGATCGCCGCCGGCGCGACCGGGCCCTACGAGGAGTACGAGAAGAACCGGGACGCCCACAACGGGGTCATGCGGATGCACCGCGATGCCGCCTACGACGTCGATGGCACCGGCGTCAAGGGTGACCTGCTCGAGGCCGCGCAGCGGTCCTGGGACGAGGCGGTCGAGCTCGGCGAGGAGCACGGCTACCGCAACGCCCAGGCGACGGTGCTGGCGCCGACCGGGACGATCAGCTTCCTGATGGACTGCGACACGACCGGGATCGAGCCCGACTTCTCGCTGGTCAAGTTCAAGGAGCTGGTCGGCGGCGGGCAGATGACGATCGTCAACCAGTCGGTGCCGCTGGCGCTGCGCACGCTCGGCTACGCCGAGCCGCAGGTCGAGCAGATCAACGCCCACATCGCCGAGCAGAGCACGATCGTCGGCGCTCCCGGGCTCAAGGACGAGCACCTGCCTGTCTTCGACGTCGCGGTCGGCGAGCGGGCGATCTCCCACACCGGCCACATCGACATGATGGCGGCGACGCAGCCGTTCATCTCCGGAGCGATCTCGA
>JBEVJP010000021.1:0-11877 GCA_040510155.1 Solirubrobacterales bacterium | reverse complement strand
GTCGGCGTAGGCGCCCACCTCAGAAGATGTAGTTGTCGAGCTTCTCGGGGTCGAGGATCGTCACCCGGCCGCGACCGGAGCGGACGACGCCGGAGCGCTCGAGGTCGGCGAGGAAGCGGCTGACGCTCTCCCGCGAGGTGCCGGCGAGCTGGGCGAGGTCGGCCTGGTTCATCCGGATCGTCACCTCGCCTCCCTCCCCGGTCGCTTCCGCGGCCAGCTGCAGGAGCACCCCGGCGACCCGGCTCGGCACGGTTTGGAAGGACTGGCGCGAGATCCGCTCGTTGGCGGCTCGGAGGCGGCGCACCAAGGCGGCGACCAGCTTCACGGAGATCTCCGGGTGGCGAGCCAGCAGCGCCTTGACGTCGACCGCAGGCAGCGCCAGCAGCTCCCCCTCTGTGAGCGACTCGGCGCTGGCCGAGCGCAGGTCGCCGTCGAGCATCGCCAGCTCACCGAAGACCTCGCCCGGGCCGAGCGTCGCCAGCGTGATCGCGCGGCCGTCGGAGTGCTCGCGGGTGACCCGGAAGCTGCCCTCGCGGACTATGTAACAGGCGTCAGAGCGGTCGCCCTCGTGGAAGACCCGGGTCCCAGCGGGGAAGGACCGGGGCACGGCAACGCGGGAGAAACGCTCCAGCTCGTCCTCTTCGAGATCGGCAAAGAGCGGCACGCTGCGCAGGAGCTCAACTGGGCTCTGGCTCTCCTCAACCTCGCTCATCCGTGACGTATCGTCACATAAGGGGCTCGCGGCCAACCGGGCCGTGGCTAATTTCCCCCCAATTTCGGGATGACGCGCCTCAGACGAGCCGGCGCAGGTAAGGAATCCGCTTCATCGCCAACGTGCAGGCAAACGAGATTGCGATCAGTCCGGCGACGGTCAGCGGCAGCCACCAGATCAGCTCCGGCGCTTCGCTCGGAATTCCCTCGGAGCTCTGGATCCAGAGCATGAACAAGGCTGGATGAATCAGGAAGATCCCGAAGGTCGCCTCTCCCACGTAATGGAGCGCCTGCGTATGCCGGATCGGACGGCGCGCTTCGCGGCGCTCGCAGAGATAACGGATCGCCACGAAGACACAGAGCGACATCACGATCACGGACGGGGTCGTGTAGCCGTAGAGGTAATGCCAATCCAAGCGGGTGCCCGAATGTGCAAATTCATAGGTGGCGAGGGCGGAGGCAATTCCGACCAGCACGAAGACAGCGACGGAGCCGCGGACCAGTTGGCGGTCGAGGCGTACGCGGGACAGCCAGCAGCCGGCGAGGAAGTAGCCGACGAAGGGGGCGAAGAGGCTGAAGGCGTTGCTGCTCGTCGCCGGCAGCCAGGGCGGGACTCCTCCCCAGAGGAAACCAACCGCCAACGCACCGATCGACAGCGCCCCGAGCTGCCGCTGCGAGAGGTCGCGGATCGCCCGAGCCAGATAGGGGGCGACCAGGTAAAGGCCGGCGATCAGGTAGAGGAAGTAGAGGTGGAAATAGGGGACTCCGCCGTAGACGGCCTGGACGTTTTCTTCGAAGCTCGGGTCGGGTCCCGTCCAGCCGGTGAAGAGACGGTAGAAAACCGTCCAACCGACCAGGGGGACGGCGACCCGAGCGAGGCGGCGCCGGTAGAAAACCCCGGGCGCCATCTCGGCGGTGCGCGCTCGCAGCAGCAGCATCCCGCTCACCATCACGAAGACGGGCACGCACCAACGGAAGGCAACCTCGACGAGGACGCTGACGAACCAGGTCTTGTCGGTCAGCGTGCCGAAGGCATCGTTGGGTGCCGAGGCGGCGTGCACGGTCACGACCCCGACGATCGCGGCGATCTTGGCGACGTCCGGAAAAGCCTCGAGGCGGCCGCCCCCGCTCGTCCCCTCCGGGGGGAGTGGTGGCCCGCCCGACAGCGGCTCCGCGACTGGAATCGACTCGGTGCTCATCCCGCAGTCCTCACCCTAGGACAAGCGGCGGGGCGACCGGCCCAGGCCGGATCTCAGCGCGCCTGCGCGGTGAGTTTGCGGGGGCCGCGGCTGAAGCCGGCGCCGATCAGGGCGTCCTCGTGGCCGGAGCCGATCACCGCCTCGCCGTCGAGTTTCTCGACCGCCAGTTTGGGGAGCTGGCCGGCGCTGACGGCGTCGGCGAGGGCGCGCATCGCCTCCTCGAGCTCGGCTCCCTCGATCCGTTTGAGGCGGAGGAGGCCGCGCCCGCCGCGCTCGAGGAAGACGAGCGGCTCGCCGTCGCGGAGGAGCAGGTGGGCACCGGGGGTGCGGCCGGGGCGGCGGCCCCCCTCGAGCTTCGGCCAGGGCAGCGATGCCCCGTAGGGGTTGGCGGGGTCGGTGGCGGCAATGACGAGGTAGGCGCCGTCCTCTTCGGGCAGCGAGCGGAGGCGCTCGACGGCGCCGGGCAGGGCGAACTGGGCGCCGCCGAGACCCTCGACGAAGTAGCCGCGGCGGGCAGTGCCGAGCAGCTCGAGGTTGCCGAGCTCCGAGTAGAGGGTCGAGAAGCCACCGGGGATGCCCTCGGCGAGGACGGTCTCGCGGGTGACGATCCCGTAGCGCTCCAGCATCAGCTCGGCCTGGGCGCGCAGGCGCGGGCCGGAGCCGGGGGCGCCGGCGAAGAGCGGCTCGGTCAGAGACCAGCGTCCCTGCACGGCGGCGCCGGCGGTGGAGCGGCGGCGGGCGAAGCGGCGGCCCTGCCGGTCGCTGGCCGGCACCGCGCGGAGCCGGGGGGCGCGCAGCGGCGCGAAGGCGTCGTTGGTGACGCCACCGGACCAGACCAGGTCCCAGAGGGCGGTGTGGATGTCCTCGGCGGGATGGGCGAGGTCGGCGACGAGGTCGAGCCAGAAGGAGGGGCCGGCGGCAAGCCGCTCGCGGATCGCCTCGTGGACATCGCTGCTCGGCGCCTCGAGCTTGGCGTTGGCCGGCGGCGGGCCGGCGAGGCGGACGTCTTCGCGGAAGTAGAGGGCGACGCGGCCGTCGCTGCGGCCGAGGGCGCCGGCGCCGACCCAGACCAGCTCGCCGCTGGTGCAGAGCTCGTCCAGCCAGCTCGGGGAGTAGGTGCCGAGGCGGCGCGGCAACACGTCCTGCTCCCAGACCTTGGGGGTGAGGGCGACGCCCTGCAGCGTCACCAACGCCTCGCGGAGCCGGTCGGGGCCGGCGCCGGCGGGGCGATAGGCGTCAACGTTCTGCCAGCTCGGCAGGAAGCGGGCCAGCGCGGTCGGGTCGGCGGCCTCTACCTCCTTGCGGAGCCGGGCGAGGCTGGCGCGGCGGACGCGGCGAAGGACGTCGGCGTCGCACCACTCGCGCTCGGTGCCCCCGGGCAGCAGCTCGCCGCGGACCATCGCCCCTTCCGCCTCGAGCTCGCGGAGGGCCGGCAGCGGGTCGATCCCGTAGCGCTCGGCGAGGCGGGCGGTCGGAAAGGGGCCGTGGGTGCGGGCGAAGCGGCGGACCAGGGCGCGCATCGCGTCGGGGTGGTCCTCGAGGAAGGTCTCGGGCAGGCCGGGCGGCGGCGGCACCCCGAGCGAGTCGCGATAGAGGCCGGCGTCCTCGGCGGCGATGTAGCGCTCTTCGCCGGCCATCCGCACCTTGGCGACGCGGCGCTCGGCTTCGAGCTTCGCCAGCATCGAGGCGGCCGAGTAGCCCTCGGCGACGCGCGCCTCGCACTCCTCGACGGTGAGGTCGCCGAGGTTACGGAGCAGCTGTTGGAGGGCGTCGCGGTCGCCGGCGCGGCCCGCCTCGGTGAGGTGCTGCAGCTGCGCCTCCACCTCGACCAGCGCTTCGGGGTCGATCAGCTCGCGCAGCTCCTCCTGGCCGAGCAGCTCGCGCAGCAGGTCGCGGTCGAGGGCCAGGGCCGCCGCCCGCCGCTCGGCGTTCGGCGTGTCCCCCTCGTACATGTAGGTGGCGACGTAGTCGAAGAGCAGCGAGGAGGCAAAGGGCGAGGCGGTCGGGGTCTCCACCTCGACGAGGCTGAGCTGGCGGGCGTGCAGCTTGCGCAGCAGCTCGCTCAGCGAGGGCAGGTCGAGGACGTCGCGCAGGCACTCGCGGTAGGTCTCGAGGATGACCGGGAAGCGCGGGAAGTCCCGGGCTACTTCGAGCAGGCTCTGGGACTTCAGCCGCTGCTGCCAGAGCGGCGTGCGCTTGCCGGGGTAGGCGCGCGGGATCAGCAGCGAGCGGGCGGCGTTCTCACGGAAGCGGGCGCCAAACAGGGCCGAGCCGGAGAGCTCGCCGACGACCAGGTCCTCGAGCTCGTCGGGCTCGACCAGGACGAGGTCGGCGGGCGGCGGCTCGTCGGCGTCGGGGAGGTGGATGACGATCCCGTCGTCGGACCAGATCGCGTCGGCCTCGAGGTCGCGCTCTCGGCGGATCTTGCCTGCCAGGGCGAGGCCCCAGGCGGCGTGAACCCGGCCGCCGTACGGGGAGAGGATGCAGAGCCTCCAGTCGCCGATCTCGTCGCGGAAGCGCTCGACGACGATCGTCTGGTCGGAGGGGACGACCCGGGTCGCCTGCTGCTGCTCGCGCAGGTAGGTGACGAGGTTGTTGGCGGCGCGCTCGTCGAGGTCGTACTCGGCGGCCAGCTCGGCGGGCTCGCGGGAGACCGCCTCGCGGGCGAAGGCGCCGATCGCCTCGCCGAGCTCAGCCGGACGGCCGATCCCGTCGCCCTTCCAAAACGGCACCGCGCCGGGAGCGCCGGGAGCGGGGGTGACGATCACCCGGTCGCGGGTGATTTCCTCGATCCGCCAGGTGGTCGCGCCGAGCAGGAAGGTCTGGCCGGGACGGGCCTCGTAGACCATCTCCTCGTCGAGCTCGCCGACCCGGCGGCCGTCGGGGAGGTGGACGCCGTAGAGGCCGCGGTCGGGGATCGTGCCGGCGTTGGTAACGACCAGGGTGCGTGCGCCTTTGCGGCCGTGCATGGTGCCCTGGGTGCGGTCCCAGACGATCCGCGGCCGCAGCTCCGCGAAGCGGTCCGACGGGTAGCGCCCGTCGAGCATGTCGAGGACGTTCTCGAGCTGTTCCCGGGAGAGCTCGTGGAAGGGCTCGGTGGAGGTGACCAGCCGCTCGACGTCGTCGACCCGCCACTCGTCGAGCGCCGCCATCGAGACGAGGTGCTGGGCGAGCACGTCGAGTGGGTTCTGCGGGATCGTCGTCTCCTCGATCTCCCCTTCGCGCATCCGCCGGGCGACAACCGCGCACTCCAACAGGTCCCCCCTGTATTTCGGAAAGATCCGCCCTTTCGAGGTCTCGCCGATCCCGTGCCCGGCCCGGCCGATCCGCTGCAGCCCCCGCGTCACCGACTTCGGCGACTCGACCTGGATCACCAGGTCGACCGCCCCCATGTCGATCCCCAGCTCCAGCGAGGAGGTGGCGACCAGGCAGGGCAGCTCCCCGGACTTGAGCATCTCCTCGACCAGCGTCCGCTCCTCATGGGACAGGGAGCCATGGTGCGCCCGAGCGATCTCTACGTAGTCGCCGGGCTCGCCGGTGTCGGGATGGTGCCCCCCATGCTCGGTCGCGGGGAGCTCGTCTTCCCCTTCCCCGTTCGCCAGCTCATTGATCCGCTTCGCCAACCGCTCCGCGGCCCGCCGGTTGTTGACGAAGATGATCGTCGAGGTGTGTTCCTGCACCAGCTCGACGAGTCGGGGGTAGATAGCCGGCCAAATCGACCTGACATGCGCAGAGGGCTCGATTTCCGTAGGCGGCGGCCCGTCCTCACTCGGATACGCCGGAGCCCCCGGATCGGCCATGTCCTCAACCGGCACGACGATCTCCAGATCAAGCGGCTTGCGACTCCCCGCATCAACGATCTTGCACTCCCGCTTCGGCCCCACCAGGAACTGCGCGATCCGCTCCAACGGCCGTTGCGTGGCGGACAACCCGATCCGCTGCACAACTGAAGAAGAGGGAGACGCCCCTGCCGCGGCCCGAGGCCCCTGCCTCATCACCAGCTCATCCAACCGCTCCAGAGTCAGCGCCAGGTGACTGCCCCGCTTCGTTTGAGCAACCGCATGAATCTCGTCGACGATCACCGCTTCCGTCGTCGCCAGGATCTCCCGCACGCTCGACGACAACATCAGATAGAGCGACTCCGGCGTGGTGATGAGGATGTCGGGCGGCGTTTTCGCCATCGCCCGACGCTCTTTCTGGGGCGTGTCGCCGGTCCGCAGCCCGACCGCGATGTCAGCGCCGATCCCGCGCAGCGGCGCCCGCAGGTTGCGCTCGATGTCGTAGGACAGCGCTTTCAGCGGCGAGATGTAAACGAGCCGGACGCCGGTGCCGAGCGGCTCGCGCCCGTCCTCCCCCGCCCGCGCCAGCCGATCGATCCCCCAGAGGAAGCTGGCCAGCGTCTTCCCGGACCCGGTCGGCGCGCAGATCAGCGCGTTCGACCCACCCGAGATCGCCTCCCAACCCCCCGCCTGCGCCGCCGTCGGGCCCTCGAACGAGGCCTCGAACCACCGCCTTACCGGCTCGCTGAACGGCCCCAGCGGGTCAGATTTCACCCTCTTCTTCGACTTAGTTGCCAATCCACCGATCTTACGCAGCCGCGCAGGTCGGCGGGAGCGGCCCTCAGAAAGGAGTCAGCCGCGCCGAGGGGGCCCGAGCAACTCTGCCCGGGCAGCACGATAGGCCAGGGCGCTAGGGCGTTCCGCCCGCAAACTTCACGTAGGCGAACCAGGACTTCTTCGGGATGAAGCCGTCGGCGAAGAGGCCGGAGCCGTCGCAGAAGTTGCAGGAGCCCTGCTGGTCGTCGACCGAGAACCAGTAGAGGCGCTGGATGCGCCATTTGGCCTGGTTGCGCTCGAGCAGGGAGAAGGCGCCCTTGAGCTGGGTGACCTGGCCGGCGGGGCCTTTGTTGAAGGTGTTCGACTGGCCGGCGACCGGGTTGGAGGAGCTCCAGCCGAGCTCGGTGATCCAGAGGCCCTTGGCGCCGTCGTGGTTGGCCTGGAGGACCTGACGGACTTCTTCGATTCGTGGGCCGACGGTCTTGTAGGAGCCGGTGTAGGGGTGCAGAGCGACGCCCTGGAACTTGGATTTGATCCCCGGGGTCTTCGCGTACATCTGGGCGAGGAAGTCCTTGGCGAAGTAGGCCTGCGGCGGCTTCTTGTGGAAGGTCGCTTCGATCGGCCGCGCGAAGAGGCCGCCGAGGATGATCTTGGCGCCGGGGTCGGCAGCCCGGATCACTCCGGAGGAGAGCTTGACGAGCTTGCCGTATTCGGCGGGATTCGGATGGGTTACGAAGTACTTGAAGTTGGGCTCGTTCCAGATTTGCCAGTTGCGGATCGGGTGCGCGGGGAGCTGGGGGTTGTCCGTCCAGAGCGTCCCGTTTGGCCCGTAGCGCGCGACCGCGGCGGCGAGGAAGGTCGACCAGGCGCTCGCGGCCGGCCCCGAGGCCGGCAGGCGCGAGGGCGCGTGCAGGGTCGAGCCCGGGACCTTGGCCTGGGGAACGGCCCAGTTCGGCGCCCCGGTCAGAAACGGAAGCACGTCGATGCCGGCGACCGTGGCGCGCTTGACGATCTGGTCGATGCCGCCCCAGTTGAAGGTGCCCGGCTGCGACTGAACGGCGCCCCAGTCGACGGGCACGCGCATGCTGTCGACGCCGCCGCGCTTCAGCTGCTGGAACTGGATTTCGGTCGGTTCCGCCTGGAAGACGACGCCCCAGAAGTTGGCCGGCAGCGCCTGGGCGCTTCCCGCGAAGCAGAGGGAGACCGCAAAAGCGGCGATGCAGGCACGGAGCATTCTCGTCATGCGCTTCCTCTCTTTCGCCATCGGGACTAGCTCGCCTTCGGCGAGACCGTGCCGCTGCTGCCGGCGTCGCCGTTCTGACGGCGCTGCCGGTACATGACCGCGCCGATCGAGATCGCCGCGAGAACCGCAATCGCGATCAGGATCGGAACGAGTGGCGAGGAACCGCCGTCAGAGGACGAGGAAGAGGTCGGACTGCCGGTCGCCGTGCCCTCACCGATGCCCATCTGGCCGCCGGTGGAGCCGTTGCCGCCGCCGGCCTGGCCGGGGCTGGTGCCGTTGCCCGTGCTTGGATTCCCCGACGATGGATTGTTCGACGAAGAGCCGTTCCCGCCCCCAGAGCCATTCGGGCCGGTGCCGCCGCCGCCCGGAGCGTTCGATGCTTCACCTTCCGCTTCACTCGTCGGGTTGCCGGGTTCAGACTTATGCGTCTTCTTCCCCTGGCCGGGAACCTTGATCGAAGGCGGAGCATCCTGGTACTGGATGCTCGAGGAGTCTTCGGCCTGAGCCAGGACCGGAAACGAAGCCAATGCCAGCAGAGCAAGCACTGACAGAAGCGAGAAAAAGGCTGGGGCCGAGCTACGGGCCGAGTGGCGATCGGTCTGAGGCATGGCGCGCAAGATTAGAGCAAGGAGCGGCGTTGATCGCTCCAGCCGTCCTGATCGTCGGGCTGGCCCTTGCCGGCGGCGGCTATGGGGTGAGCGCGCGACACATCGCCGGCCTGGCCGTCTGGCTGCTGATCGTGGCGCTGATCGCGCTAGGCGCCACCTCACGGGCGACGCTTGGCCGGCCGTTCTACTGGGGGGCTGGGCTGATCGGCGGTCTCGCATTGTGGTCTGCCCTTTCCTCTGCCTGGTCGGGTTCGATAGAGCTCAGCGTCATCGAGGCAGACCGGGTTCTCGTCTACCTCGCGTTCTTCGTAGCCGCGTTCCTGATCGCCCAAACCGACCAAAGGCGCCAACGTTTCGGCGAAGGCCTGGCGATCGCGATCGCCCTGGTGGCGTTCCTCTCGCTGGGAAGCCGCCTCTTGCCTCATGTTTTGGAGGTCGGGAACTCGCTGGAAGCGGGTCCTCGCACCCGTTATCCGCTCGGATATTGGAATGCAAACGGCGTTGCATTTGGGATCGGCGCGGCGATGTTGCTGTGGATGAGCCGCCGCTCGCTGTTCGCGACGCTGCGCTGGCTCGCGGTCGCGGCGCTACCGCTGCTGCTGCTCGCCCTCTATCTGACCTACTCGCGCGGCGGCCTGCTTTCCCTGCTGGTCGCCTGCGGCTGCCTGCTGGTGCTCTCCCATGACCGGCTCTGGCTGCTGGGGACGCTGGCGATCGGCGCGGTGGCGACGCTGCCGGCGGTGCTGTCCGTGCAGGCGCACCGCGACTTGGCGGAAAACTTCGACACGTCCGCCGTCACCGGGCAGGGCGTCACCGTGCTGCTGATCCTGCTCGCCGGCGTCGCCCTGGCGCTGCTGCTCTTCGCCGGCCTGCGGCGACTGGAGAGCCGCGGCAGCCCCCTCACCGGACGGGCGCTGGATCTGTCTCGCAACCCGGTGGTGCTGCGACGGATCGCGTTGGCCCTGGCGGTGATCGGGATCGCCGCCGCGATTGCCGTCGCCGGACGTGCCTGGAGCCAGTTCACCAGCTCCGACGTGCAGTTCCCGACCAGGCCCGAACACCACTTCACCCAGCTCTCCGGCGCCGGCCGCGACGAATTCTTCCGGGTCGCCCTGGACGCCTTCGGCGAAAAGCCCGTTCTCGGCCACGGCGCCGGCACCTACGTCTTCTCCTGGGACGAGCTGCGCCACATCTCGCTGCCCGTCCACGACGCCCACTCGCTCTACCTGGAGGCGTTCGCCGAGCTCGGCCTGGTCGGCGGCCTCTTGGTGCTCGCCCTGGTCGGCACCCTGCTCTGGACCGGCTTCGCCGCCTGGCGCGATGCGGGCGGCCCGCGCCGCGAGCTGCACGCGGTGCTGTTCGCGACGATGCTGGCTTTCGCGGTCGGTGCCGCGATCGACTGGCTCTGGGAGATCGCCGCCCTGGGCGCGGTCTTCTTCCTCGCCGCAGGCGCCGCGGTGGCCGCCCGGGTGAGCCAACTGGCTCAGGCGCGCGCCGAGGGGGAACGCGGAGCGCAGCGGCGCTTCGGCCTCGCTGTCGCCGGGCTGGCAATCGCCTGGATCTCCGCGGTCGCCCTGGTCGGGCCGCTGCTGGTCGATCGCGAGCTGAGCTCCGCCGAGGACGCGGCAGCCCGCGGCGATCTCAGCTCGGCGGTCAACCACGCCGACACCGCCCGCTCGATCGAGCCCTGGGCCGCGTCCCCATACGTGCTGCTGGGGCTGCTGGCCGAGGCTGAAGGCGACTACCCGACCGCGATCGGTCGCCTCTCCCAGGCGATCCACCGCGAGGATCGGAACTGGCAGCTCTACTACCTGCGCGCCCGAGTCGAGCGGGAGGCCGGCAACCCCGCTGCAGCCCGGGCCGACCTTGCGAAGGCACGTCAGCTCAACCCTCTGGCTGACGAGCTGCAGAAAGACGGCGAATGAGCCAGCGAACCAACCGCACAGCGGCGCCGGCGCCGCCCGTCTCGTCGAGTGCCGAGCCCGGGCCCCAGGCGGGTGACGGGCGCCGGCCGGTCTCCCCCGGCGGGCTCGCCTCGCGGCGTCGGGGCTCGGTCCTGCGGCGGCTGCTGGCGATCGGCGACTGGACGGCGCTGGTCGGCTCGCTCTGCCTGGTCACCGCGACGACCAGCACCACCGACGTCGCCACGCTCTTCTGGGCGGTCCTCTTCAGCCCGGTCTGGATCGCCGTGGTCAAGTTCCACGGCCTCTACGACAACGACCACCGGCGGATCCGCCACAGCACCCTCGACGAGATGCCCTCGCTGGTCTCCGCCGGGGTCTTCGGGACGCTCGTGCTCGACGGCCTACTGGCGCTGAGCCCGGTCGGGCCGCTCTCGCCGGCCAGCGCGATCGCGGTCGGGATCGGCGCCACCGGCGGCAGCTTCGTCCTCCGCGGCGTTCTCCGCTTCCTCTGGCACCTCCTCACCGGCGTCGCCGCGGGGATCGCGGTCGGCCCGCCCGCGGCAGTGGACGTCGTCGCCCGGCGCGTCTCGACCCATCCGGAGGCGCGGCTGGCGCTGGTCGGCTACCTCGGGCCCGACGGGGGCAGCGCCGCCGCGGAGCTGCCCCGCCTCGGTCGTGTCGAGGACATCTCGCGGGTGGCCCGCGAGTACCAAATCGAGCGAGTCGTGGTCGCCGAGGAGAAGATGAGCGCGGCGGCGGCGGAGCAGCTGATCGAGGAGTGCAAGGCGGAGGGCCTGGCGCTGACCTTTCTGCCCCAGCACTACGGCCTGCTCGGTCCCGGGATCGAGCTGAACCGGCTCGCCGAGCTGCCCGTCCTCGACTTCCGCTTCAGCGACCCGCCGCGCTCGACCCTGGCGATGAAGCGGCTGATGGACGTGCTCGTCTCCGGGCTACTCCTGCTGCTGCTCTCGCCGCTGCTGCTGGCGATCGCGGTCCTGATCCTGCTCGACACCGGCCGCCCGGTCCTCTTCCGGCAGAGCCGCGCCGGCCGTGACGGCGAGCCGTTCACGATGGTCAAGTTCCGGACGATGGTGGTCGACGCCGAGCAGCGGCTCGCCGAGCTGGTCGACCTCGACAAGCTCGAGGAGCCGGCTTTCAAGATCGCCAACGACCCGCGCGTCACCCGCACCGGCCGCTGGCTGCGCCGCAGCAGCCTCGACGAGCTGCCGCAGCTGTTCAACGTGCTTGGCGGCAGCATGTCGCTGGTTGGGCCGCGCCCCGAGGAGGAGAGCGTCGTCGCCCTCTACGACGAGCGCCAGCGCCAGCGCCTGGCGGTGAAGCCGGGAATGACCGGGCCGATGCAGGTCTACGGCCGCAGCGACCTCACCTTCGAGGAGCGGCTGGCGATGGAGCGCGACTACCTAGACAACCTCTCGCTGGCCGGCGACCTGGCGATCCTCCTGCGCACCCCGAGCGCCGTCCTGCGCGGCGACAGCGCCCTCTAGCGCCCATGAGTCCCGTGGTTCCAAACCCGCCCTCATCGAGGGGAGCGAACCGCGCAACCGGCCTGGAGGTGGTCATCGTCAGCCATGGCGCCGAAACCCTGCTGCGCAACTGCCTGCGCTCGCTGCGCGAGCACCCGCCCGGCGACGGCGC
>JBEVJP010000020.1:0-14100 GCA_040510155.1 Solirubrobacterales bacterium | reverse complement strand
CGGCCCCCGGGCCGCGCCGCCGGCCGGGGACCGGCGGGCGGCCCAGGCGCCCGCCGGTGTGGGGGCCCTCTCCTGAAGGCCGTTGCGCAGCTGGGCGCACCGGGTGGTTCGAGGTGTCGCCGCTGGAGCCTTCCGGAGAGGGCACCCACACCGGCCCTCTCGGCGCGTCCCGAATAACCGCACGCGACCAGGGCGCGGCCGCCGGTAGTGAGGGGCGGATCGGGGTTGATGCGGTTCCACTTGCCGTCAGGATCGGCGCCGCCACCGCGCCGCGCCGACGGTCCTCTGGACCCCTCGCGGAGCTCGAAGGCATCGAATCGCCAATCGCTTGGCGACTTGTGCGCCGTATGCACGTACAACTCACCAAACGAACCCGTGGACGGCCGAAAGTTGCCTGGGCAGAGGTGAGGGGGTGGGCAGACGGTGCCCCTCCCCGGAAGGCTCAAGCGGCGACGCTTCGCACAACCTGGGCCGCTCGGCTGCGCAACGGCCTTCAGGGGAGGGGCACCGTCTGCCCACTGCCGCCCCGCTACGCCTCGCGCCGCTTCAACCCTTCGCGCCGCAACCGCTTCGCCAACGTCACTTCCTTGCGGTCCGACCCTTTCTTCTCGGGGCCAGGGGTCTCCAGGGTCGCGGGCAGCCCCTCGAACCTCGGCTCGGACAAAAACGCCGCCAGGCCCCGTTTTCCCATCTCGCCCTTGCCGATGTTGGCGTGGCGGTCGCGGTAGGAGCCGAGTGGGGCGGCGGCGTCGTTGACGTGGAGGGCGCCAAGGCGGTCGAGGCCGACCCGGGCGTCGGCTTCGTCGAGCACGGCGGCCAGGTGGGTCTCGTCGGTGATGTCGTAGCCCTGCACGAACATGTGGCAGGAGTCGAGGCAGAGGCCAAGGCGCTTGTCGCCGCCGGCGCCGTCGATCAGGTCGGCGATCTGGTCGAAGTCACGGGCAAGCAGGCCTTTGTGGCCGGCGGTCTGCTCGAGCAGGAGGCGGCAGGAGTCGGTCGCCTTCAGGGCCGCCGCGATCGTCTTCGAGGCTCGTTTGATCGACGGCCCAAGTGGCTCGTTTTTCTGCGAGCCGGGGTGGAGGACGACGCCGGCGGCGCCGATCGCGTCGCCGATCCGCAGGGCATGGGTCAGCGACTCCTGAGACTTCTTCCGCAGCTCTTTGTCTTTGCTGGCGGTGTTGATCAGGTAGACCGCGTGGATGATCACCGCTTCGACCGAGGAGGCCTCCATCGCCTCGCGAAAGGCGGCGAAGTCGGCCTCGCCGTACTTCGTCGGCCGCCACATGCGGGGGCTCTGGTTGAAGATCTGGATAGATTCGCAACCGCGCTCCTCGCCGCGCTCGATTGCTTTGGCGAGCCCGCCCGCGGTGGAAACGTGTGCTCCGATCAACATGGCCAGCGATAACTCCCGTCTGAGATTTGCCCCCTCGCCGACCGGCGCGCTGCACATCGGCGGAGCGAGGACGGCACTCTACAACTGGCTTGCGGCCCGTCACGAGGGCGGGGAGCTGGTCTTGCGGATCGAGGACACCGACCGCGAGCGTTCGACCGCGGAGAACGTCGAGCAGATCCTCGACGCGCTGCGCTGGCTGGAGCTGGACTGGGACGAGGGGCCCGTGTCGCAGGCTGGCCGGGCCGACCGTCACGGCGAGGCGCTGCAGCGTCTACTCGACTCCGGCGCCGCCTACCGCGACACCGCCACCGCCAAGGACGTCGAGGCCTGGAAGGCCGAGCACGGCGCCGGAGCCGGCTACCGCGGCACGCCCAGCGAGGAGCCCGGAGCGGCAATCCGCCTGCGGGTGCCGGATGACGGCGAGACCGTGGTCGAGGACCTGATCCGCGGTCCAGTCGCCTTCCCCAACCGCAGCTACGACGACTTCGTGATCGCCCGCGGCGACGGCTCCGTTCTCTACAACTTCGCGGTCGCGGTCGACGACGCCGAGATGGGGATCACCGACGTGGTCCGCGGCGACGACCACCTCTCCAACACGCCCAAGCAGCTGCTGGTCCTCGCCGCGCTCGGCTTCGAGGCGCCACGCTACGCGCACCTGCCGCTCCTCCACGGCCCCGACGGCAAGAAGCTCTCCAAGCGCCACGGCGCCGCCTCGGTGCAGGAGCTGCGTGAGGCGGGCTACCTGCCGGCGGCGGTCCGCAACTACCTGGCCCTGCTCGGCTGGGGAACGGACGACGACACGACCCTGATGTCGACCGAGGAGCTGGTCTCCCGCTTCGCGGTTGCTGACGTCGGCAAGGCGGCGGCGATCTTCGACGAGAAGAAGCTGCGCTGGCTGAACGGCCGCTTCATGCGAGAGCTGCCGCTCGACGAGTACACCGACGCGGTCGCCCGGCACGTCGGCCGTGAACCCGACGAGGAGCTGCGCGCCGCCTGCGAGATCGCCCAGGAGAAAGCGCAGACCCTCGAGGAGGTCTGGCCGCTGATCCGCTTCGCCTTCGAAGCGCCGGTCGAGGACGAGAAGGCCTGGGCGAAGGTGATGAAGGACGGGGCGGGCGAGATGCTGGGCGCGGCGGCGCTGGCGCTGGAGGAAGCCGACGGCTTCGACCCGGAGTCGATCGAGGCGGCGTTGGCGCCACTGCTGGAGCGTTTCGAGGTCAAACCGGGCAAGCTCTACCAGCCGATTCGGGTCGCAATTACCGGCACGACGGTCTCGCCGGGAATCTTCGAGTCCCTCTCTGTACTCGGAAGATCGCGATCGGTGAATCGCATTTCAGCGGCGGCTAACCGGCTTGCAGAGCCACGGGTAGACGGATGACCGATGTACTTCTTGGTGCAGGCAGGAACATCCGGCTAAACCAAACGTCTTCGGGTGCCGATGACTGGCGCGATGGCGTCAGCAGCAGCACAGACGAAGATGGCCCCGCAGGGGACCTCCGCCGGCAACGGCGATCGGTCTTCCGCAGCCGCCCCCGGAAGTCGCCTCGCTGAGGCCTTCGAGGCCGTCGAGCGCTTCCCGGTCCTGATCGAGTCCCGTGAGCGGGTGATCGCCGCCGCGACGGCTGAGAACACCCGCCTCGGCGAGCTGATCGAAGCGGTCGAGTCCGACGTCGCCCTGACGATCTCCGTGCTCCGCTTCGCCAACCGCAGCGGCGTCAGCGCCGGCGGTGTCGGCGGCGTCCCGCAGGCGATCGACGTACTCAAGCCCTCGGGCGTGCTGGCGATTGCCGGCACCGCGCCGAGCTTCGACTTCTTCGAGTCCAACGGTGGCTGGGAGCTGAAACCGGAGCGTTTCCGCGTCCACGCCCTGGCGACGCAGCGCGCCGCCGACCAGATCGGCCGGGTCGTCGGCTGGGTCGAGCGCGACGAGCTCGCCGCGGCGGCTCTGCTCCATGACGTCGGCCGCCTCGTCATCTCCAGGCTTCACCCCGGCTACAAGGTCTACTTCGACGCGGCGGCGCGGGCCCCCGAGCAGCGGCTCCGCGAAGAACGCGAGCAGCTCGGCATCGACCACGCCCTGGTCGGCGGCGTCCTCGCCCGGCGCTGGAACCTGCCACAGCGCATCGCTGTCGCGATCGAGCGCCACCACGCCGACGATGCCGACGGCCTGGCGGCGATGATCGCCACCGCCGACATGGTCGCTCACTACTCGCAGGGCGAGACGGTCTCCCCGGAACGCCTGCGAGCCAGCGCCGAGCGCTGCGGCCTCGGCGCCGAAGCCCTGCGAGACCTCCTCTACGAACTGCCCCTGGCCCGCCAGGAGTCCTCGCGGATCAGCGAGCCCTGCCCGCTCTCGGCCCGTGAGCTCGACGTCCTCCGCCACCTCTCCGAGGGCATGGTCTACAAGCAGATCGCCAGCGAAATGCAGCTCTCGGTCTCGACCATCCGCACCCACCTGCACAACGTCTACGGAAAGATCGGCGCCGTCGATCGAGCCCAGGCGGTCCTGACTGCCCGAGATCGAGGCTGGATCTAGATGGCGCAGCCCAACAGTCCGACCGGCGGCGAGAAGCGCCGCGCCAGCGGCGCCCCGGGACCGGCCACGACCGAGTGGCGTCGTCGCTCCATCCTGCGGGTGCGACGGCCTTCCTGGGCCGACCAGGCCGCGGCTGAAGCCGCTCGCGGGCCTGCCTCCCCGCGCGCCTAGGAGGGATTGGCGAAACCCCCGCCGCGCCTGGCGGCGGCGGACACGGCGCGATTCTGCGTCCTCAGTCGCCCGGATAGCGCTGCTATCCGGGCTCCCTGCGTCCTTGCCCCGCTGGGGCCGGCGCTCGCCAGATCGCAGGCGCGAGTTTCGCCAATCCCTCCTAGTCGATCAGCGACTCACGCAGGGCGATCGCGATCGCGTGGCTGCGATTGCGGGCGCCGAGCCGAGCCAGGGCGTTCTTGGTGTGGGTCTTCACCGTCTCCTCGCTGAGGTCGAGCTCACGGGCGGCGAAGTTGATCGACTCGCCTTCGGCGAGCAGCTGCAGAATCTGGCGTTGGCGCTGGGTCAGCTTGCCGCGGCTTCCTTTCGGCGGCACCGCCGGGTCAACGAAGCGTTCCTGGGCAGCGGCGGCATCGACGGCGCGGCGCAGCTCCTCGGCGCTGGCTGTGCGCGAGACGTAGGCGCTGGCGCCGGCCTGCATGGCGGCGCTGGCGAGGTGCCGCTCCGGGCGCTCGCCGTGGGCGACGATGCCGATTGCGCCGGAGCCGCGGCGCAGGGTGCGGATCGTCTCGGCGCCGCTGATCGAAGGGCCGATGCCGTTCGAGCGCCAGCGCATGTCGACGATCGCGACGTCGAAGTCGCCGATGTCGCGGAACAGCTCCAAGGCCTCCTCGCGGTTGCTCGACTCGTGGATCTGGAAGCCGTCTTCGAGCACGCCACGAACTCCGAGACGGACTAGCGGGTGATCGTCGATCACCAGGCAGTGTGGGAGCTCGCTCAGGACGGATTCCGATCGCTCGGTAGCGGGTCGGGCACGTCTGCTTCCCGGTGCCCCAATTCGCCCCCGATCCTAGCCCAGCCCGGAGCAGTGCGGTAGAAAGGCCCCTTGATCTCGATCACGTCAAAGTCGCGCTATGCGGTCGTCGCCATGGCCGAGCTCGCCCGCAGCGGCGATCGTCCCGTCCCGATCAAGGAGCTGGCCGAGCGGCGCGGCATCCCCGACCAGTTCCTCGAGCAGCTCTTCTCGACCCTGCGACGCGACGGCCTGCTGACCAGCCACCGCGGCATGCGCGGGGGCTACACGCTCTCGCGCCCGCCCGAAGAGATCACCGTGCTGGAAGTCGTACAGGCCCTCGACGGCCGGGTCGGCGACGAGGCCGACGAGGCCGGCGGCATCTGGGCCGAGGGCGTCGCCGCCCTGCGCAAGGTCTTCGGCCAGACGACGATCGCAGAAGTCGCCCGCCGCGAGGCGGAAGAGGCCGGCTCGGGGATGTACTACATCTGATGCGGAGAGCTGGCGAATGAGGATCGGTGCCGAGGCTTCGGCCGTGGTCGGCAACACGCCGCTGGTCTTGCTCGACCGGCTCGGCGCCGAGGTCGGGGGCGAGGTCTGCGCCAAGCTGGAGTACTTCAACCCCGGCGGGTCGGTCAAGGACCGGATCGGGGTGGCGATGATCGATGCCGCCGAGGAGGCGGGGCAGATCCGGCCGGGCCGGTCGGTCGTCGTCGAGCCGACCAGCGGCAACACCGGGATCGCTCTGGCGATGGTCTGCGCCGCCCGCGGCTACGAGTTGATCCTCACCCTGCCGGAGGGGATGAGCCGCGAGCGGGCGAAGCTGTTGCGCGCCTACGGTGCCGAGGTGCGTGAGACGCCCTCGCTGGGAGGCATGACCGAGGCGGTGGCGCTGGCGGAGGAGATCCGCGAGCAGCGCAAAGGCTTCCTGCCGATGCAGTTCTCCAACCCGGCCAATCCGGAGGCCCACCGTCGCACCACCGCCGAGGAGATCTGGTCCGACACCGACGGCGAAGTCGGGGCCTTCGTCGCCGGCGTCGGCACCGGCGGCACGATCACCGGCGTCGGCTCGGTGCTCAAGGAACGCAGCCCGGAGACGCTCGTCGTCGCGGTCGAGCCGGCCAGCTCGCCGGTTCTCTCCGGCGGCCAGCCCGGCCCGCACAAAATCCAGGGGATCGGCGCCGGTTTCGTTCCCGAGGTGCTCGACCGGGCGGTGATCGACGAGGTGATCTCGGTCTCCGACGAGGACGCGCTGGAGACGGCGCGCCTCGCCGCCCGCGAAGAGGGCGTGTTGGCCGGAATCTCGGCCGGAGCAAACATCGCCGCGGCTTTGGCGGTTGCGGCGCGGCCAGAGATGGCCGGCAAACGGGTGGTGACGATCGTCTGCGACTCTGGTGAGCGCTACGTCTCCCTACCTTTTTTCTCGCCATGAGCAGGTGGAGGAGGGTTGTCACTGAGGTCCGTGCCGACGTCGCCGCGGCGCGCGACCGCGACCCGGCCGCCCAGGGCGTCTCCACCCTGGAGATCCTCACCAGCTGGGCCGGTGTGCAGGCGCTGCTCGCCCACCGGGCGGCGCACGCGCTGCGGGAAGCGGGCGTGCCGCTGCTGCCACGGATGATCTCCTACGCGACCAGGGCGATCACCGGGGTCGAGATCCATCCCGCGGCGGAGATCGGCAGCGGCTTCTTCATCGACCACGGCTCCGGCGTGGTGATCGGCGAGACGGCCCGAATCGGCGACTGCGTGACGCTCTACCAGGGGGTGACGCTGGGCGGGACCGGCTTTCAGCGCGGCAAGCGCCACCCGACTCTGGGCGACAATGTCACGGTCGGCTCCGGCGCCAAGCTGCTGGGGCCGATCGCGGTCGGCGACGGCGCCAAGGTCGGCGCCAACACGGTCGTCGTCGAGGACGTGCCGCCGGGGGCGACGGTGGTCGGCAACCCCGGCCACCCGGTCCGGGTCGAAGGCAAGCGGGTCGAAGGGCCCGACGCGGACTGGATCCACCTGCCGGACCCGATCGCCGACGCGATCAAGGCGCTCTCGGAGCGGATCGCCGACCTCGAGCGGCGCCTCGCCGAGCTCGACGGCGGCGCCTCGGAGCGCGGCGAGGAGACCTCGATCCGCCGTCGCACCGGTCGCTCCTCCGCCGGCGGCTGAGCCGCTCGCCGAGTTGCGGTGCCTTTCGGTCGCTATCCGGACCTAAAGCGCCACGACTCGCTCGCAAGGATTGATCTGCCGCCGGCCTGGGTAGGTTGCGCCCGCCAGTCATCCTCGTCCGAAAGGGTTGTTCCGTGAAGAAGCTGCATTTGATGCTGTTCCCACTGCTGACCGCGTTTGCTCTCTGCCTCGCCGGCTGTGGCGGCGGCGACGACGGAAACGACGAAGAGGCCGTGGTCAAGACGATCGAAATCGCCGCCACCAGCACGAACCCGGCCGATTGCAAGAAGTACGCGACGCCGGCCTTTCTCGAACAGACCCAGTTTGAAGAAGGCGCCGACGCCCTGAAGGAGTGCGAAGAAGACGCTGGCGACACCGACGGAGACCCCGACTCGGTCAAGGTGGCCAAGGTCGAGATCGACGGCTCCGACGCCACCGCCGAGGCCAGTTTCGTGGGCGGCACCTTCGAAGGGCAGACCCTCGCCCTGAAGCTGGTCGAAGAGAACGGCACCTGGAAGATGGATGAAATCGTTCGCTTCGCCAAGCTCGATCAGGATCGCTACGCAGAATCCTTCGAAGAAGGCGTGACCAGCGGTGACAATCAAATCCCGAGGCCGGTCGCCTCGTGCATCGGCGAGGTGTTCCGGAGCCTGTCCCAGTCCGAGCTGGAAGACGTGGTCCTCACCAAGGACCCCCAGGGTCTGATCGAACTGGTCGAACGCTGCCAGCAGCGCTCCGGCGCCAGCGCCGAAGCCTAGGCACGGGCGTCGCTCTCCCGGAGGCCCCCGCCGAGCCCATGGCTATGCTCGGCGGGTGAGCCTCCAGGAGCAGTTCGACGCGTCGGCCGATGCCGACGCGCAGGCGGCGGGGGCCCCGACCGAGGCCGGCGCCGACCGCGTCGAGCGCCTGCTCGCCGGGCTCAACAAACCGCAGCGGCAAGCCGTCGAGCACGGCGAGGGTCCGCTGCTGGTAATCGCCGGGGCGGGCTCGGGCAAGACCCGGGTCCTGACCCATCGGATCGCCTATCTGCTCGCCACCGGCCGCGCCCGCCCCGGCGAGATCCTCGCGATCACCTTCACCAACAAGGCGGCAGCGGAGATGCGCGATCGGGTCGGGCAGTTGGTCGGGCGCTCGGTGCGGGCGATGTGGGTGACGACCTTCCACTCGGCCTGCGCGCGGATGCTGCGCGCCGACGCCGAGCGGCTCGGCTACTCGCGCGGCTTCACGATCTACGACGAGTCGGACTCGCGGCGGATGCTGAAACGGGTCCTCTCCGAGCTCGGTGTCGACCCGAAACGCTACCCGCCGCGGGCGATCCGCTCGAAGATCTCCGGCGCCAAGAACCAGCTGATCGATGCCGACACCTACGCGCAGTCGGTCGGCAGCGTCTTCGAGGAAGTCGTCGCCGAGGCCTTCCCGCTCTACGAGAAGCGGATGCTGGAAGCGAACGCGATGGACTTCGACGACCTGCTGGTCCGCACGGTCAATGCTCTGGAGCTGTTCGAGGAGGTCCGTGAGCGCTGGCGCCGCACCTTCCGCCAGGTCCTCGTCGACGAGTACCAGGACACCAACCACGCCCAGTACCGGCTGCTGCAGCTGCTCGCCAAGGACCACGGCAACCTGCTCGTGGTCGGCGACGAGGACCAGTCGATCTACGGCTTCCGCCACGCCGACATCCGCAACATCCTCGACTTCGAGGAGGACTTCCCGGAAGCGGAGCTGATCAAGCTCGAGCAGAACTACCGTTCAACGCAGACGATCCTCTCGGCCGCCAACGCGGTCGTCGAGCGTAATCGTGAGCGTCGCCCCAAGGAGCTCTGGACCGAAGCGGACAGCGGCGAGAACGTCCAGCTCTCGGAGCTCGGCGACGAGCATGAGGAGGCGCGCTGGGTGGCCGGTGAGATCGAGCGCCTGGCGGACGAGGAGGGAGTCAAGCGGTCCGACGTCGCCGTCTTCTACCGGACCAACGCGATGAGCCGGGTGGTCGAGGACACGTTGGTCCGCTTCGAGCTGCCCTACCAGGTGATCGGCGGCACCAAGTTCTACGACCGCGCCGAGGTCAAGGACGCGGTCGCCTACCTCAGCCTGCTGGTCAACCCCGCCGACCTCGTCTCCTTCGGCCGCGTCGTCAACTCGCCGCGGCGGGGGATCGGCAACACCAGTCAGGGGCGGCTGGCGGGGTATGCCAACACCACCGGTCTGCCGATCTGGGAGGTGATCGAGCGGGCCGAGGAAGTGCCGGGGCTGAGCGGCGCCGCGATCAAGGCGGTCACGCGCTTCTACGAGACGATGGACCTGCTGCGAGGGCGCGCCGACGCCGGCGGCTCGGTCGCCGAGGTGCTGCAGGCGGTGCTCAGCGAGACCGGCTACCTGGAAGCCCTGGAAGCCGAGCGCACGGTCGAAGCGGAAGGTCGGATCGAGAACCTCGAGGAGCTGGTTGGGGTCGCCGCCGAGTTCGATCGCGAGCGGGAAGTGGAGGGCGACAGCGAGATCCCGCCGCTGGAAGAGTTCCTCCAGCAGATCTCTCTCTACACCGAGCAGGACGGCCTCCAGGACGAGCAGGAGCTGGTCACCCTGATGACCCTCCACAACGCCAAGGGGCTCGAGTACGACACGGTCTTCATGATCGGCTGCGAGGACGGCGCCTTTCCGCACATGCGCGCGCTCGAAGAGGGTGGCGAAGAGGAGGAGCGGCGGCTCTGTTACGTCGGCATCACCCGCGCCCGCCAGCGCCTCTACATGACCTGGGCGCGGGAGCGGCGGCTGTTCGGCCGGTCCGAGCGCAACATGCCCTCGCGCTTCATCGACGAGCTGCCGGTAGAACTGACCGATCGCCACTCCTCGGTGTCCAGCACCTCGGCCGGCGGGATGAGCTGGGACGCGCCCTCGTCCGGTGGTGGCCCGGCCCCGCTGGACCCCGGCCCGACTCTCGAACTGCAGACCGGCGACGACGTCATCCACGCCAGCTTCGGCGACGGCGTGGTGACGGGGGTGGAGCCCGGTGGCGTGGTCGTCGTCCGCTTTTCCGACGGCGCCGAGCGCAAGCTGATGGCCGACTACGCGCCGATCCGGAGGCGGTGACGGTGGCGGCACGGGTGATCGACGGCAAGGCGGTGGCCGCCCGGGTGCGCGAGCGGGTCAAGGCCGAGGTGGCGGAGCTGCCGAGCAAGCCGGGCCTGGCGACGATCCTGGTCGGCGACGATCCCGCCTCGCACGTCTACGTGCGGATGAAGCGCGAAGATTCGGCTGAGGTCGGCATCGAGTCCTTCCATCACGAGCCCGGCGGCGACGTCAGCCAGGTGGACCTGCTGGCGCTGATCGAGTCGCTCAACGCCGACGACCGGGTCGACGGGATCCTCCTGCAGCTGCCGCTGCCGGAGCACCTCGATCAAGACCCGTTGATCTCGGCGATCGACCCAGCGAAGGACGTCGACGGCATCACCCCGATCAGCGCCGGGCTGGTGGCGCAAGGGCGCGAGGAGGCCTTTGCCTCCTGCACGCCTTCCGGGGTGATCGAGCTTCTGCGCGATGCGGGCGTCGACCTGGAAGGCGCCAGTGTGACGTTGATCGGCCGCTCGATCCTGGTTGGCCGGCCCTTGGCCTGGCTGCTGCTCAACGCCAACGCGACCGTTACCCACTGTCACTCGCGGACCCGGGATCTTGCCGGGGTCTGCCGCGAGGCCGACGTGCTGATCGTCGCCGCCGGCTCTCCGGGCCTGATCACGGCCGAGATGGTCAAGCCGGGCGCGACGGTGATCGACGTCGGCACCAATCGCGGCGAGGACGGCCTCGTCGGCGACGTCGATTTCGACTCGGTCGCCGAGGTCGCCGGGGCGATCACGCCCGTGCCTGGCGGGGTCGGCCCGATGACCCGGGCGATGCTGCTCGTCAACACCCTGCGCGCCGCCCGCCTGCGCCGGATCACATGATCTCCGGAATGCGGATCGCGACCGTCTCGGCGCTCGCTCTGCTTGGCTTCAGCTTCCTCGACTGGTACGGCTCCGAGCCAGCCGGGCAGGCTCACTTCCAGACCGACGCCGGCGGCAGCGCATGGCAGGCGCTGACCCTGGTGCCGCTGGTGCTGGCGGCGACGGTCGCCGTGACGCTGGTCGCCGCTGTCCTGCGCCTCGCCAGGTCCGGCTGGCGCCCGCAGGTACCGCTGAGCGCCGCCATCGCCGTGCTCGGCGGCGTCTCCGCCCTGCTGATCCTGGTGCGGATCGTCTTTCCGCCCGACCTCGGCAGCGTCGGTGGCATCCCCCTCGACGCGACCCTTTCCCTCAGTGCCTTCCTAGCTTTGCTGGCCGCCTGCGGCGTCGCCTATGGCGGCTACCGGGCGATGAGCGAAGAGGGTGACTCCTTCGAGGCGATCGCCTCGCGGCTGTCCGTTCCTCCCAGCGCTCCTGGCGAGCGCCGGGGCGAGCAGAACTAGGACACAGGGAGGTCGCCGCCGCGAGCGCGCTCTTGTGCGTGAGCAAGGCGGTCGACCGAGGACACCGCCCTGCTCGCCCCGGCGCCGCCAGCGATGCCCCGGGAGACCTGCTTTGCGAAGGCGATGATGGTCATCATCGGGTTGACGCCGACCGAGGTCGGGAAGAGGGAGCCGTCGGCGACGTAGAGGTCACGGGTGCCGTACAGCGAGCCGTCGGGAGCACAGGCGCCCTCGCGAGGGTCGGCGGCGATCCGGGCGGTGCCCATCGGGTGGAACGCCTCCAGGCGCAGCTCCGAGGGGCGGAAGCGGGTCGCCTCGAACTCGGTGAGGTCGCCGGGCCGCAGGACCCCGACCCGGGCGATGTTCGGGTAGACCTCGCTGGCGCCGGCGGCGAAGTGGACTTCGGCGGCGCGGGCGATCCCGAAGGAGATCCGGTCGGCATCCTCGCGGGTCAGCTTGTAGCTGGCCCGCAGCGAGCCCTCGGCGCCAAGCCCCACCCGCCCGGAGGAGCGGTCGGAGAGGTGGACTCCGATCGAGCCGACGTGGCCGAAGTCGAGCATCGCTTCCTGGTGGCTGCGCCCGGCGCCGAGCAACCAGGCGCCGCCGAAGGCGAGTGGCGTGAAGGTCGCCTCGAGGAGGATCCCGTGGTTCTCCCACTGGTCGACGTAGAAGCTCTGCATCACGCCCTCCCAGCCACGCACCTCCTCCTCGTAGCGGGCACCGACCCAGCAGGCGGGATGGATGTGGAAGTTGCGGCCGACCTGCGAGTTGCCCAGTCCGGAGCGCTGCAATAGCTCCGGCGTTCCGAGGGCACCGCCGGCGACGATCACGGCACGGCGGGCTCGGACGGTGAAGCGGCGTCGGGCGGGTGTGGAGCGTTTGTTGCTTCCACCTGAACAATTGCTCCACGCCTCCACTCCAACCGCGCGGCCGTCCTCGACCAGGACTCGATCCACGGCGACGTTGGCGCGCACGCGGGCACCGGCGGCGACGGCCCGCGGCAGATAGCTGACATGCACGCCGCGCTTGGCGTCGGTCTCGCAGCCGAAGGGGCAGGAGCTGCACTGCACGCAGCTGCCGGCGTTGCGGAAGATCGGCGCGGCGCTGGCACCGAGCGCGGCGGCGCCTTCCATCGCCAGCTGCCCGTTGCGCCCCATCCGGTTGGGGTCGAGCTGAGTGACGTGGAGCGTCTCTTCGGCCTCGGCGTAGTCGGCATCGAGGTCACCGGCCCACTCGATCCCGTACTGCCGCCGCCAGTTGTCCAGCACGGGCTCGGGGGCGCGGAAGCAGGTGCCGGAGTTGATCACGGTGGTGCCGCCGATCGCCTCGGCGACCGGAACCGGGATCGGCGGCCGCCCTTCGGCGATCGTCAGGCCGCCGTCGCGGTAGAGCTCGGAGATCGCCGCCAGGTGGTCCCGCGGGTAGTTGTCGCGGTTGTAGTGGGCGCCGGCCTCGAGCACGACCACCTCGAGCCCGGCCGCGGCGAGCTCGGCCGCGGCGACGGCGCCGCCGGCACCGGAGCCCACTATCACCACGTCGCATTCCTCTCCCTCGCTCGGGGCTTCGGTGTCGCCGAGCGTGCCGGCCGGCTCCGGAACCGAGCCGTCGGCGAGGGCGCAGCGGACCTCGAAGCCGATCCGCTCTTCCACCTCTGGCGTCACCGCGTAGCCGAGCGTCGAGAAGAGCTTCGCCATCAGCAGCAGGTCGTGGTGCAGGGAGAAGCGTGAGCCCTCCAGTTTGAGCAGGAAGTCTTCCTGCGCGACCGGGTCGAGGCGGCTGAAGCGCCAGGGGAAGGGCAGCCACTCGAAGGCGCGCAGGCCGAGCTTCAGACGCGCCAGCACCCGCGGCGAGAGCGAGCGCAGGAACTCGGCCACCGGCCCGGAGACGTCGACCTCGCGCTCGGCCGCGGGCAGCCCGTCGATGCCTGGCGCCATCGCCGCGCAGATCGCGCTCAGGGTGCGCTGCTCAGCGGCTGAGAGCCCTGGCGAGCGCTGTCAACCCGGGTCCGCCGGACGACCGATCCGCCCGGCCAATGACCAGAGCCAGAGCGAGAGGATCGCCAGGAAGCCGTCGACGAGGAAGTTGAGCAGGTAGATGAAGACCTGCCCGTCGATGACGAAGAAGGCCAGCGAGCCCAGCGAGGAGGCGGTCTTGCCGGCGGCGAGGACGAGCAACAGCGGCCGGTAGCGGACCACGTCCGCCTGCACGACCAGGCAGATGCCGGTGATCACGACCATGTAGGCGAAGGCCAGCGCTAGCCAGAGGTCCTCCTGGGTGTGCGGGGCGCGGTTGTGGTTGCTGAACCATTCGCCGACGTCGGAGATCACGTCGAGGACGCCGCTGGGGACGGCGATGAAGAGGATGCCGACGACGGCGAAGGTGACCGCGAGCAGGCGCAGGTTGGCGACGACGAAGCGCTCTGCCTTCGGTCCCTGCATCGGGGGGGACTCTAACTGGCTGGGTGGCCAGTTGGGCCGAGAGGGGTGGGGGGGGGTGGCGCGTGCCTTATTTTGGGAGCGGCGGGGGGCGGCCGCGGAGCGCCGCGGGCAAAACTTAAGACAAGCGCCACCCCCCCCCACCCCGCGCAGCGCCGGCGGGGGCACGCCCCGCCGCCCACCCGC
>JBEVJP010000019.1:0-3660 GCA_040510155.1 Solirubrobacterales bacterium | reverse complement strand
TCCCCTTCTGGACCATGACCGAGGTCGCCTTGACCGTGGCGGTCGCCTCGACCCCCTCGGCCAGGCCCAGCTCGTCGACGGAGTCCCGGGTGATCGCGGCCGTGACGCGGAATGGGCCGGCCTCGATCTCGACGAGGGCCATGACGCCGTCCTGCTCGATCGAGACGATCGTGCCCGTGAAGCGGTTGCGGGCCGAGAAGTTGTCGCCGGTGAGGTGGCGCTCGGGCCGGTCGCGCAGCTGCTCCACCTCATCGAGGGGGACGCGCCTGCGGTTGCGCTCGTCGCGGGTCGTCTTCAGCTTCCCGGCTCTGTCCCAGCGGCGCAGGGTGTCGACGCTGACGCCGATCTGCTTGGCGGCTTCACCGAGCGAGAGATCGCCCATCGCCTCGATCATAGTCACGGTGCCTGGAGCCGGTCGGCGTCACGCGGATGCTCCGCGAACCCGAAGGAGAAACCGTGAAGCTCAGCCGGCGGCGGCGGGCTCCTGGTGCTCTTCGGCCGACGCGTCGTGGATGCGGCCCTTTATCGTCTTCAGACGCCCGCCCTGGCGGCCGCGGCGCACGGCCAGGACCTCTCCGAGGATCGAGATCGCGGTCTCCGCGGCGCTGAGCGCGCCGATGTCGAGGCCGATCGGCGCGGAGAGGCGGGCCAGCTCCGCGTCGGTGACCCCCTGGGCGACCAGCCGCTCGCGGCGCTTCTCCTGCGCGCGGCGGCTTCCCATCGCCCCGACGTAGCCGGCCTCGGAGCGGAGCGCGATCTTCAGCACGGCGTCGTCGAGCTTGGGGTCGTGGGTGAGCACTGCGATCGAGGTGGCGCGGTCGATGCCGCCCAGCTCCGGGATGGCCTTGTCGGGCCACTCGGCGATCACGCGCTCGGCCTCCGGAAAGCGGTCCACGGTCGCGAAGCGCTTGCGCGGATCGACCACGAATGCGCGCCAGCCGGCCATCTTGGCGGCGGCAGTGAGCTGCGCCGCGAAGTCGACGGCCCCGAAGATGATCAGGCGCGGCGGCGGGGCGACCGTGTCGACGAAGACGGTCGTCCCGTCGACGTCGTGCAGCCCGCTGGCCTCGGACCACATTGCCTCCAGGCAGATCTCGGTCATCGCCGCGTCCAGGTCCTCGTCGCCGAGGCTTCCCTCGCGACTCTCGTCTTCGCGAACGAGCAGCTTGGATCCGACGCCGTCTGAGCCTTCCAGCACGGTGGCGAGGGCGGCCCTCGCCCCCTCCCGGCCGAGCTGGGCGAAGGTTCCGTCCAGGCCGGAGCGCCGGTACTCCTCGACCCAGATCGAGATCTCGCCGCCGCAGGGCAAGCCGACGTCCCAAGCGTCCTCGTCGGCGATCCCGTAATGCAGCAGCTGCGGCTTGTCCCCTGCGAGGATCCCCTCGCCAACCTGGACGACCTGGCCCTCGACGCAGCCCCCTGAGACCGCGCCCATCAGCTTGCCGACGTCGTTGACCGCCATCTTCGTCCCCGGCGGCTGGGGCGCAGACTTCTTCGTGTCGACGACGGTCGCCAGGGCGACCCGGCTGCCGTCGTCGATCCAGCCGTCGACGGTGTCCATCACATCGTTCATCCGACCTCCTCCTTACGCATCAGATCCGACCAGCCAATCGAGACCACGCTCGACGATCTGCTCCTGATCGTCGCGGTACTTCAGCACCGAGCCGAGCGTCCGCTCGGCCGCGCCGGAATCCAGGTGCTCCACCCCGAGCAGCTCCAGCGCCGCCACCCAGTCGATCGTCTCGGCGATCCCGGGCGGCTTCTGGACCTCGCTCTGGCGCAGCCTGCGAACCGCTTCGGCGGCCTCGGCCGCGAGGGTCTCGGCGGTCCCCGGCACCCGCCGGCGTACGATCTCGACCTCGCGCTCGGGGCTGGGGTAGTCGATCCAGTGGTAGAGGCAGCGGCGCTTCAGCGCGTCGTGCAGGTCCCGGGTGCGGTTGGACGTCAGGATCACGGCGGGCGGCTGCTCGGCGCGGATCGTGCCGATCTCGGGGATCGTGACGCTGGACTCCGCCAGCAGCTCGAACAGAAAGGCCTCGAAATCATCGTCGGCGCGGTCGAGCTCGTCGACGAGCAGCACGACGGGGAGAGGCCCCTGGTGCTCGATCGCCCTCAGCAGCGGGCGGGCCGTCAGGAACTCCCGGCTGAACAGCTCCTCCTCGCGCAGCTCGGTCCCGGCGGACTCGGTGGAACGGATCCGCAGCAGCTGGCGTGGGTAGTTCCACTCATACAGCGCCTCTGAGGCGTCGATGCCTTCGTAGCACTGCAGGCGGATCAGCGGGGTGTCGAGAGCCGCGGCGAGGGACTTGGCAGCCTCGGTCTTCCCGACGCCCGCCTCGCCCTCCAGCAACAGCGGCTGCGGCAGCCGCAGCGACAGGAACAGCGCAGTCGCGAGCCCGTCGTCAGCCAAGTAGTCGACCCCGTCCAGCTGCCGCTCCAGCGACTCGATGTCGGGCACGGCCGCGCCGATCGCGGAATCCGCGGTCGCCTGAATCGGGGTGGTCACGCCGGCGCCATCCCCGCGGCGGCGAGAACCGCCTCGTAGTCCTCGCGCGTGTCCACGTCGGGCGGGATCGGACCGGCGATCGGGACCTCGACCACCTCGTCCTCGTGGCGGTCCATCAGCTTCCAGACGGCCTTGTCGCCCTGCAGCTGGCCCAGCTCGGCGAACAGCGAGCGGTCGAAGGCGAGCGGGTGACCCCGCCCGTCCTCGTAGCGGCAGACGGTCAACTTCGCGCCGTCCTGGCGCCCCGCCAGCAGCGCGTGGACGGTCTCGGCCGTGACCCCCGGCTGGTCCCCGAGCATCAGCACCAACACCTGCGCGCGCTCGTCGACGGCGCCGAGGGCGGCGGCGATGGAGGACGAGCAGCCCTCGCCGAAGTCGCGGTTCTCGACCGTCTCTGCCCCGGAGAGGTCCACCCGGCGCCGCACCTCGTCGGAGCTGCCGCCGAGAGCAACGATCAGCTGGCCGAAGTCGCAGTCGCGGGCGGTCGAGACGGTGTGCTCGAGCAGGGTTTCGTTGCCGTAGGGCAGCAGCTGCTTCGGCTCGCCGAGGCGGCGCGAGCCCCCCGCGGCGAGGACCAGGCCCGTGACGAAGGCGTCCCTGGGCCCGTCAGCGGATGCCGGCACCGCGCGCTCCCTCCGCCGCGAAGCTGTCGCGGCAACCCTCGGAGCAGAAGTAGAAGCGCTCCCCGTTGCGCTCGAGCTGGATGCTCGCCGGGCTCAGGGCGACCTCCATGCCGCAGACCGGGTCCAGCGCGACCTCGACCGGCGCGGCGGGCGCGGGCTCGGCGCCGGAGCCGGCCTTCGCCGGGGCGGAAGCGGGCTGAGGGGCCGCGAGCTCGGGCTCGCCGGGCAACAGGCGCCGCGCCGCGGCGTCGGAGGGCCGCAGCGCGACCACCTCGGCGAGGATGGAGAGTGCGATTTCCACCGGCGTCTCGGCCCCGATCTCGAGCCCCGCTGGCGTGTGCAGCCGGTCGCGCTGCTCGTCCGCCAGGTCGAGGGCCTGCCTGACTGCGTCGCCGCGTTTCTGGCTCGCGACCAGGCCGACGTAGGCGACCTCGTCGCGAAGGGCGGCTGTGAGGATCCGCTCCTCGTCGCGGCCGTGGGAGGCGACCAGCACCGCAGCGTCGTCGGGGCGCGGCTCCGTCCCCTCGGCCG
>JBEVJP010000018.1:0-2571 GCA_040510155.1 Solirubrobacterales bacterium | reverse complement strand
TACTCGGCCGTAGGCCGGCCGGGTCTCACCCCGGGGATGAAGCCGCCGTACTTCTTCAGGTTGTCCGCCTGGTCGACCGGGTTGAAGGTGACCGCGGTGTAGAAGTAGGTGAAGATGATGATGAAGAACACCTCGCCGACGACGTAGGCCCAGCTCGAGGGGCTGAAGAACGCGGCGAAGTCGAGCGCCGCCGGGGTGTTGAGGAGCTGGCCGATCGTGGGCGGGAAGGCCATGATCGAGGCGGCGAAGATGACCGGGATCACCCCGGCCATGTTCACGCGCAGCGGCAGGTAGGTGGAGCCGCCGGTGGTCATCCGGCGGCCGACGACGCGCTTCGCGTACTGGACAGGGATCCGGCGCTGGCCCTCCTGGACGAAGACGATGCCGACGATCACGGCCAACGCGACGAACGGCATCATCACGACGAAGACCTGGTCGGGGTTCGTCCACCAGGACGAGATCCCTGGTCCGATCCCGGCGGCGATCGACGCGAAGATCATCAGCGAGATCCCGTTGCCGATCCCGCGCTGGGTGATCAACTCGCCGAGCCACATCAACAGCGTCGTGCCCGCGGTCAGCGAGATCACGATCAGGAACACCTTGCCGAAGGTCAGGTCGCCGACGACGCTCGTGCCCTCGGCGTTCTGGAAGCTCTCGAACAGGAACACGTAGCCGAGCGACTGGCCGAACGCGAGCCCGACGGTCAGATAGCGCGTGTACTGCGTGATCTTCTGCTGGCCGACCTCGCCCTCCTTCTGCAGCCGCTCGAGCGCCGGCACGACCACCGTCAGCAACTGCAGGATGATCGAGGCGGTGATGTAGGGCATGATTCCCAGCGCGAACAGCGACAGGCGCTGGAGGCTTCCGCCCGAGAACAGGTTGAGGAAGCCGAGGACGTTGTTGCCGGTGAAGTTGTCCTCGATCGACTCGACCGTGTCGATGTCGACTCCCGGCGCAGGGATGTAGGCGCCGAGCCGGTAGAGCAGCAGCATCGCCAGTGTGAAGGCGATCTTCCGCCGGATCTCCGGGACCGCGAAGGCGTTCGCGATCGTCTGCAGCATCAGCTCTCGATGACTTCCGCGCTGCCGCCCGCGCCCTCGATCTTCTCGCGGGCGCTGGCGCTGAACGCGTGCGCGCGGACCGTCAGCTTCTTCGAGATCTCGCCCCGGCCGAGCACCTTGACCGGATGGTTGCGCTTGGCCAACCCGGCCTCGCGCAGGGTCTGCGGCGTGACTTCGGCACCGGCGTCGAATCGGGCCTCGAGGTCGGCGACGTTGACCGGCTGGGTGTGGGTCCGGAAGCGCTCGAACGGCATCGACTTCTTCATCTGCGGGCCGCGCAGCTTGCGCATCCGCATGTGGATCGGGTTCTGGCCGCCCTCGTAGCCGCGCTTGGACTTGTTGCCCGAGCGCGCTCCCGCGCCCTTGTGCCCGCGCCCGGCGGTCTTGCCGGTGCCCGAGCCCTTGCCACGCCCGAGCCGCTTGCGCGCC
This sequence comes from Solirubrobacterales bacterium, assembly GCA_040510155.1. Lineage (GTDB taxonomy): Bacteria > Actinomycetota > Thermoleophilia > Solirubrobacterales > 70-9 > VAYN01. The sequence goes on along the minus strand of JBEVJP010000018.1, from coordinate 1,081 downwards.
TGCCGCGAGCCGGGCTTCGGACGAATCGTGTGCAGCCCGATCTCTTCGGGGTCCAGGCGAGCCATCAGCTCTCGTCCTCCTGCACCTCGACCAGGTGACCGACCTTGTCGAGCGCGCCGCGAAGCTGCGGCGTGTCCTTCATCGTCGAGGTGCGGCCGATCCGGCCGAGCTTCAGCGATTCGAGCGTCCCGCGCTGCTTCGGGCTTGCCCCGTTCGCGGAGCGAACCTGCTTGAGCTTCAAATCAGCCATTAGGAGTACCTCCGCCGACATCCTCAGCTTCGCTTCCGGTGTCGGCGGGCGGCGACGCCGGGGGCTCGGCCCCCTCAGCGGTCGCGGACTCCTCGGCAACCGCCACTGCAACCGGCTCCGCCGCTTCTGCCTCGTCCTCTCCCTCTGCGTCCTGCGACCTGCGACCTGCGGCCTCCTCCTGCAGATCGAGCCCGAGCACCTGCTTCACCGACAGCCCGCGCAGCTTTGCCACGTCCTCGGGCCGGCGCAGGCCCATCAGGCCCTCCATCGTCGCCTTCACAAGGTTGATCGGGTTCTGGGTGCCGATGCTCTTCGAGAGCACGTCGCGAATCCCGGCCAGCTCGAGCACGGCGCGCACACCGCCGCCCGCGATCACGCCGGTACCGGGGCTCGCCGGGCGCAGGACCACGTGCCCGGCGCCAAAGCGGCCGATGATCCGGTGCGGGATCGTCTGACCGAACTTGGGCACCCTGATCAGGCTCTTGCGGGCGTTCTCGACCGCCTTCTGGATCGCCAGCGGCACCTCACGGGCCTTGCCGTAGCCGATCCCGACCACGTCGTTCTCGTCGCCCACGGCGACCAGGGCGGTGAACGAGAAGCGCCGGCCGCCCTTGACGACCTTGGCGACGCGGTTGATCTCGATCACCCGCTCCTGCAGGTCCAGCCCTTGCGGGCTCACTGTCTCGATGTCGTGGCTGCGTGTCATGGGCGGCGATTCAAGTTAGCGAGTCAGAACTGCAGGCCGCCCTCGCGGGCGCCCTCGGCGAGCGCGCGGACACGGCCGTGGTAGCGGTAGCCGCCGCGGTCGAAGACGCAGCTGGAGACGCCCGC
>JBEVJP010000017.1:0-168812 GCA_040510155.1 Solirubrobacterales bacterium | reverse complement strand
AAGCGATGAAGAGCTACGGGCTGATCGTCGCCGACAACGGATCCAACTGGTACATCAGCGGCAGCAGCGACCGACGCTGGGACGACGAGAACCTCGATCAGCTGAAGCGGATTCCCGGCGGCGCCTTCGAAGTTGTGAAGAGCGAATCGCCGGTCCACAGCTGCTGAGCGTCAGCCCTGCTGAGCGGAGGCCCGGCCCCGCCGCGCCCGGCGGCTTGGCCAGGTCAGCAGCCGCACGACCCGGCCCAGCAGCCAGATCGCGCCCAGCGCCACAGCCAGCCCGACCGCGCCGAGGACCAGCAGGAAGATGACGAAGGCGAGGATCGCCAGCGGGATCAGCAGGACTTTGACCACCCGCCGATTCTCCCCGACGCCCGCGGCCGAGGCGTTGAGCCTTCACCGCCTCGTCACCGCGTCTTAACGTCGGACCTCTACCCTGTCTCGGGCAGGGTTCGATGGGTCGTCTCGGGACAAGCTCACTGATCGTCGCAGCCACGCTTGCAATCGCCGGCGTGCCGTCCGCGGCTGCCGCTCCAGCGGAGGATGCTGGCGGCCCGTCGGGCTTCCACACCCTTGGCCGCACCGTCGTCTCGGCGATCGCCTCGACCACCAACGCCGACGAGGCGCTGAATGCGCTCGGCGACGGCCTGGCGATGATCGAAGCGCGCAAGAAGGTCGCCGCGGCGGCTGCCGCGGAAGCCGCGCCCGCCCCCCCGCAGCCACCGACGGCAGCCGAAATCGCCGCCGACCCGTCGAAGCTGCCCGCCGCCTCGGCCGGCTCGAACGGGACCAGCATCCCGCGCCACGACGCCGCCGAAGCCGAGAAGATCTTCGCCCACAGCCGGGCCAGCCACGAGTCGACCTCGATCCTGCTGACCGGCATCGCCCTGCCGCCACCCGACGCCCCGGAATCGGTACAGCGGGTGATCGACAATGCCAACTCGATCGTCGGCCGCCCCTACATCTGGGGCGGCGGCCACGGCTCCTTCTACTCCTACGGCTATGACTGCTCCGGCTCGGTCAGCTTCGCCCTCTTCGGCGGCGGCCTGATCCCGCGCCCGCTCACCTCCAGCGAGCTCGAGGGCTGGGGCGATCCCGGTCCCGGCAAGTGGATCACCGTCTACGCCAACGCCGGCCACACCTACGCCGAGATCGCTGGCCTGCGCTGGGACACGGTCGGCGACGAGAACGGCACCGGCCCGCGCTGGCACCTGGCTTCGGCCTCGGGGGACGGCTTCGTCGTCCGCCACCCGCCCGGGCTCTAGGACCGATCGGCCGATTCGCGAGGGTCGGCGGCGGGCTTTTTGCTCAGCCGCCCGGGCCGCTCTCGCAGCCGCGCGAGTAGCCGCGCCCCGGCCCGCCGTCGCAGTAGTCGCTTCCAGGGCCTCCGTAGAGCTGATCGGCGGCGGGGTCGCCGTAGAGGCGATCGTTGCCCGGTCCGCCGTGGCAACCGTCTTCGCCGGGCCCCATCGAACAGATGTCGTCGCCCGGACCCCCCCAGCAACCGTCGCTCCCGGCGCCGTGAACACAGACGTCGTCGCCCTCCCCGCCGACGCAGTCACTGTTCTGCTGGCCGGTCACGCAGAGGTCGTCGCCACCGTTGCCGATACAGCGATTGCGCATCGCCCCTTCCGAGAAGCATGCGTCCGGCTCTTCGCTGCCGATGAACTTGTCGGAGCCGCCGCCGAGGTGAACCGTCAGCGGCACCGGCAACGGTTCCAGCACGTCGACGTGGTCTTCGCCCGGCCCCATCGTCAGTTCGATCCGTTCCACTCCACCCAGCCGACAGAGCGCCTCGCCGCTACGACGGCCGAAGTAACAGCCGCTCGTCGCGTCCGAATCCATCGCCCCGCTGACGAGCAGATCCCCCTCGCTCATCGACAACCGCAGGTGCGACCCCGCCGCCGCGCCCAGGATCGAGATCTCCCCTGCCGGCGCCGCCCGCTGCGGCAGCGCCAGCGCCGCGATTACAGCCAGCGCGGCGAGCGCTCCGAGCAGGAGCGTCGAGCGGGCACCGAAGCGGTGCCGGGAAGTGGCTGGCGGCAGAGGCATCGTCGAGGGGCGAGAAGCGAGGCGCCATTACAACCGACCGATCCCCGCCGGTCAATGCCTTCGATCCAATTTGTCACGACTTCTCCCGAATGCCGACTTCTGCTTCCCAGGCCCGCCTCACCTTGCGCGGGGGGTGTGCCACCCATGGCGGCGAGCACAGGAGGAAGATCGCCAAGAAGTTTGCGCGCGTCAACCGGTCTCAGCGCTCAGGCTCGGCGGCAGCGTGCGGGCGAACTCGACGCCCAGCTGGACCCAGCGGCGCAGTTTCTCGGCGCTGGTCAGTCCGGCCGCATCGACCCGCAACCAGCCGCGCACCTCCCGGCCGTTCATCTCAAAGGGCCCCGCGTACGGCTCCGCGAGCAGGACCCCGGTCTCCTCCGGATCCACCCGCACCATCAGCCCGCCCTTGCCGCTGACCGCGACCGCCATGTTCCCCTCGATCAGGAAAGCCAGCCCACCGAACATCCGCTTCTCGCTCAACCCTGGCTCACCCTCGACCAACTCACCGACCCGCTCGGCCAATTCCTCTTCGTATGCCATCGGTGGATTGTCGCCGCCCGTTCCGCGGGGCGCTGCCAAACGCCGGCCCCTATCGTCATCGTCCGTGATCGCCTCCGTGTGCACGACAGCAGGCCAGCGCCTCGAAGCGTTGACCGTCTGGCGCGCAGCGAGGGCCGCGAGCGGCGGCCCGCCCTCCCAGTCCCGACTCACGCGCGTGCGAGAGAAGCTCGCCGATGACACCGCCTGTCTGCTCGTAGGCCGGGAAGGCGATCGGGTGATCGCGATGGCGCTCGCCGAGCCATACCGAGAGCAGCACGGTGCGGGAGCGATCCGAAACCATGCCGGGCACGTCTCAATGGTCTTCGTCGACCCCGAGCACTGGGGTCGTGGAATCGGCGGGCGGCTGCTGGATGCTCTGCACCCAGAGATGGCGGCTCGCAGCTGGATGAGCTCGTCGCTATGGACGCGGGCGACGAACGAGCGCGCTCGACGACTCTATGAGAGCCGTCGATACCGAGAGACCGGCGACACGCAGTACCTTCGCCGCAACGACGAAATCCTTCGTTACGAACTTCAACTCGACGACTGACCGAGCGACGCCCAGAGTCGGGAAGGGTTGGCCTTGACCCTTCATGATGAGTCCCAAGGCGTTCTGTTTCTTCACGGCATCCGGCGCGTCTGAAGCAGAGCACGAGGAACAGGAGGAGTGATGGCACTAGCACGCGTTGTCTCGTTCGACGGGGTCGACCAAGACCGCGTCGAAGAGATGAAGCAGCAGATGAACGAGGATCGTCCCGACGACATCCCGGCGACGGAGGTCGTGATGCTCCACGACGCCCAGACCGAGAAGGCCGTCGTGGTCCTCTTCTTCGACAACGAGGACGACTACAACCGGGCCGACGCAACGCTGAGCGCGATGCCGGCCGACGAAACTCCCGGCCAGCGCACTTCGGTCGGGAAGTACGAGGTCGCGGTGCGGGCAACCGCCTGACGAACTCTCCCACGGCCCGCCGCAGCCGGTCGCAGGGCAGAGCCTCAACGTCGAAGCGGTGGAAGGCAACGTCGAACTGCAGTGCCCTGGAGAAAGCGCCTTCGCGCCGCTCACCGCCTTCAAGCAGATCCCGGTCGGCTGCCTGATCAACACCCGCCACGGCGTGGTCGACCTGACCGCCTCCAAAGGCTCCTCCAAGCAGCTGCAGGGAGCGCACTTCTGGGGGGGCGTCTTCGTCGCGACCCAGGAGGAGGGCGACGACCAGCCGGTCGGCCTCAAGCTCGCCGGCCGCCGCATGTGCGAGCGCCGCGGCTCGAACGGCAAGCCGGTGGCGACGGTCAGCGGATCGGGCAAGCACGGTCGGCGCCTCTGGGGCAGCGGCAAAGGCAATTACACGACCAGCGGCAGCTACGGCTCGGCGACGGTGCGCGGCACCACCTGGCTGGTCGTCGACCGCTGCGACGCCTCGACCCTGATCAAGGTCGCCGAAGGAGTCGTCGCCGTCCGCGACCTCGTCCGGGAAAAGTCGCTCACCCTCACCGCCGGCCAGGAATACCTCGCGAAAGCGCTGATCCCTCGCCTCGATCCGAGCGCATTCAATTGAGCCGCGCCCTCGCACTCCCCCTCGCCGCCGCGGCCATCCTCGTCGCCGCCGCACCGGCCAGCGCCGGCGAGCAGCTGTCGATCGCCGCGGCTCGCGAGCGTGCCGCCACCTACGCCGCCAACACCTGCAAGCACGACGACAGCTGCGCCAGCTCGGGCGTCCAGAGCTGCCGCCGCCTCGCCGACCGCGTCGTCCTCTGCCGCGTCTTCGACCATCGCAAGACCGGGGCCCAGGGAAACTTCCTCTGCACCCGCCTGGTCCGCCTCGCCCTGAAGCTCCCGAGCCGCAAGGTCCCAGTTACCGGAGTCAGCGACTGGCGCTGCTGAGCCGCCGGATGGCCGACTAGGGATGAGACCACTTCGATACTCGATCAACGTCACCCTCGACGGCTGCTGCCATCACGAGGCGGGGCTCCCCCCGGACGAGGAGTCGATGCGCTACTGGACCGCCGAGATGGAGCGAGCCGATGCCCTGCTGTTCGGCCGGGTGACCTACGGGATGATGGAGTCGGCCTGGCGGCAGCCGGCCACGGGCACGTGGCCTGACTGGATGGATGAGTGGGAGATCCCTTTCGCCGAGGCCATCCACCGCGTGATGAAGTACGTCGTGTCGAGCACGCTGAGCGGAGTCGATTGGAACGCCGAGCTGGTGCGAGGCGACCTCGGGCAAGCGGTTCAGCGGCTCAAGCAGGAGCCCGGCGAGGGCCTGTGGGTGGGCGGCGTGACACTCCCCCTGGCGTTGGCAGATCTGGGACTGATCGACGAGTACGAGTTCCTCGTGCAGCCGGTCCTTGCCGGACACGGGCCGACGTTGCTCGCCGGCCTGCGCGAGCGCATCCGGCTCGAGCTAGTGGATCGCCAGGAGTTCCGGTCGGGGGCGGTCGCCCTGCGATACCAGCCCACCTGAGTTCCGGCTTGACGTGAGTGTCCTGGCACCCGGCCGCCCCCTTGCACCGGAGTGCCCCGGCTGGATTCGAACCAGCGACCGTCGGATTAGAAGTTCAGCCAGAAGACGTCCAGCAGAAGTGATCTTGAGGGCCATCTAGGGACAACCTTCAGGGCCCGGCGGAGCGTGGCGACGATGCGGAGCGGGCATCGTGCACCGCGAGTACGAAGACTCGGTTGGAAGTCTCGTCGTAGCTATAGACCAGAAGCATCCACGACCAAGGCCCCAGCAGAAAACGCGTAGGCGCCCATCTCCCGTCAAGCTCCGGCCCTGAGAGCGGGAAGGTTTCGAGAACCCGAAGCGAGCGGACTACTCGGCTCCAGGTGTCAGCGGGAAGATCAAGCATTGCCCGCGGGCTGACAATAATCTGCGCCATTCAGGCCAGTTCGTCGAGCGGAGTGCCTTCTCCGCGCGCAGCCTGCGCGAGTCCCTCCTGCGTCCGCTCCCAGGCGCCTGGAATCGCGTCGAGGATCTCCGTAATGCGACTCGCGTCGGGGTCAGCGTCGTCCAACGCAGTTGCGAGGAGCGACCGAGCAAGCGTCCCCTCTTGCACATGGGTTCGCTCCGCGAGCCTCGCGAGCTTGCGGGCATGGTCTTCGTCCAAGGTGACATTGATGCGCTTCGGATTGACGGCCACGCTTCAAGAATTGCACAGATCTACACTTCCCGTGCCACGGTAGTCTGCAGTGCAGGCATGGAAGGTGGGGAATCGCGAAAAGCAGCGGCGCTTGCGCTTGCCGAGGCACCTGGGCGAGATTGAGCTTTCTGACCTTTCTCCTGCCGCGACGGTCAGGAAGGCCAGCCGCCTAGCGCGATTGTTGGATGACTCCGGGCGATGGCCTGGCTCGCCTTCGAGGTCACGGGGTATCCACAGACCAGCGCGACGCTCCCGCAGAGTGCGGGTACCGCGGTCGAACGGTCAGGGCGCATCGTCCCATCTGTAGATTTGCCAGAGGGTGTGACTGGACCCCGTTACCGCACCGAGAGTCTAGGTCGTCTTGCCGCCATCGCCGAGTCCTCAGAGCCAGTCCTGCGCAATCCATCAACCAAACCGTATGAGCGCCAAGCGGCCCGTAGTGACGCTATTAAAGCTCAGGCGGTTATTGATGCAGTACTGGGCTCGATTCACACCTATGTCGCCGAGAAGTACCAAGAGTTGAGATTCGGCTCTGCTGTCGAGACCGCATTCGAGGTTGTTCGCGACCAGGTCGACAAGACGATCGGCGATCTAGTCCCGAACGCCCTTCCTATGCTGAGCGCTGCATTCGAAAACGCCGCCTCGAAGAATCCAGAGCATTGGGCCAACGCTGCAGGAACGTGCCGCCGCCTCCTGAAGGCGGTCGCCGATGAGCTTCGTCCCCCAGGCCCCGATGTCGAGGGACGAAGGATGGGCGACGGCTTCTCGCTTCATCACGGCTACCTATCTTGTCCTTGGCGATGTTCTTTGTATTGCGCCAGAGGCAACGGCCGCTGCAGTCGCGCAGAACGAGACTTCTCTACCGCAGGAGTAGAAACCGGCCAACGCCCCCGGCTGGATTCGAACCAGCGACCGTCGGATTAGAAGTTCAGCCGGAAGGCGTCCAGCTGGGCGAATCTAGCCTGACAGAGCCGATCACGTCCAAGGGGTTCGGCTGAGTTCGCTGGAGTCGGGACCAAGTTTCGAGCCGCCTCGCTGATGCCCGCGAAGTCCCAGTGATGTCGAGTGCCTGGTGCAACTCGCTCGCTGGACTCGTGCCGGGAGACTCGGGGCTTCTCATTTCCGCAACAGATAACGAGTGACCACCAGCCCAGAGCGGCCCTTCCGTTCGTCCGCGAACTGATGAACGGTGATAAGGCGCACTCGGGAGAGAAGAAAAGATCGCTGGAACCAAATTGAGCCAACTGATGAACTGGGGTGGCGATCCGTCCGCGTGGACCGAAGTCCGTTTCCCACTTCCCGCGGGCGGACACCCTCATCAAGACGATCGAGCGGCCCTTGCGCGCACCGACGGTTCCGCCGATCAGAGTGCGGCCACGACGGTCGACGGCCAGCGAATCAAGCTTCCAATAACGCCAGAGAGGCCACATCCGCGTACCGCTACCGGAATCGGAATCGACGGATGCACCCGCAACTTTCTCTCGTCGTCGGGCTCTAGAGGAAATGGCTTCCACTGACGGCGAACCGCGCACCGCCCGATCGCTCGCGGCACTGGTCCTCGCGGCGCTCGCTCTGACTGGCCTGGTCGCAATAGTCGCGACCGCCGGAGCGAAGACCACCGAAAGCCTTGGCATCCACTTCGGGAGGACGGCGTTCGAGAGCGTGCTGGCGCGCAACGACGGAAGCGTCGTCACGATGCGAGGCAGGCAAATCGAATCCTTCCTCGCCGACGGAACCGTCGCCCCAGCTACCCAGACCTCGCATGGGCCAGCGGAAGGAAAGCTCTTCCCGGCCGCTGGCGGCAAGACATTCCTTCTCGGCTACGAAGAGCTGACGCGGCTCGAACCCGATGGCAGCGTCGACCGGAGCTTCGGCGGGACCGGGACGATCGAGCCGCAATACGGCGCGAAGGCCGTCTCCGAACTCGGCTCTGGAAAGATCGTCGTCGTCGGCACCGAAACCGGGGGCACGCACACCCTCTTCTCCAGCGTCAGCGTCGAGTTGCTGAACCAGGACGGAACCGTCATCGAAGGTGCCGGCTTCTCGAGCTCCGTTACGCCGCCCTCCTACGAAATCGGCGTGCCGGAGATCTCCGCGACGAGCGACGGGGGCGCCCTCGTGACCGGCAGCAACTTCATGCTCGAGCTGAATGCCGACGGCGTCTTGAACCGCGGCTTCGGCGACGAGGGCGTGGTGAGCGCCGGGTTCGGCCTGGTCGGCGGGCGCGTCCTCGCCGACGGCTCGGTCGAGGCGGTTGGCACGGCGCCCGCAGGCTCCGCCGGCACCGACGATCTCGCGCTTTACCGCTACACCCCCACCGGGGAGGTCGACACCACCTTCGGCCCGAAGGGCGTGCGCCACTTCGACCTGAACGGCGGAGAGGACGAAGTGACCGCCGCCTCCTGGGGATCCGACGGCTCGGTTCTCGTCGGTGGGCGCACCCGGTCAGGGGGCTCGTGCCCGACCGAGGAGTGCGAAGAAGTGCCGATCCTCGCCGCCTTCGACGCAGCGGGAGAGCTCGATCCGGAATTCGCCGAGGGCGGAGTGCTGCGGCTGGCGCCACTCGCGGCCGAGCCAGACGGTTACACGAGCCAGGGCGTGACCGCGATGGCGAGGCGGCCCGACGGGTCGATAATCGCCGTCGGAAACGCGCCGCCGAACGAAACGGTCGCTTTCCTCGCCGGCGTCTCATCGCATGGGACCCTTCTGCCCGGCTTCGGAGAAGGCGGGATCGTCCGCGTCCGCGACGCCTTCCGAGCGAGCCAAGAGGTCGTCGGCTTGGTGCCGATGCCGGATGGAAAGCTGCTCGCGGCGGGGACCACCGACGTCGGCATCGGAGACCAACCGGCCCTCGTCCGCTACACCCCCGACGGTGACCTCGACCGGTCTTTCGGCGCTGGCGCCGGCTGGGTCGCCCTCCGCTCGCAGGGACACTCCTCGCACGGCGCGACGGGATTCGCGGTCCAGGGGGACAGGGTGCTGACCGGGGTGTACGACTATCCACTCAGCCACCTGCTGATGGCGCGAACGGACGACGGATCGCCGGTCTCCTCCTTTGGTTCGCGGGGGTCGATCGACCTGCCGCGCGAGGTGCGGACGGCGGCGCTGGCGTTCGCGGGCGACGGCGACCCCCTCGTCCTCGGCATACAGCGCGTCGCCGGCCCCTTTTCCGGCGAGCCGGGGGTGGTCCTCCGCTATCACCCTGACGGGAGGCTCGACAGGGACTTCGGGCTGGGCGGCAGATTCACGATGGAGCTCGGCGGCCAGGCGGTGCGGGGGAAGGCTCTCCTTCCCGGCCCGGGCGAGCGGATCCTCGTAGCGGGCAGCCTCGGGCACCGCTTCGCGATGACCAATCTCCTTCCCAGCGGCCGGCCCGACCCGCGCTTCGGTTCCCGCGGCTGGTCGATCACGCGCCTCCGCGCCGCCACCCACTATCTGGCACTTGCGCGCATCGGCTCGCACATCTACCTGGCTGGGACTGTCGGGGAGGAACGTGACCGTCAACGCCTGGTCCTGCTGCGCTTCGAGAGCGATGGACGGCTCGACCGGAGCTTTGGTCGCCGCGGCGTCCTCGGAGCCCCACTCACCCTCGGCGGTCACCCGACGAAGATCCTCCCCACTCCAGACGGCATGCTCGTGGTCCTCAGCCGCGGGCTGCGGCCGCTCGTCACCTTCGGCCACGACGGCGAGATTCGACGCCGCCCGGTCAGCGACGAGCCCGGCATCGTCGACAAGGTCCGGGCGACCGCGTCCCGCGGTCGACTCATCCTCGGCTGGACGACCTACTCACAAGACGAGAAAAGCGAGATCTACCATCTCGCCACCCAGCCGCTCGAGCTGCCCTAGCCAGCGACGTCAACCGGCTGCGTTCGCTGGAGCTGGGACCAAAATTCTTGGCCACCGGAGAGCGTGGTGACGCCGCTGAACGACCTTCATGCTCGACACGACGAAGACCAGATCGGAAGCCTCGTCGTAGCTATAGAGCAGGCCCATCCACGACCAGAGGCCAGGACGAATCTGGCCTGATAGAGCCGGGCCACACGTTGCTCGATGCCGCTGCGGCGGACCTTCGCGCGGCGCTGCTCGCCAGGCCGCCCGCCGATCTGTAACGCGGGACGGCCGGGTCGGCGCTCCGCCGGCGGGCCGATCCCGGGAATCCGGAGAACGCCTCAGTCCGGTTCGGATGCCTCGGCTTCGGGCGCCTTCGGTCCGGGGACTATCCGGTCGTGCCCTAACCCGCCGATCAGGACATCATCTCCGGGCCCACCTACGAGGACGTCATCCCCCGGTCCGCCGACCAAGACGTCGTCACCCGGTCCCCCTTCGAGTCGGTCCGCTTCTTCGGAGCCGACGAGCTTGTCGCGGCCGGGCCCGCCGTCCACGTCGAAGGGCCAGCTTTCCGGATAGCTCGGCGCTTCGATGCTGTCGTCTCCGGGTCCACCGAGGATGCGGCCGGTGTCCCGGATCGCGACATCGTCACCCGGCCCGAGCACGGTCGCTCCCTCGTAGCTCGACCGATCGCGTACGCGGTCGTCGCCAGGTCCGGCGCAGACCGACCCACCGCCTTCGGCGATCACATCGTTCCCGGCGAACGTCGACACCACACCCCAGGTGCTCACCGAGTCCGACCATGGGGTGCCCTGGTAGTCCGCTCGCGCTCCGTCGCAGCGGGCGAACCTCCCGTCCGTGTCGTTGAGGCTGACGACGAACGGACTTTCTTCCTCGGCGGTCGCGGAGTAGGCGTGACCGGCCGCGACCAGGTTGCCGTCGGGCAGCAGGAAGACGCTGGTGAGCGATTCGGAGAAGTCCCAATCCGGCGCCGGCCGCCCGTCGAGGGCGACGCTCACCACGCCGCCGCCGCCGAAGCGCGGATCCGAGTTTCCGTTGGGGAGGAATCTGCGCACAGCGGGCCCTCCGTAGAGCCAGCCGACGACGACGATCCGGCCGTGCGCGTCGAGCAGGGCATCGCCACTCGAGCTCGGCCCGCCTTCCGGAGACAGCGACGTGAGTCCGCGGAAATTGCCGCTGCCCGGCGGATCGAAGCCCGGATCGATGCGGCCGTTCGGCCGCAGTCCGTAGATCAACCTGGCACCGACGACGACGATCTGTCCGGTCGGCTTGACCAGGATCGACGTCGCCGATCCCAGGTTGAAGAGGTCACCGTCGTCTTCCTTGCCTTCGGTTTCCCTCGCGGTGAAGAAGGCGCCCCGTTTGCCGAACGATCTGTCGACGGCGCCGGAGGCGGTGAGGCGCACAACCACGATCAGGCGGTAGTCGTTGCCGCCGATCAGGATCTTGCCGTCGGGCTGCACGGCGAGGGCGAAGATGCGCCGCAGGACACCCTTCCCGTGCCCAGGCTCCGGACGCGGCGCCCGGGCGAGGAGGTCGTAGCCGCCTTCGCCGAAGGAGGTGTCGAGGGCGCCGTCGGGGGTCAACTTGATGACGGCGCCGGAGGTGCTGCGGCAAACCTCGGCGCAGGGGGTGGCCCAGCCGGCGCCGATGAGGCTGCCATCCGGGAGCACAACCAACCGCTCCAGCGTCTCGTCGACGAACCCTTCCAAAGCCGGTGGACCGAGGTGCACGTGGGCGACGCCGAAGGTGCCGAAGGTCGGGTCGAGGGCACCTTCCGGCGTCAGTCTCGCCACTGCCAGGTCTCCTTTGACCGAGCCGGCGAGGAGGATCCGGCCCTCGGGGTCGATCACGAGGTCGTTCCACCTCCCGGTCGGGGAGTCGAGCCGGCCGGCCTGCCCGAACCGTGGGTCGGCCGTCCCGTCGGCGAGAAGGCGGGTCAGGAAGCCTTCTTCTTCCTCCTTGCCACGGGTCGACACCAGAACTCGACCAGCCGGGTCCACCGCGACCTGGGCGCCGGAGGTCGGCCCGCCCTTCGGTGGTTCGAGGCGGACGGTGCCTTCGTCGCCGAAGGCCGACACGTGGAGCACCCGGCGCCCAGGGCTGGAGGGTCGGTTGATAGCTCGCCCCATCAGCCTCGATGCACACCACGAGGCACGCGGCCAACAGCGCCGCAAACAAGATCAACAGGATCCGCGGCGATCGGATCGTCAGGTCGTGCATGCTCAGCAAAAACTCCGGTCTCCCTAGAAGTATGCGGTGTTCGACGCTACCCGTTGGGCGCTGACCGCCAAGGAGAAGCTGAGGGAGCGGGCTCGCAACCTGAGCGCCGAGCCAAGGGCGAGCCCGCGCCTTTCGGCACGGACTCGGCCCCAGCCACGGGAGCTGACAATCCCCGTCGGCGGAACGCTAGGCCGTCGGAATCGCGATCAGGCTGCTGAAGTTGGCCGCCCCGTTGGCAACCGCCACGTTGCACTGGACGCTCAGCTGAGTCGACGACGTCGTCGTGGTTACCGCCTGCAGCGATGCCGGGATCGCGGCAAGTGCAGGCAACGTCTTCATTGCGATTTGATCGAGGGTCGTCGCACCTGACTTGAGGAAGCATTCGACCGTGTCTCCCGCCCCGGTGTGCGACAGCTGGGTCTTGGCGAAGACGACGTAATTGCCCGCCGGAACCGTTAGCTCGACGACCGTGGTCGCCGGGGATCCGGTGGGAAGGGCCGTCGCTCCTTGTTTCGCCGAGAGGGGCGTGATCGTGCCGTTGGCTCCGTTGGTGCCATTCACCCCATCGGTGCCGTCGGCTCCGTCGCTGCCGTCGGCACCATTCCTGCCGTCGATCCCATTGGTGCCATTCGCTCCGTTGGGCCCGTTCGCGCCATTCGCGCCATTCGTTCCGTCTACGCCATTCGTGCCATTCGCTCCATTCACGCCGTTGCTGCCGCCCGTTCCATTCGTCCCGGCGACTCCGCTGGCACCGTTGGCTCCGTCAACGCCGCTGGGACCGTTGGCGCCGTTGCTCCCCGCGGCCCCGCTCGAGCCGGGATCTCCCTTGGGACCAGTCTGGCTGGAACCGCCGCCGAACAATGCGCGCGTGGCAGCACTCAGATTTCGGGGTTCCACAGCACCAGTCCTGATTGCCTGACTGGTAACTGCGCCAGGTGCGATGTCACCAGCATGGATCAAGCCGTTCGCGGCGACCGCGGACCCACCCAGTACAACGAAGAGGGCCGCGACGGCGAGGACGATCGAGGGGGTGGGCAACCATCGCCCCTGCCCTTTGAGCCTGTCATAAGCGTGTTTCATGTCTGTTCCAATCCTTGTAACGCTGCGTGTGTCGTCTTTGCGGCCCAGCGATCGGGTCGGGCCCTACCGCGTCACGGTCAGTGGCACGCCGGCGCCGATGCGCCGCGCCACCCAGGTGATGGCCCGGGGGCGGAGCCGGATGCAGCCGTGGGATGCGGCGCTGCCGGGAGCGCCGCTGAGGTTGTTGGTTCCGTGGATGCCGATCTGTCCCGGGCCACCCTCGAATTCCTGGAAGACGTTCGACCTGGCGCTGGTCGCAAGCGCGAACGGCCCGCCGGCTTCATAGGAGGAGAGGGCGAGCGCCTCCTCGATGAAGAAGGCACCCCGGGGAGTCGGAGTGGAGGGCTTGCCGACCACCGCCCGGAACTGACGCCTGACATGGCCGCCGCGGTAAACCGTGAGCCGCCGGGCGGAGAGCGTGATTCGCAAGCGCCAGGGAGTGGAGGTCTGTCGCGTCCGGTTGGTCGAGATCCAGCCGGCATGTCCGTTCGGCCGCCCGGGAAGGCGGACGCGCAGCCAGGAACCGGCCTTGTCGCCGCTCGTGCGCCCAAGTACGGGAAGGACGGTGCGCGAGCGGGTCAGCGGGCGGCGAGCGGGCACCGCTTCGACACGGTGCGCGCCAACGCTGGGCGCTGCCCGGGCGACGTGATCGTGCAGCAGCATCACGAGAGGCTGGCTGGCCGCGACCCGCGGGGCGGCACCCGCGCTCGAAGCGAGAGCACCACCCCCCATCGCGACCGCGATAAGCGTCCCCGCCAATGCCAAACCCCCGAGGTGGAGACCGCGGGGGTTTCGGGCATTGGCTCGACAGGTCATCCGGTGAACGTGGATGGCCCGCCGGGCGGGCTGAGCAGGGCGGCGGCGCAGGCCTTGTAAGGCACGGTCGCCGTCTTGGCGCGGGTGGCGTCCTTGAACGTGATCCGCACCATCACCCGATGGGCACCGGGCGCGGCCCGCATCGACATCGCGAACGGCGAGCCGGTTCGAGCCCCGATCGATTTGCCATCGAGGCTGAATGCGACCCGCTCGATCATCTTGCCCCTGACCACAACCCGGAACCCCTCGGTGCAGGCCTGACGTGGTACCGGCCGCACGATCGCGGTTCCATTCTGAGATGGCCTGGGTGCGCCGCGGCCGGGAAGAGTCCGACCGGGGGTGGAGCCCGGGGTGGAACCGGGGGTGGAGGCAGGGCCACTGGCGGGCGCCGCTGCGGAACCGGTGGTTCCCGGTGCGCCTGGCACTACGGTTCCCGGACCGCCCGGCGTTCCTTCCGAGGGCGGCGGCGTGGTTGATCCCGTTGCACATAGCGGGCGGGTGAGGACGTTGTTGATCAGGCTGACCTGGCCGTTGCGAGCCAGCATCCTCCCCAACACCGTCGCCCCGCTTTTGAGCGAGATCGAGGTGAGCGCCATGAGGTTTCCCTGAAAGGCGGTGGTGGTGCCGATGTCGGCCGAGCTGCCGACCTGCCAGTACACGTTGCACGGCGAAGCGCCGTTGACGAGCACGACCGAGCTGGCCGATTCGGTGGTCAACTGAGAGCCGATCTGAAAGACGAATTCCGCATTGGGATCGCCTTCGGCATCGAGGGTCAGGGCGCCCGTCAGCAGGGCCGCGGCGCTGTAGTTGTAGACGCCGGGGCCGAGTTTCCTTTCGCCCAGATCCGTCCCCGAGAGGTCGTTCTGCGGCAGTACCGCCTGCCCGGCGGCGACGTTGTAGGCGTTGGTGAGATCCAGCTGCGCTTTGGCGGCGACTTCGTCGGTGACGTGGCTCGCTCCGTTGACGACGGCCGGCAGGCCGAAGCCTTCCACTTCAGTGCCCGGGGAGACGCCGAGGTCTCCGTTGAGGACCGACGGTCCCGTGTTGGTGACGGTGGTGCCGCCGAGGACCACGAAGGGGCCGGCGGTGGCGAGATCCACGGGAGCCGCCTGGGCGGCGACGGGTAGCGCGAAGACGCCGATTACGGCGAGGGCGAGGCCGGCGAGCCAGCCGCGCCTGAGATCGGATCGGTTGGACATGGATGTCCTCCCTATATGTCGAGCAGTCCTGCCGACGTTCCTGATCTCTGCCGCTTTCCGCCTCGGGGGCGGCTCGGGTCATGAGGTCTTCGGTAGCCCGGCTGGCTCCGGCGGAGCTCCGTGGCTTTGCGGATTCGCCTCGCGGCGAGGGTGCCTGTGTCGAAGGGGTTTGCCCTGGTGTCCTACTCCATCGCCAATCGGTTGAAGCAGCTTGAGCGTTGCCAGCGCAACTCGACGTTCGTTGCCGACCTGCAGCCCTCCGAATTGGCGTGAGGGGTGAAGCCTTGAGCCCGACGGCCTTTTCCGGACGAATCTATGAGCGGAGGAGTCAAACATCTGTGCTCCACTGGCCTCATGGACCTCGAAGGCAGCCCCCGATGATCGTCGCCGTCGCGATCGCCAGCGCAGCCGTCTCGCTCGCTTCCCCCGCGCCTACCGGCCTGCCTGGAGACCTCGACGCCGCCGCCGCCTACTGGCATCAGACTGCGCCGGCGCGCTGCTCGACCGAGGCTGTCGGCTATGGCCAGCTGCCAACCCCCGTGCTCGGGCAGGCGACTGTCCCGAGCGCCGTGGAGAGCGGTCCGTGCGAGATGACGATCGAGCCCGGCCTCTCGAATCGACTCCAGTGCATGACCGTGGTCCACGAGTACGGGCATTGGCTCGGGCTGGAGCACTCGAAAAACCGCCTCAACCCGATGTATCCGGTCATCGACCGTGGGGCGAACGTCCCCCAGTGCGGCCGCCCTTAAGACGTTCGCGACGGGCCTGCTGAGCCGGAGTCAGGTGGGGGTCCTATCTCCCAGCTGATCTGCCCCATCACCAGCGCGATCGCGACCGCATGCGCGCGGGTGTGAGCCCCCAGCTTCTCCAGGGCATTGCGGACATGGGACTTGACGGTCTCTGGTGAGAGAAACAGGAACTCAGCGATCTCAGCGCTCTGCAAACCGGACGCCACCAAAGTCATCACCTCCCGCTCGCGATCGGTCAGCTGCAGGCGCGGCTCCCCCTCTTTCGCCACCGGCGCCCATGGCCTCTCCCGAGTCAGGTTCGCTGCCTGCTCGGCCGCTGACCCGGCCGCCGGGATGAACACCGAGAGGTGACGCGCCGGCAGGACGTTCGCCGTCGCGCTGAACTCGACTGGCACGGTTCCGCGGTCGGGAACGTATAGCCGGTACCACCCCTCCGCCCCTCCGGCTGACAAAAACGCGGCCCAATCCTCCTCGAGCCTGCTGCGTTCATCGGGAGGGGTGAAATCATCCATTGCGAGCCAGGGGATCTCCTCTCGAGCGATCCCGAGGAGATCGCATGAAGCTGGGTTGCCGGTGATCCACCGGCGCTCATCATCGGCGATCAGCATCGGGTAACGGGACCGCTCCAGAGCTGTGCGCAGGCGCAAAGCGTCTTGGGAAGGAATTCCATCCTGGCTGTGTTCTCCTCCGCCAGATTGGCTGGAAAAAGTCACCCTACCTCCGATGTCTCGACTACGGTCACTCGCGCTGGCGCGCCAATCTCACGCTAATCGGCATGCCTTCCCTGGCGCAAGACCTTTAGTCAGTATGGGACGATACCCACAAAGATTCCCCCGTCTGGGGGATTGTGCTTAACGGTCGAAACGGCGACAGTAGGTTGCAGCGGCGATCTGGGTCCCTCACCGTCCCCGGCGCAGCTGATGTACCGAGGTCGTTTCGCGCCCCCTGGGTCATGCATGCCCCTGCCGACCTAGGGGGTTATAAACGTCCCGACCGGTGCATTGTGACTAGCACCCGAGGCGACGACACCTCAGCCTGGAGGAGTCATGGGCCCTGTAAGGGTTTCCACCCCAAACATGCATCGCCAGCTCGCGACCGTCCGACCGTCGGAAGCGAGACCTCCGCCCGCATTCTCCCCGGCAGCGCACCCGTCACTGCCTCACATCCTCGTCACCGACGATCGCCCCGAGGTTCTGCAGCTGGTCGACCGATCTTTGGGCGAACGTTATCGCTGTGAGTTCGCGTCCAGTCGGGCCCAGGCTCGCACGAAGCTCGCCGGCAGCGAGTTCCATCTCGCTTTGTGCGACCTTGAGATGCTCGGCGAGTCGGGGTTCGACCTCGCCGAAGAAATCGCCGAAGAGCACCCCGATACGGCCCTGGTGCTGATCACCGATACGGACGCTCCGGAACTGGCGAGAAAGGCCTTTGCACTGGGAGGACACGGTGTCCACGGCTACTTGGTGAAACCATTTTGGCCAGGTCAGCTGTTGATCACCGTCATGAACGCGCTGCGGCGACGTGAACTCGAAGTCTCCGAACGCTCCTCCAGGCTCAACCTCGAAGAGCGGCGCCAGAAGATCATCGACATGGCGCCGATGCCCATCTACGTCAAGGACGCATCCCACCGGTACGTCTTCGCAAACGGACGGGCCGACGAGCTCGCAGGGCGTGGAAAAGGTCAGCTGATCGGCGAGACCGACGAGTCGATCATGGACCCGGATGCGCTTGAACGCACCCGTTCTGACGACCGCCAGATCCTCGATGAGGGAAGCACCCACCGAGCCGAGGAAACGCTCGAGATCGACGGGGTGGAGCGAACCTTCCAGACCGTGAAGTTCCCTCTCCTCAACGAGGGAGGCAAAGCCACTGCGGTCTGCGGCATCTCCATCGACGTGACCGGGCAACGGGAGGCCTTGCACCTTCGCGACGAGCTGGCCACAGCCCAGGAACAGGCAATCGAGGAGCTGCGGCTCTCGCGCCAGGAGACGGTCGCGCGGCTCTCCAAGGCGATCGAGCTACACGACTTCTCCACCGGGGAGCACGTCGACCGGATGGCCGGGGTGGCCGCCTTCCTAGGAGATGAACTCGGCCTCGACGCCGAGCGCTCCCTTCTGCTGCGGGTGGCGGCTCCGATGCACGATGTCGGCAAGAT
Organism: Solirubrobacterales bacterium; assembly: GCA_040510155.1. Lineage (GTDB taxonomy): Bacteria > Actinomycetota > Thermoleophilia > Solirubrobacterales > 70-9 > VAYN01. The sequence goes on along the minus strand of JBEVJP010000017.1, from coordinate 151,015 downwards.
CGCCACCCCGGACGAGATCCTGCGAAAGCCGGGTCCCCTGTCGCCAGAAGAGCGGGTGGAGATGGAGCGCCACACCGTGGTCGGCCATGAAATCCTCGCCCACTCCAAGAGCGACCTGCTCCGCCTCGCGGCAACGATCGCGCTCACCCATCACGAGCGCTACGACGGCACCGGGTACCCAAGGGGCCTGCTGGCCGAGGAGATTCCGCTCGAGGGGAGGATCACGGCGGTCGCCGACGTCTTCGACGCGCTGTTGAGCGACCGCTGCTACCGACGGGCCCTGAGCGTGAACGAGGCCCTCGAGATCATCGAAGCGGGGCGCGGGACCCATTTCGACCCGGAGATCGTCGATGTCCTGGTCGACAGTCTCGAGGAGGTCCTGCGGCTGCGTGCCCGTGCGGAGACGTCCTAGTACTTGGCGACGCTGGCTGAGCCGTAGACGGTCAGATTGCCGACTTTGTCGGAGACGATGTACTGGTAGCGATAGCAGTTGCCTCTGACGAGGGCCGTATCTGCACCCCCGATCAGGGTGACCGTGGTCGGGAAGGTCCCTGGGAATTCGCCACAGGTTCCTTCGAGGAGCGGGGCGGAGTCGCGTTTGATCGTCACCGTGGAGGTGTTGATGCCCGATCCGGTGTCCGTGCCGTTGCCCACGGAAATCGGAATCGAGGATCCGCTGACGACGCCATTCGTGTAGGCGATGCTTCCTCCGGCCGGGGCCACTATGTCGCTGATGAAGGCGACTGAAGTGTTGGTGGATTTGGCCGCGGCGTCCCTGCCGGTTACCGTCTTCGAGGTCGGCAGGGTGGGTGAGGCCGTCCAGCTGAAGTCGGTCGAAACGTAGGGGCCCCCCAGCGGGGTGCTGATCGTCTCGGCGTTGTGGACCCAGCCGGTCGTCGACATCACCGGGAAGGTGGCCGAGGCCGGTCCGGAGGCGGCATCGGCCACAGCGTCGACGATCTTGAAGGAGCCGGCGACGTTGCCGCGATAGTAGATCGTGCTGGAGGTCATCGAGGCATTGACGGCGCTCGTCAGGCTCAGCGCGTTCGTCGGGGCGACGGTGTCGACCTTGGTGATGCTGGCGCCCGTATAGGTCGCCTGATTGCCGACGTTGTCGGAGATCAGGTAACGGGCCTTGTAACAGTTCCCGGTGACCACCGGAAGGGAGAGGGGCGAAACCGGGTTGGTGGCGGCGAGGACGAAAGACCCGAAGGTGCCGCAGATGCCCGCCGAGAGAGTGGCCGTTGCGCCTTCGAGGATTCCCGAGGCGGCATTGAGGCCGGAGATCGAGTCACTGCCCTTGGTGAAGGTGGTGCTGAGCGTGGTGGCGGTTGAGTAACCGTTCGTATGAGTGACCGTCCCACCGCTGGGGGCAACCGCGTCGGGAATGACCGTGAAGGTGGAGGAAGCGGTGCCGCCCGCGTTGTTGGTCGCCGTCACGGTCTGAGCCCCAGTGGGTGCGGTGGGATTTGCGGAGCTCCAGCTGTAAGTGCGGGAGCTGGCGCCGCCGGCCGTCGAGCTCCACCCCGAGGGAAAGAGGGGGAAGCCGTAGCCGGCGATGCCGGCCGTCGTGTCCGTGGAGCCGGCGCTGACCTGGAAGCCACCGCTGGCCGCCCCGGGGCGGTAGAACACCGCGGTCCCGACGCCGCTCCAAAATGCATTGGTCAGGCCCGAGAAGGTGAGGGCGGGAGCGGCAGGGGCAGCGGTGTCGACCTTGATGTCGGCACTCATGTACCCGGTCTGGTTGCCGACCTTGTCCGAGACCAGGTATTGGTAGCGGTAGCAGGTGCGATCGGCCGGAACGGTGTCGCTTGCCGGCGTGGCGGGATCGCCGACGCCGACGGGGGTGAAGGCGCCGAAGGTCCCGCAGGTTCCATTGGCCAGGCCGTCGGAGGTCAGAGGCGCCGAGGCGCGCAGGAGCTGCGCCCCGGCCACGGCGAGGCCGGAACCGGCATCGGTGCCGGGCGCGAAGGCGACGCTCAGGCTCAGCGAGCGCGAGTAGCGGCTCCCGGTGCCGCTCAGCCCCGTGGCGTCCACTGCCCCGCCACTCGGGCCCACGCCGTCCCTCACGACGGTGAAGGCGGCGGCATTGGTCGCCGTTTGGCCGGCATTGTCGGTCGCGGAGATCGGCTGGATGCCGGGGGACGGGCTGGCGGCGTTGGCCGACCATGCGTAGGTCGCGCGGAAGATCGTGCCGCTACGCGGAGAGGTGATCGCGCCGCCGCCGCTGAAGCCTGACATCGACGGGAAGTCGACATGGGCGATCCCCGAGTACGGGGCGCTGGTCGAAGTTTCGACGTCGAAGCTGCCCAGCTGCGCCGGGTTGTAGAAGACCGTCGAGCCCGAGACCCACTGCGAGCTGACGCCGCTGGTCGGAGTCAGAACCGCATTGGTGGGTCGCAGCGAAGCCGCCGCGGTCGTATGGATCTTGATGATGGGGCTGGTGTACGTGGCGACGTTGCCGACGTGATCGGGAACGAGGTAGCGGTAGAGGTAACAGGTGTTGTCCGTGGGAACCGTGTCGTTGACGCTCGGCCCAGGATCGTCCCCGCCGACCTGGACGAACGCGGAGAAGGTCCCGCAGGTGCCGTCGGCCACGCCGTCGCTCGTGAGTGCGGCCGAGGCACGCACCAGGCGGGAGGGAAGATCCGTGGGGACGGTGCCGTCCGCCAATCCCGATGCCGAGTCGGAACCTTTGGCCAGTTCGATCTGGAGGTTGAGCGAGGTCGAATAGTAGCCGCCGGTTCCGCTGGCGCCCGCCACTTGAACGGACCCGCCGCCGGGAGGGGTCGAGTCGTTTTGGAGCTGCCCCGAAGCGCCGAAGGTGTTACCCGCTTCGTTGGTCAAGCTGATCGCCCCACCTCCTGGCCTGGTCGTGCCGGCCACCCAGCTGAACGTGTTGGAGAGGAAGGGGCCCCCGAGGGGAGTGGTGACCCTGCTCGAATCGAAGCTGAAGCCAACTGAGTCCGGCGGCAGTTCCGAGAATCCGGCTGAGACCGCGGGGGAGCCGCCGAGCGGGATCGGGGTGATCAGGAACCTCACCGAGCCGGCGTCGGCGCCGCGGTAGTAGGCGGTGCCGGGTTCGTTGGTGATTTCGTTGGTCGGCTGGAGGTAGAAGCCACCTTCGACGTCAACGAAGTCGACCGTGAAGTATGGAGGCACGGTGTCGATCTTGACCACCCTGGTCTCGACGGGTGACTCGTTGCCGGCGTTGTCGGTGAGATAGAACTTGACCGTCGCCGATGCGGTCAGCGACAACGGGGCAAGCGCGTACTGCGTGGTTGGCGAGGTCTTGGGGTCGCTGCCATCGACCGTGTACTTGGCTGACGCGACACCGGATCCATTGCCGTCGTCGACCGTGCCCCCCACTTCGACCGGGGCAGTGTTGTTCCATCCGGCCGCGTTCGGAGACGGCGCGAGGGCGATGGCGATCGTGGGCGAAGTGTTGTCGACGAGGATCCCTGCGCTCGCCTCGGCCGAGTTGCCGACCACCTGCAGCGAATGCGGTCCGTCGGCGATTCCGGCCGGGAGCGTGATCGAGACTCCGGCGCTGCCGTCTGGTTTGACCTGGGAGGGCGAGCTCGAAAGGAGCGCGGTGCCGTCGAGGAGGACGCTGATCGGTTCACTGGCACCGAAGGCGGAGACGCTCGCGGTCAACGCTGACGGCAGCGGCGCCACCGAGCCGCCGAACAGCTCACGCGAAAGGGTCATCGAGCCCGGACCGGTGTTGACCGCGCCGCTCCTCAGGCCTTCGTCGCCGCGCCATGCGCCTGCGAAGACCGGGGTCACCGAGTACGTCCAGTTCCCTACCGGCGATTGGGGTTCATTGCAGGTGGTCGCGGTGACCGTCCCGGAGCAGCCGCCGCCGATGGCCGCCTGTTGCCCGGTGTCCGCGTCGAAGCGCTTGACGATGTAGCCGTCTGCGGGAATCCCGTTGGAGAGGCTGCTGCTTCCCCATCGGACCACGACGTTCGCAGAGCCGGTCTCCCCGGCCGTCGGCGCCGCCCCCTGGTTGAGGGTCGCCGCGCCGGCGCCACCCGCCCCGCCGCCGGCGATTCCGGCACCGCTCCAGTAGCCGAGGGCTACCTGACAGGCGAGTCCGACGACAGCCGTGATCGTCAAAAGTGCAATTAGGCGCGTTCCCAGCCTCATCAGAGCCTCGCTTCCAGACGCACGGTGAAGCTCGCGCCCTGACAGGCGCTTGCGGCCGTGAGGCCCATCCTCATCGCCGCGGGCATGTCGATGGCGAGGCTGCCGTCGGTCGCGCCGGCGCGGGGCGGAATGCGCCAGCCCGCGCCGCCGTTGTCCTGGGCGACGAAGCTGAGGGTCGAGAGGTCGCAGCCGCTATGGGCCGAATCGACCGTGAACGGTTCGGCTTCGGGGTCGAGATCGATCGACCCGATCTGCACGAACGAAGAGTTGGGATTGGAGATGATGACCGCGACGCCCGCGTCGCCCCCCGGGTAGAGCTCAGCGGTCGGATTGCCGGGCTGGAGGGAAAGCGACTGGACGTTGGCGAGCACGGTCGTCGCGCTGCCGCTGCCGCTGCCGTGCCAGAAGGCGACACCAGCCGTGGCGGCGCCAACGGCGATCGCCGCCGCAACCAAGAGCACGGCACCGCGATTGCCTCGGGTCCACCTCATGGCGTCACCTCGGTGGCGGTGCCGGCAAAGGCCAGCGTCAGCGCGGCCCCCTTACAGCCGTTCTGGTTCACCGGCAGGTTCAGCATCGAGATCTGGGGCAGCTCGGAGGCAGAGAAACCGAGGGCCCCGAGACTGGCCGTGCCCAAAGCCGGAAGAGTGAAGCCCGTCCCGCCGGAGAACTGCTCGACCGAGAAGTCCTCGACATCGCAGCTGTGGGTCGGGTCTGAACGCGGCGCAGTGACGTCGGCGACGGTGACGACCAGGCTCGAGATCGCGAGATCGCTGCTTTCGCGATTGGTCAGCGTCAGATCGAGCGGCTCGCCGCTGCCAGGCGCGAGTGGTTCCGTAAGGCTGCCCGCGATAGTGAACGCCTCGGGAGCCCTGACAGTCGGTGGCGCCGTGGGGGCGACAGGAGCGGCGGGAGCTACTGGCCGGTCGGGGCTCGAGACGACCATGCTGACGTCCGTACTGCCAGTGCGCTGGAGGCGGCGTACCCGAACCCGGAGGGTGTAGGTGCCGACGGGCGTTCCGGGGGCGGTGGCGATCTCCAGCACCGTCCTCTGGGGACGGCCGCGAAGCGCCGCGAGTCCACGCTGGGGACTGAAGGAGACGTCGGCTCCTACGGGAAGCCCGCTTTGCGCGACGCCGAGGCCGGTCAGGCCACTGAGGCCGATCGTACCCCGATTCGGCCGGGCGACATCGATCACGTACCTGGCCGAGGCACCCGGCACCACGGTCTGGCTCGAAGGGTTGACGCGGACAGAGAGCAAGCGAGTCGACACGGTCGACCGTTGCGCGGGCGGGACGACCGCGGCGAGCGCGCCGGCCGCGCCCAGGCTCAAGGTGAGCCCGAGCGCGACCAGACAGGCACGACGGCGAGGAAATCGCCATCCTGCTCGCTTTTTACCGGTCATGGCCATCTCGATCCCTACGAGCTCGAGAGGGTCAGGGTCAGAGTGGCGCCCTTGCAGGCGTCCTGGCTAACGGCGGTGTTGGCGTACACGAGCGAGCCGTTGTTAGGCAGGCTCTCGGCCGTCGCTTCCGCGGGGACCTGGTGGTCCTCGGTGACGTCGACCATCGAGAAGTCGGCGGTTTCGCAGGCTGCGTGGGCCCCGTCGACCGCGACGTTGACTAGGTGCACCTTGGTAACCCGGACCGGCGATTCGCTTGGGTTGGCCGCCGTGAAGCTGACGGGCTCGGCGGTCCCGGGGGCGCTGCCCGGCGTAATCGTGCCGGTCAGGCTGACCGAGCCGCTGGTCCCGACATCGGCGGAGCCGGTGCCCGATCCCGAGCCGGTCCAGTAGGCAACCGCGACTACGGCGACAGCCAAGACTACGACCGCGCCAACAGCCGCGACCTTCCTGGTCTTGCTGCGGTTGGACATAGATGTCCTTCCTTCTGATGAGCAGCCTCAGAAACGTTCCGTGGCTGCCACGGCCGCCCTGCAATCAGCGGAGTGGCGACAGCCCTTCTTCGGTAGCCCGGCGAACTCCGGTGGAGTCCCGTGGCTCTGCGGACCCGCCTTGCGACGAGGGTGCCTGAGTCGAGAAGGTCTGCTCGGTGTGTAACAGCCCCATCGGTGCCCTCGAGAGGCAACTTGATGGGCGTGGCCTGGAACGGACGTTCGTTATGTAAACCACGCCTGCGTCGAGGTGGAGGTCAAGGGATTCCCCCACCCGTCGATGGGGTGTGTGTCCATGAAAGAGAATCCGACCAACGCACAGGCCCATCGCGAGACGCTCCTGCGGTTCGCCTCCGTGGCGGTCGCCGCCCTCTTCGGCATCGGTTTCATCGCCGTGCTCGCGGAGGTCGCGATGGTCAGCTTGGATCTCGGCAGCATTGCCCTGAGGGATGTTTTGGTCACCACGGCCAGCCTCGCGGCGGCGGCGGCAACTCTGCTCACCGCGGCCAGCGCGCCACGCGGGGCGCGCGCCGCCTGGTCCATGCTCGGTCTCGGGATCCTCAGCTACTCCCTCGGCTCAGTCCTCTACTTCCTCTTCCCCGAATCCGTGACGAAGTTCCCGGCGGCGGCGGACATCTTCTGGCTCGGCTTTTACCCCTCAGTGGTCACGGCGATCATCCTGCTCGTGCGGCGGCAGCGCCGAATGGACCGGCTCGGCCTCTCCCTCGATGCAGCGATCATCACGCTGGCGATAACCGCACTCAGCTACGAGTTGATCTTCAACGGCCTGATCAACTCCGAGCTCGCCGCGGCGGCGATCGGTGTACATCTCGTCTACCCCGTGCTCGATCTCGGTGTCCTGGCGATCCTGGCGCTCGCCTGCGCCCCCAACCGAGCCAAGGCAGGCACGGCCTACCTCGCCCTTGGGGGCGGCATGCTCGTGCTGTTGATCAGCTACGTCCTGGTCGTCAGGGGCTCCCTGAACGGCAGCTACGCGCCCGGAACCCTGCTGGACGCCGGCTGGCCGACGGCGATGCTCCTCCTGGCCCTGGCGACCCGCCTCAGTACCCCGCTGGAAGGCGCCAGCGCACTGCGCGGTCGAAACCTCTTCGGCGCGATCATCCTCTCCTTCGCTCTCACCTTGGGCCTCTTGATCACCGAGGCCCTCGGTGATCGTGACCCGATCGTGATCTCTCTCGCGGCGTTGGTCCCGTGCCTGATCCTGATCCGCCTGATCACCACGGTCACGGCGTATGACCGCCTCGCAACGGACAACGAGGGAATCATCCGTGCCGCTGGAGAGGGCATCTTCCGCAACGACCTCGAGGGGCGCGTCACCTATGCGAACCCGGCCGCGCTGGAATTGCTCGGCTACACCGCGGACGAGATGATCGGACAACGCTCGCACGAGCTGTTTCACCACACGCGGGCCAACGGCAGCCCCTACCCGGCAGCGGACTGCGCGGCCGGCAAGTCACTGACCGAAGGAGTGACGCGGCGGATCACCGACGAGCTCTTCTGGCGAAAGGACGGCAGCAACCTTGCGGTCGACTACACGAGCACGCCGATCCGCGAAGGCGGTCGTGTGGTTGGCGTCGTGACGGTCTTCGATGACGTCACCCACCAGCGCCAGATGAAGGAGCAGCTGCGCCACCAGGCCGATCACGACAGCCTCACGGGCCTCTTCAACCGTCGTCGCTTCGAGCAGGAGGTCTCCGGTCAGCTGGAGTACGCGAAGCGCTACGCACGTCCCGGCGCCCTGCTGCTGATGGACCTCGACACCTTCAAGTTCGTCAACGATTCCTACGGCCACCCGATCGGCGACAGGGTCCTGAGCGACGTCGCCGCCAGTCTCAGCTCCACGGTCCGCAGCACCGACGTCGTCGCCCGAATCGGCGGCGACGAGTTCGCCGTGCTCCTGCGTGAGGCCGAGGAGGCGGAAGCGATCGCGGTCGCGAGGAAGCTGATCTCCGCGATCAGGGCCCAGTCAAAGCCGACGATCGGGGCCAGCGTCGGCGTCGCACCCTTCGACGGCGCCGCCGAGAAGACGCCGGATGAGCTGCTGGTCGCCGCTGACATCGCCCTCTACGAGGCGAAGGAGATGGGCGGCGGCACGGCCGTCCTAAACACCGGCCAAAGCAGCCAGGCACTGACCTGGGTGGAGCGAATCCGCACCGCCCTCGACGAGAACCGGCTGATCGTCTACTCGCAGCCGATCATCGATCTGGACACGGGGGGCGTGGCCCGCGAGGAGCTGCTGGTGAGGATGGTCGACGCCCACGGCGACAAGATCCCGCCCGCCTCATTCCTGCCGGCGGCGGAGCGCTTCGGATTGATTCACGAGATCGACCTGGTAGTTCTGGCCAAGGCTGTTGAGAGGGCCAAGGGTGGGGCTGCGGTCGCCGTCAACGTCTCCGGCCGCACTCTGGCGGATCCGCGCTATCTGGTCGCCCTCGAAGAGGCACTCGCCGCCGGATTGGCCCCAGACCGCTTGAACTTCGAGATTACGGAGACCGCCGCGGTGTCGAACATGAACGATGCGCAGGAGTTCGCGCGGCGAATCCGCGAGCTCGGCTGCAGCCTCTCGCTCGATGACTTCGGGACCGGCTTCAGCTCCTTCACCTATCTGAAGCACATTCCCGCCCAGTTCCTCAAGATCGATATCGAGTTCATCCGCGACCTGGAGAAGAACCCGGCTGACCAGCAGCTGGTCCAGGCAATCGTCTCGATCGCCAGCGGCCTGGGCCAGAAGACGGTCGCCGAGGGCGTCGAGGACCAGCAAACGCTGGCGACCGTCCGCAAGCTCGGCGTCAACTACGCCCAAGGCTTCCACCTCGGCCGCCCCGAACCGATCGAGCCGGACCCGCAAATCGACAGGCCCGCCCTCTCATCCTCTCCCCCGCTCATCAAACGAATTCCTTAGCGCCCCCGGCTGGATTCGAACCAGCGACCGTCGGATTAGAAGTTCGCCCGGAAGGGCTCTAGCAAGCGAAATCTAGCCTGATAGGCCCAACTGCGTCCAATGAGTTTTGCTGAGTTCGCTGGAGTCGGGGACCAATTTCGGGACCAAGTTTCTGCGCACCATTTTCGCCCGTCCCGGCTGCGGCTGAGAGACAATGGCCGTATCCCATCAGGCCATGATTGAGCGCCCTACCCTGATTGCCCGAGATCTAGGCCTGAGAACGTTTCGCGTGCTCTGTCTTAAGCCGGCTCTCAGCCGCCTCAAAGAGCGCCTGCGCTCGTTCCTCTTCCGCCTGTGATTGCGTGAAGAACCCAACAAAACCCTTAGTCCGCCCATCTCGAAGGCAGATCTGAAATCGTGGCCTCTGACCTTTCTCACGAAGTTCGAAGCACTCAATTTCGCTCCAAAGCCATCTATACGTGCGCCACGCCGTTCGGGCCTTTACACCCTTCTGTTCGAATTGAACTCCGCTCAAGGGCATGCGCACAAACACCCCCACTGAAAAGACCGCCGCAAGGGCCGCGACAAATGCCCCCGGACTACTGATCTGAATGGCCTGAATCAGAACCGACAGTGCGATCATCCCGATAACGACCGCAGCCGTCCACATGACCTTTGTGCGCCACGTACCGATGCGAAGCAGAGTGCCGTCGGGCGGCAGCTCGACAGGCGTCTTCAGTCTGTCATCGCGCATTCCTTGTGAAGTCTGGCTCAACATTTCAATGGCCTGCTCCGCCGTGCACAAGCTCGGCAGCCAATCCAGGAGCGTCGAGGAGTACCTGGATCATGCGGCGAGTAACTGGAGCTAGCTCTGGTCCAGCACGGCCCGCCGTCATCGCAAATATTCCTCCCGGTAGGGCTGCCGCTACATTCACCAAGAGATCCCGGATTGACGCAGACCAAAAATCAAAACATGGATCTTTAGCGGCCTTGATGCCATTTGCACCGATGCCTGCCGCAGTGCCACCAACGATAGCGGGCGTACACCAATTCTCTTCAATAAGGCAAGCGGCAAAGACGATCGGTGGAATGACAAGGGAGGCCTTGTCGACGGCAAAGTTGGTAGCGCTGGCTCCGGCCCTCGTAGTTTCGCCCGCGCCTTCTCCAAGGCAATCACCCGGATCAAGGGTTGGAAGCGCGATTCCTGGCCCAAAGTGTCCGACGCCTATACATGACATTCCGCTCGGATCGACGAAGCGCATTGGATTCCCGTTTGCGTACCCATAAGGCGTGCGCAACGCGGCGTTTAGGGGATCCCTCGTCAAAAACTGGGCAGTCGCTGGGTCGTAGAACCTGGCCCGCAGGTATTGCAGACCCGTCGCCTCGTCGGTGTACCCACCCGCGAAGCCCAGGCTCGTGATCGTTGTGCCAGTTTTTGCTTCGAGATCTCCGTAAGGCGTGTAGCTGAAGGTCGCGCTCGCTCCGCCAATGGAATCAGTGAGGAGTCGCGTAGTGCCGAGCTGATCGTGATGTATGTAACTGGGTTCTTCTTCGCCGTCGATTTGCTCGATTGGCTGGTCATTAGGTCCATAGATGTAGCTCGTTGCGCCCCCACTCAGCATCAAAGGAAGCGACCCGCTTTGGTCCCAGGTGAAGTACTGGGTCGTCGGACCGCTGGCCTTCGATGCAAGTAGGCCGGTGCCGTCATAGGCGAGACTCTCTTCGATCGCTGGCACTTCGCCTTCTTCAGGCCGATCGACTGAGATCAGGTTGCCAGCCTGGTCGTATCCGTAGCTGGTCGCGGCCCCGGCTTCCGGAGTTGCCTCCACCCGCCCCCCGAGTTTGTCATAGGCGAACGCGACACCGGCACTGGTTTCGAGCTGACTGGCGGCGTTGTAGGCGTTGGTGGTTCCTGGCGCTTTCGTCAGGTTGTCAGCCGGGTCGTAGTCAAAGCTCGCGGCGCCGCCTTTGATTAGGCGCTCGTTTTCATCGTATTCGTAGGAGGCGCTAGCCGGCCCAGGCAGGCCCGATTTGACTTCTTCTTCCACCTGTCCGACTGGATCGCGCACGTAAGAGAGCGATGCCTGCGTTTCCGAGCCACGCCGGAATATTGCAGCGCTCATCTGGTCAGCCTGGTCGAAGGTGTATTCGTCCACATTGCCACTGGCAAGCGGGAAGCTAATAGCTTCAACATTCGAGTCGGAGTCGTAGGAAAAGGTCGTCGTGCCTCCAAGCCAGTCACTGACGCTTTCAAGCCGCCCGGCTTCATCGAAGGATCGCGAGATGGTTTTCCCATTGGGATAGAGAATGCCGGTCAGCTCTTCGGCGAGGTTGTAGTCGTAGCTGACAAAGTCGCCATGGCCGTCTTCGGCTTCGGTAAGCCTGCCGAGCTGGTCGTAGCCAAATGCCGATTCGCCCGTCCCATCGACGACCTTCGTCACGTTTCCGTCAGGGTCGTAGTCAAATTCGACACCGGGCGTCGTTCCATCCGAGTAGCTAATCCCAACGAGCTGACTCGCTTTGTCATAGGCATAGCTGGCTTTCCTTTCGGCAGGATCGACCAACGCTTTAAGGTTGCCGGCGGCATCAAATTCCTCGATCGTTTTCCTGCCTAGGGATCGGTGACTTCGATTGGCTGACCAAGCGCGTTGCGGACATAAGTCGTTGTCTGTTCATTGGCGTCAGTCTGGCTCGTGACGCTACCTTCGCCGTCGTATTCAGTTTTCAGCACAGCGCCGTTTGGCCTTTCGACTTTGGTCTGCTCGTTGTCGGCGTTATAGGCGTATTTGGTGGTGTGGCCGTTGGCGTCGGTCTTCGCTTCAATGTTGCCGTTGGCGTCGTAGGCGTATTCGACCGAGAATCCGAGCGGGTTGGTCATTTTCAGCGGCCGACCTATCGAGTCGCGTTCGATCGTAGTCTTGAATTCCGCCGCTTCGGCGCCTTCGACGTTGCCACGCGGCGACGTCATCGAGATGAGCTGGGAATCTTTGTCGTAGCCGAACGTTTGTGTGTTGCCCAGGGGATCCGTTTCGCCAACCCGGTCGCCTTGTTCGTTGTAGCCGTAGATCCAAGACCGTCCGAGCGGATCGATGACGCTTTCCAACTGCCCATGTTCGTCGTATTTGAAGGTGGTCGCCTGGATCGTTTCTTCTGGTCCTGGTCGAGAGATCCGTTCGACGTTGCCGTTGGCATCGCGGTCGATCGTCGTCGTCTCGCCGCCCGGCGTCGTCATGGAAATCAGATCGTGGGTGGCGTCGTAGGCCCATTTGGCTTCACAGCCGAGAGGGTTCCGTTCGCTGGTGAGGTCGCCCGCTTCGTTGTAGCCGTAAGCCGTCGTATGGCCTCCACCATCGGTCGTCGAGAGTCGGCGCCCAGAACCGTCGTAGGTATAGGTCTGCGTCGTCGCAGCGGCCGTGCCGAAGCCACGGGTGACCGAGAAGGGCTGGTTCTTGGAGGTGAACCACTCGTCGGTAACCGCCCCGGTGGCTTTGTTGATGATCTTCGTGTGGAACGGTGCGTATTCGAAGGTAGTTTTGCGTTCAGCCGCATCGACCTGGGAGATGACGCGGCCTGAGCCGTCGTATTCGTTGGTCGTTTTGCCACCGCGGCCGTCGGTCATCGTCGTCATCCGGTGGGAGCCGTCGTATTTGAAACGCCAACGCGGCGCAGTTTCTCCGGGCTCAGTGACTTTGACGAGGTTTTTGCCTTCATAGCTGTATTTCATGACATGGCCCATCGGATCTTCGGCGCTTTCGACAAGACCTTCGCCGTTGTATTTGAGCTTGATTTCTCTGCCGGCGGGACGGTGATGGCTTTTAGCCTGCCGACTTCGTCATAGGTGAGGATGGTCGTGTTGCCATTGCGGTCGCTGATACTCGAAAGGCGCCCCGCGCCGGAGAAGCTGTATTTGACTTGGCTCGGAAAGGTCAAGGTGTAGCCGATTTCGGAGCCCCCTTCGAGGACGTACTGGCTCCAAGCCGGGGGCAGCCAGGAGCCTTTGCTCTGGGTGAAGTTGACAACTCCGCCGTCTTCCTCCGTCAGCTTGACCTTGGCTCCGGCTTCTTCGAGGGTGAGCCGATCGCTAAAGGAGTTCGTCCAGCCATAGCCGAAGGCCCCAAGGATCGCCGCCGCTTGGGCGCTGTAGGTACGGCTCAACCGTAAGCCGACACCGCGCCCCGAGATTTCAAAATCGGTCTGCGTCTCGGAGAAATTGCCCGTGGCGCATTCCACGGGATCGGCACTCTTGCAGTTAAAACCGGTGTGAGTGCTCGCAGGCACATTTCGGGGCCTGACGATTTTTAGAGTGCCGGTCTGAGGGCGAAGGACCGAATTGTTTTCGAAGGTGGGTTGGACTTCGGTGGAACCGGCCCCGGAGATCTTCTGAAAGGCGCCGTCGTTGACGATCACGGGTTCTGCCCCAGAGCCCAGGAGAATTCCTTTTTCGGCTCCTTCAGCATTGGCGTTGAAGGTGCCGCGGTTTTCGAGCCTGGCCCCGCTTGCCATCGAGAGATGGCTGCTAGGGAGCGTCGTCGTTCCTTCATTTATGAAGGTTCGTTCGTTGCGGAGGAAGCTGCCGATAATCGTCCCGGTCCCAGTGGGCAGGAGAATGGTTTTCCCAGAGCCTTCCACCCTCGCGCTCGTCAAATTGAGCGACGAGGACACCTTCACGGTGCCATTGCCTTTTAGCCAGCCATTGGTCACCGTTAGACCCCCGACTTCGGTCGTTCCTTCGGCGAGGAAGGTGGTCGAGGCGCCCGTAGATATCGTCGCGGCGTTTGCAATAACGTCCTGGGCCACAACGGTCTCCGGAGCGCCGTTGAACTTGACCGAGCCTTCGAGGATGCTTCCGTTCTGGAGCGCGACGGCTTCTCCATCGAGCTCCAGGGTGCCGGTGACTGCGTTGATCGTGCCCGTGTTTTCTATGCGTACGGTGCTCGGGGAGATTCCCGACCCCGAAGTCTTTTTCAACGTGCCGTGGTTGACGATGAGCGCACTCGCATCGCCTTTCGGGTGAATGAAGCCAGATTCAGAACCTTCGGCGTTGAGCGTGAAGGTCCCCATGTTTTCCAATTTGGCGCTGTTGCTCATGCTGAGGTATTTATTTCCCAAGATGAGCCCACCATCGTTGATCAGAGTTCGCAGGTTGAGGGACATGCTCTGAATCGAGCCAGAGGCCCCACTTGCGAGGATGGTGGAACCCGAGCCAGCCATCGAGCCAGTGGTCACGACCAGGCCGCTGAGCACTTCCAAGCTGCCGATACCGGTCAGGCTTCCTCCGCTGATGGTCAAATAGGAGATGCTCGAGACCGCTTCGCTTGAAGGGGAGGTCAAGGTCAGGCTTTTGTTGCTCAGGAGGAGACCCCCTTCTCCCTGAACGATCCCAACGGACTGGGCAGTTTCAACCTTTGCCGTCTTGCCCGAGCCGATGCAGGCAACGTCGGATTCGGTAGGCGTGTGACCCGCGGACCAGTTGCCGGCGGTTTGCCAGGCGCCTTCGGCGGGGCCGATCCAGGTATCCGTGCATTCGGCAGCGACGGCGCCGTCGGACGCGCCCATGAAAAATATCGCGCCTACTATCGCCGCCACCAGCCAAACCTGACTCGTCAAGCTGCGGCGCCCAAGGGGGTCGTCGCTCCCGCGTCTCCATGGCCGCTCACTACTGCAAACTTGGACAACCGCTTGGCTGGACTCGGGCACCGCAACCCCCTGTCATTTGGGCCACGGCGCAATGTCCGCTGGCTACTCACTCAGTGAATGGCGGAATCCTTACCGATCAGGGGCCGGCCGTAAATGCCAAATATTTAGGTGCGGTCGTCTTGGCCGGTGCGGCGGATTGCAGCCGATCGCGGCGCCCATCGGGATGCGATTCGCAGTTCGTACAACCCGCCTGCTTGTCCAACGGATGGCTCGCGCCCCTCGTTGGATCGATGCGCGACCGTCGGATCAGAAGTTCAGCCGGAAGGGCTCTAGTAAGCCAAATCTAGCCTGGTCAAGCCAACTCCGTCCAAGGAGTTTCGCTGGGTTCGGTGGAGTCGGGGACCAATTTCGGCGCCACTCAGTGGATGACCAAGACGCCGCTCTAGGGTCACGTCCTACTCGACGCGATAAATCAGCCCGCGGGCAAAGTAGTCGACGAGGCCCAGAGCAAGAGCGAATCCGGCCTGCGCCTGCGCAACCGTAACCGGTGGTTGTGGATCATTCGAACCATGACGCTCGTGAGGCGTATTCCAGAGGATTGCAGCCCGGCGAGCGACATCTTCAACCCTCTCATCGGCGAGCGTGACTCCCCACTTCGAGGGCTTGGCTTCGAGGGCCGCGATCATCTTGCCTAGCGTGGCGATCGGATCCTTTGGCGTCACCGCCGGACGCGCAGCAGCCTCGACTGCCTTGATCGCCTCGGCGTAGGCGCCGACGGGATCTTTCTCGCCCGGCCGAGATAGCCGCTCAAGAGCATTGTCGAGATGCCTCGCCGCTGGGGTAGAAAACTCCGCAAGTCCCACGACGACGCTGGTCACGGGACCGCTTTGCCGCAGGACAATGCGGCAATTACCGTCCTCGACGCCCATAACTTCCCAAATGGAACCCGGCGCCTCGAAAATTTCAGCCAGACTCCCGCCCTCGCGGGGAGTCGCCTCGGAGAGAAGAATGGCCAGCGTCTTGATGGCAAACTCTTCGCTGCGGGCAACCCGCTCTTGGAGATCGCTAATGGCCTCCTTATCGCTCGCCGGATCGAAAGGAACACTGACTCCGAGTTTGCGTTCCAGATCGCGGAGAACATCCCGGCGGAAGTCAGGCCGCCCGCCCATCGGGTCGCCGATCCAAAAGAACGGACCGATCCAATCCTGCACCGACGCGAGTAGATTCGCCGGTAGCCTGCGCGTGTTGTCAAGCAGCGGTTCTCTTCCGCCCCGAACTAGCTGGTAGACCGCCATGCCTCCATCGTGACTACCCCAGAAGACGTAAGTCGAGCTGTCCGCCGTCACAATCAGGATGATGGTCTGTATGCGACTTCGTGACGCCCTCGACCTTTGCACTGACGCGCATCAAGACGATTGGGTTCAAGTGCCAGGTAATCGACCAGCAACGTCGATGCTTGCGGGACTCTTTGATCCCGGTATGTCAGAATCCCGACTCTCCTCCTTGACGGGCCATTCCACTGCGATCTATGAGCCCAATCCGCGATTGTCGATGGTTTGGCCAGTGCCCGAAGACGACGAGGACGGCACGTCGCTACGCGGAGATCGGCTTCCCGAATGGGTAGAGCATGCGCCACATGATTGGAAGATCGCTCGCGGTGGTTTCGTCGTCGTCCTTATAGGCGGAGCGCCCGTTTGGCAGGTGCGCACCTGGTATCTCGACTGGGGCTCCGGAACGGGCGGCTACGTCTCCGACTTCCAAGCCGTCTTTTCAGAGGACAGGGCCTCCGGGACGCCCTCTATCGAGCGATGGGAGACGACCGCTTGGGCGGCAGGCTTGGCTCGTCTCATCAACACGTTCTCGGCGACCGGAAACTTCCATACGCTCGATCCAACTCCTAGCCTTGCACCCCAGCTCTCGCCTACGCATCCGATCGATGCAGAGCGGGCTGGCTACTAGCCGCTTGGTTCAGTCTTCATGCCGCCAGCCGTCGATGTATTTCTGGACGAGCCCTAGAAGCTCCGTCTCAACCTCGATATCCGAGGCTCTTAGCTCCTTAATCCGTGTGAGCAGAGTGTCTTCACTTCCGTAGAGATCTACGAGGGTGTCCCAACTAAGGCGCGGCTCGACTTGGACCGAACGGGTCCCCCAATACTGACTCCGAGCATCCGACCTTGCTCCCCGGAGCGCTGCCAGCGTCACTGCTGGATTGGGATGGACTACCAATCTATCCTCGTCCTCAGCTGCTTCTCGCTTTGCAAAAACCAGAACGCGGATCAGATCATGGTCTCGTGCCAGAGACCCAGGTGAAGCACTTCGAACCTCAGCGCGCCAGTCGGCCTCAAGAGCGGCTGCCACATCTTCGGATGCCAGTTTGTGACCTGCGCCTTCGCGATACCCGACCTGCGAAATCAGTTCCCATTTGGCCGAGAGCGTGGCCACCTCGGGAAGGATCCGCCTCATGGCTGCCTCGACGTTCCCGTGGTCGTCAATAGAGCGAAGCAGCCGATAGGTCACTCGGTTGATGACCGTACGCGCATCAAAGGAAGTAATGCCTCGTCGCCGCTCGGGGAGATCCGGGCGCAAATTTGAGAGAACAATCACGCCCGGGACTATTTGGTCGAATGCGTATTCATCTTCATACACCTCCAAAGCGGCGATCACATCCTCTTGCCGCGCTGACTCTAGACCGCGAAGAAAATCATCGAAGGCCGACCGATCGGCCATCAATTCCCACGCCCGCTTCGCGTCGTAGTGATTCGTTAGCCGCTGTCCAGCTACCCGCTCCAGGTAGAGGTGCAAGATCGACTCGTGGGCGATCCTGCGATCGCGAAGGAAGCGGCTGGTCCAGTCGGAGCCGAAATTCGTGCCCCTAATGTGCCGTTGGCCGAAGGGAAAGAGCCGCTGGACCATTGCTTCGACTACCCCCCCGTCTCTCGCCGCCCGCTTCCAGCAGGCGCTCCACTGACTGCTTTCGCTCCGGCGCCTCCTCCGCCATGCCACCAACGAAGCGTTCTGACGGACTACAGAGGCCTTCCACCGCATCAGGTAACCGGGCAAATACATCTGGAAGAAAGAGTCGGACCGCCTCCATTGCCAGCAGATCAGCGAGCGCGACCTGACCGCCCATGTTCTCCACGGTTCCGCGGACGGCCCCCGCATAGCGGCGCACGTCGCGCATATTTCGGATGAGCGGGCGCACAACCTCCACAAAGACATCAGGCCATACCTGATCATCGACGTCTTCGGGATCGCCCGTCTCGGATATGGCCTCATTCAGCGCCTCAAAAATCTGGCGGTTAAGTACTTCTTCTGGAATCGCCGGAAGATCTACGACGACCTGCAGAATCTTCTCGAGATAGTCCCGACCTGGAACCCCTTGCTCCGACAGAGCCATCTCAACTCTGCCGCGATCAAAGGCAAGAACGTAAACGACGTTCGGGAAGCTGGCAGTCAGACGAACTAGCTTGAAGATATCCCGAATCTCGTTCGTCGAAAGACGGTCTATGTCGTCAAGAACGACGATGATTGGATGCTCTAGGTTTGCCAGCGCGCTTTGAAGCTTTTCCCGGCGGCCTCCGACCCCCTCGCGCCGGCGGTGAAGCAGCTTTGACAAAGCCTTGCTCCCGCTCCTAAATCGCTCGATCCACACGCCGGCCATCGGCACCCAACCGAGACCTGCGAATGCCTCGCCGTATTCAGCAAGGTCCAGTCCAATCTGGGCAAGATCGGGCCGCATCCGCAACTGTGATCCGACCTCGTTAAAGAACGACTCCACCAGCTGTTCCGCACCACTGAACATCCAGGGGTTGAAGTCAAGAACGTCCGCGTTAGCTGCGGCGAAGTCATCACGGGCCAGATTGAGAAACGAGGTCTTCCCTGATCCCCAAGCGCCGAGAACTCCAACCACAGTTCCTTCCGAGGAATCAAGCGACAGCACCTGTCGAGCAAAGGCCGACGCCATCGCCGCCCTGCCAAGGGCATCCTCGTTGGCGTGCTTGATCGGATTGTCTCCCGCGAGACTCATGTCTCCATCATCTCCTTACTGAGGTGGAACCTCAAGGAGAAAAAGGGTCAAGTCTTTTCTGATCCATGACCTGCCTAGACACTGCCCGAGAAAGCGGGAGGGTGCTTCGATTTCGTCCCGAACGCAAACCTCACTCGGATATCAATCGCCCCAAAGTCAACTCACAAAAAAGCCTCCAGCATGTCCCATGCCGACGTACCAACCCATCCCGTCAAGCAAGGTCGCCGGCTCAATGGAGGCGCCGCTCGCAACTTTGATGATCGTGTCAAGACGCGGCAAACGGTCGCCGTTCTCAAGGAGCCCAATCGCGGTGCGGTGCATGTTGCAGACGGATGCAAGCTCCTCCTGCGAGAAGCCGACCCGGCGCCGCGCCCGCTTGAGGTTGCGGCCGAACTGCTCCGCAAGCTCCCCCGGATATTCCCGCGTAACCATCAGGAGACGTCCAGCCGCGCGAAGTAGACAGCCGGGCGGGTGAGCGAGAAAAACCTGCCGTTGCGATGGACGAGACCGGCGGCGACAAGTTCGCGAATGGCGTTCTGTCCAGCGCCTCCCGGATCGCCGCGCTCGGGGTCTGCGTGCAGGAGCAAGATCAACTCGTCCTCGGTCAGCGGCGTCGGGTGTTCGGCCAGCAGGTTGACGAGGACGGCGCTCTCGGTCCTTCGGTCTTCGGCCTCCGGGGAAGATGGGTCACACGACCCGCGATGCATAGGGTTTGAGTCAGCCATGAGGAGCTACGCCTCCTTGTGGTCAGGCTCCCGGTTGGCGTGTCAGCGCCGCCGGGAGCCGCTTATTTGAGGATGGCTGCAAACGTAGCAGCTTTGTCGGGGGGTACCGACAGAACTGCTACTTTTTCCCGAGGATGTCGCCGATACGAGACCAATGCAGACCGGCGGCTTCGCCGATCTCGCGGAGGGTCAAGCCGGCGTTGCGTGCGCTCCGGAAGGCCTCCCGACGCGCCAGTCGGGCCTCGTCATGGGCATTGCCCGTGCGCTCGAACTTCGCTTGCGCCTTTTTTACGCCGGCGCGGGCCTTTCGCTTCGCATCGTCCGCCATGCCGATGCAGCCTATTCGCCTGACGCGGATACGTTTCGGCCAATGACGGACCCATTCATCCGCCCTCTCGCCCCCGACGCACGCATCTTGGTTGAGCTGAATGGGCGCCCGATGCAGCGCTACGCGGTGATGCTCCAGCTTCGCGTCGCGGGGCGTTGGCAGACGATTCGCTTGCTCGACAACGCCCACGGTGACCACGATATGCACCGCTACACTGGCTCCGAGAAGCAGCCCGCAGAACGATTCGCCACCGGCACCGCCAACGAGGTGGCCGCGATGGCAATTCGCTATCTGATCGACCACTGGGAAGCAATCGCTAGATCATGGAAGAGCTAGATCGCAGCAAATTCACCGCCGCCGGAGAGATCGCCAACGAGCGGTTAATCGAAGCGGTTGCCGATCCAGATCGCTACCCCGAGGGAACCGCATTCATCGGCGCAGACCAGGAGCAATTCGGTGCGATCCTCGCCGATGCCGTCGCCGAGCACCGACCCCTGGCGATCGTCTACCCGGACGGGCGCGAGATCGTCGCCGCCCCTCGGGGGGGCGCCCTAGCCTTCTTTGAGCATCTTCTGACCCGTCGTCGCGAAGCTGACGGCGCAGTTCCGATCCCTGCCGACTACCGGGTCGAGATCAGGGACCGGCGTACCTTGGCCGCTGCGTAGTCGGTCTTTCTAAGACCTGCCTCCATCAACCTCCCCGCTCACCTGGAGGCAACGAGCGGCAACTCGCGCTTACGCACGGCCTCGGCCGCGTAGCGAATCGCCTCCCGAACGTCCTCAACTTCAAGGTCCGGAAGGGCAGCGGTGATCTCGAACTCGCTCAGGCCGTCAGCGACCATTTCAACGACAGTCGCAACTGGAATCCGCAGGCCACGAATACATGGAACTCCGCCCATCTGATCGGGACGCACAGTGATTCGGGCGAAGGCCATAGGCCCAGCGTAAGGGCACCCCGCCGCGAATCTCAAGAAGGCCATTCGGCCGGAGGGCTGGGGCGAGCCCGAACCACACCACCGAGAATTAGGGGGCAAATCGCCGCCTCAGCGGATGAAGGGAGTGTGAGGAGCAAAAGCAATCCACTCTCACCTTCGCTTCGCGTCCAGTTTCGGGCGTGGCTTCGCCCAACCGTTCACCCGTTGCTTCGCGGGCACATCGACCCCCAGAGCCTCTACTGCGCATTGCAGCGCCGTTTGCTGGCTCGGCAATCTGCCGACATACCTACTGCCCTCCCAATTCAAAACATCACGAAGGCAGACAGGGCGGCGCTCATTGTCTTCTCGATCTTCTTTGCGTCCCCGGCACTCGACGCCTGCCATCTCACCTCCCCGCTGGTGACGCAGCGGTTTTCCCCCGCCGACGGCGCGCTGACCTGGGGGTCAGCGTGAAAGTGCGGGCAGGTGCGGGCCTGCGAATTCCGGAGGCGAGCAGCGAGCTGCTTTGCTCGCTCGGCGAGCATCGGATTCTCTCCACCGCACAGGTGCAGGCGATCCACTTCCCGGAGCGGACCCCGCGCCGGACCCAGCAGGCGCTTTCCCAGCTTGAGCGAGCGGGCCTGGTCGCCCACGTCGATGTTCGTCGCTCACCCCGACGCGTCTGGTTCCTGACTGAGCTAGGCGCCGACTGGGTGATGGACGCCGGCGCCGACCGAGAGCCAAAGGTCCTCGGCCCGGAGCAGGCAGCTGGGCCGCTGCGTGCTCATACCCTTGGCGTCAACGAGGTCGGGATCAGCTTCCTGCGGGCAGCACGCAAACGCGGCGACGAATTCAGCTCCATCTCCTGGCGCCATGAGGTCGCGCATCCGCTCAACCGAGGGCGCGGTCGCGCTCGGCGGGCTTTGATCACCGATGCCGTCTTCACTTACGCGAGCACCGTAGGTCAGGACTTCCTCATCGAGCAGCGATTCGTTGAGGTGGACCGCGCCACGCTTTCGGTCGAACGGCTCGCTGCGGAGCTAGCCCGCTACGGCGAGCTTGAGCATGCGCGAGAAAAGACCGGCGGTCAGCGCATTTGGAAGCGCTACTACCGACGGTTCCCGCCTGTGATCTGTGCGCTGACCGGCGCGAAACGCGAGGCGCTGTTTCGGCGACTCGACGTCGTGCTCAACCTGCTCTTCGATCATCCCGCGCTGACGCGCTCATACAGCGATGTGGCGATCTACTTCTGCCTACTCGATGACCTCATGGCTCGCGGCCCGTTCGCGCCGGTCTTCTACAAACTCGATGCCCTGAATCATCCAGTGGACTGGCTCGGCAAACCGAAGGACGGTCAGCAATGACCACCGGCTCTACTCGCCTCGGTCCCTTGGAGCAGCTGCTCACCGCCGACGAAGCAGCCCGCCTTCTTCACGTCCCGCGCTCGACCCTCTACGAGCTGGTCCGCTCGCGTGGTCTCCCCCACGTCCGCATCGGCGATCGCGCCTTGCGGTTCACGCGCGGGGACATTGAAGCGTGGATCGAGCAGAACACCTATGGGACGCGCCGCAGCAGATAGGCCGGGATCAACCTGCCGGCGCCAGCGAGGCGCCGGGCTCCTCGAGCCGGAACGCTTCCGATACCCGGTTGGCGGCGTCGCCACGGTCGACGAAGGCGAGGTAGCGGCGCGTCGTGGCCAGGTCCGCGTGGCCCATCCACTCCATGACCTCGCGCGAATCGGCGTGACGGATGACGGTGCTGCCGAAGGTGTGGCGGAGGTTATGGAACCGGAAGTCCTCGCGGAGGTCGGCGGCTCGCAGGGCGGCGCGGTAGCGGTCCTTCAGCGACTTGTAGCCGAGGTGCTGGCCCCGCTCGGTACAGAAGACGAGATCGCCGTCGGCGGTGTGGTGCTTGCGTTGGCCGAGCCGCGCCAGTCGTTCGGCGATCTCCTCGGCCATCGGCACGGCGCGCTCGGTGCCGCCCTTCGGCGTGGTCGTCTCCCCCTGGGTCCAGTTCTCGCGAACGTGGATCGTCCGGCGGGTGAAATCGACGTCGCGCCAGCGCAGCGCCAGCAGCTCCCCCATCCGGAGGCCGGCGAAGGCGGCGGTGTGGAAGAGGGCGGCGTCCTGGTCGTTCTCGGCCGCCCGGACCAGTGCCATTACCTCGACCGGCCGCAGCACGTCGATCGTCGCCGCTTTCCGCACGCGCGGGCGCTCGACCAGCTCGACCGGGTTGCGGGGAAGGCCGTAGACCTTCATCGCCCGTTTGAAGATCGAGCCGAGGCAGACGAGGTACTTCTGCCGCGTCCGGTTGGAGCCCGGGTAGCGACTGATCCACGACTCGATGTCCCGCTCGGTGATCGACTCGATCTTGCGGTCGCCGAACTGTCGATCGAGAACCGCGGCGAGCGTCGTGTAGTCGCGCAGCGTCGAGGCCTTGCAGTCGCGGACGTTCTCGCAGTAGGCAAGCCACTCGGCGCTGGCGTCGCGGAACCGCTTGCCGGTCTGCACCAGGCCCGGCAGCGATCCATCCCGCGCCCGGCGGAGAATCGCGTCGAGCTGCGCCTCCGCCATCGTCTTCGTGAGATAGCCGTCGGGCGCGGTCGCCTTCCCGGTCCAGACAGGCCCCAGTCGCTTTTTCTGCTGCCGCCCATCCGGCAGTCGGTACTTGGCGTACCAGACCGCCCCGCGCTTGCCTTTGCGCTTGAAAACGTGCCCCGAAATCGGCCGTTGCTCAGGCTGAATCACGCCCCGATTCTAGCCGATTTCGGGACCAATTGGGGACCAAATTAGCTATTTCGTATCAAATGACTCTTGATGATCCCGCTTATCAAGCGGAAAAATGAACGCCCCCGGCTGGATTCGAACCAGCGACCGTCGGATTAGAAGTCCGATGCTCTATCCGGCTGAGCTACGGGGGCTCGTCGGCCAATTGTCGCCGCTCGGGCGGCGACGGGGCCGGATAGCGGCGGGTCGCATAGCATCGTCCTTGTGCCGAAGCTGGCGATTGGGGACTTGGAACTGAACTACGAGCGCGGGGGCTCGGGGGAGCCGCTGCTGCTGATCCAGGGGATGAGCGCCAATCATCGGGCCTGGGGGGAGCCGTTCCGTTCGCGTCTGGAAGAGGCGTTCGAGGTGATCGTCTTCGACAACCGCGGCATGGGGCTTTCCACTCCGGTCTCCGGCCCGTTCGCGATCGCCGACATGGCCGCCGACACGGCCGGCCTGATGGAGGCGCTGGAACTGGAGAGTGCCCACGTGATGGGAATCTCGATGGGCGGGATGATCGCCCAGGAGCTGGTGCTCGCCCACCCCGAGCGGGTGCGTTCGCTGACGCTCGGCTGCACCTACTGCGGCGGCGAGGGATCGCAGCTGATGGACCCCGCCGACTTCCAGGGGCTCGTCACGGCGATGGCCTCCGGCGACCCAGATCGCGTCTTCGCGGCGATGTACGAGCTCAACCTCTCCCCCGGCTTCCGTGCCGAGCAGTCGCACTTCGCCGACTTCACGGCGATGGCGGCCGAGCTGCCCTCGCCACGCGAGACGATCGGGCTGCAGTTGCAGGCAATCATGGCTCACAACACGCGGGACAGGCTGCCCGACGTCGTCACTCCCACCCTGGTCATCCACGGCACCGTCGACCGGGTCCTTGGCGTCGCCAACGGCCGCTTGATCGCCTCCCTCATCCCCGATTCCCAACTCGAGATCTTCGACGAGGTCGGCCACATGTTCTGGTGGGAGCAGCCCGAGCGCGCCGCCGAGCTGGTCCGCGAGCACGTCCTCGCCGCCGTCTGACGCCGAGCCGCTCTAGCCGGCGCCGGGGCAGTACTTCGGGTCGACTCTGCCGTTGACCTTGAAGACGTAGTCGGGCTGGGGAACGATGTCGGGCTCTTCGACCACCTTTTCCAGCGCGGGGTCTTTCTTGATCCAGGCGTAGATCGGATACCAGTAGGGCGCGTCGGGCGAGTCCTGCGTGTACTGGCTGATGACCAGGTAGTCGTAGTCGCCGGCGTTGATTTCGCGCATGAAGGCCGAGCAGGTGGGCGCCAGGCGGTAGGCACCGTCGGGGCCGGGCACGCCGATGTACTTGACGGTGTTGTTGAGGTGACCGCCGAAGAAGCCGTACTGCCCGAAGATGATCTCGCTGGAGCCGGCGATCCCGATCCGCTTGTTCTGCTGCAGACGGGCGAAGTCATACGCTTTCTGCGGCCCACCTTCCTGCAGGAAGAGGGTCGATTTCGTGTAGTGATGGTCGGCGTACTGAACCTGCTGGGCGCGTCCGAGGACGACGACCAGCAGCAGCACTCCGGCCGCCCCCACCGCCACCAGGGTGCGGCTGATCACCCGCCGGCTGCGCGCCAGGCCGAGCGCTGCCGGCGCCCAGACCAGGGCCAGCGTCAAGACGATCGTGCCGACGATGTAGCCGGGGTACCAACGCGGCGTGGTCAGCACCGTGATCGCGTAGACCGCGGTCAAGAAGAGCAGGGTCTGCCAGGCGCGCCGGTCCGGTGCCCGCAGCGGTCGCGCGATCGGCAACAGGCACATCGCCAGAACCAAGCCAGGGGTCAGGTAGCGGGTGTTGGTGAAGAAGCCGGTCGGCGACCCCTCCTGCCCCGCCGCGGTCAGCGGCGTGAAGACGTAGACGAAGGCGGTCGCCAGCGCCGCTGCCGCCAGCACCTGGACGATCCGGTTGCGCGAGCGCACCACCAGGTAGATCGCGGTCGCCACGGCGATGATCAGGATCAACGGCCATAACGGCCCGAAGGCGTTGTCGAGCTGCGGGAAGAACCAGCGCCGGTAGATGGTCGGTTCGGTCAGGTAGTGGGCGACGGCGAAGCGCGGCCGCGGGTCGAGCGGCATCTGGTCCGGGGTCGGCAGCTGCAGCGGCCCGAACTTGGTGATCGGGATCGGGTTGCCGCCGGTCTTGATCGCCGCCCGCAGATACCAGTAGCCGCCGACGATCAGCATCGGCAGGCCCATCACCCAGGCGGTCGTCCAGCGCCGGCCGCGGCCGCTGAAGATGATCATCCCGATCGTGATCGCCGCCACCGGGACCAGGAAGGTGGTCTTCACCGAGGCGGCCAGCCCGGCGGAGATCCCGGCCAGAATCAGCGGCCCCTTGTCGAGCAGCGGCGCGTCGCGGTCCGGTGCGTCCTGGACCGCCCCGGAGTCAGGCGCGCGCCGCTGGTGGCCGTTGATCAGGAAGGCCGCGAAGGCGATCAGGAAGGCCAGGCCCATGATGTCGTTGCGACCCTCGCCGGGCTGGGTCTCGATCATCACCCCCGCGTCCAGCACCAGCGCCGCCGCGACCAGCGTCGCCGGGCCGACCTTGTAGGGGCGGCCGATGCACCAGGCGGCGAGCAGCGCGATCGCCAGCCAGGCGAGGTTGATCAGCGGCGAGAGCCAGTCGCTCTTGAAGACGACGATGCCGGCGCCGTTGATCAGCTCCGAGCTCTGCGGGTAGAACCAAGCCGCCAGCCGCAGCGGGTCGGTGAAGTGCAGGTGGATCGTCGAGTGTTCCTGGGCGATCGTCGCCGCAAAGGGCATGTGGTACCAGGTCGTGTCGCCGCCGAACATCCCCTGGTCGAGGCTGAGCTGGGCCGGGAAGGTCCACTCGGCGACGGTGAAGGAGGCGACGCCGAGGGCGATCCAGAGGGCGACCTTCTGCACCCGCGGCGCCGTCACTTCCTGGCCGTTCCGGGGAGCTTTCTCCCAGCCGAGCAGCGCCGCACCGAGGCCGATCGCGATCGTCAGCAGGACGATCCAGCCCAGGCGCAGGATGCTCAGCGTGCCGAGGATCTCCAGCGAGAGCAGCAGCAGCGCGACCGCGATCGTCGCGTCGGCCAGCCGCGCCAGGGCGCCGGAGAACTCCGGCACGATCCAGCGACGCAGCCAGTAGCCGCCGAGGCCGACCGCGGCGACGATGCCGATCACCGACAGGCAACCGACTATGTAAGAGCCGAAGGAGGGCGCCACGGGCGCGTGATGCTATTCGGCGCGCCAGCGCCGCAACCCCGCGCCGCTAGGAAGCGGCAGCGGGGATGCGACAGGAGACGCCGGTGCCGGCCAGGCCGCAGTAGCCGTTCGGCACCTTGTGCAGGTACTGCTGGTGGTAGTCCTCGGCGTAGTAGAAGGGTCCGGCGGGCTCGATCTCGGTGGTGATCGGCTCGTGCCCCGCGGTGCGCAGGTCGGCGTCGTAGGCCTCCTTGGCCATCTCCGCCGTCGCCTTCTGAGCGTCGTTCGCGAAGTAGATCCCCGAGCGGTACTGGGTCCCCACGTCGTTGCCCTGGCGCATTCCCTGCGTCGGGTCGTGCTCCTCGAAGAAGACCTTCAGCAGGTCGGCGTAGGAGACCACCTTGGGGTCGAAGGCGACCAGCACCGCCTCGGCGTGGCCGGTCCGGCCCGAGCAGACCTCCTCGTAGGTCGGGTTCGGAGTGGTCCCGTTCTGGTAACCGACCGCCGTCGTGTAGACGCCGTCGATCCCCCAGAAGAGCCGCTCCGCGCCCCAGAAGCAGCCGAGCGCGAAGTAGGCCGTCTCGATCCCCTCCGGGAAGGGCGGCTGCAGCGGCGTGCCCAGCACCGCGTGCGTCTTCGGCACCTCGAAGGACCGCTCGCTGCGTCCCGGCAGCGCGTTGCCCGGCTCCACCATCCGCGTCTTCTCTGGATTCAGCATCGTCATCAGCTTTCCGAGTCCGTTCATCTGTCGTCCTTTCCTCTGCTCCAAAGGTACGGCAGCGATCTAACGAGCCGGTGAACTGCCGCCGCTCCTGGCTTGGCGCCCGTCCCAGCGGGTACGGTATTCCTCGTGGGTTGCTTCGTCGTCCTCTTCGCGCTGATCTCGCCACGCCTGGCGCTGTTCTTCATCTGGATCTTCAGCGACCTACTCAGCCGTGCCTTCGACAGCTGGTTCGTTCCCTTCCTCGGCTTCTTCCTGCTGCCCTGGGCGACCCTCGCCTACGCGGCGATGTACGCCAGTTCCGACAGGGTGACCGGCTTCGAGTGGTTCATCGTCATCCTCGCCTTCGCGATCGACCTCAGCTCCTACGCGGGCGGTCGTCGCGAGCGCTACGCGCGCAGCTGAGCAGGCGCGCTCAGGGCGCGAACGGATAGGAGATCCGCACGTGCCGCTTCGAGAGAACCATGAAGGGACGTTCCCTGACCGTGTCGTCGATCAGCGAGGTGATCTCGACGTTGGTCAGCGGCAGGAAGTCCTGATCGCCGCGGTTGAGGAGGTCCGAGAAGCGGCTCTGGTAGCCCTCGGGCGGCAGGGTGACGTCGCCGACGACGATCTGTCGATCGGTTTCGAAGACCGCCCGTTCGACCCGTCGTTCGATCTGATCAGCCTGACCGGCTGGCCTCGATCCTGGGCCTGGAGTGATGCTGCTCATGCTCATCCCTCCTCTCATCGACTGCCATCGTCAAGAACCTGAGTATTTGCGCCGTTTGCAATTGCTGTGCCGGGACTCCCCAGTAGGTGCTGGGACTCCCAGTAGGCTGCCGCCGTGATCACGCCGGAGGAGATCGCCGCGATAGCGACCTTCTCGTCGCTCGATCCCGCCGACCGGGAGCGACTCTCCCGTGCGGCCGCCGACATCAGCCTCAGCAGCGACGAGTTCGCCGCCCAGGAGGGTGACGAGCGGGCGATCTACGCGGTCCTCGAGGGGCGCATCGAGGCCGTCAAGGAGACCGACGGAATCGAGCGCGTGGTCGGCGAGCGCAGCCCCGGCGACGTCTTCGGCGAGGTGCCGATCGTGTTGGGGACGGTCTTCCCGGTCGGCTTCCGCGCCGCCGAGCCGACCCGGGTGATGCGGATCGACGCCGCCGCCTACCACTCGGTCGCAGCCGTGGCCCCGGACGTCGCCCGGGAGATTGGCCGGCTAGCCGCGCACCGGATGAGCGGCTCCCGCGGGCTGCAGGGCCTGGCCGCCGACCCGCCACCGCCGCGGGCGATCGTGGTCGGCCAGCGCTGGGACCCGAGGTGCGCCGAGCTCCGCCACTTCCTCGACCGCAACCAGATCACCTACCGCTGGATCAGCGGCGAGGCATCCGAGGACGAGACGCACTGGGGCAGCTCCCTCCCGGACCCCGCCGACTGGCCGGTGATTCGGGTCGTCGACGGCAAGACCGCCGTGCAGCCGAGCCTGCGCCGCGTCGCCGAATTGCTTGGCGTCAACACCGAGCCCAGCGCCGCGATCTACGACACGGTAATCGTCGGCGCCGGGCCGGCCGGCCTCGCCGCCGCGGTCTATGGGGCCTCGGAGGGGCTGCAGACGATCGTCGTCGAGCGCGAGGCGCCGGGCGGCCAGGCCGGCACCTCCTCGCGCATCGAGAACTACCTCGGCTTCCCCTCCGGGGTCTCCGGCGACGAGCTGGCCAGCCGCGCCCTGCAGCAGGCCCGCCGGCTGGGAGCGGAGATCCTCGTCACCCGCTCGATCAAGCGCATCGACGCCGCCAACCGGGAGCTCCACCTCGACGGCGGCGACGTCCTCCGCGCCCGCACGATCATCCTCGCCTGCGGCGTCACCTGGCGGCAGCTGGCGATCGAGGGCTTCGACCGGCTGGTCGGCAAGGGCGTCTCCTACGGCGCCGCCCGCAGCGAAGCGCCCAACACCCATGGCATGGACATCCACGTGATCGGCGCCGGCAACTCGGCCGGACAGGCGGCGCTCTTCTTCTCCACCTACGCGCGCAGCGTCACCATCCTCTGCCGCGGCGACCGGCTCGAGAAGAGCATGTCCCAGTACCTGATCGACCAGCTGGCGGGCCGCGCCAACATCGACGTCTCCTACGGCGTCGAAGTCGCCGCCGTGCACGGCGAGGACTCGCTCAGCGCAATCGACCTCCGCGAGATCGCCTCCGGCACGGAGAGCCGCGTCGACTCCTCCGGCCTGTTCATCTTCATCGGCGCCGACGCCGAGACCGAGTGGCTGCCGCCCGAGATCGCCCTCGACCAGCACGGCTACGTCGTGACCGGCGCCGAGCTGCGCCCCACCCCCAGCTGGACCCTCGAGCGCGACCCGTTCCTCCTCGAGACCAGCGTCCCCGGCGTCTTCGCCTGCGGCGACGTCCGCTCGGGCCCGGTCAAGCGCGTCGCCGCCGCGGTCGGCGAAGGCAGCATGTCGATCGCCTTCGTCCACCAGCACCTGCGGGAGCTGGCGCCGGCCGAGGCGCCTGCCTCCGCGAGCGGCTGAACCCGGCGATAGTCGACGGCGCCAGCGGGTAGGGGACCGGGGCAGGAATTCCCCTCGAGAAAGGCGGCCGCGATGAGGACCACTCGATTGGCTCTGCTCCCATTGGCGCTGGTGGGAATCTCCCTGGCGCTGGCGTCTTACGCTTCGGCCGCCAAGGCGCCGAGCCTTGCCTCGACCGCCCAGTACAAAGCCTTCGTCGAATACGTCAAGAAGCTCGACGGCCTGGTCGGACAGCCGACTTCCTCGGCGCAGAAAGATCTCTATGAGAAGGAACTGAGCGCCAAGAAGGAAGCGGCGGCGCACAAAGCGAACGCCCTGTTCAACCGCTCGAGCGACGAAGCCGAGGCGGACTCGGATGCGAAGTTCAAGGAACAGGTTGCGGTGATCCACCGCGGCGAAGCGGCGGAAATCGAAGCGCTGGAGGCGGAAACCGATGCGCGGCGAGTCCGCGCCGAGGCGAGCTACCACGCGAAGCTGGCGAAGATCAACGCCGGCCGCCACAAGTTCGAAGCGCGGGCGCACGAACAGATCGAGGCGCTGCGCGCCCGCAAGGCGCAGGCCACCGACCCCTCGGAGAAAGACGCGATCCAGGAGCAGATCGCCCGGCTGATCTCGGAAGTCAGCTCCAAGCGCGACGAGGAAAGCGAGAAGCGCGCCGACCTCAAGGCTGGATTCATCGCCCAGAAGCAGACGATCCAGGCCGGCGAGGACAAGCGCGCGGACGAGATCGAGGCGGCGGCCGAAGCCAAGATCGCGAAAAGCGCCAAGCACTGGAAAGGCGTCTTCGGTGCAGCCAAGGCCACGCTGAATGCCAAGCGGGAGAGCCAGCTCGCCTACCTGCTCGCCAAGCTCGAAAAAGGGCGCGCCGACATCGCGACGATGCCTGCCGCTGGCTGAGGCGGGATTTTCCAGCTACGCTCCCGTACCGAAACGGTCATCGGGACACGGGGAGGCAGGACGTGGAGTCACGAGGGTTGGCAGCTGGATCGCTTCGGGGAGCGCGCGTCTACATCGTCGGCCTGGCCGCCGCCCTTGTGCTGGCGATTGCGCCCAGTCAGGCCCAGGCGGCATCGCCGGTCCTCGAATTCGTCACCCCCTTCCCCACCGAGTTCACGGCCGACGGTGGGGCCGTGACCGCGGCGATGGCCGACTTCAAACCGGTAGTTCACTGCGCCGATTCCGAAGGCGCCGGCGAAATCACCGGACCGCGCTCGACCGACTCGATCTGGCTCTTCACCGGCTGCGAAGCAAAGGGTGGCGACGAAGACGGGCATCTATGCCAGTCCGAAAGCCTAGAACCGGGAGAAATCGAACCGGGAGAAATCTACGCCGGACCGATGGAAGCCGACCTCGTCTTCATCGATCAGGCGAGCCACAGCGTCGGCATGCTCCTCAACCCGGGCGGCGGCGAATACATGGACTTCGAGTGCGGCGGCGAACCGGTCGAAGCGTTCGGCTCGTTCCTCTCGCCGGTCGGCCCGATCAACACGGTGACCTCGTCCTTTACCGCCAGTCTCAGCCGCTCCGGCGCCACGCAGATCCCGAGCGAATACGAAAGTGCAAGCGGCGAAAAGCTGAAAGCGATCCCGATGGGCAAAAGGGCAAGCGCGCCGGCAGCCACCACTGGGGTGGAACTCGGCTTCAACGTCCTTACGAGCACGCCGCTCGAAATCAGGGCCCTCTCCGCCGCGGACGTCGAAGCCCGCGAACGCGAGGCCAAGCAGCGCGAGGAGGAAGCGGCGGCGAAGAAGCGCCAAGAGGACGAAGCGGCCGCGAAGAAGCGCCAGGAAGAAGAAGCGGCCAAGAAACGCCAGGAAGAAGAACTCCTCGCGCAGAAACCGCCGACGCGAGCCCAGCTGCTCGCCAAAGCCCTGAAGCGCTGCCGCTCCTTCGAGTCCAAAGCGAAGCGCAGCCGCTGCGTAAGCCGTGCCAGGAACAAGTACGGCAACCACAAAGGCCACAAGAAACAGAAGGCGTAGAAATCGGGGCGCCCGGATTCGAACCGGGGACCTCCGCCACCCAAAGGCGGCGCGCTACCAGGCTGCGCCACGCCCCGACCGGCTCAGTCTAGAGTGAGCCGGGATGGCCGACGTGCAACCGATCCAGGCGCTGCACTACGACCTCGCCAAGGTCGGCTCGCTCGACGCCGTGGCGGCGCCCCCGTACGACGTGATCGACGCCGCCGGCCGAGCGGCGCTGCTGGCGCGCTCGCCCTACAACGCCGTCGCCATCGACCTGCCGAAGCCGTTCGACCCCGCCGACCCGGGCAGCAACCCAAGCGGCGATCCCTACGCCGAGGCTGCCGCCCGGATCCAGCAGTGGAAGGGCGAGGGCGCGCTGGTCCAGGACGAGGCCCCCTCGATCTGGGCGCTGACCCAGAACTACGTCGCCCCCGACGGCAACTCCTACAGGCGCCACGGGATCCTCGCCAGGGTCCGCGTCGAGGACTACGAGAGCGGCACCGTCCGCCCCCACGAGCGCACCCACCCCGGCCCGCTCGAGGACCGGCTGCTGCTGACCCGCGCCACGGGCTACAACCTCTCGCCGATCTTCTCGCTCAGCACCGCCGACCCCTGGCCGCTGGTCGAGCCTGCGCTCGATCCAGAGCCCTGGGGGGAGGCAAGCGACGAAGCCGGCACCGTCAACCGCCTTTGGCGGGTCGACGACCCGGCCGTCCACGCCGCCGTCACCGAGCTGCTCGCCGACGCCCAGCTGCTGATCGCCGACGGCCACCATCGCTACGAGACCGCCCGCGCCTTCCGCGACGAGGTCGGCGGCGAGGGCCCGCACAACTACACGCTGATGTCACTGACGGGGCTCGACGACCCCGGCCTCACCGTCTTCCCCACCCACCGCCTGCTCGCCGGCTTCGCCGAGAACCCGGACCGGCGGCGCGCGCTCCACGAGGGCCTCGGCGAGCTCTTCGATCTGCACGAGGTGGCGCTCGAGCACCTCGACCCGGCGAGCGAGGAGGGCGTCGGCGTCTTCGGCTTCTACGACAGCGTCGATAAGCGCGCCTACCGCCTGCGCCTCAAGGACCTCGGCGAGGTCGATCGCCGCCTCGACGGCCAGCCCGAGGCCTACCGGCGCCTCGACTCGGCGATCCTCGAGACGCTCGTCCTCAAGGGCCTCGCCGGGATGAGCGACCACGACATCGACGAGCGCCGCGATCTCGAGTACGCGAAGAGCGTCGACGACGCCCTCGCCCTGCTCGAAGAGGACCGCTACGACGCCGGCTTCTTCCTCCGCCCGGTCCCGGTCGAGCAGGTCAAGGCGGTGGCGGAGACCGACGCCAACATGCCGCCGAAGTCGACCTACTTCTTCCCCAAGGTGATGACCGGGATGGTCTTCAGCCCGGTCCGCCAGCCCGCGTAGGATCGGCCGATGGTCAAGATCTACACCAAGAAGGGCGACGACGGGACCACCTCGCTCTGGTACGGCGGCCGGGTCCCCAAGCACCACGGCCGCACCGAGGCCTACGGGACGCTCGACGAGGCTTGCTCGGCGCTCGGCGTCGCCCGCGCCCTCTGCGGCCCCGACCAGGCGGAGCTGGCCGCCGACATCCTCCGCCTCCAGGACGACCTCTTCGTCGCCGGTGCCGAACTAGCCACCTCGCCGCAGGCGGCGGAGCGGCTCGAAGACGGGATCAGCCGCGTCACCGAGGAGATGGTCGCCGAGCTCGAGGAGGGGATCGACCGCTACATGGCTCAGGTCGAGCTGCCACCTAAGTTCGTGATCCCCGGTGGCAACCAGCTCTCCGCCCAGCTCGACGTCGCCCGCACCGTGATCCGCCGCGCCGAGCGGGCCATCTCCGCCCTCGCCGAAGCCGGTGAGCTGGAGCGCGAGACCGTGATCCACTTCGTCAATCGCGCCTCCGACTACGCCTACGCGCTCGCTCGCTACGCCGACGTCGACGACCCGGCCCTCTTCGCCGGCCGCGGCAAGGGCTGAGCGTGCGGGTCCTCGCCCGCCGCATCGACGGCATGGCACACGAGGTCGACCTCGAGGGCGGCCACGAGCTGATCGTCGACGAGCCGCCCGACCGCGGCGGCACCGACACCGGCCCCCGCCCCACCCAGCTGCTCGCCGCCAGCCTCGCCGGCTGCACCGCGATCACGGTCGAGATGTACGCCGACCGCAAAGGCTGGGACCTCGGCAAGGTCGAAGCCGAGGTAGAGGTCTCCTACGACGGCCCGGTCCCCTCCCGCTTCGAGGTCTCGCTGCGCTTGCCGGCCGAGCTCGACGCCGACCAGCGCCGCCGCCTGCTCGTGATCGCCGAGCACTGCCCGGTCCACAAGGTCCTCGCCGGCGAGGCAACCGTGACCGTGACCGAGAAGCTGGAGGAGGTTTAGTGGACCTCGGCCTCGCCGGCCGCGCCTGCGTGGTCACCGGCGCCAGCCGCGGCATCGGCCGCGAGACCGCCCGCCTGCTCTGCGCCGAGGGCGCCCGCGTCCTGCTCGTCGGCCGCGACGAGGGAAGGCTGGCCGAGGCGGTTGCCGAGGCGAGCGAGGCCGGCGGCGAAGCGGCGGCGATCGCCCTCGACGTCACCGATGCTGACGCCGGCGAGCGCCTGCTCGCCGGCGCGACCGAGCGCTTCGGCGCCCTCGACGTGCTCGTCAACAATGCCGGCAGCGCCCAGTGGCGCGACCTCGACGACGTCCCCGACGAGGACTGGCGCGCCCAGTACGAGCTCAACGTAATGGCGCCGCTGCGGGCGATGCGCGCCGCCGCCCCGGCGATGGCCGAGCGCGGCTGGGGCCGTGTCGTCAACGTCTGCTCGACCGCTGGCAAGCGCCCCTCCGCGGCGATGCCGGACTACTCGGTCGCCAAGGCCGCCGAGCTCTCGCTCTCGCGCCTCTTCGCCGACCGCTACGCGAAGTCCGGCGTCCTCGTCAACGCGATCTGCCCCGGCCCGACCGAATCGGAGATGTGGATGGAGCCGGGCGGCCTGCTCGACGAATCCCACGCCCTCTCCGGTGCCGGGAGCCGCGAGGCCGCTCTCGCCGAAGCCGGTGCCAAGCGCCCGATCGGCCGCCTCGCCGAGGTCGGCGAGATCGCCGGCGCGATCGTCTTCCTCTGCTCCGAGCGCGCCTCCTACGTCAGCGGCGCCGCTTGGTCCGTAGACGGCGGCACCGTCCAGGTAATCATCTGAGATGGCTGCGAACCGGCGCCCGGCGTTGTCCTTGGTCGGCCGGCTTGGTCACGCACAGAGTGCGCTCCCGGCGCCGGCCTTCCTGCGTCCTAGCCAGGCTTGGTTCTCACCATCTCAGCGATGAGCGATCTGGGCGAGCGACTCCTCAGCGCCGAGGAAGCGGCGGCGATGGAGGCGCATGGCGGGACCGAGGCGGCGGTGCTGCTGCCGCTCTACGGCTGGCCGGACGAACCAGGGCTGATCTTCACCGAGCGGCGGGCCGACCTGCGGCGTCATGCCGGCGAGATCTCCTTCCCCGGTGGGCGGCAGGACGACGGCGACGGCGACCTCGCCACGACGGCACTGCGCGAGGCGGAGGAGGAGATCGGCCTGGCGCCAGCGGCGGTCGAGGTGGTCGGTGCCTTGCCGCCAACCTCGACCTTCGTGACGAACTACCGGGTCCAGCCCTTCGTCGGCTGGGTTGCCGAGCCGGCGGAGCTGGACCTGCGGCCGAACCCGAGCGAGGTCGAGACGGTCCTCACCTTCTCGCTGGAGCTGCTGCGCGAGGGATACGAGATGCGTCGCCTGGTCCGCCGCGGCGTCCCGATCCGCACCCCCACCTACGAGGTGGAAGGGCAGCTGATCTGGGGAGCGACCGCGCGGATCCTTGGCGACCTGCTCGAGCGCCTCGACTGAGCGAGGCGCTCGAGCGGCCGCGACTAAGCCGCCTTGTCCGGCTGCGGGACGATGCGGATGTAGGGCTTCGGCTCCTGCCATCCGTCGGGGTAGATCTCCTTGGCCTGGTCGTTGGAGACCGAGCCGGCGATGATCACGTCGTCGCCGTCCTGCCACTGCGCCGGGGTCGCCACTTTGTGGTTGGCGGTCAACTGCAGCGAGTCGATCACCCGCAGCACCTCGTCGAAATTCCGCCCGGTGGTCATCGGGTAGACGAGGATCAGTTTGATTTTCTTGTCGGGCCCGATCACGAAGACGTTGCGGACCGTCTGGTTGTCGGCCGGGGTGCGGTCGCCGGGGTCACCGGAGACGTCGGCCGCGAGCATCCCGTAGGCCTTCGCGACCTCGTAATTCGAGTCGCTGATGATCGGGTAGTTCGGGGCCGTCCCCTGCGTCTCCTCGATGTCCTTCGCCCACTCCTCGTGCTTGTCGAGCGGGTCGATCGAGAGGCCGATGATCTTCACGCCGCGCTTGGCGAACTCGGGCTCGATGCTGGCCATGTAGCCGAGCTCGGTCGTGCAGACCGGGGTGAAGTCCTTGGGGTGGGAGAAGAGGACCGCCCACGAGTCGCCGATCCAGTCGTGGAACTTGATCGGCCCCTCGGTGGTCTGGGCCTCGAAGTCCGGTGCTACGTCACCGAGTTGCAACGCCATCGCAGGCTCCTTTCGGAAGCGTGTATCGCTCTATTACCTAAATCCTTATCCGAGTTTAGACCTTTGAATTGACCGGCCCGGTGAGGAGTGCCAGGGCGCTGCCCGCCACCTGCCGTGTCCACGCCTCGTAGTCCAAGTCGCTCTGTTCGGCAGCCGCCGGCGCGCCGGGTCCCGGCCCTGACGGCGGAACCCCATCGAGCACGGTGACCGGGATCCGCCAGGTCCGGGAGGCCGTGCGGACGAACTCGGCGCCACCCTCGAGCAGCGCCGGCTCGACGCTGCCCGCCGCCTCGTAGACGACGCCTCGCACGGGCGTGTCGACGAGATGTTCGAGCAGGCGCTCCAGGCGCGGTCCGTGGATCGCCGCCAGCTCCTCGTGCCCGCCGGCCGCCGAGCCGAGCAACAGCACGACCAGGGCGACGTCGCCGACGAGATCGAGCAGCGTCCCCGGCCGCTCGGGGTCGGCCAGCGCCGCCTCGATCCCGGCGTCCTCGATCGCCGCCAGGCCCTCCTCCCGACGAGTCGTTCCTCGCACCGCCCAGCCCTCTGCCAGAAAGGCCCGTCCCAGCGCCCGGCCGCGGCAGCCGCAGCCGACGATCAGCGCCCGTGCCATCAGGTCGCGCGGCGAGCCGCCCGCCGCTCCGCCTCGCGGCGCTGCTCCTCACTCGCGCCGGGCCCCGGCCGCGGCCGCACGTTGCGGCTGTCGACCGTCCCTCCGCAGTGCGAGCAGGTCGGCACCGCGTGGAAGGCGTGGTCGCACTCGGTGTGGACCTGCTCCAGCGGCGGGCCCGCCTCGCCGGCGGTGTAGCGGTCGCCCCAGGCGAGCAGCGCCAGCAGCACCGGCTGCAGGTCGCGCCCCTTCTCGGTGAGGCGGTACTCGAAGCGCTCGGGGTGGTCGCTGTAGCGCTGGCGCTCGACGATCCCCTCCTCGGTCAGCGTCGCCAGCCGCTGGCTGAGGACGTTGCTGGCGACCCCCAGCGAGTCCTGAATCTCGTCGAAGCGACGGCGACCAAGGAAGAGGTCGCGCAGCACAAGCAGCGACCAGCGCTCGCCGAGGAAGGCGAGCGGGCGGGCGATCGAGCAGTTGAGATCGGCGAAGGCTTGGATCGGCATGAACCGAAGTCTAGTCAGTGACTTTTCTTTTGCAAGCTAGCTCTGCTAGGGTCGCTTGCGATTTGCAAGCTACTACGAACGGAGCGGCCATGGAGCAGCGCTGGAAGGTCCTGACGATCACCTCGGTGGGCCTCTTCATGGCCAGCCTCGACCTCTTCATCGTCAACATCGCCTTCCCCGACCTGACCCGGGACTTCGGTGGCGCCTCGCTCTCCAACCTCTCCTGGGTGCTGAACGCCTACGCGATCGTCTTCGCGGCCCTGCTCGTCCCCGCCGGGCGGATCGCCGACCGGATCGGGCGCAAGCGCGTCTTCATCGCCGGACTGCTGCTCTTCTCGCTCGCCTCCGCCCTCTGCGCCGCCGCTCCCTCGATCCCCTTCCTCGTCGCCTCCCGCGTCCTCCAGGCAGCAGGCGGAGCGATGATGCTGCCGACTACCCTGGGCCTGATCCTCCCCGCCTTCCCGGTCGAGCAGCGCGCCGTCGCGATCGGGATCTGGTCGGCCGTCGGCGGCGTCGCCGCGGCACTGGGGCCACCGATCGGCGGTATCCTCGTGCAGCTCGACTGGCGCCTGATCTTCCTCGTCAACGTCCCGATCGGGATCGTCACCGCGTTCGTCGCCCTGCGAGCGCTCGACGAGGTCCGCGAGCCCGAGGACGGCCGT
Source organism: Solirubrobacterales bacterium (assembly GCA_040510155.1). Taxonomy (GTDB): domain Bacteria; phylum Actinomycetota; class Thermoleophilia; order Solirubrobacterales; family 70-9; genus VAYN01. The sequence continues at coordinate 112,954 of JBEVJP010000017.1, read as the reverse complement.
CCAGACCTGCTCGGCGCCGCCGCGCTGGCGCTCGGGATCGCCCTGCTCACCCTCGGCATCGTCAAGGGCGCCGACTGGGGTTGGGGCGACGCCCGCACCATCGCCTCCTTCCTCGCCGCCGCCGGCCTCGTCGTCGCCTTCCTGCGCCGCTCCGCCCACCACCGCGCGCCGGTGATCGAGCTGCCGCTCCTGCGGGTCCGCTCCTTCGCCCTCGCCAACCTCGCCGCGGCGGTCTTCTTCGCCGGCTTCGGGGCGATGCTGCTCTCGGGCGTCCTCTTGCTGACGGAACTGTGGGGATACTCGGCGCTGAAGGCCGGCTTTGCCCTCTCCCCCGGGCCGCTGATGGCCGCCGCCTTCGCGGTGCCCTCGGGCCGCCTCGGCGCCCGCATCGGCCAGCGCCCCGTCGCCGTGGCCGGCGGCCTCGCCTTCGCCGCCAGCTTCGCCTGGATCCTCGCCACCGTCGGCGCCACGCCCGAATACGCGACCACCTTCCTGCCCGGCTTCATGCTCGGCGGCGCCGGAGTCGGCATGACCCTCGGCACCCTGCCCGCCGCCGCCACCTCGGCGCTGCCGCCGAGCCGCTTCGCGACCGGCACCGCCGTCTTCGGCATGGCCCGCCAGCTCGGCTCGGCGATTGGAGTTGCGGTGCTCGTCGCCCTGCTGGAGGGTGCGGCCCCCGACCTGCTCACCGGCCTCCGCCACGGCTGGGCCTTTGCCCTCGGCACCGGCCTAGGCGCCGCTGGCCTGGCGCTTGCGCTCAGACCAGCGAGTGCCCGCGTGCAAGGTCGCGCGGAAGCCCTGGACCCTCAGGCCGCCAGTGCTCCCGAGCCCCAGCCTGAGCGTGCTCCCGCCTGACCCTGCTGCCGTCGTTCGTCCACACCAACCTCGTTAGGCGGCATCAAAGGGCCCACGACCGCGCAACCGCACCCGCTCGTCTTCGGCGACCTTGGCGTGGAGGTCGGCTTCGGTCATCTCCGGGACGCCCCGACGGCGGCGCATCTCGTTCTGCGCCTCCATCATCTGGCGGATGTCGTCGATCTCGTTCTGGGCCTCGACCTCGGGTGAGCGAGTCGGTTTCCAGTCGACCAGGTCGGCCGCCGTGCCCGGATAGAAGTGCCCGACCACCACCAAGACGCCGACCATGAAGGCGACGATCCCCAGAGTCCCCAGGATGAACCACACCCGACAAGGATACGGTTCACGACCATGCCCGATGCCTACATAGTCGAAGCCGTTCGCACCCCAATGGGTGGCTACCGCGGCGCCCTCTCTGGTGTCCGCCCCGACGATCTTGCCGCGCACACGATCGCCGCCGCGGTCGAGCGCAGCGGCGTCGACCCGGAGCGGATTGCCGACGTCTACCTCGGGGCCGCCAACCAGTCCGGCGAGGACAACCGCGACGTCGCCCGGATGGCGGCGCTGCTCGCCGGGCTACCGGACAGCGTCCCCGGCGCGACCGTCAACCGCCTCTGCGCCTCCGGCCTGGAGGCGGTCAACTGCGCCGCCCGCGCCGTCAAGGTGGGCGAGGGCGACTTCTACCTGGCCGGCGGCGTCGAGTCGATGAGCCGTGCCCCCTGGGTGGTCGAGAAGCCCGAGCGGGGCCTGCCCCGCGGCCCGCAGACGATGCACGACACGACCCTCGGCTGGCGGATGATCAACCCGCGGATGGCCGAGCTCGGCGTCTCCACCGAGTCGATGGGCGAGACCGGCGAGAACGTCGCGGAGCGCTTTGGGATCAGTCGCGAGGACCAGGACGCCTTCGCGCTGCGCAGCCACCAGCGGGCTGTCGCCGCCGCCGAGGCGGGCAAGCTGGCCGAGGAGATCGTGCCGATCGAGGTTCCGCGCGGACGCGAAACCGCCCTCGTCGAGGCCGACGAGGGCCCGCGTCCCGACGCCTCGCTGGAGGCGATGGCAAAGCTGCGGCCGGCCTTCCGCGAGGGCGGCACCGTCACCGCCGGCAACGCCTCGACCCTCAACGACGGCGCCGCCTGTTTGGTGATCGCCTCCGAGCGCGGCGTCGAGCAGCTCGGCGCCGAGCCGCTCGCCCGCGTCCTCGCTGCCGGCAGCGCCGGCGTCGACCCCGCCTACATGGGAATCGGCCCGGTCAAGGCGATCCCCCGCGCCCTCGCCAGCGCCGGCCTGACGCTCGACCAGATCGACCTGGTTGAGATCAACGAGGCCTTCGCTTCGCAGGTCCTCGCCAGCGCCGGTGAGCTCGGCATCGACGAGGAGATCCTCAACGTCAACGGCGGCGCGATCGCCCTCGGCCACCCGCTCGGCTGCTCCGGTGCCCGCCTCGCCGGCACCCTGGTCCGGGAGCTGGGCCGACGCGGCGGCCGCTACGGCGTGGTCAGCCTCTGCGTCGGCGTCGGCCAGGGCCTGGCGACCGTCTTCGAAGCTGTCTGAGCCGCGGTCGGCGCCCACGACGGGCCTCCGGCCGGACCTGGCCGCTCGACCTAGGCGGCGGCCACGGCTGAGTAATCTCATCCCATGAGGGGAACGGGGAAAGCGGTCCGGCTGGGCGGCCTGACGGTCGCACTGCTGCTCTGCCTGGTGGTGGCGACCGCCGCCGCCAAGCCGCCACGCGCAGCCGCACCGAACGCCCAAGCCTCGATCGTCGGCGGCGCCCCGACGACGATCGCCGAGTTCCCCTCGCTCGCCTACATCCAGGCCAAGGAAGGCCCCAAGGACGGCTTCGCCTGCACCGGCACGGTGATCGCCCCGCGGGTGATCCTCACCGCCGGGCACTGCATCGAGGACATCGAGACCGGGCATCTGACCCCGCCCCACGACTACCGCGTCGCAACCGGGATCGCCAACCTCGACGAAGTCAAACCGGAGCAGATCTTCAAGGTGACGCAAGCGCTCACCTATCCGGAGTTCGACCCGGGCGCCACCCGCGGCGACGCCGGCATCCTCGTCCTCAACCGCGCGACCACGGCTCCCCCGATCGCGCTCCCCACCGCCGCCGACGCACCCCTGCTGGCCGCCGGGACGCCGGTTCAAATCGCCGGCTGGGGTCTCGAAGGCGCCAATGACTCCTCCCCGCCCGCGACCCTCCGAACCGCCTCCACCCTGGTCCAGACGAACGGCTACTGCCGCGGCAACGCGAGCCGCTACTACCCGTTCTACTCCGCTGCCCTGCAGCTCTGCACGACCGACACCCCGGCCCTCGACTCGGGTGGCTGCTTCGGCGACAGCGGTGGTCCCGCGATCGCCCACCGCGCCGACGGCACCGCGGTCGAGATCGGCGTGATCAGCACCGGTGCCCCCGGCTGCAAGCCGACCCTGCCGAACATCTTCACCCGCGCCGACCTGGTCTCCACCTGGGTCGCCGAATGGGTCGCGGCGATCGAAGCCGGCGCCCCGGCACCCGCGATCAGGGTGCCGTCGGCAAAGCTGCCGGTGCTGACGATCCCGAAGGCGAAGACGCTAGTCGGGCAGACCCTCGCCAACGCCTTCGGTAGTCGCTTCACCCACAGCTTCGGCATTCGGGTCCGCTGCGAACGGGTCGGCCGGCTGCGGGTCCGCTGCGGCCTCGCCTGGTTCTACGGGCGCAACGACTACTACGGAACCGTCAGCGTCAACTACGCGTATCTGCGCAGCTCGGTGATCTGGAAAGGCAGCTACGCGATCCACTGGGTCAACGACCGTTGCTGGTTCGAGAGCGGCCACCGCGCCAGCTGCACGGTCCACACGCGGCACGGCTGAGGTAGCCTCGCCGCGGTGACGAGCGCTTTCGAAGAGCTGGCCAGCGTCGACGGCACGATCGCGCCGACCGCCGCGGCGACGGTGCCGCTGAAAGACGACGGCCTCTACCGCGGCGACGGCGCCTTCGAGGTGATCCGCCTCTACGACGGCAAGCCCTTCGCCCTCTCTGACCACCTCGACCGGCTGGCCCGCTCCGCGACCGCGATCGAGCTCGAGTTCGACCGCGCCGCCCTGGAACTGGAGATCGACGCCCTGCTCGCGGCCGCCGGCCCGGTCGACGGCCAGCTGCGTCTGATCGTCACCCGCGGGGGTCGCCGCATCGCCGCCACCGAGCCGATCCCGGCCCACGGCGAGACGCTCAGCCTGGCCACCGTCACCTACCAGCCCAGCGTCATCCTCAACGGCGTCAAGTCGCTTTCCTACGCCGCCAACATGGAGGCGAGCCGGCTCGCCAAAGCGCGCGGCGGCGACGAGGCGGTGCTGGTGCAGCCCGACGGAACTGTCCTGGAGCCACCGACCTCGGCGGTCTTCTGGGTCTCGGCTGACGGCACGCTGAGGACGCCGGCGCTGACCGACGGCGTCCTCGAGTCGATCACCCGCGACCGCCTCGTCAAGGCGCTCGACGTCGCGGAGGGCACCTGGGACGTCGACGACCTGCGCGGGGCGAAAGAGGCCTTCCTCGCTTCGACCACGCGTGAGGTGCAGGCCGTCTCGGCGATCGACGGCAACGAGCTTCCCGAGGTACCGGGCCCGCGCACCCAGGAGGCCCAGCGAGCCTTCGCCGAGACCCTCGGACGAGAACTTCAGTGACCGCCAAGGAAGGGGAGTGAGATGGACTTCCAGCTCAGCGACGAGCAGAAGCTGATCCAGGAAACGGCACGCGAGTTCGCCGACAGGGAGATCCTGCCGCGGGTGCGGGACAACGACCGCGCCGGCCGCTTCGACCGCGAGCTGGCCCGCAAGATGGGCGAGGTCGGCTACCTCGGCGCCCCGGTCGCCGAAGAGTACGGCGGCCGCGGCCTCGACTACATCGGCTACGGGCTGATCGTCGAGCAGATCGGCCGTGCCGACTCCTCGGCCCGCACCGTCGTCTCCGTGGTGACTTCGCTGGTCGGCGGCTCGATCGAGCGCTGGGGCAACGAGGAGCAGAAGCGCGAGTGGCTGCCGAAGCTCTGCTCGGGCGAGTCGCTCGGCTGCTTCGGGCTGACCGAGCCCGACACCGGCTCCGACGCCGCCAACCTCCGCACCCGCGCCCGCAAGACCGACTCGGGCTGGTCGATCAGCGGCCAGAAGATGTGGATCTCGCTCGCCAACCACTCCGACGTGGCGCTGATCTTCGCCCAGACGGATCCCGAGAAGAAGCATCGCGGCCTCGCCTGCTTCCTCGTCCCGACCGACAGCCAGGGCTTCACCACCCAGGAGATCCACGGCAAGCTCGGCCTGCGCTCCTCCGACACGGCGGAGATCTCGCTCGACGAGGTGGAGGTCCCCGACAGCGCCATGCTGGGCGAGATCGGCGACGGCTTCAAGGTGGCGATGAGCGCCCTCGACAACGGCCGCTACAGCGTCGCCGCCGGCTGCGTCGGCATCTGCGAAGGCTGCGTCCAGTCCTCGGTCGAGTACGCCACCGAGCGCAAGCAGTTCGGCGTCCCCCTGGCCCGCTTCCAGCTGGTCCAGGAGATGATCTCGGACATGATCCTCAAGCGCGACGCCAGCCGGATGCTGGTCTTCCGCGCCGGAGTCCTCAAGGACGAAAAGGCGCCGAACACGATGGAGACCTCGGTGGCGAAGCTCTACGCGACCGAGGCCGCGGTCGAATGCGCGAACCTGGCGATCCAGGTCCACGGCGGCTCCGGCTACGTCGACGACTATCCGGTCGAGCGCTACCTGCGCGACGCCCGCGTCACCACCCTCTACGAGGGCACCTCGCAGATCCAGAAGCTGATCATCGGGCGCCTGGCGACTGGGGTCAACGCGATGCTCCCCTTCGAGGAGAGCTGAGCTTGGCGAAGCTGGTCGAGACCGAGGTCGACGAGCACGGCGTCGGCCTGCTGCGGCTCAACCGGCCGGAGGCGCGCAACGCCCTCTCGGCGGAGATGCGCGAGCAGATCGCCGCGGCGCTCGCCGGCTTCGACGCCGACACGGCGGTGCGCTGCGCGGTCATCGCCGGCTCCGAGAAGGTCTTCGCCGCCGGCGCCGACATCCGCGCGATGGCCGAGCGCCCCCTCGAAGCCCGCCCGGACCCCGCGGGGCCCGAGTTCTGGCGCCAGGTCGCCGCGACCGAGACGCCGTTGATCGCCGCCGTTGCCGGCTTCGCGCTCGGCGGTGGCTGCGAGCTGGCGATGGCCTGCGACATGATCGTCGCCGCTGAGAAGGCCCGCTTCGGCCAGCCCGAGATCACCCTCGGGATCATTCCCGGCGGTGGCGGAACCCAGCGCCTCACCAGGGCCATCGGCAAGCAGCGGGCGATGGAGTACGTCCTCACCGGCCGCCTCTTCGACGCCGAGACGGCCCACCAGTGGGGCCTCGTCAACCTCGTCGTCAAGAAAGGCAAGTGGCTGGAGGAGGCGATCGAGCTGGCCCGCACCGTCGCCGCCCGCGCCCCGATCGCGGTCCGCCTTGGCAAACAGGCGGTGCTGGTCGCCGAGGAGACGGCCCTCGCCGACGGCCTCACCCGCGAGCGCGAGCTGTTCGAGCGGACGATGACGACCGAGGACCGGGTCGAGGGCATGACCGCCTTCCTCGAGAAGCGCGAGCCGAAGTTCCGCGGCAAGTGAACAGGCTCCCCAGGCAGCGATGCCGACTTTTTACGTGCCATAGGACGCAAGATGTCGGGAACGCTGCGGTCTTCCCGGAACGATGGGACCCTCTCCGATGAGCGACCTGGCCGTAGGCGTGCTCGGTGCCGGGACGATGGGCGCCGGCATCGCCCAGATCGCCGCTCTCGGCGGCCGCCAGACGCTGCTCTTCGACGCCTTCGAGGGGGCTGCCGAGCGCGGCGCCGGGCGGCTCGCCGAGGCCCTCGCCAAGGGTGCCACCCGTGGCCGTTGGAGCGAGGACGACGCCGCTTCCGCGCGCGCTCGCGTGCGGGCGGTCGAGAGCGTCGCGGAGCTGGCCGACTGCGCGATCCTGATCGAGGCGGCGCCGGAGGACCTGGAGCTGAAGCGGGAGCTGTTCCGTACTGTTGCCGAGGTCTGCGGTCCCGAGACGGTCCTCGCCTCCAACACCTCCTCGCTGCGCGTCGCCGAGATCGCCGCCGGCGTCCCCCACCCCGAGCGCGTCGTCGGCATGCACTTCTTCAACCCACCGGCGCTGATGAAGCTGGTCGAGGTGGTTGCCACGCCGGAGTCCAGCGAGGCGGCGCTGAGGACGACGACCGAACTGGCCGAGGCGATGGGCCGCACCCCAATCCGCGCCAAGGACAGCCCCGGGTTCGTCGCCAACCGCCTCGCCCGTCCCTTCAGCCTGGAGTCGCTGCGGATCGCCGGCGACGGCCTCGCCGCGCCGGCTCGGATCGACGAGATCGTCCGCGGTGCCGGCTTCCGGATGGGCCCCTTCGAACTGCTCGACCTGATCGGGATCGACGTCAACCTGACGATCGCCCGCTCCTTCTTCGCCCAGGGCGGGGAGCCGGAGCGCTGGCGCCCGACCCCGATCCAGGAGGCGATGGTCGGCGCCGGCCGCCTCGGCCGCAAGAGCGGGCACGGCTTCTACGACTACGACCAGGGCGACCCAGTCCCGGCCGACCTACCGTCCGCTGTTCGCTCGCTCGAGAGTGCGTCGCCAAGCGGCAGCGGAGGCGACGAAGAAGGCGGCACGGAGACCGAAGTCCTCGACCGTCTCTTCGCGCAGATCGCCAACGAGGCCGCCTTCGCCCTCGAAGAGGAAATCGCCTCGCCCGCCGACATGGACACGGCGATGCGGCTCGGCTTCAACTGGCCGCGCGGGCCGATCGAGATCGCGGCCGAGATCGGGCCGCGGGCCCTGGACGTACTGACCGTGCTGGAGCGCGAGAAGGGCGCTGCCTACGCGCCGTCGCCCGGACTGAGCCGCATCATCACTTCGTCCGGGTAGCACCAGCTCCAGTCCTCGCCCGGCTCGGCGGAGCGGATGATCGGGTGGTCCGTTGCGTGGTAGTGCGCGGTGGCGTGTTTGCCCACGGAGTTGTCGCAGCAGCCGATATGGCCGCAGCTCTGGCACATCCGCAGGTGCACCCAGCTCATCCCCAGCTTCAGGCACTCCTCGCAGCCGTCCACCGGATCCGGGAGATCCAGCAGCTGCACCGCGTCGAGGTGGGTGCACTCGGCCACGGCTAGGACCCGGCCGATCCGGTCGCGATCTCGGCCGGCTCGCCGCCGGGGAACCAGTGCGCCTCGACCGGAGGGGCGCTGTCGCGCAGGAAGCGCTCGGCGTCGAGGGCGCCCATGCAGCCGGTGCCGGCCGCGGTGACCGCCTGGCGGTAAGTGTGGTCGACGACGTCGCCGACCGCGAAGACGCCGGCCAGGTTGGTCCGGGTCGAACCGGCCTCGGTGACGATGTAGCCGTCCTCGTCGACCTCGACCTGGTCCTTGACGACCTCCGAGCGCGGCACGTGGCCGATCGCCACGAAGGCGCCGGTCGCCTCGATCCCCTCCTCGGCGCCGGTCTCGGCGTTGCGGAGGCGGATCTTCTCCAGTTTCCCGTCCTCGCCGGCGACGAACTCCTCCGGGACGTACGGAGTCTTGAGGGAGATGTTCTCCTTCTCCTTGGTGCGCTCGAACATGATCTTCGAAGCCCGGAACTCGTCGCGGCGGTTGATGACCGTCAGGTGCTCGGCGAACTTGGAGATGAAGATCGAGTCCTCCATCGCCGAGTCGCCACCGCCGACGACGATCACCTCGTGACCTTTGAAGAAGGCCCCGTCGCAGACGCCGCAGGTGGAGACGCCGCGGCCAGCCAGCTCCATCTCACCGGGTACGCCGAGCCGTTTCGGCTCCGCCCCCATCGCCAGGATCACGGTCTTGGCGCGGTACTCCTCGTCACCGAGAAAGACCTTCTGGACGCCGCCGTCGGAGAGCTCGACCCGGTCGACGTCGTCGGTGACGAAGCGCGTCCCGAAGCGCTCGGCCTGGGCGCGGAACTGGCCCATCATCTCCGGCCCCATGATCCCGTCGGGGTAGCCCGGATAGTTCTCGACGTCGGTCGTGTTCTGCAGCTGCCCACCCCACTGGAAGCCCTCGAAGACGAGCGGCTCGAGGTTGGCTCGGGCGGTGTAAAGCGCGGCCGTGTAGCCAGCGGGCCCCCCACCGATGATGATTACGTTCTCGACCTTCTTCGAATCAGCCATATATCGCCACCTGGAGTCTAATACTTTACTTTTTGAAGTGTACTCCTCCGGGAGGCACCGTGGCGGTTTGGGTTGCCGCCCGCTCGAGGCCGCGATCCACCGGCAGGCCCTCCTCTTCCCAGCGGTGGACAGTCTTGCGCAGCTGGAAGAAGGCGACGACGCCGAGGGGGATCGGCAGCCAGAAGGCGACCAGGCGGAAGATCAGGATCGCCGGGAAGACGGTCTCCTCGGGGATCCCGAAGAGGACGAAGGCACCGATCATGCCGGCGTCCACGGCGCCGACTCCCGCCGGAGCCAGCGGGAACAGGTTGGCGACCATGCCCAGGAAGAACCCCTGGACGACGACCGCCAGCGGCACGTGGACGCCAAAGGCGTGGAAGGAGGCCCAGAGGACGCCGATGCTGGCCGCCCAGAAGCCGGCGGCGCCGAGCACGGCGAGCCCGCCGCGCGAAGGGTGGGCGAAGAGGCTGAGCGCGAAGCGGAACCCTTCCGCCAGCGTTTCCGGCACCTTGGCGGCCCCGTGCAGGAACGCCTGCGCCCGCTCGCCGTGTGCGTAGGGCGCCAGCCGGTGCTCGAGGTCGCCGGGGATCAGGGCGACCAGGGCGCCGAGGATCAGCAGCAGGCCGGCGACGCCGGCGGGGATGATCGTCAGCTCGACCGAGTCCTTGCCGTTCAGCACCCCGGTCCGCAGCAACACCCCGAAGACGATCAGGGCGATTGGGTAGAAGGCGTAGTGGAGGGAGATGAAGGCGACCATGCGGCGGGCGCTGTCTCTCCGTTCCAGCCCGGCCTTGCGCAGCGCCCAGTAGGTAACGGCGATCCCCCCGGCCCCGCCGGCCGAGAAGAGCAGAGTCGCGGCGACCCCGGCCATGTTGATCTCGTAGGTCTCGACCCAGCGCAGTCGCAGCGCCTCGCCGCCGACCACTGCCTTGAAAAGGGCGATGTAGGTCGCGAAGGCGAGGACGTTGAAGCCGATCGCCACCGCAATCCAGAGCGGGTCGGCGTCACTGAGCCTGCTGAGCGCATCGCTGAGCCCGACCAGCTTCGGAACGAGGAAGTAGATGACGACGAGCAAGGCGACGACGACGACCAGGGTCTGCACCAGTCGCCGCACCGTGAAGAGCGGCATCTCGCCGCTGGGCCCGTGGCGCTCGGGGCGCTCGACGGTGTCTTCACCGGGCCCGACGGCCAGCTTGCCGTTCGCCGCGCGATCCTCAGACACTCCCGGGACGCTACCCGCTCGCGATGCGCTCCAAGCGCTGAAGCGCTCCGTTGACCCCGAGGACGAGGGGCTCGGCGAGCGCCTCGCCGCGCCGCACGGCGGCGACCAGGAGGGCGCCGGCGATCAGATCGGTCACGTAGTGCTCACCCAGGTACACGAGCGCGAAACCGAGGGTGCCGGCGTATCCCCAGCCCAGAGCGCCCTCGGTCCGCCCGGCTTCCGACAGCGACAGCGCCGCCTGGACCGAGGTCGCGAAGTGAAGAGACGGCATCGCCGCCCAGGGGTTGCCGCCCAATGCCTCGTACATCGACGGCCAGGCCGAGCGCCAGGTCTTCTCGCCGACCTCGACCATGATCCGCCGCACCGGTTCCGCGGTCACCCCCTGCTCGGAGGACCACCAGGGCGGCGCCGTCGGCACTGCGAAATACACGACGCAGCCGACGTCGAAGACCGCCGCCATCTGCCGCGCCGCCCGCGGAAAGCGCTCGTGGTCGCGCAGCAGGACCAGCGTCAGCGCCAGGTAGGGCTCGATGAACCAGAGCCAGTGAGTCCAGGCGAGGACACGATTGACCACGCCGACGAACGGCAGCCGGGCCAGCGCCCGTTGCAGGCGCACGTTGGGCAGCTGGCCGCCACCGAGCAGGCGGTCGGCCTCGATCGGATAACGGCTGCGCAGGCGGGCGCGCAACCGCTCCGGGTCGTCGTAGGGCATCTCGTGGACGACCGTGAAAGCCCACATCTGCATCGCGAAGAGGACGACGTCGCGCTTCCTCGAGCGTGGGTGCAGGACGGCGATCGCAAGGGGAGCGGCGGCGCAGGCGGCGATCGTCACCGGGGCCGGGATCCGCAGCCGCCGCCGCAGGAGCGGCAGAGCGACAGCGGCGCCGACGGTGGCAGCCGCACCACCCCGCACTGCCAGGCGGAGGGCACTGGATGGCCGGGATCGCCGCCTCATAGGGTCGGCGAGTATAGGTAGGGCGGCGGGGGCGGACCTGGACCGGGCAGCGGGGATCGGCGCGCCGCCGCGCCGCCCGGCGTGATTAGAATGGCCGCGCTTTGGCGCCTCACTCTCCTGGCACTGACCAGATCGACACCCTGCTTTGGATCGGCTTCCTCGCCGCGGCGATCGTCGTCGTCGCGATCAACGTCGCGCTCTTCGCGGCCGTGCGCAAATACCGCTCCGAGCGGGGCGCCGAGCCGCGGCAGGTAAGCGGCGGTCGCGGCATCCAGTTCCGCGTCGCCGGCGCCCTCACCGCCTTCGCCGCCGTCGTCTTCATCCTCGGCGTCGTCTTCACCGACAAGGCCCGGGAGCAGCCGACCACCGGCTCCAGCGGCCTCGCCGCGGCCAAAGAAGGTCCGCTGCAGATCAAAGCGACCGGCCAACAGTGGCTGTGGCGCTACGAATACCCCGATGGGACCTTCTCCTATTACAAGCTGGTCGTCCCGGTCGACACCGCGGTCGAACTCAACCTGGTCTCGACCGACGTAGTCCACACCTGGAACGTGCCCGCTCTGGCCGGCAAGCACGACGCGGTGCCCGGCAAGACGAACCACGTCGCCTTCCGCGCGGATGAGGAAGGCGAGTTCGACGGCGAAGCCGCAACCCTCTCCGGCCAGGCCTACGCCTCGATGCGGACCGCGGTCGAGGTCGTCTCGCCGCAGGCCTACGAAGACTTCCTCAAGCAGCAGAAGAGCGACATCGAGGCGGCCCAGGAACGGGTCGTCGGCCTGATCGAAAACGGAGAAGTGCCATGAGCGAGACCCCCCGTCCCGAGCTGGTCGTCGAGGGTTTCCCGGGCCGTCCCCGTCCCCGCTGGATCGAGCTCGCGACCAGCGCCGACCACAAGGACGTCGGCCGGATCCTGATCACCGCCTCCCTTGGCTTCCTCTTCCTCGCCGCCGTCGAGCTGCTGCTGATGAGGTTGCAGCTGGCGATCCCCGAGAACAGCTTCATGACCCCGGTCGGCTTCAACCGGATGCTCTCGACCTACGGTGCCACCGCCGTCTTCTTCTTCGCGATTCCCCTGGTATTGGGGATCTTCTACTACGTGGCGCCGCTGCAGATCGGCGCTCGCGGGACCGCCCTCCCCCGCCTCGGCCAGCTCGGCGCTGCCCTCTTCGGCGCCGGCGCGATCACCTTCTACGCCGGCTTCATGTTCACCCCCTCGGAGGCCGGCGTTAACCCCCTCTCGCCGCTGACCGAGCTCGCCTTCCTCTCCAACAACGGCGTCGACGCCTGGGCCACCGCGACCGGCCTGGCGACGCTCGGCTTCGTCTTCCTGGCGATCGACCTGCTGACCACGCTGCGCCGCCTGCGGGCGCCGGGCATGGCCTGGCGCCGGGTGCCGATCTTCGCCTGGGCCGCCACGGTCGGCTGCTGGCTGATGCTCGTAATCGGCCCGGTCCTGCTCGCTGCCCTGACGATGCTGATGATCGACCGCAACTACGACGGCATCTTCTTCGCCGACGGCTCCGGCGGCGCGCCGCTGCTCTGGCAGCACCTCAGCTGGATCTTTTTCACCGGCACCTACATGCTGGTGCTGATCTTCGCCTTCGGCGCGATCGCCGAAATCGTCGCCACCTTCTCCGGCAAACCGCTCTTCAACCGCCCCGCCGTGATGGTCTCCCTGGCCGCGATCGCCGTCCTCGGCACCCTCGCCTGGATGCAGAACATGACTACGGCGCCGATCGGCATCGGCTGGACCTACTTCGCGATGCTGATGTCGCTGGCCCTGCTGATCCCCTTCGGCCTGATCGTCTTCAACCTGATCTCGACCATGATCGGCGGCGTGCTGCGGATGCGGGCGCCGCTGCTGTTCGCGATCGGGGCGATCTCGATGATCTCGATCGGCCTCGCCGCCGAGCTCGAGCAGTCGCTGGTCGCCGCCTCCTGGCAGCTCAAGAACACCACCGACGCGACCGCCGCCACCCACTTCGCGCTGCTCGGCGGTGCCGTCTTCGGCGGTTTCGCTGCGCTCTACTACTGGTTCCCGAAGATGACCGGCCGGACGATGGGCGAGTACATGGCCCGCTTCTCCTTCTGGACGATGGTGGTCGGCATCCTCCTCGCCTTCGTGCCCCTCTTCTTCGCCGGCGCCGAGCACGGTCAGGTGATCGACGCCTACAAGTTCTTCTCCGGCAAGGGTCTCGACGCCTGGAACCTGATCGCCTCGATCGGCACCCTGATCCTCGCGATCGGCATCGTCCTGACCCTGGTCAACGCGATCCAGAGCCGCGTCAACGGCGCCGAGGCCGGTCACGACCCCTGGGGCGGCGACACGCTCGAGTGGTTCACCCTCTCGCCGCCGGAGCCGCACAACTTCGACGTCCTCCCGGACGTCCGCAGCCCCCGGCCGATGCGCGACATCCGCCTGGCGATCGCCAATCGCACCGCCCGCAGCGAGCGGCCGGCCCGCGAGTCCCAGCCGGTAGCCTAGTCGCCGCATGAGCGGTGCCCAGACTGCGACGATCGCGCCCGCGGCGGCGCCCTCGGTCCTGCGCGACTACCTGACGCTGACCAAGCTGAAGGTCCAGTCGCTGCTGCTGTTCACGACGGTGACGACGATGTACGTGGCCGGCGATCCCTCGCTCGGGCTGATCCTCCTCACCTGCCTCGGCGGCGCCCTCTCGGCTGGCGGCGCCGGCGCCATCAACCACGCGATCGACCGCGACATCGACCGCACGATGGCCCGCACCGCGAACCGGCCGGTCGCCTCCGGTCGCGTCTCCCCCGCTGCCGCGATCGCCTTCGGAACGATTCTGGAGTGCGCCTCCTTCCTTCTGCTGGCGACCACCGTCAACCCGCTGGCGGCGACGCTCTCGCTCCTCGGCTTCCTCGGCTACGTCTTCATGTACACGCTCTGGCTGAAGCGGACGACGCCGCAGAACATCGTCATCGGCGGCGCCGCCGGGGCGATGCCGCCGCTGGTCGCCTGGGCAGCCGTCACCGGCAGCCTCAGCGGCATGGCCTTCTTCCTCTTCGCGATCGTCTTCTTCTGGACCCCGCCGCACTTCTGGGCGCTCTCGCTACTGATGAAGGACGAGTACGCCAAGGCCGGGATCCCGATGCTGCCGGTGGTCCGCGGCGAGGACGAGACGCGCCGCCAGATCCTCCTCTACACCGTCCTCCTCTACGCCGTCACCCAGCTACCCTTCTGCGCCGGCGGCCTCGGCGTCGCCTACCTGGTCCCCTCGATGCTGCTCGGTGCCGGCTTCATCTACTGCTCTACGAAGCTCCTGCGCACGGCTGATCGCCGCTGGGCGCTGCGTACCTACCTCTTCTCGCTCGCCTACCTCGCCCTGCTGTTCCTGGCGATGGCGATCGACGCGCAGCTCTAGGAATCGCGAACCGCTCCGCGGCAGCGCTGGGATTCCGCCCCGCCTGATAGAAATCCGGGCGTGGATCGCGAGACCGCTCGCAAGAACATGACCGCCGGCCTCGTCGCCGCCGGCTTCGCGACGGGCATCTTCGCCCTCACCTTCGTCGCCGCCCTCTTCTACATCGCCCAGGGCTGATGAGCGAGCACCGCCAGATCTCCGAGCCCGGCGAGCTCGTCTACGCGCCGAAGCCCTCCTGGGCCCCCGCCTTCCTCGCCCTCGGCATCCTCGGCCTCGTTGCCGGCATCTACGCCGCCGGCTTCATCTTCCCGCCGATCTTCTACGCCTTCGTCGGCGCGATCATCGCCCTCGCTGCCTTCCGCAGCCTGGTTCGCGGCGCGATCCGCAGCTACCGCTCGCTGCCACGCAAACAGCAGATCCGCGGCGCCGCCTTGCCGGTCGAGACCATCTCGGCCCCGCCGCGCTCCTAGATTCTCCCCCTGCGGGGCTGAGACCAAGCAGCCTCGGTGAACGCAGGGAAGGCGCCGAGGGGGAGCGCACTCCGGTGCGTGACCCGCAGGCGCCGACCGAGGACGCCGAGATGCGCCGGGATCAGCGCCGTAGGGCTTCCATTTCCGACGTAGCTCCCGCCGAGGTCCAGCAGCGGACGATGTCGCGCATGGAGAGGATGCCGACGGCGTCGCCGGCGTCGAAGACGACGAGGTGGCGGACGCCGCGGCGGGACATCTCGGCGGCGGCGTGCTCGAGGCTCCAGGTCGGCTCGGCGGCGATCACGCCCTCGCTCATGTGCTCGCCGACCCGCTCCTCGTCGGGACTCTCGCCGCGGGCGATGGAGATCAGCAGGTCGCGCTCGGTGACGATGCTGGGCGTCGGCAGGTCCGCGTCGACGACCAGCGCCGCGCCCGTTTTCTTCTCGACCATCCTTTGCGCCGCCTCACGCAGGGTGTGCGTGGGTCCGACGCTGACGGACACTTCGGACATCCCGTCCTTCACCTGCATCTGTGCTCTCCTCCCCCTTAGCTGGAGATAGTGCGGATCGCCGCAAGAGTACCCGATGATCGGAGCTTCACACGAAGCTTTCAGGCGGCGCCGACATATAGACTTGCGGCCGCCGCCAGCCGTATGTCGAAGCCCTCGCAGATCATCCGCCCGCTGCTCGCCCTCGCCGCCATGGTGCTCGTCGTCGTGGCCGCCTCCGGATGCGGCACGGCGACCCAGGACACGGCCCGCGGACGCACCCTCTTCGAAACCAAGTGCGGTGGCTGCCACACGCTGGCGCAGGCGGCAACCACGGGCACGGTCGGCCCCAACCTCGACGACTCCTTCGCCGCCGCTCGCGCCATTGGTGAGAACAGCGACACGATCGAAGGGATCGTCAAGGCGCAGGTGGAGTTCCCGCGCCCGAGCAACGACGACCCGGCGGTCTCGATGCCAGCCGACCTCGTCACCGGACAGGACCTCGACGACGTTGCCGCCTACGTCGGCAAATACGCCGGCGTGCCCGGCGCGGCGCCGCCGAAGGTGCCAGGCGGCCCCGGCGCCCAGGTCTTCGCCAACAACGGCTGCGCCGGCTGCCACACGCTCGCCGCCGCCGGTTCCGGCGGCGTCACCGGCCCCAACCTCGACGAAACGCTGCCCGGCCAGCCGGCGGACAAAGTCCACGAGGACATCGTCGACCCGAACAAGGTGATCGCCAAGGGCTACCCCCCGAACGTGATGCCGTCGAACTTCGAAGAAACGATTCCGGCCAAAGAACTCGAACAGCTGGTCGAATACCTGGTCGAAAGCACCTCGGGCGGCAAGGGCGGCTCGAAGTCCAAGGGCGGCTGAGGCCCCGGCGGCCGCGAGGCCGCTGCCATCATCTCCTGACGATGCGGGAACGCCTCCGAGACCGCCTCGAGATCTCCCCCCAGCGCTACGCGCAGGTGACGGCCGTGGCGCTCGGCGCCCTCGCCCTGATCGTCCTCACCGGCGCCGGCGTCCGCCTGACCGGCTCCGGACTGGGCTGCCCGGACTGGCCGAAATGCTACGGCGGCGCGACGCCCCCGCTCGAATCGCACGCGGTGATCGAGTACACCAACCGCCTGCTGACCGGCTTCGTCGGCTTTGCCGTGATCGCCGCCAGCGTGCTCGCCTTCTTCCGCCGCCCCTACCGCTGGCACCTGGCCTTGTTCGGCGGCCTGCTGCCGCTGGGGGTGATCGGCCAGGCGATCCTCGGCGCCCTCGTCGTCAAGTACCACCTCGCCCCCGGCCTGGTCATGTCCCACTTCATCCTCTCGATGATGCTGCTGGACGCGGCCTTCGCGCTCGCCTGGTGCTCGCGCTTCGAACCCTGGCAGCGGCGCCGCTCGCAGGACCGGCTCGGCGTCTGGGCAGTGCGGGGGCTGATCCCGCTCGGCCAGCTGACGATCCTGGTCGGCACGATCGCCACCGCCTCCGGCCCCCACGCCGGCGCCCATGGGACCGAGCTCGTCCACCGCTTCGACTTCGAGGGCGCGAAGACGCTCGAATGGGTCGTCCAGCGTCACGCTGTGATCGCGGCGCTCTACGGCGTGGCGGCGATCGGCGTCTGGTTCCTCCTGCGCCGCCCTGGCGGCGATCGGCGAGCCGTGAGGCCCCTGACCGTAGTCCTGGCCCTTCTGGTCCTACAGGGCGTCATAGGGGCCTTCCAGTGGTATCTGGAACTGCCCGGGGAGATCGTCTGGGTCCACGTCGCCGTCGCCACCTGCAACTGGCTGGCGATGCTCTGGACCGTCGCCGCCGCCGGTCGGCTCGAGCCCCGCGGCGATGCCGCGTTGGAGGCGCCGCGCGAGGACGAGCAGGGGACCGCCAGGGCCGCCGCGGGCGCGCTCTGAGGCGTGCTGCCCTTCTGGCTCTCGATCGCTGCCCTCAGCCTCGTCCAGGCGCTCCTGGTAGCGGCGCCCCGAGCGGTCGAGGTCCCCGCTCTGGGAGCGCTACGAGGCCGCTGGTGGGCGTTCCTGCCGCCGCTCTCGATCATCGTCGTGGTCGGCGCCATCGCCCTCGACTCGGCCAGCGCCCAGGTCCTCACCTACGTCGCCCTGATCGGGGTGCCGCCGCTGGCGGCACTGGCCCTGGGGGCGCTCGTCCACGGTGCCAGGCCGCCGCTGGCGCTGCTGGTCCTGCCCCTCTTCGCCCTCGCCTGGGCGGCCCGCGGTGAGCTGGGCGGACAGACGGCGGCCCTGGCACTCTCGGCCCTCGCCTGCGTGGCGCTCGGCTGGCTTCTGGTCGCCGTCGTCCCTGGCGGCTGGCTGCGGCTCGGCATCTACGCGATGGCGGCGATCGACACCTGGCTGGTCGCCTCGGACCTCCTGCAGGGACCCAACGCCATCCTCAACACGGCCTCCCCCGGGACGCTGCCACGCTTGCAGTTCGCGCACTTCGGATCGGCCGTGATGGGCTTCGGGGACCTCTTCGTCGCCGCCACCCTCGGCGCCCTGCTCGCCCGGAATCGCTCCCTGCAGCTTCGCGCAGCCGGCATCGCGGCCCTCTTCGGCATCGCCTTCGACTGTCTCTTCTTCGTCGTCGACGAGCTGCCGGCGACGGTGCCGATCGCACTGACCCTGGCCGTCGTCGAATTCACCCGGCGCCGCCAGCTCAGAGCTGCGTAGCGACCAGCGCCACCCCGACGGTGACCAAGGTCGCAACCGCACCGCCACAAGCTCGAAGCAGCAACCTGTGGAGAGCGTCGAAGCGCGCATCGATTGCGTCGAAACGGGCGTCGACTGCCCTGAAGCGCGCGTCCATACGTGCCTCCGTGGCATCGAAACGGGCGGTCATGTCCGTTCGCAGATCACGGATATCTCTGTCGACCCGCTCGAAGCCGTCCGCGACCCGCTCATTGAGGTCATCGAGGCGCTCGTCGGTCCACTTCTCTCTCACGGCCTCCATACTGCCCGCCTAGCGAGAGATTCGCAACCTATTGTCTGCAATCTGTAGGGACTTCTGTCAGCTCGCGCGCCGCTTGCGCTCAACCCAGCGATACGCGTGAACCGCTGCCCAGCAGACCAGCACCAGCCCCCAAAGAGCGCCCAGCAAGGGCCTGGTCAGCAGCGTCAGCGCGATCACGGACGCCCCTGCCACGGCGACGATCACCACCCAACGAAACACCGCCTCCTCAGAGATCTTCACCCCAGCATTGTCCCTATTTTCGAACCCGCGAACGGCCGCGAAAACCAAGCAGGTCGTGGGACGCAGGGAGCGAGGAGAGGGGAGCGCACTCCAGTGCGTGACCCGATCCGAGCCGACCGAGGACCGCGAGATGCGCCGGTTTGCAGCGGCCGCGCTAAAGGATGTACACCGTCAAAAACACGATGATCCACATGATGTCCACGAAGTGCCAGTAAATCCCTGGCACCTCGACCCCGAGATGGTCCTTGGCCTCGGGGCCGAAATGACCGCGGAAGGCGCGGATCGAGGCGAAGCTGAGCAGCATCAGGCCGACGAAGACGTGGGCGCCGTGCAGGCCGGTGAGGCTGTAGAAGATCGAGCCGAAGGAGAGGTCGCGGGCGCTGAAGCCGAGGTGTACGTACTCGTTGAGCTGGATGAAGAGGAAGGTGGCTCCCAGCATCCAAGTCAGCACCAGGCCGAGTTTGAGGCCGGCGCGGTTGCCGCGACGGATCGCCTCCAGGGCGTAGTGGATCGTGAAGCTCGAGGAGACGAGGATCGCCGTGTTGATACCCGCGACGGCGACCGGCAGCTCATATGGGTGCGGCGGCCAGGCCGGCGGGTTGACGACCACCCGCAGGAAGAAGTAGGAGGCGAAGAAAGCCCCGAAGAGCATTACCTCGGAGACGATGAAGAGGAGGATGCCGAGGGTCTGGCGGTCGATCCGCGAGCTCTCGTTGGCCTCCGGGGGGCCGTGGTGGTGGTGCTCTTCGGCGTGCCCAACGGCAACCGTGGCGCTCTCCATCAGGACTCCTCTCCCTCCGCCACAGCGGCGGCGACGGCGGCGGCTGGACGGCCGACCTCGATGTGCTCGACCTGCTTCTCGGTGATCTCGCGAACCCGGCCGACCAGGTCCTCCTCGAGCCAGCGGGAGGTCTCGCCCGCAAACGTCGAGATCAACACCTCGTCGATCCGGTAGTGCTCGATCGCGTTCTTGACGGCAAGGAAGGGATCGGGGCTCATCGGCTGTCCGGTGGCGTCGATGTCGGCCTTGTAGAGCTCGGCGAGAGTCGAAGCGAGGTCGCGGACGATCTCCGCCTCGCTGACGTCCTCGGCCTGTGGGCAGATGATCGTGTAGCGGTGCGGCCGATCCCCGGCCCGCTCCTTCAAGCGGTTGACCAAGTCCGGGGCGGCGACGGTCTTGGTCGCGACGACCAGAGTGTGGATCACGTCCCAGCGAATCGCGTCGTCTTCGATGCGGACCGGGATGTGGGTCAGCTTCGCCTCGGGTTCGACGCACTCCCGCGCCCACTCGACCAGGTCTTTGCGGGTGAAGCCGAAGCGGGTGTCAGAAAGGCAGGAGAGCAAGACCTCGCCAGGCTGATGAGCGCGGACAGCGTCGTCGAGCGCCAGTGACGGCTCAGGGTCCATCACCTCGCCGACCGACTCGATGCCGAACTCGGCGAGCACCGACATCGTCACCTCGACGCGGGCGCGGGCGGCCTCGCGAAGCTCACCGGCATCGATCAGCTGGCCGACGTTGGGCTGGTTCTGGGGTGCCGCGACGACCACGTTGGAGACCGAGTCCTGCCGGTCACGCACGGCCTGCAGCAGCTTGCGCCCGCCGGCGACCTCGTTGAGGAAGACCAGCAGGGGCCTACGCTCGCCGTTCTCGCTCACGTCGAGGACCCCACAACGCTCGGCTCCGCCGCCGGCACCTCGGCTCCTTCGCCGGCCATGATCGCGTGGCGGGCGCCAGGCACACCGAACTCGTAGGGGCCACCGACGACCCGCGGGATCTCGTCGAAGTTGAAGATCGGCGGCGGCGAGGAGACCTGCCACTCGATCGAGTTGGCCCGCCAGGGGTTGGCGTCGGCCTTCGGGCCGAACCGCCAGCTGACGATCATGTTGTAGAGGAAGACCAGCTGGCAGGCGCCGAGGAAGAAGGCACAGCAGCTGATCAGCAGGTTCCAGTTGCCGAACTGGGTTGCGTAGTCGGCGACGCGCCGGGGCATCCCGTCCATGCCGATCCAGTGCATCGGGATGAAGGTGCCCCAGGTGCCGATCAGGGTGCCCCAGAAGTGGACGCGGCCGAGTTTCTCGTCGTACATCCGCCCGGTCATCTTCGGGAACCAGTGGTAAATCCCGGAGAAGATCGTGAAGACAGAGCCGCCGAACAGCACGAAGTGAATGTGGGCGACGATGAAGTAGGTGTCGGAGACGTGGATGTCGATCGGCACCATGCCGAGCATGACCCCACTGATCCCGCCGATCGTGAAGGTGACGATGAAGGCGAGCGCAAACAGCATCGCCGTCGAATACGTGTGGATCTTGCCGAAATAGAGCGTGCCCAGCCAGGAGAAGATCTTGATCCCGGTCGGCACCGCGATCAGCAGCGTGGTCAGCATCATCGGCACGCGCAGCCAGGAGAACATCCCGGCCACGAACATGTGGTGGGCCCAGACCGAGTAGCTGAGGACGACGATCCCGATAAGCGCCAGCGCCATCAGGCGGTAGCCGAAGATCGGCTTGCGGGCATGGGTCGAGATGACCTCGGAGATGATCCCGAAGCCGGGCAACATCATGATGTAGACAGCTGGGTGTGAGTAAAACCAGAAGATGTGCTGGTAGCTGATCACGTCGCCACCGGCCGCGAACTCGAAGAAGTTGGTGTGGAGGATCCGGTCGAAGAGGACCATGAACTGGGCGCCGGCGATGAAGGGCGTCGCGGCCACGACCAGCAGCGAGGTCGAGAGGTTGGCCCAGACCAGCAGTGGCATCCGCCAGAAGGTCATCCCGGGCGCACGCATGGTGATGATCGTGACCAGGAAGTTGAGCGCGGTCGCGATCGACGAGGCACCCGCGAACTGAACGCCGAGGTTGAAGAACGACTGTCCAAGCGGAGCGCCCGTCGAGAGCGGCGCGTAGCCGGTCCAGCCGGCGTCGAAGGCGCCGCCGGGGGCCAGGAAGCTGCCGATGAAGAGCAGCCCGGCCAGCGGCAGCATCCAGAAGCTGAGCGCGTTGAGGCGCGGGAAGGCCATGTCCGGGGCGCCGATCATCAGCGGCAGCACGTAGTTGGCGATCCCGGCGAAGACCGGGATCACGAACACGAAGATCATCAGCACCGCGTGGGTGGAGAAGAGGCTGTTGAAGGTCGCCGCATCGACGATCTGGGTGCCCGGCTGGGCCAGCTCGGCCCGAATCAGCATCGCCATCAGGCCGCCGAGGAAGAAGAAGACGAACGTGGTGCAGATGTACTGGATGCCGATCACCTTGTGATCGGTGTTGAAGCGGAAGTAGTCCTTCCAGCTCTTGGCGCCGTGTTGGGAGTGATCGTCGGGAATCGTCGGCATGCCGGCGGCCCAGCGCAGCCAGTAGTCGAAGCAGCCGAAGCCGGCCAGGAAGCCGAGCGGAGCGAGGATCAACGGCACGACCACATGCGGGTAGCCGGTCTGCTCGGTCTGGTAGAGCGGCAGGTCGGAGATCGCCCGCAGGGCGATGACCAGCCCGAAGCCGAAAGCGGCAGCGGCAATCGCGCCGAGCAGGCCTCTAGTCCATCCCGGTCGCTTGATCGCAGCCGCCATCAGTACGCCTCCATTATGCCTATGCCCCGCCGGCGTCCAGAGGCGCCGGGTTGGTCTCCGTGTCCTGCTGAATCGACTCCAGGAACGGCTGCGGAATCGTCTCTTTCAGCCCGGTAACCCATTCGCGGAATTTCGCCGGCGACTCGACGACGACCTTCGCTCGCATCGAGGCGTGGCCGAAGCCGCAGAGCTCGGTGCAGATCAGCTGGTAGGTGCCGACCTTGTTGGGCGTGACGATCGCGGTCGTGGTGATGCCGGGGACGTTGTCTTTCTTGATCCGCCACTCGGGTACCCAGAAGGAGTGGATCACGTCCTGGGCGTGCATCTTGAACTGGACCTGGCGGTCGACGGGGACGTGGAATTCGCCCTCGACGAACTTGTTGTCCTTGCCCGGATAGCCAAAGCTCCAGGCGTACTGCTGGGAGAAGACGTCGACCGTGAGCGCATCCTTGACCGGCTCTTCGATGTCGTGCAGGACCTTCCAGCTGTAGCCGCCGCCGAAGAGGACGATGATCGTCGGAATCAGCGTCCAGGCGACCTCGAGCCGGGTGTTGCCGTGGATCGGCTCGCCGTCGGATTCGTCGCCGGGCTTCGCTTTGAATTTCCAAAGCGCGTAGAAGAGCATCACGATCACCAGCGAGAAGACGAAGGACGAGATGACGATCATCACGTTGAGGAGCTCGTCGATCTTCGGGGCCGCCGTCGAGGCCTCCTGGCCGTCCCAGTTGATCGAGACCATCACCGCCGAGAGGACGACCGTCATCGCGACCGTGGCGGCGAGCATCTTGACTATGGGGAGGCGGCCGTACATGAGGCGGCGGGCATTCTATTGAAGCGGCGGCGGGAGGATTTCTGCCCCCAGGTGACGGTTCGCACTAGCTCAGGGAAGTGGCAGTTCATCGAGGTCTCCGGCCGCCGCAGCGAGGACGCCACGGGCGACGGCGTCCCAGCTCCAGAGCCTGCCCACGGTCGCGACCAGTGCCTGCCGGGCGCCCTCGCGTTGCGGCTCCGGCAGGGCCAGCCAGCGATTGAGACGGTCGGCGATCGCCCCGACGGCGCCTGGCTCGACCGGAAAGGAGGTCAGCCCCGCCACGTCTTTCGGTAGGGCCCGGGAAAGCTGCTCGGAGACCTCCAGCATCCCCGAGTGACCTGCCGAGACCGGCAGTGCCCCCGCCGCCGCGGCCTCCGCCGCCACCATTCCGAAGGCCTCCGGAAAGGTGCTCGGCATCACCAGCGCCTGCGCCCCCGGCAGCAGCTCGGCCACCTCGTCGTGCTCGAGCCGACCGATGAACTCGACCGAGCCGGTGGCCGCCCGCGCCAGCTCCGCGTACCCGTCGGGCGGATCGGCGAGGAAGGCCGAGAGGATCGGCAGTGGCTTCTCCTCCCCGCCCTCGAGCGCCCAGCCCAGGCGAGCGACCTCGCGAGCGTCATCGAGATCGCCGCCCTCGAGGGCGGCAAGCAGCCGGCGCAGACCCTCCTCGTACTCGCCGAAGCCGGCTATCCGCAGCCGCGCTCCCCGATGGGCCGCGTGGATCAGCGGCCACGCGGCAAGAAGCAGGTCGACGCCCTTGGAAACGATCAGCTTGCCGACGAACACGACGAGGGCGTCTCTCTCCACCGGGCCTGGACGGAACGCCTCGACGTCCACTCCCGGCGGTCCCAGCCTGGTCTTCTCTCGCAAGCCGTCGAGGGCCGGGAGTGCCGCCCAGAGGGACTCGGCAGTGTGGCGGGAGCCGACGAGCACGCCTTTGGCCGCCTGCATTCCCTCCTCCGCGTTGGGCAGGAAGCGCGGGTGCGGTTTGACGGTGTACTCGAGTGCCGAGCCGTGGATCTTGGCGGCGAAGGGGGCGACGTCAGCTCGAGCGAGGATCGCCGGACCCATAACGAGGTGGTTGGCGAGGGCGAGGTCGATGCCGCCGCATTGCTCGGCGACCTCACGGACCGCGGCGACGTTGGCCTCGATATAGCGGTCGAGCTCGGCCTCGCTCAGCTCCGGGAAGGCCTTGACCTCGAAGCCCGGGTACGGGTCTTTGACGTAGACGGGAAGCAGGCCGGCGATGTCCGGGTTGTGGACGTGGACCCCCTCCGGCCGGACCTCGCGGTCCTGGCAGAGCAGATGGACCTCATGGCCCTGCCGGGCCAGCGCCCTGGCCAGGTTGACGTTGTAGATGTTGCTGCCGGTGCCGCGCAGCATGTAGCCGTGGAAGACGAGGACACGCATCGAGACCGTCCAAGCTATTAGTCTTCCCGGCGATGAACGAGCGTCAGCTCTACCGCATGCGTTCCAGGGCCTCCGGCCGCGAGGCCTTCGCCCACGCCGATCCCGCCCAGGTCTACGTCGACCGCGAGACCGGCGAGGACATGGAGCCCGTCGCCAAAGTCCTGCCCCTGGCGCCCTCCGTCTCATCGCTTCCGCGCACCCCCGCGAATCTCCGCGCCTGTCGCCGTTGCGATCAATTGATCGGGCTCGACGTCAGCGACTGTCCTTACTGCGGGCTGCGTCAGTCAGCGCTTTAACTCGGGCGGGGCGAGGGTCGGTAGGCCCTCCTCACTCGGAACATCGTCGGCTGGGCCGCAGTGCGGCAAAGCCCCGTTCGCGGTCGCTCCTCCTCCGCAAAACGTTCGGAGGGCCTACCGACCCTCGCCGCTCGGGCTCAAGGGCTGGTCATCAAGCCGGCCGAACAGTCCAGCCGCGTAAGCCCACTTGTACTCAAGGACGGTGCTCTCGGACGGGTCCCGTGGCCTCGGGACAGGGGCCCCCTTCATCCCAAGTAACTTCGGGCTCGAACCGCTGAGGTGGGCCGTGGGCCCGGGTGCCCCTCCGAACGTTTTGCGGAGGAGGAGCGACCCGGACCGGGGCCGCAAGGCCACACCGCGGCCCAGCCGACGAGGTTCCGAGTGAGGAGGGGCACCCGGGCCCACGGCTCACCCCGGTGCTTCGTCCTAAGGCTTTTTGACGAGCGTCGCCGTGTACAACAACCGCGCGTCCGAGTAAAAGCAGCCGTAGGTCTTGGTCTTGCCGACCCCCTGCTGCGGATGTTCGTTTTTGATGTCTTCTTTGTCGACGCAGTGTTCGGGCAGACGGCTGCCGCGCCAGCTGTTTTCGCCGCTGATTTCGAAGGCGAACATCGGCGCCCAGGTCGGGATGGTCAGAGCGACGACCTGGCCCTTGAGGACCGTCAGTGGGTGCTGCAGGGCGAAGATGGGAGTCGAGCCGAAGTACGGGTTGAGGACCTCCAGCGGGCTCTGGCGCACGAGCGTGTACTTGGGAGGCTTGGTGCCTTCGACCGGGCGGAGGATGCCGATCCGGCCCTCGGACGGGGTGCCGAGCAGTTCGTTGAAGAAGCCGACCTCGTTGGAGGTCGTGGGAGTTTCCTGGGCCGAGGGCTTGGCGAGGGTGATCGACCAGGCGACGACCTTGCCTTCGAACGGCGCCTCGAACGGGCTGGGGATTCCGTCAGCCACGGTCTGGAAGCCGGTGACGTGCCCCTCGACGCGGCAGGTGGCGACCGGGACGTTGTTGACTTCCTTGCCCGGACAGGAGGCGGGCGGCGTTTCGGCGGTCTGGCCGAGGACGACGACCTGAAGAGGCGCCGAGTCGGCGTCGCGCGGCGTCGCGACCGCGACCAGGGCGGCCAAGAGGCAGATGGCAGCCGCGATCGGCGCCCAGGCGTGGCGCTGCCGGCTTTTGTTCGGGAAAAAGGGCATCGAATTGGAAAAACACGGGCGCGGATGCCCGGTTGCGGCGTGATTCTGCCTTCAGAGGCCTGCCGATGCCCATTGCCGGACCCTCCTGCACGATCCCGGCCAGGCGTCCCCGTTAGGGTTGGCGGCGATGCCGGCGATCGCTGTCGAGGGACTCGAGCGGGCCTTCGACGAGGTCTTTGCCGTGCAGGGAGTCGACCTGACGGTCGAGGAGGGAGAGATCTACGGCTTCCTCGGCCCCAACGGCGCCGGCAAGACGACGACGGTGCGGATGTTGACGACGCTGCTGCTGCCGACCGGTGGCAGCGCCACCGTGGCCGGCCACGACGTCGTCCGCGAAGCGCGCGCCGTGCGCGCCTCGATCGGCGTCGCCCTGCAGGAGGCGGCGCTCGATCCGCTGATGACCGGCCGCGAGCTGATCCGGCTGCAGGCAACTCTGCAGGGCTTGCCGCCCGCCGAGGGCAAGCGCCGCGCCGACTCGCTCCTGGAGCGGGTCGACCTCGCTCACGCGGCCGATCGCCGCGTCGGCGGCTACTCGGGGGGGATGAAGCGGCGGCTCGATCTCGCCGCGGCGCTGGTCCACGAGCCGAGCGTGCTCTTCCTCGACGAGCCGACCACCGGGCTCGACCCGGTCAGCCGCAAGACGATCTGGGAGGAGGTGCGGGAGCTGAACGACGCCGGGACCACCGTCTTCCTCACCACCCAGTACCTCGAGGAGGCCGATCAGCTGGCCGACAACGTCGCGATCATCGACAGCGGCCGGATCGTCGCCGAAGGGACGCCGGACTCGCTCAAGGCGGAAATCGGCAACCCCCACATCCAGCTGCAGCTGGGCGGTGGCTCGGTCGAGGACGCGGAGCGGGCCTGCGCCGAGATCGGTCGGCTGCTGCCGGCCAAGGACGGGACGCTGATCGAGATCGAGGCCGCCAACGGCGCCGCCGACATCCCCCGCGTGGTCCGCGCGCTCGACGACGCCGGGATCGCGGTCGAGTCGCTGGAGCTGGTGCGGCCGACGCTCGACGACGTCTTCGTCGCCAAGACCGGCTACCACCTCGAGGACGAGAGCGAGGCGGCCGACGAGGCGGCCGTCGAGGCGTGAGCGCGATCGCCGTCAACGCCCGCGTCGTCGCGGCGCTCGGCATGCGCTCGATCCGCCAGACCTTCCGCCGCCCGCAGCTGATCGCCCCGATCATCGTCTTCCCGACCCTGCTGCTGGCGATCCAGACCGGCGGTGCAGGGGGAGCCGTGGAACTGCCGGGCTTCCCGCCGGTCCAGAGCTTCCTCCAGTTCATGCTGGCCGGGGCGATGATGCAGGCGCTGATGCTGGCCGGCAACAGCGGCGGCATCGCCCTCGCGGTCGACATCGAGATGGGCTTCACCGACCGCCTCTTCACGGCGCCGATCCCGCGCTTCGCGATCGTGCTCGGACGGCTGGCCGGCACGGCGGCGCTGGGGCTCTTCGCCTCCTGCTGGTTCCTGCTGATCGGACTGGTCTTCGGCGCCGAGATCGAGGGCGGCGTTCCCGGGGCGCTGCTGGCGATGGCGCTGGTCACCGCGGCGGCGCTGGCGGTCGGCGGGATCGGCGCCGCGATCGCGCTGCGGACCGGCAGCGCCAGCGTCGTCCAGGGCCTCTTCCCGCTGGTCCTGGTCGTGCTCTTCCTCTCCACCGCCTTCTTCCCGCAGGAACTGATGATCGAGCCGGCCAAGACGATCGCCAAGTACAACCCGCTCAGCTTCGTCGTCGAAGGCGTGCGTGAGCCGATCATCGCCGGCATCGACGCCGGCGACACGGCGGCGGCCGTGGCCACGATCGCGGCGATCTTCGGCCTCGGGCTGCTGCTCAGCGGCCGTGCCCTGCGCCACCGGCTGAGGTCCGGCTGATGGAGGCGGCGACGGCCCGGGTGGTCCTGCCGGCCTGGCGCGCCAACCTGGCGACGATCGGGGCGATGATGGCGCGCGCCCGCAACGAGCTGGTGCGGGTGCCCGGCGCGGCGATCCCTGGGGTGTTGGCGCCGACGATCTTCTTCCTCGGCCTCAACGGCGTCTTCGGAGCGCTGACGCAGCTGAACGGCTTCAGCACCGGCAACTACGAGGCCTTCATCGTCCCGGTCAGCATGCTCCAGGGGGCGGGGTTCACCGGCGCCGCCGCGGGCGTCAACCTGGCCCGCGACTACGAAGCGGGTTGGGTCGATCGGCTGCTCGTCTCCCCCGCCCCGCGCTGGGTCATCCTTGCCGGAACGGTGTTGGCGGCAAGCGCCCGGGCATTGATCCCGGCGACCTTCGTCTTCGCCATCGCGCTGCTGCTCGGCGCCGGGTTTCCCGGCGTCGACGGCTTCGTCATCTGCTTCGCGATGGTGGCGGCGATGGCCGCCGTCGCCGCCTGCTGGGGATCCTTCCTGGCGCTGCGATTCAGGAGCCAGTCGGCGGCGCCGCTGATGCAGTCGGGAATGATGGCGCTGGTGCTGCTGACCCCGGCCTACGCGCCGATCGCCCTGCTGCAGGGGTGGCTGCGCAGGGTCGCCGAAGTCAATCCCGTCACGGACGTGATCGAAGCGGCGCGACAGGGTTTCGTCGGCGGCGTCAGCTGGGCCGACACCTGGCCGGGCCTGCTGGCTCTGGCGGGGCTGCTGGTGGTGCTGGGCGGGCTGGCGCTGCGAGAGATGCGCCGCACGGCGCAATGAGCGAGGCCGCCCAGACCGTCGTCGCCGAGACCCGGCGGGTCCTGGAGCAGAACTGGCACGAGGGCGAGTGGCAGGGGCGCCGCTACGCCTACAGCGAGCCCAGTCCCGGGCGCTACCCGTGGCAGTGGTACTGGGATTCCTGCTTCGCGGCGATCGTGCGGGGCCGCTACGACCGCGAGCGGGCACGGGCCGAGCTGCAGAGCCTGCTGGCCGTGCAGCGCCCCGACGGCTTCGTCGGGCACACGATCTTCTGGCGCCGGCCGGTCTCCTGGGAGCGCCTGCCCTTCTACAACGTCACATCCCGGCGGGCGCTGCAGACGGAGACGATCCAGCCGCCACTGCTCGCCTGGGCCTGGAGCCTGGCGGTCGGCGACCCGGCGGAGGAGCCGCGGATCGCCGCCCAGGCCGACTGGCTCACCGCCAACCGCGACCTCGAGGGCGACGGCCTGCTCTGGATCGTCCAGCCGGACGAGTCCGGCCTCGACGCCTCGCCGAAGTTCGAACCGGTCTGGGGCTGGCGCTCGAACGGCCGCATCGGCTTCCCGCTGCTGGTCGCGCGCAACCGCCGCTTCGGCTTCGAGGCGCGACGGATCCGCGACGCCGGCCACCCAGTGCTCTGCGAGACGCTCGTCAACACCCTCTGGTCGCTCTCGCTGCAGGCGCTGGGCCGGCCCTCCGCGACGCCGGCCCTGGTCGAGCGACTCTGGGACGAGCGGCGCGGCCTCTTCATCGACGAGGCGCACCCGGGCGGGATCCGCCCCGGCGTCGTCACCTGGGCGTCCCTGGCGCCCCTGGCACTTCCCGACCTCCCCGACCAAATCGGCCGCCGCCTGATCGAGGAGCACCTCCTCAACCCCGCCGAGTTCCTCACCCCAGTCGCCCCGCCCTCGGTCGCCGCCTCGGAGCCGAGCTACGAACCCGACGGCGGCCGCGGCCCGATCCGCCGCTACTGGCGTGGCCCCACCTGGATCAACTCCGCCTGGCTGGTCTGGCTAGGCCTGCGCCGCCTCGGCTACGACACCGAGGCCCAGCACCTGGCCGCCGGCCTGATCGCCACCGTCGCCCGCGAGGGCCTCCGCGAGTACTACGACCCTCGCACTGGCAAGGGCCTCGGCGCCAAGGACTTCGCCTGGTCCGCCCTGATTGCGGAGATGGCGGAGTCCCGCTAGATCGCTATTTGTACCGATAGGTGATTCGACCCCGGTCGAGGTCGTAAGGCGAAAGCTCGATCTTCACCCTGTCACCAGGAAGAATCCGGATGTAGTGTCGGCGCATCTTTCCGGAGATGTGGCCGAGGACGTCGTGGCCGTTGTCCAGTTTGACCCGGAACATGGTGTTGGGGAGAGCCTCGGTGATCTCCCCCTCCATTTCGATCTTTTCCTCTTTGGCCATGCGGCGGGCAGCGTACCTGAACGGCCCCCTAGCAGGGGTTTCAGGCCTCTTCGGCGTTCCAGAGGAGCCACTTGCGAGCGTGGTCGATCGCCCCGTCGCGGTCGCTGACCTCGCCGGAGTACTGGGCCGCCTCGAGCTCGGCCAGGACCTCGCCGAGGCGCGGGCCGGGCTCGATCCCGAGCGCCGTGGCGAGCTCGTCCCCGCGCAGCAGCGGCACCGGCGGACCGGTGCGGTGCCAGTCGAGCGCGGCCCCCAGCATTTGGCTTGCCAGAGCCAAATGGGCCTCGACCATCTCGGGGCTGGCGATCGGCCCGTGGCCACGAGCAGAGAGGCGATCGGCAACGGTCAGCAGGGTGACGTCGACGGCCACCGGTTCGGTCGCGCGCAGATATTCGTGGACCCGCCGGGCGGGCAGCGGCGCCTCTGGGATCAGGAAGCCGAGGCGCAGGTGATGGAGCGTCAGCCCCTGCAGGTGGCGGGTGAGGCGGCGACTGGCGCGGAGCCGCTCGCAGATGCCGCCGATGATCTCGACGCCTACCTGGTCGTGGCCGCGGAAGCCGACGAAGCCGTTCAATTCGGCCCGCGTCGCCGGCTTGCCGATGTCGTGGAAGAGGGCGCCGAAGCGCAGTGCCGTGCCGCGCGTCATCTCGTCGGCGAGCGGTTCTGCCAGGAAGGCCGCGATCCTCTCGGCGCGCTCACCGGCAAAGCGCGGCAGGTCGCGCTCGATCTCCAGCGTGCGCTCGAGGACGGCGAGGGTATGGCCATGCACGTCGAGGTGGTGGTTCGGCCCCTGTTCGACCCCGCGCAGGTTTTCCAGCTCTGGGAGGACGACGGCGGTCAGTCCGAGCTCGTCGAGCAGGGCAAGGCCGCGCAGCGGCTCGGGGCCGCCGACCAGCTGACGCAGCTCGGCGAGCTGTCGCTCACCGGCGGGCTCGGCGGCCCGTTTGGCGGCGGCACGGGCCAGGGCGACGGTCTCGGGGTCGATCTCCAGTGCCAGCTCGGCGGCAAGGCGCGCCGCCCGCAGGAGGCGCAGTGGATCCGCCCCGAAGCTCCCGGGGCCGACCACCCGCAGGCGCCGCGCCTCGAGATCGGCGATACCGCCAAGCGGGTCGAGCGGCTCACCGCCCGCCAGGGGCACCGCTACGGCGCCAATCGTGAAGTCCCGGTCGGCGAGATCGGCCTCGATGCCGGAGCCACGCAACGCCGTTACATCGACCTGCCAGGAGTGCTCGGCAGAGACGACGCGCCAGGTGCCGAACTCGGCCGAGAGCTCGAAGGCGTGCTCGCCGATCTCACGAGCGACCGCCTTGGCGACGGAGCCGGGGTCGCCGGCGACGGCGAGGTCGAGATCGGCGACGGACTCGCCGAGCAAGGCGTCGCGCACGGCCCCGCCGACGACCCAGGCGCTCTCGCCGCCAGCGAGGGCCCGCCGCGCGGCCGCCACCAGCGGCTCCTCGAGCAGCCGCTCGGACAGGCTCATGCCGGGCGCCGCGGGACCCGGGCGGAGATGCCGCAGGTGATCTCGTAGTTGATCGTGCCAAGCCGGGCGGCAAGCTCCTCGGCACGGACTTCCTCCTCGCCCTGAGCACCGATCAGGACCGCCTCGTCGCCAGGCCGGACGTCGGTCTCGGGGCCAAGGTCGATCGTCAGGTTGTCCATCGAGACGGTGCCGACCAGGGGCCGCCGGACGCCACCGACGAGGACCTCGGCGTTGTTGGTCAGGCCACGGCGGACACCGTCGCCGTAACCGAGCGGGACCACGCCGACGTGGGTCTCGACGGCAGCGGACCAGCGCTGCCCGTAGCCGGCGCTGGCTCCCACCGGGAAGCGCTTGACGTCGGCGACATAGGAGCGCAACGAGAGGGCCGGCCGCAGGCCACGGGCGGCGGGGTCGCCCTGAAACGGGTCGAGCCCGTAGATCGCGACGCCACAGCGGGCCATGTCGAAGTGCGAGCGGCCGTCGAGGAAGACGGCGGCACTGTTGGCGGCGTGGATGGTGACCCCCGGGAACTCCGAGCGCACTGCGGCGACGACGGCCTCGAAGCGCCCCAACTGCTCGTCGAAGTACCCGGAGTCCGGTTCGTCGGCGGTGGCGAAGTGGGTCCAGAGACCGGCGAGCTCGAGGTCGGGGTCGGCGGCGCAGGCGCGGACCAGCTCCAGCACCTCGCCCGGGTCGGGATTGCCGAGCCTCCCCATGCCGCTGTCGTGCTTGACGTGGACGCGGGCCGGGCGTCCCTG
This sequence comes from Solirubrobacterales bacterium, assembly GCA_040510155.1. Classification (GTDB taxonomy): domain Bacteria; phylum Actinomycetota; class Thermoleophilia; order Solirubrobacterales; family 70-9; genus VAYN01. Next base: position 80,632 of record JBEVJP010000017.1, on the reverse strand, counting down.
TGCCCGGGCGCGGGCGGCGAGGAGCCGGCGGAAATCCTCCCGCCAGACGGTCAGTTCCGAGCCGGCCGAGAGGGCGACGTCGACCTCGGCCTCGGTCAGCGCCCCCATCGTCAGCAGGGGGATGTGCTGGAGGCGGCGACCGATCTGGGCCGCCTCGACGGCGGTGGCGACGGCCAACCTCGTCGCGCCGCCCGACAGCGCCGCCTCGGCGCAGCCATCGGCACCGTGGCCGTAGCCGTCGGCCTTGACGACGGCGCAGAGCTCAGCCTCCCCGAGCTCGGACTTCAGCCGCGCGCAGTTGGCGGCGACGGCGTCGAGATCGATCCGGGCGACCGCCCGCTCCATGGCTACTCGCCGTCGACGACCGCGGCCAGCGCGTCGGCTCGGGTGACCATGCCCGCCAGCTTGCCATCCGCATCGACCACCGGTAGGTGGTTGTGATGACTGTCGGCAATCTTCTTGGCGACGCGGTCGGCGGCTTCGTAGTCGCGGGCGACGATCGGGTCGGCGGTCATCAGCTCCGAGACCTTGGTCGCGAAAGCCTTGTTGAGGCGATCCTCGAAGCCCTTCATCGAGCCGACGAAGACGACCCCGCCCATGATGTTGAGGTAGTGCGGCAGGTGCAGATCCGATTCCTCGTCGCTGAGGACGAGATCGGACTCGCTGACGATGCCGACCACCTGATCGGCGTCGTCGACCACCGGGATCGCTCCCATGTCCGTCTTGGCGAGCAGGTCGATCGCGGTGCGGGCATCGTCCTCCGGCTTAACGGTGGGGATGTTCGTATTCATGATCTCGGCTGCCGTCTTCACGCAGGCGAGGTTATTCGACCGGCCCGGCGGAGCGCAGCGCCGCCGGGATTGCGGCGATCACGTCGGTGGCGATCACCGACTCGGCGAGGCCAACCCGCTCAGCGGCCTCCCGGCCGGCGCGGGCATGGGCGAGGACGGCGGCGCAGGCGGCGGCGAACGGCTCGAGGCCGCGCGCCAACAGCGCCGCGGTCATCCCGGATAGGACGTCGCCGCTGCCGGCGGTGGCCAGGGCGGGCGCGGAAAGGGCGTTGACCGCGAGGCGCTCGCCGTCGGTGACGATCGTGTCGTCGCCCTTGAGGACGAGCACGGCGCCGGCCGCGGCCGTGGCTTCGCGGGCGCGAGAGAGCCGGTGAGCGTCGATCTCCTCCGAGTTGCACCCGAGCAGGCGGCCGAGCTCGCCGGCGTGCGGGGTGAGGATCGTCGGCGCCTCGCGGGCGGCGATCTCACTGATCCGACCGGCGAAGGCGTTGAGGCCGTCGGCATCGATGACCAGCGGCGCCTCGATCGCCGGGGCGACCTCGCGGGCCAGCTCCAGCGACCCCGGATCGCGGCCGAGCCCGGGGCCGAGCACGCCGGCGGCGGCCTTCTCGAAAGCCCGCAGGATCGCCTTGCGGGAAGCCGGCACCAGGCAACCGTCACCGCCTGGGCAACCAACCGACATCACCTCCGACTGCCCCTGCTCGTAGACGAGCTCGAGGTCGGCCGGCACCGCGACGGTGGCGTAACCCGCGCCACTGCGAATCGCCGCCAACGCGGACATCTGCACGGCACCGGTGAGCCCGCGCGAACCGCCCGCGATCGCGACCTGCCCGGAGCTGAACTTGGTCGACTGAGGCCCCCGGCGCGGCAGCAGCGCCAGCACCGAGGCATCGATCGTGCCGCCGAGCGGCTCCACCGGCGCGCCCGCTGGGATCCCGATCGGAACCACCCGCAGCTCCCCCGTGTGCCACTTGCCCGGAGCGATCCGCTGCCCAATCTTGGCCGCGTGGAAGCTGACCGTGACGCTGGCCTCGACGGCCACGCCCTCCACTTCCCCATTGGATGCATCCACCCCCGAAGCGACGTCACAGGCCACCACCGGCGCCCCGCACCGATTGACCGCTTCGATTGCCCCGAGAGCCGGCTCGCGGGGAGCCCCGGCAAATCCCGTCCCAAAGATCGCGTCCACCACCACCCCGGCCCCAGCCAACCGCCGATCAAGCTCCTCCCCACCAACGAGCTCCGTCTCAACCCGCGCCACATTGGTGGCGGCATCCCCCCGCAACTCCTCCCCCGCCCAGAGCAACAGCACCTCGACCTCGAACCCCATCCCCCGCAGAAGCCGCCCGGCCACGAACCCATCCCCCGCGTTGTTCCCCTTCCCGCAGACCACCACCACCGGTCCCTCCGGCGACAACTCCGCGACCACCTCCGCCACAGCCCTCCCCGCCGCCTCCATCAACTCCAACGGCGGCACCCCCTGCTCGTCAATCGCCCACGCATCGACCGCCCGCATACCCCCGGCGTCAAACAGCGGCGTCAACCAGCCCTCCATCGACCGGAGCCTAGCCGGGAGGCCGGTGCCCCCTCCGAACGTTTTTCGGAGGAGGAGCGACCGCGACAAGGGCCGAAGGCCGCACCACTGCCAGTCGACGAGGTTCCGAGTGAGGAGGGGGCACCGGCCTCCCGGCTACGTCCCCCGCCGAAGAAGAGCTACTTAACTCCAGCAATCAGCTTGACCGTCGACCGTTCGCCCGCCGACCCGCCACCAATCGCTATGTAGTCGATCTTGCTGAGGTACGACTTCGCTTCGTCGAAGCCGTCCTTCTTGTCGGCCGGCACCAGGTCCTTGGCGAGGCGAAGCGCCGCCGGACCGTCGATGAAGCCGCTGATCGGCGTGCTGCCAAGAGCGCTGACGGCCTCCTTGTAGGCGGAGCTGGAGGAGAGCCGGGCACCCCCGGAGGAGAGCGCCTTGGCTACTGCGGGCAGGCCGTAGGCGACCGCGACCCGCTCGCCTGCTGCGGCGACGACCAGCGGCTTCGGCCCAAGGTCGGCGCTGCGGACTGAGAAGCCGCTGTACTTGCCGCTGAGGGCGGTGACGCCCGGCGTTTTCGTGGCGCGCAGAAGCAGGCCGACGTTGGCGACGGTGTTCTTGGCTTCCGTCGCGCTCTCGACTTCGAAGAGCGCGGCGCCGCCGAGGTTGCTCTCGCTGTTGCCTTCGGCGAAGACGCCGAGGTTGCCGACCGAGGCGGAGATCTTTTCGAGGTCGATCCCGGCCGCCTTCATCGTCTTCTTCAGTTCGTGGGGCGGGATCTCGCCGGGGATGCCGTTCTCGTCGATCTGATCGATCGCTTCGCCGAAGCGCTTGCCGAAGTCGGCCGAGGCGATCGCCGCCACCGAGCCCGCCGGCAGTTCGCCGAGCAGCTTCGAGGCGTCGCCACTGGGCGGGTTCTCGCCACCGAGGTTGCTGCTCACGTCGATCTCGATCTGATCTGAGCCGGGCAGGACGCTGGCCAGCGCCGTCGCTTCCTCCGGCTCGATCCCAACCGTGTCGAGGAAGTTCTGGGCTTCCGGATCGATCGCGCCGCCGGATTCTTCGATCAGACCACCGATGTCGACGTAGACGTTGGCGAGGCTGCCGCTGGGGGCACTGGTCACCGCGTCGCCGTAGTTAGGGTCTTCCTCCAGCGATTCGCCGCTGGAGGCGCCGACCATCGCCTTGAAGGACTTGAGGTCTTCGGCGACGACGAGGAAGTCGTCGAAGACCCCGACGACGGTCTCCTCATCCTTGTTGAGCACGTAGTCGACGCCTTCGTAGCTGCCTTCTTCGAATTCATCGCCGTCTTCGGACTTGGCATGGTCCTCGACGAACGCTTCGGCGGCACCGCTGTCGGTCACTTCGATCGCCACGCCGTAGCCGTTGAACTCATTGCCGTCGTAGCTTTCGAGGTACATCCCAGCCTGTTCGCCGAGCCAGGGCTGGATTTCCTTTTCGAAGTCGAGCGGTTCGCCGGAGGCGTTGGCGGCCTTTTCTGCTTCGGAGACGATCAGGTCGCCGAGGTCGTCGACGCCGCCGATCTTCTTGGCCAGCGATTCGACGTCTTCCTTCAGCGTGCCTTCGGGCTGGATCGTCGCTTCGATGAAGACCGGAACGCCCTTCGGCGCCACCAAGGCGGGATCGCTCGAGGACGAGCTGGAGCTGCCGCAACCGGCGACGGCGAGCAGGGCGACGAGCGCCGCTATGACTGGGAGGAAGCGGACCTTCATGCCGGCCGCATGGTAGCGGCCCGCTACTCGACCGTGACGGTCTTGGCCAGATTGCGGGGCTGGTCGACGTTGAGGCCGCGGGCGCGGGCGATGTCGTAGGCCAGCAGCTGCAGCGGCAGGATCGCCAGGATCGGCTGCAGGATCCAGTCGCAGCGCGGGATCTCGATCGTGCGGTCGGCGACCTCGGCGGCGCGGCCGCTGCCGGCGGTGGCGACGGCGATCGTGTCGGCGCCGCGAGCGCGAACCTCCTCGACGTTGGAGAGCATCTTCTCCAGCACCGGGCTGTCGGTGGCCACGCAGACGACCGGGGTCGACTCGTCGAGCAGCGCGATCGGGCCGTGCTTCATCTCTCCGGCGGCGTAGGCGTCGGTGGGGATGTAGGAGACCTCCTTCAGCTTCAGGGCGCCCTCCAGGCAGACCGGCAGGCCGATGTGGCGACCGAGGTAGAGGAAGAACTCACGGCCGCTGTGGGTCGCGGCGATCTCCCGCACCTCGTCTTCGACGGCGGTGATCGTCTCTTCGATCTTCGACGGCAGCGCCTTCAGCTCGCCGACGAGCTCGGCGATCCGCGCCGGCGGCAGCGTCTCCCGCAGCTCCGCCAGTCGCAGTCCCAGCAGGTACATCGCCGCGACCTGGGCGAGGAAGGTCTTGGTCGCGGCGACGCAGACCTCGAGGCCGGCGCGCGTGTAGAGCACCGCGTCGGCGTCGCGGGTTGCCTGGCTCCCCATGATGTTGGTGATCGCCAGGACCTTGGCGCCGGACTCGCGAGCCAGCCGCATCGCCGCCAGGGTGTCGGCCGTCTCGCCCGACTGGGTCATCCCGACCACCAGGTCATCGGGCCCGACCACCGGGTTGCGGTACCGGTACTCGGAGGCAATGTCCATCTCGACCGGGACCCGCGCCCACTCCTCGATCGCGTAGCGGCCGATCAGGCCGGCGTGGTAGGAGGTGCCGCAGGCGACGATCACGATTCGGCGCACGCCGCGCAGGTACTCGTCGTCGAGCTCGACGTCGCTGAGGTCGACGCCATCGTCCTCGGGCAGGCGATCGGCGATCGTCTCGGCGACGGCGTCGGGCTGTTCGTGGATCTCCTTCAGCATGAAGGTCTCATAGCCGCCCTTCTCGGCCGCGTCAGCGTCCCAGGTCACCTCTTCGCTCTGGCGCTCGACGGGGGTGCCGTCGGCGTCGGTGATCCGCACGGTGCCGGCTTCGGCTTCGACGATCTCGCCGTTTTCGATCAGCATCGCGGTGCGGGTCTCGGCCAGGAAGGCCGGAATCGCCGAGGCCAGGAACGCCTCGTCCGCGCCGATTCCGGCGACCAGCGGGCACTCCTTGCGGGCTCCGACCAGAAGGTCGGGCTGGTCCGCGTGCATGGCGACGAAGGCGTAGTGACCGCGAAGCTCGGCGAAGGCGGCGCGGACGGCGGCGGCGAGGTCGCCGTCGTAGTGGTCGGCGATCAGGTGGGCGACCACCTCGGCGTCGGTCTCGGAGCTGAACTCCTCGCCCTGCTCCTGCAGGCGACGGCGCAGCGCGTTGTGGTTCTCGACGATCCCGTTGAGGACGATGTGCACACGACCGGAGGCGTCGTCGAGCGGATGGGCGTTCGCCTTGGTGACGCGGCCGTGGGTCGCCCAGCGGGTGTGGGCGATCCCGGTCTTCGCCGGCGGCAGCGCGCCGCCGTTGCTGATGGCGTGCTCCTCGACCGCGGCGTGCAGGTTGGCGAGGTTGCCGACCGCGTGCACGCTCTCGACCTCGCCGCCGTCGAGCACGGAGAGGCCGGCCGAGTCATAGCCGCGGTATTCGAGCTTTTCCAGCCCGGCGAGCAGCAGCTCCTCGCAGGGCCTGGCGCCCACGTATCCGACGATTCCGCACATGGAAGGCGAGAAAGAGTAGAGGTCCGCCGCCGCGAGCCGTTCAGGCGAGCTCTTCGCGCACGGCGGCAACCAGGCGCGAGCAGACCGCCTCCGCCTCCTCGGCGCTCGGCGCCTCGACCATCACCCGCACCAGGGGCTCGGTCCCGGACGGCCTCAAGAGGACCCGACCGCGACCCTCCAGGGCCTGCTCCTCACGCTCCACCTGAGCCCAGACCACCTCGGCGCCGGCAATCGCCTCGCGGTCGGCCACCTCGACGTTGACCAGCGTCTGCGGCAACTTGCGCATCGGCGCGGCGTCGTCGAGCGCGGCATCACCAAGCTCTCTCATCGTCATCAAGGCGGCCGCTATCCCGTCGCCGGTGGAGACGAAATCGGAGGCGATGATGTGACCCGACTGCTCACCGCCGAGAGCCCAGCCGCGGCGGCGCATCTCGTCGATCACGTAGCGGTCGCCGACCTGGGTGGTGGCGACCTCGATCCCGGCCTCCTCCATCGCCTGGTGGAATCCGTAGTTGCTCATCACGGTGACGACGACGCCGCCCAACGGCTCGCCGCGGCTGGCGATGCCACGGGCGGTGAGCGCGATCAGCTCGTCGCCGTCGTGGACGCGACCGGACCCGCCGACGGCGAGAACGCGGTCCCCATCGCCGTCGAAGGCGAAGCCGATCTCGGCGTTCGAGCCGGCGACATGCTCGGAGAGCCTCTCGAGGTGGGTGGACCCGCAGCCGGCGTTGATGTTGCGGCCGTCGGGCTCGACGCCGATCAGATCGATCTCGGCCCCAAGGCGCTCGAAGATCGCCGGGGCGGCCCGGAAGGTCGCGCCGTGGGCGCAGTCGAGGGCGATGCGCCGCCCCTTCAGATCGAGCGGAAACGCCGACTCGAGGGCCCGCAGGTAATCCTCGAGCCCGCCGTCGAGCTCGCGGACACGGCCCGGCTCGGCAGGTGCGTTCGCGGTTTGTTTCGGCATCCGATCCAAATCACGAACGCCCTCCTCCAGCAACGACTCGATCCGGCCCTCGGTCTCGTCGTCGAGCTTGACCCCCTGGGCGGAGAAGAACTTGATGCCGTTGTCGCGATACGGGTTGTGCGAGGCGGAGACGACGGCGGCGAGGTCGAGGCCGAGCTTCCTGACCAGGATCGCGGCCGCCGGGGTCGGCAGTACCCCACCGAGCAGCGCGTCGCCACCGCCGGCGGCGATTCCGGCGGCGAGAGCCGCCTCCAGCATCGGGCCGGACTCGCGGGTGTCGCGGACGATCAGGACCTGGGGGCGCTCGACGTCCAGGGAAGCGGCAGCCGCCCGCCCGAGGGAAGTCGCCAGCTCGGCGCTGAGGAACGTTCCAGCCTCTCCTCGGACCCCGTCGGTTCCGAAGAGCTTGCGCTCCGTAGCCACCGCGGCTCCGCTAGCGCTTGCTGAACTGAGGCCGCTTACGGGCCTTCTTGAGACCGGCCTTGCGACGCTCCTTGACACGGGCGTCACGGGTGAGGAAGCCTCGGCGCTTGAGATCGCCGCGCAGCTCGGGGTCGATCTCGGTCAGGGCGCGGGCGATTCCGTGCCGGACGGCACCGGCCTGACCACTGATGCCGCCGCCGTGAACGCGAACGCGAACGTCGACGTTGCCCTCATAGCCGGAGACGGCAAGCGGCTGGCGCGCCATCGTCTGATGCAGGGGCCGCGGAAAGAACTCTTCGAGGCTGCGACCGTTGACGACGATCTGGCCGTCGCCCGGCAGCAGGGTCACACGAGCGATCGAGCGCTTGCGTTTGCCGGTGGCGAGAAAGCGGGATCCGCTCTCCATCTTCGCCGGAGCGCGATCCGCAAGCGCCGGATCGGCCTCCTCGGTCGCGGCAAGCTCCGCTTCGCGCCGAGCTTTCTCCTCCTCTTCGGCTTCCAGCCGCGCCCGCTCCTCCGCGCTCAACGCCGGTCCCTCCGGCGCCACCGCGATCGGCTCCAGGTCAGCTCCCGGAATCACATCTTTCTTCTCAGAAGTCTTCTGGGCCGGCTCTTTCGCCGCCGGCTCCCCCGCGGGAGCGGCGTCCTCCGCGGGAGCCTCCTCAGCGGCAGGCGCCTCGTCCTCGGCAGGAGCCTCGTCAGCGTCGGCCACAGGTGCCTCGTCAGCCTCCTCGGCGACGGGCTCCTCACTCACATCAGCGGAATCGCTGGCGGACGACTCCACCTCGGACGGCTCCGACGACTCGGGCGGGGAATCCGACGCCTCATCCACGGGTGGCGTCGGGGTGGGCGCCTCGCCCGCAGCTTGCGAGGACGAGGTGTCCTCCCCGGCGTCAGGACCCGTGGGCGCGGCCTCGGTCCCCTCGGCCGTCTCGTCGCGAGCTTTCTCGTCGTCTGCCATCACTTCGCAATCTCCATCGTTTTGGGCTGCTGTGCCGCATGCGGATGCTCGGGGCCGGCGTACACCTTCAGCTTGGTCAGCTGCTGGCGCGCCAGGCGGTTACGCGGGAGCATCCCCTTGACGGCCTTGCGGATCACTTCCTCGGGACGCCGCTCGAGCATCTCGGCGAGGCTGCGCGACTTGATGCCGCCCGGGTAGCCACTGTGGCGCCAGTAAGTCTTCTGCTCGAGCTTTTTGCCGGTGACGCGGATCTTCTCGGCGTTGACGACGACGATGAAATCGCCGGTGTCGATGTGCGGCGTGTACTCGGGCTTGCGCTTGCCGCGCAGGGCGTCGGCGATCTGGGTCGCGAGACGGCCGAGGGTCTGACCCTCGGCGTCGACGACGTACCAGTCGCGCTGGCGGGTGGCCGGTGTGGCTACGTAGGTCTTCATCGCGGTCGTCTTCATGAAAAAACCACGCGGAAGAACCAGCGCGGCCGGGGGATAATAGCCATCTCGGCCTGTACACTGCCGCGCCAGCAATGCCGAATCCCGAGCGGACGCCGCTCGGGGGCGGAGGAACCGCAGAGACCTTTGCAGGTCTCAGGGGCGAATCGGACGAAGACGATCCGTAGCGCAGCTCTTTCAGCGCGAGCCCGACAGCTAACTCCGTAGGCGATCGAAAGAGAGGCTGAGCGGTGCAGGACAAGGGTTTCCCACGCCTGGGAATGCTCCCGGCGATAGCGATTTTGGTGCTCGGCGCCCTGCTGGCACTGCCGGGATTCGCAGCAGCGACGACCGGCGGAGCGCCGACCCCCGGTAGCAGCCCACCGCCGCCGAGCAGCCCCGCCGGCGCGCCCAGCCCGGAACCGAGCGCCGGCACGATCACTCTGCTTTCGGCCGCAAGCGCGCCGCATAAGTCCTTCTACTTCGGATACCGCACGCCCCGCCTGTCCTTCACGATCGACAGCGACCAGCCCCAGAACGACCTGCGGATCGACGTGATCGACGCGACCGGCGAAGTCATCAAGACCTACTACCGCAACGATGTCGCGCCCAACGTCCCCACCAGCGTGCGCTGGGACGGCACCAACGCTGAAGGCAAGGCGGCCCGCAACGGGCGCTACAGCTTCCAAGTCTCCCCCCAGGGCACGGAAACGGCGGCTCGCCCCGCCACCCAGTCGGCGGCACCGGCGCTCGGCTTCGACTTCTACGGCTATGCCTTCCCGATCCTCGGCGCCCACGAATTCGGGATGAGTGCCGGCCGCTTCGGCGCCGGCCGCTCGGGCCACACGCACGAGGGCCAAGACACGATGGCCGCTTGCGGGACGCCGCTCGTCGCCGCCCGTGGCGGCACGGTCCAGTACTCCGGCTACCAGTCCGCCGCCGGCAACTACCTCGTCATCGACGGCAAGGGCACCGGCTATGACTTCATGTACGCCCACCTGGCGGAACCGTCGCCGCTGCAAGCCGGCGAAACCGCCCGCACCGGCCAGCCGATCGGGCTCGTCGGCGACACCGGCGACGCCCAGGGCTGCCACCTCCACTTCGAGATCTGGACCGCCCCCGGCTGGTACGAGGGCGGCAGCCCGATCGACCCCCTTCCCTACTTAGAGAAATGGGATCAGTACTCGTAACTGCCGCCCCCTGCCCCGCTTAGCCGGCGCTCTCCTCAGCGGGCGCACTTCTCGCAACGGCCGCGGAGGACCACATCGTGTTCGGTGACGTCGAAGCTGAGCGATTGGGAGAGCTCTCCGATCGCCCGCTCCAGGGTCGGGTCCTCGAAGGGGACCATGCGGCCGCAGTCGCGGCAGATCGCGTGGTGATGATGGTGGCCGTCGGGGTCGATGCGCTCGTAGCCGGCGGTGCCGCGGCAAACCTCGACCCGCTGGACGAGGCCGAGCTGCTCGAGCTGCTCGAGGGCGCGATAGACGCTGGCCCTGCCCACCGGCGGGCGCCGGCGACGCAGCTCGTCGTCGAGCTCGAGGGCGGTGACGGCGCAGTTGTGGCGGGCCAGCGCCTCGACCACCGCGGTCCGGGCGCCGCCGCGTCGGTGCCCCGCCTTCTGCAGCGCCTCGAGGGCGTGCTCGGCCCACCTGGTGCCGACGAGCGTGCTCATGCGGCGATCGTAGCCTCCGGTCGGGACCGCCCGAGACCGCGGCCGCGCAGCCAGGCAAAGGCGGCGGCACTGACGAACGCGGCGGTTGCGCAGCCGATCACGGCGCTGCTCGCCGGCAGCGAGTCGACCTCGTAGCTGACCGCCAGGCCGGCCCAGGTCGAGGCAACGGCGATCGCCGCGGAGAGCGCCAAGCCGCGCCAGGGGTTGGCGGTGAGCAGGCGGGCGGCGCCGCCGGGAGCGGCCAGCAGACCGAGCAGCAGCAGCGCCCCGACCGCCTGGCTGGCCTCGGCCGCAACCACGCCGAGCAGCGCCAGGAAGGCGACCCCGAGGGCGCGAACCGGCACGCCGAGGCCGCGGGCGACCTCGGGATCCAGCGACGCGAAGAGCAGGGGTCGTGCAAGGAGCAGGAGCGCCAAGACGGCGGCGACCCCGATCGCGGCGGCAAGACGGGCATCACCGGCCGAGAGACCGAGAATGGAGCCGAACAGCACCCGCACCGCAACCGTGCCGTCGGCGCCGCTGGAGCCGGCCGTGAAGATCGCCAGGAACAACGTGCCAAGCCCGAGCACCCAGACGAAGACCGCGCCGATCGCGACGTCGTCCGGTCGAGCCCGCTGCCCGAGCAGACCGATCCCGATCCCGACCGCGATCGTCGCCACGAACAGGCCGAGCCGCACGTCGACTCCAGCCGCGGCGGCCGCCAGGGCGCCGGTGAAGGCGACGTGGCTGAGCGCGTCGCCGGCAAAGATCTGGGCACGGAGGACGACGAAGTAGCCGACCAACCCACAGGCGAGTGAGACGGCGGTGCCGGCGAGAAAGGCGTTGCGCATGAATTCATGGGCGAGCATCAGGAAACCGCCGCCGCCAGCTCGACCCGCGTCCGCGGGCGCCGCACCGCCGTGAGCAGCCGCGCCGCCAGGTAAAGGCCGAAGGCGACGCTGGTTGCCCAGAAGCCAAGCGGATAGGGCGAGAAGTAGGCGATCGTCAGCGCCACCCAAACGATGACGAGAGCGCACGCCACCGAGATGCCGAGGCCAGGCCCGGGCCGGGCGGTGAGCTGCTGGGCGGTCGCCGCCGGCATGACCAGGAGCGTGAAGACGAGCAGCGCTCCGGTGATCTGCGCCGTCGCCGCCACCGCCAGGCCGAGCAGCACCAGGAAGATGACGGCTAGGCCGCGAACCGGGACGCCTCCGGCGCGGGCGACGTCGGGATCCACCGAAGCAAAGAGCAGCGGGCGACCGATCGCGGCCAGGATCGCGAGCGAGGCGAGCGCCACCCAGAGGAGCGTCTGCACCTGGCCGGCGGTGATGCCGAGGAAGGTGCCAAAGAGCAGGGTCTCGAGGTTGGCGAGCTGTCCTCCGTAGAGGTTGACGAAAAGGAAGCCGAGGCCGAGGCCGAACGCCTGGACGACGCCGATCGTCGCCGAGTTGCCAGCTTCGGCGTCGGGCCGGGTGACCGTCGCCAGCGCCAGCACCAGAGCCGCCAAGCCACAGCTGCCGAAATAGCCGAGGGCGAGCGGCAGCCCGGCGAGGGCGGCGCCGGCGGCGCCGGGAAAAGCGACGACAGAGAGCGTGTGGCCGGCAAAGGTCTGGCCGCGCAGGACCATGAACCAACCGAAGGCGGCGCCGAGGACGGCGACGATCGTCCCCGCCTCCAGGGCCTGGACCATGAAGGCGTATTCGGTCAGCTGCCGGAAGTCGCTGACCGGGTTCAGGGAGAGGGCGGCAAGATCAGTGGGCATGGTCCCCGCAGGGGTGGTGATGGCCGGGGGGCTCCGGCGTACCGACGACCACGAGGCGACCGTCGGAGGTTTCCAGCACCTCGATCGGGACGCCGTAGAGGGCGCTGAGGGTGGGGCCGTCGATCACCTCGCGCGGCGTCCCGGCGAGGCCCCGACCAGCTGCGAAGTAGACGACCCGGTCGAGGTAGGACAGGATCGGGTTGACGTCGTGGGCGACGAGCAGGACGGTCACGCCCTGCTCCCGACAGATGCGCTGGACCAGCGCCGCCACGGCCCCCTGGTTGCTGAGGTCGAGGCTGTCGAGCGGCTCGTCGAGCAGCAGCAGGCGCGGCCGACGGATCAGCGCCTGGGCGATCAGCAGCCGTTGCTGCTCACCGCCGGAGAGCTCGCCGATCGGCCGCTCGGCGTAGGCGCCGGCACCGACCAGCTCGACCATCTCCCCGACCCGCTGCCTGACCTCGCGGGCGGAGCCGCTCAGCGCCGGCGGCAGTGGGATCCCCCAGCGACCGCCGTCGAGGCCAAGGCGGACGAGGTCGACCCCGCGCACCCGAGCGCCGGCGTCGAAGCTGCGGCGCTGGGGCAGGTAACCGATACGAGCCCGGGCGGCCGCGGGCGAACCGCCCATCACCGAGACCTCGCCGGCGCTGAGCGGCAAGAGGCCGAGAACCACGTCGAGCAGGGTCGACTTGCCAGCGCCGTTGGGGCCGAGCACGGCGACGAACTCACCGGCGGCCACCTGCAGGTCGAGCCCGGACCAGACCTGCGCGCCGCCGCGGCTGGCGGCGGCGTCGCGCAGCTCGAGGGCGCTGCCGGTCCTGACCGGGGCGACGGCCGCTGCCTTCAACTCCGCCTCGCTCATCTCCCCCCTGCCTCCGCGAGCGCCCGCTCGAGGCCGCGCAGCTGACGCACCTGCCAGGCCTGGAAACTGGTGCCCTCGGGGGTCGGCGTCTCAGTCACGGTCACCACTGGGATGCCGGCGCCGGCAGCGGCGTCGTTGAGGCGCTGCACGTCTGGGGTCGCGTTCTGGCTGTTATAGACCCAGACCGCGATCCGCCGCTCGTCGATCTGGCGGTCGACCGCGACCTTCTCGGAGGGCGTCGGTTCGGTCCCCTCCGAGACGGCATCGAGGAAGCCGACGGGCGTCGAGAGGCGGAGGCCGAGTGCCGGCCCCAAGGGAGCGAAGATGCTCTCCGAGGCGCCGACGGGCGTGCCGGCGTAGCGGGAGCGAATCTGCTCGATCAGCCGGTCGTACTCGCGCAGACCGACACGTTCGAATCGCCGGCGCTGCCGGTCGAAGTAGGCGCCGTCCTCGGGCTCGGCCTTCGCGTAGGCGGCGGCGATGCTGGCGATTACGGCGCGCACCGCGCTCGGTGAGTACCACTGGTGCGGGTTTTCGCCGTCCTCGAGGTCGAGCACGTCACCGACGTCGATGACGGCGCGTTCTTCGCTCGGGTTGGCTTCGAGCAGCTTCGAGGCCCAGGCGTCGTAGCCGAGCCCGTTGACGATTGCCAGCTGCGCCGCGGCCATCGTCCGCGCGTCCTCGCTGGTCGGTTCGTAGTCGTGAGGATCGGCGGCGGGACTGGAGACGACGTCGGTCACTTCGACGCGGTCGCCCCCGAGCTGGGCGGCGATGTCACCCCAGGTGTTCTCGGCCGCCACCACCCGGAGCTTGCCGGACGCGCTCGCCGCCGGGCCGGCGTCGCCGCAACCGGCGAGGAGACCCGCGGCGGCAAAGGCCAGCGTCAGCAGCGGGAGATACAGGCGGCAGAACACGCCAGGAAGCTTAATGAGAATGAATCTAATTTGTATTTACACCCTGTAAAGACGTTTTCAGCGACCAATTTGCGGACTTTGCCGCTGATCCAAACAATTAATCAACACGTATTCGACTAAGCAGTAGCACCTGGGTTATTACGTCCCCCTCTCAAGGAGTCCCCCGTGAACCGCGATCGTCCCGAAGTAATCGATCAACGCCTGGTCAAAGCATTGGGCCACCCCTTGCGCATCAAGATCCTCGAGATTCTCACCGAACGAGTCGCCAGCCCGAACCGCCTTTCAGGCCAGCTCGACGCCGGCCTCAGTCACGTCGCCTACCACACGCGCGCGCTTGACGAGTGCGGTTGCCTGGAGCTGGTCGACACGGCCAAGCGCCGCGGCGCAACCGAGCACTTCTACAAGGCGGCTCCCCGCTCTTTCATCGGCGACCGCATCTGGCGCCGCGTGCCGAGGGTGCTGCTCGGCGGCGTCTCCGGGGCCACCCTGCAGAGCTTCATGGACCGGGCCGTCGCCGCGCTGGAAGCGGGCACGATCGATCGTCGCGAGGACACCGTCCTCTACTGGATGCCGGTCCGGCTCGATGAGCAGGGTTGGAAGGAAACCACCGCGACCATGGAAGCCGCCGTCGATCAGGTTCTCGCGGTCCAGGCCGAGAGCCACAAGCGCCTCGCCAAGAGCAAAGGCAGCGAAGCCATCTCGGCGATCGTCGGCGTCGCCGGCTTCGAGACGCCTGGCTCGCGAGAGGCGCTCTAGCGACGCGGACCCGCCGGCGCCGCTACTCCCACTCGATCGTCGCCGGCGGCTTCGAGGAGATGTCCAGGGCGACCCTGTTGACGCCCTTGACCTCGTTGATGATCCGGTTCGAAGCGCGCTCGAGGAGGTCGTAGGGCAGACGTGCCCAGTCGGCGGTCATCGCGTCGTCGGAAGTGACCGCGCGGATCACGATCGGGTAGGCGTAGGTCCGGCCGTCGCCCTGGACGCCGACCGAGCGGACGACCGGGAGGACGCAGAAGGACTGCCAGAGCTCGCGGTAGAGCTCAGCGGCGCGGATCTCCTCCTGGAGGATCGCGTCGGCGGCGCGAAGGATGTCGAGGCGTTCGCGGTTGACCTCGCCGCCGACGATCCGGATCGCCAGGCCGGGACCCGGGAAGGGCTGGCGCCAGACCATCCGGTCGGGCAGGCCGAGCTCGGCGCCGACAGCACGGACCTCGTCCTTGAAGAGAATCAGCAGCGGCTCGACCAGCTCGAACTCGAGGTCATCGGGCAGGCCGCCGACGTTGTGGTGGGACTTGATCGTCGCCGCGTGATCGGAGCCGCCGGACTCGATCACGTCCGAGTAGAGCGTGCCCTGGACCAGGTAGGAGACGTCGGCCAGCTTCTCGGCCTCGGCCTCGAAGACGCGGATGAACTCGGCGCCGATGATCTTGCGCTTGGTCTCCGGATCGTCGACCCCGGCGAGCTTGTCGAGGAAGCGCTCCTCGGCGTCGACGTGGACGAGCGGAATGCCGAACTGGCTGAACGCCTCGACCACCTGCTCCGCCTCGTTCATCCGCATCAGCCCGTGGTCGACGAAGACGCAGGTCAGCTTGTCGCCGACCGCTTTGTGGACGAGCAGAGCCGCCACCGATGAATCGACGCCACCGGAGAGGCCGCAGATCACCTTCCCCTCCCCCACCTGCGCCCGGATCTTCTCGACCTGCTCCGCGATCACCGACTGGGGCGACCATTCCTCTTCGCAGCCGGCCACGTCGCGCAGAAAGCGAGTGAGGATCTCCGTCCCGTAGGGCGTGTGCACGACCTCCGGGTGAAATTGAATCCCGTACAGCCCCCGGTCCGGCATCTCGCATGCCGCCACCGGCGAGCTCGGACTCGAAGCCAACGCCTCGAACCCCTCCGGCGCCTCCAGCACCACGTCTCGATGGCTCATCCAGCAGGTCTGCTCCGCCGGCAGATCCCCGAGCAACCGACCGCCCCCATCCGTCAGCGTCAACTCGGTCCGCCCGAACTCCCCCGCCTCGGCCCCTTCGACCTTCCCACCGAGCGCCTGAACCATCACCTGCATCCCGTAACAAATCCCGAGAAGAGGAATTTCAAGGTCGAGCAACTGCGAAGGGAACTCCGGAGCTCCGGCCTCATACACAGAGGCAGGCCCACCGGAGAGGACGATCCCTTTCGGGTTGCGGTCCCGGATCTTCTCGACGGACGTACTGGCAGGCAGCAACTCAGCAAATACACCGCATTCGCGGATGCGGCGCGCGATTAGCTGCGAATACTGCCCACCGAAGTCGAGTACCAGTACCTCCTCATGAGCGACTGGGGCGGGGGGTGGCGCCGTAGGGGGGGCCATCTCCGAGGAAGCTTTAGCTACCGGAGGAGATGGGGGGTTCCCTGCGGCGACAGGACCCGCTGCCCCAGTCGCTCCCGAGGCGCTAGTCATCCGATACTGCGACTCCGGCTGAAACCGCTGCCCTTCCATTGGACCCCATCCCCACCGACTGCTCATTTTGCAGCTTCTTGCCCTCGCTCATCAGCGCCGGCGCGACCATCACCTCGGCCCGCTGGAAGGAGCGAATGTCCTCGTAGCCACAGGTGGCCATCGAGGTTTTCAGCGCCCCCATCAGGTTGAAGGTCCCGTCGTTCTCCTGGGCCGGGCCGAGCACGATCTCCTCCATCGTGCCGTCCTGCTTGGTCGCCACGCGGGTGCCGCGGGGCAGCGAGGAGTGGAAGGTCGCCATCCCCCAGTGGAAGCCGCGACCCGGGGCCTCTTTGGCGCGGGCCAGGGGCGAGCCGACCATCACCGAGTCGGCACCGCAGGCGATCGCCTTGGAGATGTCGCCACCGGTGCGCATGCCGCCGTCGGCAATCACGTTTACGTACTCGCCGGTCTCGAGCATGTGCTGCGAGCGGGCGGCGGCGACGTCGGCGATCGCGGTTGCCTGGGGGACGCCGATGCCGAGCACGCCGCGGGTCGTGCAGGCAGCGCCGGGACCGACGCCGACCAGGACCCCAACCGCCCCGGTCCGCATCAGGTGCAGGCCGGTCGAGTAGGAGGCGCAGCCGCCGACCACGGTCGGCACCGGCACCTCGGCGATGAACTCCTTCAGGTTCAGCGGCTCAACGGTGGTCGAGACGTGTTCGGCGGAGATCACCGTGCCCTGGATGACGAGGATGTCGAGTCCTGCCTCGACGGCGACCTCGTAGTGCTCGCGCACCTTCTGGGGGGTCAGCGAGCCGCAGACGACGGCACCTCTCTCCTTGATTTCAGCCACGCGCTTGCCGATCAGCTCGGACTTGACCGGTGCCTGGTAGATCTCCTGCATGAGCCGGGTCGCCTCGTGCTTGGGAGCGGCGGCGATCGCCTCCAGCTTCTCCTCGGCGTCCTCGAAGCGGGACCAGATCCCCTCCAGGTTGAGGACCCCGAGGCCACCCAGCTCGTTGACGAGCACGGCCGTGTCGGGGCTGACGACCCCGTCCATCGCCGAGGCGACGAGCGGTAGCTCGAAGCGATACGGACCAAGGGTCCAGGTGACGTCGATGTCGTCGGGATCGCGGGTGCGGCGGGAAGGAACGATCGCGATGTCGTCGAATCCATAAGCCCGGCGCCCCTTCTTGCCGCGGCCGATTTCAAGTTCCAATTCAGTCCTCCAGGGCTGGGCGTTGAATCACCCAGCCTACACTTCGGCGGGGACCTCCAAATCGTGCACCGCGACCTCGCCGAGCAGGCGCTCGACCTGGTTGCGGTCGACGGTGCCGGCCCCGAAGTGCTGAGTCGACTCGGCCCCGCAGGCGACCGCGTAGGCGAGACAGTCCTCCCCGGAGCGGTCCTCGTAGCGGGCGGCGACGTAGCCGGCGAGGAAGGCGTCCCCGGAGCCAACCGTCGAGACCGCCTCGAGAGATTCGGTATGGACCTCGAGCAGGCGCCGTTCCGCCCCCTCGCCGACGCTGGCGACGCAGCCGTCCGGCCGCGTGATCGCGGCCTCGACGGCGCCGAGCCGGACCAGCTCGGCCAGGCCGTGGGCGAGGTCGCCGCGGTCGGAGAACTCCTGACCGACCAGCTCCTCGGCCTCGCGCTCGTTCGGCGTCACCATCGAGGCGCCGGCGCGGACCCCGGCCTGCATCGCCTCGCCCTCGGCATCGAGGACGACGGTCACCCCACGGCGGCTTAGGTCGGTGACGAGGCGGGCGTAGAGGTCGTCCCCCGCTCCGGGCGGGACAGAGCCCGCCAGGACGCAGATCCGGGCGCCCCCGGCCAGGTAGCCGATCCGCTCGAAGAGCCGCTTCACCTCCTCGGGGCTGACCGCCGGTCCGCGCTCGTTGATCTCGGTCTGCTCGCCGGAGGTCGGGTCGATCACGGCCAGGTTGATGCGCGTCTCCGAGGCGATCCTGGTGAAGTCGGTGAGGACCGACTCTTCGCGCAGCTCTTCGAGCACGCGGGCACCGGTCGGGCCGCCCACGAAGCCGGTCGCGATCACCGGGCGGCCGAGCAGGCTCAGTGCCCGGGCGACGTTGATGCCCTTGCCGCCGGCGACGGTGCGGCTCTCGACGGCGCGGTGGCGGTGGCCGAGCCGGAAGTTGGGAACGGCGACAGTCCGGTCGATCGCCGCGTTCAGCGTCACGGTGAGGATCACTCGTTGCTCCGGATCTCAGTCTCGCCTGCGGGACATGCGGCGGTACAGCAGTACCCCGCCAATCAGTATCACGAACGCCGCCAGGGCGATAGGGAGCAAGTTGTCCACCAGGGAGCTGCGGACACGGTCGAAGAAGCCGGCCTTGGGGATCGCCCTTCCAGCCCGGAGCGGCACCGTCGCGGCCGGTCGACCGTCGACGAGGACGACGGCACGGCCAAGCCGGGCACCGCGCTCAATCGGCCCCTCCACCTCCGACGGTGCCTTCACGGCAACCGTGAGGCGTTGGCCGCGCCGCAGGCCAACCGCAACCGGGCGCGACGCCCGCAGCGGCAGCTGGCCCCCGGAATACCGGATCGTCGGATCGGCAAGATCCTGGCCGCTGCGGATCGGCAGATGGCGGCGGTACTGGTCGAAGCCGTATTCGAGCAAGCTGAGCACGTCGTCGAAGCGGGCTTCGTCAGTCGGGGCGCCAATCGCGACGGCGATCAGATCGATGCCCTTGCGGCGTCCGGAGCCGACGAGCACGTAGCCGGCACCCCAGGTGTGGCCGGTCTTCACTCCCGTCGCCCAGGGAGCCATCTCCAACAGCTCGTTGATCGTCTCGATCCGGCGCTGGGGATGGACGCTGCGCAAGACCGCGCCGCGGGCATCGGCGATGCGGGCGAATGCGGGGACTTGAAGGAGCCGTCGGGTGAGGGTCGCGAGGTCGGCGGCGCTGGAGAAGTTGCCGCGCTGGTCAAGTCCGATCGGGTTGGCGTAGTGGGTGTCGGCGAGGCCGAGCGCCGCGGCGCGGCGGTTCATCTGACGCACGAAGCGCTCCTGCGAGCCGGCCGCCGCGAGCGCTAGGTCGTGGGCGGCGTCGTTGCCGCTGCGCAGGATCAAGCCGTAGATGAGGTCACGGACGCTGATCCGCTGGTAGGGCCGCAGCTCCAGGAGCGACTCGCCGTATTCGGCGTCGTAGGGGGCGGCCCGCACCACCTTGTCGAGTGGCAGCTCGTGCATCGCCACCCAGGCGGTCATCAGCTTCGTAGTGCTGGCGATCGGCAGATGCTTGGCACCGGCGTGGGAGACGAGCACTTCGCCGCTGCGAGCGTCGATCAGGGTCCAGGCCTTCGCTTCGACGTCCGGGCCTGCCTGTGGAGGCGGAGACGTTTGCTGCTGTCGCGACTGGTCGACCGCGCCCGGCGCAGCCTGCACGGCCGCCAGGGCAGTGCCCGGCCCGAACAGCATGGCGAGCAGCCCCAGCGCCGTCGCCAGGACGGCGGCTCGGCCTCGGCTCATCGCAGCTTCAGCGTCTGACCGGCGATCAGGATCTGCGGATCGACTTCGGGATTCAGGGCCAAGATCTGGGCGACGGGAACGCCCGTCCGGTGCGCGATCGCGGTCAGCGTGTCGCCACTCTCGACTACGTAGGTCGCCGCCTTGGTGCGGTGGTGCTTGCTCGTCTGCTGGCCGCTCTGCTTGTCGTGCTTGGAGGAGTCCGAGCCACCGTTGAGGGCGCTGGGGATGGCGACGACCAGCACGACGACCGTGGCCGCCAGGGCAAGCACGGCGACGAGCCGTGCGACGAAGCTGGTTCTTTTCTCCTTCAAGGGGCTGGATCGGGTCAGGTGACGGGCCGGTGATGTATAGCCGCTGAAGCCGCTTTCAGGCGGTCGAAATCTCCCAAACGGCGTCCCGCAAGCGCGCCGCGGCGGCGGCCGGATCGGGATCGGCAGCGATTCCGCGGGAGGCAGCGACCAGGGCCGAGGCCGGACCGGGGGCGAAGGCGGGACCGAGCAGCTCCGGCTGCCCACCCTGGGCGCCGACGCCCGGAATCAGGAAAACGGCGCGGGGCATCAGCTCGCGCAGGCGACCGATGTGCTCCGGCTCGGTGGCGCCGACCACGGCTCCGACGCCGCTGAGGCCCCGCTCGCCGAGGAGTCGGGGCGAGAGCCCGTCGACGAGGCGGGCCAGCCGCTCGTGCAGCGGGCCCTCCGGGGTGTCGAGGTCCTCGACGTCGGCGGCACCGGGGTTGCTGGTGCGGACGAGAGCGAAGATCCCGGCGCCGGCCTGCTCGGCGGCGGCGACGAGCGGCTCCAGTGCATCGAGGCCGAGCAGCGGGTTGGCGGTGAAGGCGTCGGCGCCGAGCCCCGCTACGGGCCCCCAGGGCGTCGGCGTCTCCCCCACCAGCGCCTGCGCATAGGCGGCGGCCGTGACGGGGACGTCGCCGCGCTTGCCGTCGGCGATCGTCAGCAGGCCAGCTTCGCGGGCGGTGGCACAGACCTCGGCCAGGGCGGCCCAGCCCGGGGCGCCGAGGCGCTCGAAACAGGCGAGCTGCGGCTTCACCGCCACACAGGCGGGACCAGCGCGCTCGATCAGCTCGCGGCAGTGAGTTGCGACGGCGGCCGCGGCATCGGCGGCGGCGTCAGCAGTGGGGGAAACGGCAGTCGGCCCCGACCCGGCAAGCTTGGCAGGGTCGGGGTCGAGGCCGAGACAGATCTGGCTGCGGCGCTCTTCAACGAGCGCCGCCAGCCGATCCGAGAAGCGCGGCGTCAGCGAATCAGCCGCCCTTGACCTTGGTCTTCAGGGCCGAGCCAGCCGAGAAGCGCGGCACTTTGCCGCCCGGAATCGTGATTCGCTCACCGGTGCGCGGGTTGACGCCCTGGCGCGGACCGCGCTCGGCAACGTGGAACTTGCCGAAGCCGGTGAATGCGACCTCCTCGCCAGAGGCGAGGGCACCGGTGATCGCGTCGAGCACGGCGTCAACCGCATCGCTGGCGGCTTTTTTGCTACCCAGCCGCTCATCGCCAGCTAGTTGATCCAGAAACTCAGCCTTGGTCACGTCGAAAGTCCTCCTCTGGGGTTGAAGATCGGCGCAATCTAACAGTGGCTACGGCGTCATCCGTGCCTGGGAGCCAAATATTGCTCAGGAACCGCTGATCGCTAGCTCGGCGACGAGCAGCGGTGGCGTCCGCACCGAACCCCCAAAGGGCACCCAGCGGGGCTCGGCACCGGCCTCACGCACGGCACCCAGCATCGAGATCAGCTCACCGGCGATCGTGAACTCGCGGACCGGCTCGGCCAGCTCGCCGCCGCGGATCGCGCGACCGGAAGCGCCGACCGAGAAGACCCCGGTGACCGGGTTGACGCCCGAGTGGAGGCCGGCGACGTCGGTCACGAAGACGCCCTCGCCGGCAGCGCCGAGCAGCTCCTCGAAGCTGCGCTGACCGCTGCTGACGACCAGGTTTGAGGTCGAGACGGAGGGCAACGAGCGGTAGCCATGCCGGGAGGCGTTGCCGCTCGAGGCGCCGCCCTCGCGGCGAGCGGTGTAGGTGTCGTACAGGTAGGCGCGCAGCCGACCGCCCTCGATCAGGGCGGTGCGGCGTCGGGGCACTCCCTCGCCGTCGAAGGGCGCCGAGGCGGCCCCCTCGGGATCGCGGCCGTCGTCGTGGAGGGCGAAGGCCGGGGCGGCGAGCTCCTCGCCGAGCTTGCCGGCGAAGGGCGAGCGGCCGCGCTGGACCGCGTTGGCGCCGAGCACACCGCCGATCAGGCCGGCGAAGCTGGCCGCGACGGTCGGGTCGAGCACGACCGGACAGGAGCGCGAGGCCGGCTTGACGGCGCCGATCATCGTCGCCGCCCGGTCGCCGGCCTCGGTGCCGATCGCCTCGGGATCGAGGTCGGCGGGCCCGCGGCCGAGGCCGAAGCCGAGCCCAGTCTCCCGCGCCCCCTCCCCCTCGGCGAGGGCTTGCGCATAGGCGAAGCAGGTGGAGGCCTCGTACTCGCCGGCGACGCCGGTCGAGGAGGCGATCGCAACCCGCTCGGCGGCGTCGGCGTAGACCGCCTGCTCGACCCCGGCGACACGCGGGTCGGCGCCGAGCGCCGCGCGCTCGACCGCCAGGGCCAGATCGGCGGCGCGGTCGCTGCCCCAGCTGCCCAGCGAGGGGTCGCTGATGCCGGCCAGGGCCTCCACCGCGGCCGGCTCGGGCGGCGCCGCGAACTCGTCCTCGTCGGCAGCGCGAGCGGCCGCCGCGGCGCGGGCGGCTATCTCATCCACCCCGGCCGCGGAGAGGTCGGTGCCGTAGGCGTAGCCGACCCGGGTTCCGATCCAGGCACGGACGCCGATGCCGGTCTGGGCGGCGGCGGTAAGGCTCTCCACCTCGCCGCCGTGGACCCGGACCTCGCGGTTCTCTTCATGGGAGGCGTAGGCCTCGGCCTGCTCGGCACCGGCACCGGCAGCCGCCTCGACGGCTGCCTGGGCGGTGGCGCTGAGCTCGGTCAAAGCTCGGTCCCCCCGACGGTCAAGGCGCGCAGGCGAACGTGACCCTGGCCGGTGCCGACCGGGACTTTCTGGCCGCCCTTGCCGCAGATCCCGGTCTTCATGAAGAAGTCGTCGCCAACCGCGTCGATTGCTTCGAGGGCGTCGAGGCAGTTGCCGATCAGGGTGGCGCCGCGGCAGGGCCGGGTCACCTTGCCGCCCTCGATCAGGTACCCCTCGGAGACGCCGAAGACGAAGTCGCCGGTCGCCGGATCGACCTGACCGCCGGCGAAGGAGACGGCGTAGAAGCCTTTCGGGACCTCTTCGATCATCGCCTCGGGAGTGGCCTCACCGGGGGCGATGTAGGTGTTGGTCATGCGCGGGATCGGCAGGTGGCGGAAGCTCTCGCGGCGGCCATTGCCGGTCGAGGCGACGCCGTCGCGCTCCGCGGTGAGGTGGTCGTAGAGGTAGGAGGTGAGGCGGCCCTCCTCGATCACCAGCGTCTGCTGGGTCGGAGCGCCCTCGTCGTCAATCGCGTCGCTGCCCCACTCGTGCGGGAGGCGGCCATCGTCGTAGGCGCTCAACAGCGGCTGGGCGACCATCTCGCCGAGCTTGCCGACGTAGACGCTGGCCCCCTTGTGGATGTGGTCGGCCTCGAGCCCGTGGCCGGTCATCTCGTGGAAGAGGACGCCGCCGAAGCCGCCGCCAACCACCACCGGCATCGAGCCCGAAGGAGCGGGGCCGGCATCGAGCAGGGTCAGCGCCTTGGCCGCGGCCTGCTCGGCGATCTCGCCGGGATCGTCTTCGAGCAGCTCGAAGCCGCGGTGGGCGCCAAGCGTCTCCGCGCCGGTCTCGACGGTGCCCTCGCGCCGGGCAACGGCCTGGACGCCGATCCGGGTCCGGGTGCGGTCGTCAGCGGCGAAGAGGCCATCGGAGTTGGCGAGCGCGATCCGGCGCCGTGCCTCGGCGTAGGAGGCGGTCAGCTGGGTCACCTCAGCGCCCTTGCCGCGGCCACGCTGGTCGAGCTCCCGCAGCAGCTCCGCCTTGCGCTCCGCCGGAACGTCTTCAGGGCGGCGCTCGATCGCTTCGGGGCTGGTCTCGACCGCCTGCAGCGCGCGCGGCTCGCGACGCTCGCCCTTCAGCGCCGCCGCCGCTTCGTCGGCGGCACGCTCGAGGTCGGCGGGATCGAGGCCGTCGACGTGGGCGAAGTAGGTGGTGCCACCCTCGACCACGCGGACGCCGGCTCCCTGCTCGGCGCCGGATTGAACCGACTCGACCCGCGACTCATCGATCGACATCGACATCCCGTGGCGGCTTTCGGCGAAGACCTCGGCGAAGCGGCCGCCGTTGGCGAGCGCCCGGGCGAGGACCTGCTCGGCGACGGCGGGATCGAGCAGCCCGCTCACGGGCGCGCCTCTCCCGCGACCTCGATCAGGCGACCGGCGGCGGCGAAGAGCTCGCCGCCCGTGGCGCCGTCCTCGGCGTGATCGTGGCTGCGACCGCCGGCGTAGTAGAGACGCGCGAACGGTCGCCGCGAGGCACGGCGGCGGCGCATGTAGGCGGCGGCCTCGTCGGCGTAGCCGCTGACGCGGTCGAGCAGGACGCGATGGGGCTTCGGGGCCATCGCTATGCCGGCTCCGGGCCGCCGCGAGCGAGATCGAGCAGGGTGGCGCGAAGGTCGAAGAAGGTCAGCGAGGCGAGGGCGAGCCGGTTGGTGACGGCGACGGCGGTGAGGCCGGCCTTGCGAAGCGCGAAGACCTCGCCCTGCTCGGTGGCGACGTGGATCTGCTCGACCGGCTCCTCGCCGGCGCGGTCGGCGACCGCGAGCAGCGCCGCGGCGCCCTCGGCCCAGCGCCGGGGCTCCTCGCCGCTGGCAGCGAGCACCACGCCCTCGTCGTCGAGGATCGCCGCCCCCCGCAGGTCGGGGGACATCTCGGTCAGAAAGGCCAGCGCCGCCTCCGCGGCGTCGCCCGAAACGACCTCTGTCGCGGCAGCGTCGGCCATCTCGGTGAAAATACCGACCGTGTCCCTCGCGCGCGCATCCTGGATCACCGTGGTCGCCGTCTGTGCCATCGCCGCCGTGCTCTTCGCGGTCAGCGGCTACACCGGCTACACGATCACCCTGGTCGCGGTCGGCCTCGCCGCCGCGGTCAACCTGCTGCCGCCTCCCTGAGCGCCCTTCGTCAGCCGGAGCGGTAAGGAGTGTCGCCCTCGCCGGGCTGCCGGTAGGAGGTCTCCGGCTCGGCGTGGATCAGGACCTCCGAGTTGGGGATCGCCGCCTCGATCGAGTCGCGCATCAGGTGGGCGAGCTCGTGAGCGCGCTCGAGGCTGGTGCCGGAGCGGTACTGGACGTGGAAGTCGATGTGGCGGCGGCTGCCGGCCCGGCGGGCGCGCAGCTTGTGGTATCCGGCTACCTCGACCGTCCGCGCCGCGGCGATCGCCGCCTCGATCCGGTCCATCTCCGTGTCGGGCAGCGCTTCGTCGACGAGCGCCCCGGAGGAGCGACGGATGATCCGCAGGCCCGACCAGACGATCGCGACGGCGACGAGGAGGGCGGTGATCGAGTCGAAGGAGGCCTCGCCGGTGATCTCGACGAGCGCCAGCCCGACGAGCACGCCGGCCGAGGTGAGCGCATCGGTGCGCAGGTGGGCCGCGTCCCCCTCCAGGGCCGGCGATTCGGTGCGGCGAGCCTGCCGGGTCAGGGCGGTCGAGACGGCGAGGTTGGCGACGATCGAAAAGCCCATCACGGCGATGCCGACCCCGAGCCGGTCGACTTCGCTCCCGATGACCAGCCGGTGGGTCGCCTCGTAGACGATGATCCCGGCGCCGACCAGGATCAGCATTCCCTCGATCGTCGCCGCCAGGTTCTCGACCTTCTCGTGGCCGTAGGGATGCTCGGCGTCGGCAGGCTCGTCGGCTTTGCGGACCGAGACGAAGGCGATAACCGAGGCGACGAGGTCGATCAGCGAATGGATCGCCTCGGTGAGGATCGCGATCGAGCCGGTGATCGCGCCCGCCGCGAGCTTGAGTGCGATCAGCAGCGCGTTGGAGGCGATCGAGAGCGCCGCGACGCGGCTCTTGCCGCCCCCAGGCATCAGCGCCTCGCGGCGTCGAGGTGCTCGGCGAGCAGACGGGAGGCGCGGCCGCGATGGCTGATCGCGTGCTTTTCAGCATCGCTCAGCTCCGAGTAGGTGCGCCGGTCCTCGGAGCCGGTGTCGTCGGGGACGAAGGCCGGGTCGTATCCGAAGCCGCCCTCTCCCCTGCCCTGCTCGAGCAGCGTGCCGTGGCATTCACCCTCGAAAAGGTGCTCCTCGCCGTCGGCGTCGATCAGGGCCAATACGCAGACGTAGGAGACGCGGCGGCTGCCGGCGGCGGCAGCGACGTCGCGCAGCAGTTTTGCGAGGTTGATCTCGTCGGTGGACCCTTCGCCGGCATAGCGGGCCGAGTAGATGCCCGGGGCGCCGTCGAGCGCCTCGGCGGCGATGCCAGAGTCGTCGGCAAGGACCGGCTCGCCGGTGGCGAAGCGGACAGCGCGGGCCTTGATCAGGGCGTTGGCGGCGAAGCTGTCGCCGTCCTCAGGCGGCATCTCGACGCCGGGGGGCAGCGGCTGCAGCTCGAGCGCCGGCAGCAGTTCGCGCATCTCACGCAGCTTGTGCCTGTTGCCGGTCGCGAGAATCAAAGCGCCCCCTCCTGCACCTCCCGCAGGCGGGCGATACCGCCCTCGGCCAGGGCCAGCAGCTCGTCCAGCGAGGCACGGGAGAGCGGCGTCCGCTCGGCCGTCGCCTGCACCTCGACGAGCCCGCCGTCACCGGTCATGACGACGTTGGCGTCGACCTCGGCGCCGGAGTCCTCGCCATAGTCGAGGTCGCAGAGGGCGCGCCCCTCCACCATGCCGACGCTGACCGCGGCAACCGAGCCGGTCAGCGGCATCCGCTCCAAAGCTTTCTTGTCGATCAGCCGCTGGAAGGCTTGCCGCAGCGCCACATAGCCGCCCGTAATCGCGGCGCAGCGCGTGCCGCCGTCGGCCTGGAGGACATCGCAGTCGACGTAGACGCTGCGTTCGCCCATCCCCTCGAAGTCGACCACAACCCGCAGCGAGCGTCCGATCAGGCGCTGAATCTCCACCCCGCGCCCGTCCTGCTTGCCCTTGGAGATGTCGCGCTGCTTGCGGTCGCCGGTCGAGGCGGGCAGCATCGCGTACTCGGCGGTGACCCAGCCCTTGCCACGCCCCTGCATCCAGCGCGGCACCGACTCGCTGACCGAAGCCGTGCAGATCACCCGCGTTTTGCCAAGTGAGATCAACGCCGAGCCAGCGGCGGTTTCGACGAATCCGGCGTCGATCGTCACCGGTCGCAGATCGGCAGGAGCGCGGGCGTAGCTGCGTGAGCGAGTCATCGGCGCGAGTCTGTCATGCGCGGAGCCGGCGCGCCTCAGTCCGGCAGCACCCGCAGGCCACGCTGGGTGAAATGGCCGTCGAAGGCGAAGGCCTCGCCGCCGCCGTCGCGCTCGATCAAGGCGAAGGAGGTGGCGTCGACATAGCTCCAGAGCTTGTCGCGGTGCTGCTCGAGGATCGCCCAGGCGTCGCTCTCGAGGCCGTCCTCGACGCGGACCAGCTCGATCGCCTCGCTGGCGCGGAAGCGTCGACCCCACTCGATCGCCTCTTGCCGGCCGACCCGGACCAGCAGGGCCGTATAGGTCTCGGCGAAGACGTAGTTCGAGGTGTAGAGCGAGACGCCCTCATCGAGCAGGCGGGCCAGCGTCGACCGCGCCTCGCCGTGCTCCGCCTCGCTGGCATTGCGGAGGGCGACGAAGGCGCTGGTGTCGACGAAGACAGTCCTCATGCGCCGTAGAGGTCGCGGTCCAGCGTGGTGACGCTGGTGTCCTCGCGACCCCTGGCGGGCGCATCCCCGACCAGATAGCTCAGCAGCGGATCGCCGGCCGGGTCGGCGCGACGGGCCCGCTCGGCGTCGATCAGCTCGCGCACGACGGCGGCGATGCTGCCCGACTTGCCGGCACGCTGCCGGAGCCAGCGGTACTGGGAGTCGTCTAGGTATAGCTGGGTTCTATGCTTCATGCTGGAATACAGCATAGAGCGGAGATCGGCGGTCAGGGGGAAGTGGGTTGCGGTCATCGCTTGCTCCTCTGTGGGTCGGGCTGGAATGCGACTCGGGAGGCGGCGTGACGCCGCCTCCCCCTCACTTGAACGCCACCTTGTCGACCGCCTCCTTGATCTTGTTCACGATCACGTCGGCGAGCTCGGTGCCCTGCTTCCCGTTGAACCCCTTCATCGCCGCGACCATGCCGACCATCAGCAGGGAGACGAGCAGGATCAGGCCGACGTACTCGACCGTCCCCTGGCCGGCCTCGCCGGCAAGGGATTGGATTTGGCGGATGCGAATGAGGACGGCGGCGTGCAGCCGTCCGAACAGCGCGTGGAACATCGACAGCTCCTTTCGGTTGGCGGCCGATGCTCGGCGGCGGCGACGCACCGAACAAGACGAAGGGGCGCCAATTCAGGAACAGCGAGCGCGCGAGAACGTGACGGCCGGCCAGCGGCGATTCAAGCCGCGTAGCCGCCGTCGACGTCGAGCATCTGGCCGGTGACGAAGTTGGCCCGCTCGGAAGCGAGGAAGCAGACCGCCTCGGCGACGTCGGCGGCGCGGCCGAAGCGGCCCAGCGGGATCGCCGCGCGGGCGGCGGCGAGATTTTCGTCGTCGAGGTCGCCGGAGGCGATCAGGCGCTCGGCCATCCCGTCGGTGAGCATGCCCGGGCCGACGCAATTGACGCGGACGCCGTAGCGGCCCTCCTCGGCGGCCAGGCCGCGGGCGAGGGCCTCGACGGCGGCCTTCGGCGCTGCCGAGAGTCCGTCGCGGACCGGGAAGCGGCGGGTCGCCGCGGTGGTGACCGCGACGATCGCGCCCTGGCGCTGGCGCAGCTCCGGCAACAGCGGCTGAACGAGGTTGAAGAAGGCGCCGGCCTCGGCCTCGAGGTGCTGGCGAAAGGTGGCCGGGTCGACCTTGCTGAGGTGGAGCCGCGGCACGTGCGGCCCGGCGGCATGAACAACGGTGTGGACAGCGCCAAAGCGGCGCAGGGCGAGTTCCCCGAATTCACGGGCCGAGCCGGGCGAAGCGAGGTCGGCCTCCCAGGCTTGGGCGTCGCTGCCATGCATCCGCACCTCGGCGACGACCCGTTCGGCCGCCTCGACGTGACCGTGGAAGGAGAGGGCGACGTCGGCACCGCGGGCAGCGAGCAGTCGGCAGATCTCGGCGCCGAGGCGGCCGCTGCCACCGCTGACCAGGGCGACGCCGGGGCGATCCCGGAAGTCGGCGGGCTGCTCGAGCGAGGCCTCCTCGATTCGGGTCGCCATCGCTCCCTCGCCAGATCAGCTCGGGATCGTCGACGTCAAAGCCGGGCCCTCGACCTTGCTGGCGAGGGCGGCCGGGTCCCGGCCGCCCTCGCCCAGCGGCGCCAGCGACCGCATCCTCTCGATGTCGGCCTCGCGGCGTGGCCCGTCGTCGGCGTCTACACCGGCGAATGGCACGTTCTCCCCTGTGAAGTTCTCGACCTCGGGCATCTCACGTCCCTTTTTGTTTTCTACCGCCGCTCACCAGCCCGGCACGCCAGGCGAGGGGGAGGACCGGCGTGCGCGGGGCCGGCGGCGTTCGGTCCTGGCAAGACCAGTTCCGATGCAATTATTCTAGCAAGCGCTTGCTTGGTGTGCGGCAAGCTAGTGCCTGGCGACGCCGTCGATCAGGACGGCCACGTACTGCTCGATGATCTGCTCGGGCTTGAAAGAGCCGCCGCGGCGATACCAGCGGGGCGCGGCCCAGACGGTGTCGCGAATCAGGCAGTAGACGAGCTTGGGTTCGATGCTGTCGCGGAATTCGCCCGCGGCGATGCCGTCCTCGAGCACGTCGGTCCAGATCCGCTCGAAACGGCGGTCCGCATCCTGCAGGTAGGCGAAGCGCGGCTGCGCCACCAGGAACGGAGCTTCGTTCTGGTAGATGACGATCGCCGACCGGCTCTCCACCATCGTGTCGAGCGAGGCGCGGACGAGCCCCTCGAAGGTCTCGGTCGGCCCCTTGGCCTCGTCGACGACCGCCTCGTAGCGATCGCGCGTCTCCTCGATGAAGCCGGAGAGGATCGCGTCGATCATCGACTCCTTGGAGTCGAAGTGGTGGTAGAGGCTGCCCGAGAGGATCCCCGCCTCCTCGGCGATGTCCCGCACCGTGGTCGCGTTGTAACCGCGCTCGGCGAAAAGGTCGGCGGCGATCTGGAGGAGCTCGTTTTGGCGTACCGGTTCGGCGACGCTCTCGCTGCCGTGGCCGCCCTTCCTGCTCCGTTGTGGGGTGCCAGCTTCAAACGAGGCACCCGCGTTTCCAGTTTTGGCGGCGGTCCTTCGGCTGCTTGGCATCGCTTCTCTGTTCCGTCCTCGGCTCGGTGTCGTCGTATTCGCGTCGCAGGCACCGCTGCGGCGGCGGATTGCTTCGCCAGCTTACCAAGCAACTGCTTGGTAGTGCGGAGAGAGAAGGCTGCCTGGAGGTGCGGTAGTCATTTCCCCCCGTAAGCAAGGGGAAATGACTACCGCACCCCTGGATAGCCTCCGAGGATGCGCGTCCTGGTCGTCACCAACTTCGAGCCCGACGAGCGGGCGCCGCAGCGCGGTCGCTGGGTTCGTGACCAGATTGACGAGGTGCGCCGTCGCGGCGTCGAGGTCGACGTCTTCAGCTTTCCGCCCGGCCGCAAGGAGTACCTGCCGGCGACGCGGCGGTTGCGGGCGCTGCTGCGACGCCAGCGCTTCGACGTCGTCCACGCGCACTACGGCCTGCCCGGCTGGTGCGCCCTGGCGGCGGGCGCGCGGCCGCTGCTCGTCACCTTCCATGGCACCGACGTCCGCCACCCCGTCGTCGGCGCCCTCTCGCACCGCCTTGCCTGGCGGGCTGACCTCGTCGGCGCCGTCTCGCGGGCCCTCTACCGGCCCGAACATGGGCGCCCTGGCCTGCCTGCCGTCCCTGGCGCCGCCGTGTTGCCCTGCGGGCCCGATCTGGACCGCTTCGAAGCGATTCCACGCGCCGAGGCGCGCCGTGCGCTCGGCCTCGACCCCGACCGTCCCTATCTGCTCTTCCCGGCCAACCCGGACCGGCCGGAGAAGCGCCACGACCGTGCCGCCGAGCTGGCCGCGGCCTGCGGCGTCGAGCTGCTGAGCGGTGGCGCGATCGAGCCCGAGCGGATGCCGCTCTGGCTCAACGCCGCCAATGCCGTCCTCGCCACCTCCGACTACGAGGGCTTCGGGATGGTCGCGATCGAGGCCCTGGCCTGCCGGGTTCCGGTTCTCTCCACCCCGGTCGGCGTCGCTCCCTACGCACTCGCCGGCGTCGAGGGCTGCCTCTGCGCTCCCTTCGACACCGCCGCCTGGAGCACCATCGCCAAGCGCCACCTTGCCGCTTCAGACCCCCGCGTCGACGGCGCCGCCCGGGCCGCCACCCTCGGTGCGGGTCGCATGGCCGAGCGGGTGATCGAGGCTTACCGCGACATCGCCGACGGCAGCGGTAATAGATTGCGACGATGAGCGTGGAGCGAGCAGGCGGCGAGAGCCTCAGCGCACAGGCCGAGCAGGCCGAGCGCCGGCTCAAGCAGCTGGCCGACGTCGCCGCCGAGGCCGAGCGCCGCGCCGAGGCCGAGATCAAGGCGCTGGAGGCCGATCTCGAGCGCGAGCGCGCCAATACCGACAAGGTCCGCGAGGAACTACGGCTCGTCCACGAGGAAGAGCTGGAGCGCGAACGGGTGGGCAAGGACAAGGCGATCGCCGAGGCCGAGAAGCGGCTGGAGGAGATCGAGGCACAGGCGGAGGCGGCGGAGCGACGCATCGAAGAGGCAACCGCCCGCGCCGCCGCCGCCGAGCAGGCCGTCGAGGACGAACGTGCCCGCGCCCGCGAGTCCGCCGCTTCCTGGCTGCGCCAGCAGCTCGACTCGATCCGCCGCGAGGCCGAGGGGCGTTAGCCGCGGTGCCGGAGTTCGACGTCGCCGTCGTCGGCGGCGGCGCGGCCGGCCTCTGGACGGCGCTGCGGGCCGCCGAGTACGGCGGCCGCGTCTGCCTCGTCTCCCGCACGCCGCTCTCGCAGAGCGCCAGCTTCTGGGCGCAGGGCGGCCTGGCGGCAGCCCTCGAACCGGGCGACTCGCCCGCCGCCCACGCCGCCGACACGATCGCCGCCGGACGCGGCCTCTGCCGGCCCGCGGCGGTCCAGGTTCTGGCCGAGGAATCGCCGGCCCTGGTGCGGGACCTGATCGACCGCGGCCTCGTCTTCGACCTCGACCAGGAGGGTCGCCTGGCGCTCGGCCTGGAGGGCGGCCACGCCTTCCGTCGCATCGTCCATGCCGGCGGCAGCCAGACCGGCCGCGAGCTGACCGCCAAGCTGGCGACGATGGTCGCCGCCAGCGAGCGGATCGAGGTGATGGAGCGAACCTCGGCGCTGGCCCTGTGGAGCGAGGGCGAGCGCTGCCACGGCGTCCTCGCCGACAGCGGCCCGATCGCTGCCCCGGCGACGGTGCTGGCGACCGGTGGTGCTGCCGCCCTCTGGCGTCGCACCACCAACCCCCGGGGGGCGATCGGCGCCGGGCCGGTCTTCGCCCAGGCCGCCGGCGCCGACCTGGCCGACCTCGAGTTCTGCCAGTTCCACCCGACCGCGCTCGCCCTCCCTGGGTCCGAGTTCGACGGCACCCTGATCACCGAGGCGATCCGCGGCGAGGGTGCGCTGCTGCTCGATGCCGGGGGCGAGCGCTTCACCGACGAGCTCGCGCCGCGCGACGCGGTCACGGCGGCGGTCCTCGATCGCATGCGGACCGAGGGCTCGACCGCGGTCGCGCTCGACCTGCGCGAGATCGACCCGGCCCGGTTCCCCAACGTCTTCGCCTCGCTCGCCGAGGCCGGCCTCGACCCCCGCACCGAGCCAGTCCCCGTCACCCCCGCCGCCCACTACACGATGGGCGGCGTCGCGGTCGACCTCGACGGCCGCTCCTCCTTGCCCGGCCTCTATGCCGTCGGCGAGTGCTCCTGCACGGGGCTGCACGGCGCCAACCGACTCGCCTCCAACTCGCTCAGCGAGTGCTTCGTCTTCGGCGCCCGCGCAGCCGCCGCGGCGGTGCGCGAGGAGCCGGCAGCGACCCGCCCGCCGCTTCCGGAGTGGCGCTTCGACCCGCCCAGCGAAGCCAGCCGCGACGCCGTCTGGCGCCTCGCCGGCCCACTCCGCGACCTCGCCGAGCTGGCCGAGCTACGAGGCGACCCCTACCCACTGGCAGCTGCGGTCGCCGCCACGGCGTTGGAGCGGCCGGAGTCGCGTGGCGGCCACCTGCGACGCGACCATCGAGACCCTGACCCCGCGCTCGACGGGGTCCACCTGGTCGTCGGCCCGGACGGCGGCGTCCGCCACGAGCGCTGGGACTAGCGTTCCCCGCATGCTGCTCGGCGTCGACGTCGGCGGGACCTTCACCGACGCGGTGCTGCTCGACGACGGCGCCATCCACACCGCCAAGGTCCCGACCACACCGGGAGACGAGTCGCGCGGCGTGATGGCCGCGGTCGAGGCGGTGCTCGAGCGGGCCGGTGCCGAGGCCAGCGCGGTCGAGTCCTTCGCGCACGGGATGACCGTCGGTACCAACGCGCTGCTGGAGGAACGCGGCGCGCGCACGGCGCTGATCGCGACCCGCGGCTTCGCCGACCTACTCGAGATCGGCCGCCAGAACCGGCCCGAGCTGTACCGGCTCTGCGCGCCGAAGCCGGCCTCGCTGGTGCCGGAGGAGCTGCGGCTCGAAGCGGCCGAGCGGACCGGTCCCGAAGGCGTGATCGAGCCGCTCGCTCCCGACGAGCCGGACCGCCTCGCCGCCGTCATCCGCGAACTCGAGGCCGAGTCGGTGGCGATCTGTCTGCTCTTCAGCTATCTCGACCCCGGCCATGAGCGCCGCCTCGCCGAGCACCTGCGCGAGGCGCTGCCCGAGGTCCACGTCTCCGCCTCCCACGAGGTGCTGCCCCGCTTCCGCGAGTACGAGCGCTGCTCGACGACGACGATCGACGCCTACCTGAGCCTCCTGCTGGGACGTTACCTCGGGCGTCTCGGCGAGGCCGCCGACGCCGCCGGCCTGCCGCAACCGCTGGTGATGCAGTCCTCCGGCGGCGTCACCCCGGCCGCGGAGGCGGCCCGGGCGGGCGCCTGGAGCGTCCTCTCCGGGCCGGCCGGGGGTGCTGTCGGCGCTGGCTTGCTGGCCCGCCTCAGCGGCGACGGCAACGCTCTCGGCTTCGACATGGGCGGTACCTCTTGCGACGTCTGCGTCGTCGAGGACGGCGCCGTCCGCCGCACCGACTCGCGGCAGATAGGCGGCCGCACGATCCAGCTGCCGATGGTCGACGTGCACACCGTGGGCGCCGGCGGTGGCTCGATCGCATGGCGCGACGCCGGCGGCGCCCTGCGCGTCGGCCCACGCTCGGCCGGCGCCGAGCCCGGCCCCGCCTGCTACGGCCGCGGCGGCTCCGAGCCGACCGTCACCGACGCCAACCTGCTGCTCGGGCACCTGGCCGTCGACTCGCGCCTCGCCGGCGGCGTTGAGCTCGATGCCGAAGCCGCAGGCGCTGCCGTCGCCGACCTCGCGGCAGAGCTGGGGCTCGGCGAGCTCGAGACCGCCGAAGGGATCGTCCGCGTCGCCAACCAGGAGATGGTGCGAGCGCTGCGGGTAGTGACGGTCGAGCGCGGCGTCGACCCGCGTGGCTTCGCCCTGCTGCCGTTCGGCGGCGCCGGACCGATGCACGCGGCGGCGATCGCCGCCGAGCTCGGCATCGGGCGGATCCTTTGCCCGCGTGCCGGCGGCGTCCTCTCGGCGTTCGGCCTCTGCGCCTCGGAGCGCCGCCGCGACACCGCCCGCACGGTGATGCTCGCCGGCGCGGACTTCAGCGCCGCCCGCGTCGCCGCCGAGGTCGAGGCGATGATCGCCGGGGCTGCTCCCGGCGAGACCTCCCGACCGGAGCTCGTCTACCAGCTCCGCTACGCCGGCCAGGCCTTCGAGCTGTCGGTCCCAGGCCCGCCCGAACCGGACCCAGCTGAGCTCACGGAGCGCTTCGAGCGCCTCCACGAGGAGCGCTACGGCCACCGCGACCCAAATGGCGAGGCGGTGCTCGTCGACATCCGCCTGGCAATTGTCGAGCCAGGTCCGCGGCCGCGCCCGACGGCGGCCAGCGACGGGGGGCTCGTTGAGAGCAATCGTCGGATCCACGCCGGCGGCAAGTGGGTGGAGGCGCGCGTCCTCCGAGGGGAGCCGCCGGTGGGCACCGCCGCCGCGGGCCCCGTCGTCTTCGAGCTGCCCGAGTCGACCCTGGTCCTCCCGAACGGCTGGTGCGCCGAGGTCGACGCCGCCGGAACCGTGCTCGCCAGCCGGGTCACAACCGGAGCGGCGCAATGAGCGAGATCGACCCGATCACCCTGCAGGTCCTCGTCGGCGCCCTGCGCGCCGCCTGCGACGAGATGGGCGCGACCCTGATCCGCTCGGCCTATTCGGCCAACATCAAGGAGCGCCACGACTGCTCGACCGCGCTCTTCGACGCCGGCGGCGAGCTGGTCATGCAGGCCGAGCACATCCCGGTCCATCTCGGCTCGATGCCCGACGCAGTCGCCGCCGTGCTCGGCGAGGAGCAGCGGCCCGGCTCGGCCTGGGTGCTCAACGACCCTTACCGCGGCGGCACCCACCTGCCCGACGTCACCCTGATCTCGCCCGTCTTCGTCGCCGGCAGGCTGTTCGGCTTCGCCGCCAGCCGCGCCCACCATGCCGATGTCGGCGGCCCGACCCCCGGCAGCATGCCGGCCTTCTCGGAGACCCTGGACGAAGAGGGCGTCATCATCGCGCCGACCCGAATCGAGGCGGAGACGCTGGCCGGGCTGGCCGCTCAGATGCGCTCGCCACGCCAACGCCTCGCCGATTTCCGTGCCCAGCAGGCGGCCAACCGGGTCGGCGAGCTGCGCCTCGCCGAGCTCGCCGAGCGCCACGGTGAGGGACTCCTGCGCGAGGGCATGGAGGCGATCCTCGGCTACGCCGAGCGCCGCACCCGCGCCGCCCTCGCCGCCCTGCCCGACGGGACCTACCGCGCCGAGGACGTGCTCGAGGCGGCCTCCGGCGCGGACGTGAGGCTGCGCCTCGCGGCGACCATCGCCGGCGATTCGCTGCGGCTCGACTTCTCCGGCACCGACCCGCAGGTGGCCGGCAACCTCAACTGCCCGCTCTCGGTGACCAAGTCGGCCGGCTTCTTCGCCGTCCGCGTCCTCACCGACCCCGAGGCCCCGCCCTCGGCCGGCGCTCACCGCCCGATCGAGGTCGTCGCTCCGCCCGGCAGCCTGCTCAACGCCCGTCCTCCTGCGGCCGTCGTCGCCGGCAACGTCGAGACCTCGAGCCGCGTCGCCGACCTCGTCCTCACTGCCCTGGGGGGCGCCCGCCCGGTCCCTGCCCAGGGCCAGGGGACGATGAACAACCTCACCTTCGCCAACGACGAGTTCACCTATTACGAGACGCTCGGCGGCGGCCAGGGTGCCTGCCCCGACGGCGACGGGCCGAGCGCGATTCACGTCGCCATGTCGAACACGCTGAACACGCCGATCGAGGCACTGGAGACCGAGTTTCCATTGCGGGTCCGCGAGCTCTCGCTGCGTCGAGGCAGCGGCGGCGTCGGAACCCACCGCGGTGGCGACGGCCTGGTGCGGGACCTGGAGGCGCTGGCGCCGATGCGCTTCAGCCTGATCGCCGAGCGCCGCCGTCATCCGCCCCGTGGCCGTGGTGGCGCCCATGGCGCTCCGGGCCGCGACACGCTCAACGGCCAGCCGCTGCCGAGCAAGGCCGAGGGCGAGCTTCAGCCGGGCGACCGCCTACGCATCGAAACGCCGGGAGGTGGGGGAATTACGAACATTTCCGATATTTAATTTTGCGATTCGCCGGTCCTCCCCTAGAATGCCGGCTCTCGGGCGGGCGGTCTGGCCGTGTCACGGCCTTGAGACCGAGCCTCGCTCCATGTTCTTTCTTTCTTCCTTCTTCCCCG
Source organism: Solirubrobacterales bacterium (assembly GCA_040510155.1). GTDB lineage: Bacteria > Actinomycetota > Thermoleophilia > Solirubrobacterales > 70-9 > VAYN01. Next base: position 43,802 of record JBEVJP010000017.1, on the reverse strand, counting down.
ATTCACAGGTGCTGATTTAAATGCCGATCGCTTTAAAGGAATGGGCCGTAACCGTACGTGCGCTCTCTGAGGGTGAGCAGCTGCTCACCCTTCGCAAGGGCGGTATCCGCGAGGACAACAAGCACTTCGAGCTTGAGCACGAGCGCTTCTTCCTCTACCCCACGTTCGACCACCAGCGCAACAACCTGGTGCGCGAATCGCACCACCCGGAGCTGGGTCGTGCTCTCGAGGAGGGCGTCTGGCCCGACGAGGAGCCGCCGCCACAGGCGCTGCTCCAGGACGGCGGCATCCCCCAGCCCGATCGCGTCCGACTGCGCGCCTGGGCCGAGGTGACGGACCACCTGACGATTCAGGACCCGCGCATGATCGACTCGCTTTCGCCTTTCTACATCTGGACCCCCGACTACGCCGAGAAGCGGCTCAATTGGAAGCGGCGTCACCCGCTCCACATTCTGCTTCTGCGGGTCCACCGGATCCCGCGCCCGGTCACGGTCAAGGTCCGCGACGAGTACCACGGCTGCCGCTCCTGGGTCGAGGTCGACCGCGAACTGCCTTTCGAGGGGACGCCGGTCATGGCCGACGAAGAGTTCGACCGTGCCCGCAGCGAGATTCGCAGTGTGTGCGGCGACGCCGAGCCGGCGTTGGTCTGAGCCATCTGACCGGCGCATTTCGGCGTCCTCGGTCGGTCATGTGCGGGAGCACACTCCCTCCCTCGTCCTTGAACTGCTTGGTCACCTGGACTCAGCCCTAACGCCGGTTAGGGCTCAACCGGCACGAGTAATCTCGACCTGATGGCTTGGGTCGAGACGGAGTCGCTGAGCTTCACCGCGCGGCACGACAGTGAGGATTCGGCGTTTGCGGAGCGGACGTTGGACCGGATGGAGGATCTGCGGCTGCGGCTGGAGGATCGGTTCGCGGTGGCGCCTGGGGACGTGACGGTGGTGGTGCATACGAATCCGGTCTGGCTGGCGTTGGCGCATCCGTTCCTACCGGCGGCTCGGTGGTCGGCGGCGCCGGCAGGGCGGCGGTACATGGCGGGCTGGGCGATGGCGACCGAGCTGCACGTGCTGAACGACCCGCACATGGAACGGCGCGCCGCCGGCGACGACTCCCGCGAGGCGCTGCGTGGCACCGCCGAGCGGCTTTATGCCCAGCTGGTCGTTGCCGCCAACAACCAGGCCCTGCCCCCCTCGTGGACGCCGCGGCGCTTCGCCCGCTACCTGCGCTGGGCCTGGCTGGTCGAAGGCGGCGCCCAGTACTTCGCCCGCCAGGTCGGCCTCTACCGCGCCGCGGTAATCCGTCGCCTGCGCGAGAGCGCCCGCCCCTCCTTCCCGCCCTCACGCCGGGACGCCGTCATCCTCGGTGGCACGATCTTCGACCTGCTCGAGAACGAGCGCGGGCCCGAGGCCTGCGAGCGCCTCGTCCACCAGCTCCTCCCCGGCGGCCCGGCCGCCACCCTCGAAGACGCCTTCGAGGCCCGCTTTCGCGAAATCGAGGAAGCCTGGCGCGACCACCTGCGCGGCATCGCCCGCGCCAGCAGCGTCGGCTGAGCGACGGGCGCGCCCAGCGCCAGTGACTCAGGCCGCGCGAAGCAGGAGGAAGAGCGCGAAGGCAGCCAGCATCGCCCCGAATCCCCAGGCCCAAATCCGCGCGTAAGCGCCCAGCAGGCCGTACCCCCGCGGGCGGCGCCCGCTCGTCGCGTCGGCCAGGTATCCGGTGTTGGCTGGATCGGGAAATTCTTCCTCCGCCTCAGAGAACGTTTCGGCCAACAGTGTCCGAGCCTCCTCGGCCCGATCCGCGCGCACCATCAGCCGCATCGCGCCCCCTCCGGGATTGAGGATCCCATAGCCGAGTCGGGGCCCATCGACGCCGACCTGCTGGCGCATGCTCGCAATCCCGACGTTCTCGAGCAGACCTTCGATCAACCCTGCTTCGGTCGCGTCCCTGGCAAAAGCAACCTCGACCAGGTCCATAGTGCGATCTTCAGCTCAGCTGGTAGGCCAGCCAGACGAGGATCACCGCGCCGACGAGCGCCGCGATCAGCCAGAGGGCCAGCCGCCGAGCGGAAGTGTCGGTGCCGTCGCGCTCCAAGCGGGCCTGGTCATCCAGCTCGGCGCGCTCTTCGGCCTCGTCCTCGACCACCGTGTCGGCCAGCACCTCACGTGCCTTTCTGGCCATCGTCTGGGCGACGAACACGTCGTGGGGACCGCCGGCGAGAAAGTCGGGGTTGTCGAAGCCACGGCTGCGCTTGAGGACGCTGGGGATGTCGCTCTCCAAGAGCAGCCCCTGCAGCATCTCCGCTTCGGCCTGGTTGCGGGCGAAGGCGACCTTCACCAGGGGGCCCTCGCCACCGCCGCCTCCCCCACCGCCGCCACCGTGGGAGCCGCCACCGCCGCCGTGCCCGCCGTGGGCACCGCGCTTGTGGCCGCTCGACTTATGCGACGTTGAGCTCGACATCGGCGATCTTCAGTTCTTTCAAGAGGTAGCCCTTCACGTCGGGAGCATCCGCATCGGCCAGGGAAACGATCACGTAGACCTGATCGGGCCAGGCGACCGCCTGGTTGACGTCGGTCTGCGAGGGATAGGCGGCGCTCTTGGTGTGCGAGTGGTAGATCGCCAGCAGTTCCAGCCCTTCCTCCTCGATCGCCGTGTAGGCGTCGTATTGCGCTTTCGGATCCATCTCGTAGCGCAGCGGGCTGGCGGCGGCGTTCTCGACCCGGTGCACGACGGTGGCCTCGCCGTCGCGTCCGCCAATCAACCCGCAGCACTCGTTCGGCAGGTCCTCGCGCGCGTGCGCGACCATCTCGTCGATCAGCCCCTGAGCGATCCTCATTGCCCGGCGAGGCTAGCGGACGGCGGCGGCCACGGCGCGCTTGTACGCGGTCCAAGAGGGCTTCGGCTGCCCTCCAACATCGAAGAGGCCGGCTCCCTGGCAGAACGAGCAGTACGGATTCGGGGCGGCCGAGTCCCGCCAGGTGAACCAGTCGATCCCGGCGATGTGCCAGCGAAGCCGTTCCTTCAGCAACAGCGAGAAGGATTCGCTTAGAAAGCGGGCCTGGCCGGCCAGGCCCTTGACGAAGACCGACCGCTGGCCGCCCGAGGCGACCCCGAGCTCGCTGATGATCAAGGGCTTGGCGGCATCGCCGGCGTTGCGCATGACCGCCCTGGCCACCTTCACCTGGGCGGTCATCCGCCGCAGCGTCGAGGCGTATGGATGGATCGCGACGACGTCGAAGTTGCGCTTCGCATCGGGCACTTGGTAGAGGCCGTAAAGGAAATCCCATGGCGTCAGACCGGCGCCGACCGGTGCCAGCCCGGCGGCGACGATCTTGGCGGCGCGGTCGCGGGAGCGAATCGCCCGGGACGAAATCGCGAGCAGCCGCGCATAGCTACGCGGCGACGGCTTCGGTTTCCAGAAGAGCACGAAATTCGGCTCGTTCCAGATCTGCCAGCTGTGGATCGGCAGGCGCGCCCCCGTGCGGGCGGCCCAGAAGGATCCGCCCGGCCCATAGCGACCGACCAGGACCCTCAGGAAGCTCGCCCAAGCGGTGCTCGCGGCTCCGCTCAGCGGCGGCCGTGCCGGGACGGAGGTGAGCCAGGCAGGGGTCCCGTAGACATACGGCAGGATCCGGATCCCGCGCTGCGCCGCCGAGCCGACGAGCGCGTCGAGGGTCGTGAAGTCGTAGCGCCCCTGCTCCGGCTCGCAATCGACCCAGTAGACCGGCACGCGCAGGGTGGCGACGACGCCCTTCATCCCGTTCAGATCAGTTTCCGAAAGCGGCCCCTGTGGGACGACGCCGAAGAAGCCGGGAGGAACCTTGCCGGCCGGCGTGCTCGACCGGGCAGCGGAGGAGCTCGACGGAATCGCCAACGACGCCAGCGTCACCAGGCAGGCGATCGCTGCAAACACCCTTTTCATCACAACCCCCTGCTCGTTCCAGCCGCTCAAAACCACCCGGCCGGAGATAGTTGCGAACGACGCCTAGGTACCTACCACTGGGCGCCTACCACCAAACCGTCGACTCGAGGTTCTCGATCTCCTCGATCGGTTTGGTGTAGACGCCGGAGGAGAGATACTTCCAGCCGTCGTCGGGGATCAGGAAGACGACGTTGCCGCCGTCGAGCTCGCCGGCGATTCGGGCGGCGATGCGGGCGATCGCACCGGCCGAGACGCCGGCGAAGATGCCCTCCTCCTCGAGCAGTTTCTTGGTCCAGACGATCGCGTCGCGGTTGGAGACCATGATCTTCCGGTCGAGCAGGGAGATGTCGATGATCGGGGGGATGAAGCCGTCGTCGAGGGAGCGCAGGCCGTCGACCAGCTCTCCCTGCATCGGCTCGGCGGCGACGATCAGCGTCTCCGGGTTGGCCTCCTTGAGGCGTCGGCCGTTGCCCATCAGGGTCCCGCCGGTGCCGAGGCCGCCGACGAAGGCGGTGACCTCGTCGAGCTCCTCGAGGATCTCCACGGCGGTGCCGTTGTAGTGGGCCAGCGGGTTGGCCTCGTTGCCGTACTGGTAGGGCATGTAGAAGCGGGAGTCCTGCGCCATCTCCAGCGCCACCTCGACCGCCCCATTGGAACCTTTGGCCCCCTCCGAGTAGACGATCTCCGCCCCGTACATGCGCAGCAGCTGGGTGCGCTCCTCCGTGACGTTGTCGGGCATCACCACCTTCAGGGGGTAGCCCTTGCGGCGGCAGATCATCGCCAGGGCGATGCCGGTGTTGCCGGAGGTCGGTTCGAGGATCGTGTGCCCGGGCTCGATCGCGCCCTCGGCCTCGGCCGCCTCGATCATCGACTTGGCGACGCGGTCCTTGACCGAGCCGGTCGGGTTGTGCCCCTCGAGCTTGGCGTAGATGCGCACCTCGGGCTTCGGCGAGAGGCGCGGCAGCTCGACCAGCGGGGTATTGCCGATCGACTCGACGATGTCGCCGAAGCGCCCCCCACAGGGTCGGTTGAGTAGCTGGTCGCGCGCCATGATTCCCCGTTACTTCAAAAAGTGTAGCGAGGGTGCGTCAAACGATGGTCCCGGCCTTTCGAGGCCCGCCCGTTTTGCGGGAGGGGTCGATGGGTATGCTCGGATGCCTCCCCGGCAACCCCTAGACGGAGGCGGACCCTTGATCAGCAAGTCCCGGCTTTCCCTTCTCCTGTTGGCTCTGACGGTAGGCGTCCTCGCAGTGGCCGCGAGCGGCTGCGGCAGCAGCGACGACAACAGCACCGGCGGTGGTGATGGCGGAACCCTCACGGTGGGCTCCGACATTCCCTATCCCCCTTTCGAGCAGGGCAAACCCGGCAACTACACCGGGTTCGACGTCGAACTGATGGAAGCGATCGGCGAAAAGCTCGGCCGCTCGGTGGAATTCCAGGACACCTCGTTTGAAACGATCTTCCGCGACGTCGCCCAGGGCAAGTTCGAAGCGGTGATCTCAGCGGCGACGATCACCCCCGAACGTGAAAAGGCTGTCGCCTTCTCCGATCCCTATTACCTCTCCGAACAGGCGGTTCTCGTCAAAGAGGGCAGCAGCATCACCGGCCTCTCGGACCTGAGTGGGAAGACGATCGGGGCTCAGCAGGGGACCACCGGTCTCGAACTGGCCAAGGAAAAATCGGGCGCGGGCGAAATCCGGCCCTACCCGGAAGGCCCGGACGCCGTCAACGCCCTCAAGGCGGGCACCGTCGAAGCGGTGATCATCGACGCCCCGGTCGCCCAGAACGCCGTCGAAAAAAGTGGCGGAGTGGAAATCGCCGAAAAAGTTCCGACGGACGAAGAGTATGGAATCGCCCTGGCCAAGGACAACACTTCGTTGCTCGACGAAATCAACCAGGGCCTGAAAGAAGTGATCGACGACGGGACCTACACGACGATCTACAAGAAGTGGTTCCACCTCGAACCGCCGAAACAGATCGTCGGCTAGCGAACGGGTTCCTTGCCGAGCAGAGCGGTCTGCTGTAGTCGAGGGGGCGCCATTGCGGCGCCCCCTCTGCGTTGGGAGCGCTGAGGGGAAACCGAGGAGGAGACGATGAGCGAATTCTTCAATCAGTACTTCGACTTCACGATCATGGGAGACCACTTCAGTGAAGTGCTGGAAGGGTTCCTCAAGAATCTCCTCCTCTTCGCGGTCGTGCTCGTCCTCGCGCTCAGCTGGGGGCTGATCCTGGCATTACTGCGCCAGCTGCCTGGCCGCAAATTCATCCCCGTTCGCGGCCTCACGATCGCCTACATCGACGTCTTCCGGGCGATGCCGCTGCTGATCATCATCCTGCTGATCTCCGGTGGCATTCCATACCTCGAATTCATCCCCAAGGACATCCGCATCCCGCACTGGTTCGGCTTGCCGGATCCGTTCTGGTACGGCGTGCTCGCCCTGACTTTGGTCTACGGCGCCTATATCGCCGAGGTCTACCGCGCGGGGATCGAAGCAGTGCCATCGGGGCAGGTCGAGGCAGCCCGCTCGCTCGGGATGAGCCACGGTCAGGCGATGCGCCACATCGTCGTCCCCCAGGCGGTGACGAAGATCCCCGCCCCGTTGCTGAACGAATTGAACTCGCTGCTGAAAGACACCACCCTGGTCAGCGTCGTCGCCCTCGGGGAGTCCTTGCTGATCGGCCGTGAAGTCCTGGCGGAAACGTTCAACAGCTCGGCGGTGATGCTGGCTGGGCTGATGTTCCTGGTGATCACGCTGCCGCTCGCCCGTCTCGTCGACTACCTGATCAAGCGCAACCAGAGCAAAATCGCTCGCGGCGCTCACATCGAGGTGGCCTAGTGGCGGACCCGCTCCTAAAGCTGGTCGGCATCCACAAGCGCTTCGGCGACCTCGAGGTGCTGAAAGGCATCGACCTCGACGTCCAGAAAGGCGAAGTCGTCTGCGTGCTGGGGCCGAGTGGCTCCGGCAAGAGCACCCTGCTGCGCTGCGTCAACCTGCTCGAGCCCCCCGAGGAGGGCGAGATCTTCCTCGAAGGGCACGACATCTGCAAGGGCCCGGGCTCCGGCACCGGCGAGCAGAGCTGGGAGCTCAACTTCGTCCGCCAGCGGGTCGGGATGGTCTTCCAGCAGTTCAACCTCTTCCCCCACCGGACGGTGCTCGAGAACGTCACCCTGGCGCCCCGCCAGGTGCTCGGCAAGCCCCGGTCGGAGTGCGAGGAGCGGGCCAGGGCGCTGCTGGAGCGGGTCGGCCTTGGCGACAAGCTCGGCCAGTACCCCGAACGCCTCTCCGGAGGTCAGCAGCAGCGGGTAGCGATCGCCCGCGCCCTGGCGATGGAGCCTCACGTGATGCTCTTCGACGAGGTGACCAGCGCCCTCGACCCCGAGCTGGTCAAAGAGGTGCTCGACACGATGCGTGAGCTGGCCTCGGAAGGGATGACGATGCTCGTCGTCACCCACGAGCTGGGCTTCGCCCGCGAGGTCGGCGATCAGGTCGTCTTCATGGACGGTGGCGTGATCGTCGAGCAGGGGCAGCCGGCAGCAGTGCTCGACAGCCCCCGCGAGGAGCGGACCAAACGCTTCCTCGGCCTCGTGCTCGAGCGCTGAGGCTCAGCAGCCACCGGCCATAGCCGGCAGGATCACAACGGTGTCGCCGTCGTCGACGGCGGTCTGGAGCCCGTCCAGGACCCGCACGTCCTCGTCGTTGAGGTAGACGTTGACGTAGCGATTGAGCTCGCCGTCCTCGCCGAAGAGCTGCGCCGCGGTGTCCGGGTGGGCGCTGGTCAGCGCCCGCAGGACCTCGCCGACGTTGCCGCCGGCCGCCTCGACCTCCGGCTGGCCGCCGGCTTTCGGACGCAGGACAGGTGGAATCTTCACGGTCGCCATGAAGTGGTGATCCTAGTGGAGCCGAGACCGACTAGCGATCCCCGCCGGCGCCGGCGCAGAACAGGTCATAGTCCGGGAACTGACCCATCTCCGACTCGGGAATCTCGACCGCGTTCTCGCCGCAGATCGGGCACTCGGGATCGCGGCGGACTTTCAGCTCGGTGAAGCGGGTGCCGAGGGCCTCGTAGAGGAGCAGGCGACCGATCAGCGGTTCGCCGGCGCCGAGGACGAGCTTGATCACCTCGTTCGCCTGCAGAGTGCCCATGGTCCCAGCCATCACGCCGAGGACGCCGTTGGCCGAGCAGCTCGGCGCCAGCTCCGCGGGGGGCGGCGTCGGGTAGAGGCAGCGATAGCAGGGCCCCTCGTAAGGGACAAAGGTCGAGATCTGCCCATCGAAGCCGAGGATCGAGGCCGAGACGACTGGCTTGCGCAGCCGCACCGAGGCATCGTTGAGCAGGTAGCGGGTCGGGAAGTTGTCGGCTCCGTCGACGACGATGTCGTACTCGCCGATGACGTCGAGGATGTTGGTCGCGTCGAGGCGACCGTTGTGCTCGACGACCTTGACGTCGGGGTTGAGCTGTTCGATGAAGATCCGCGCCGAGGTCGTCTTCGGCATCCCGATCCGCTCGGTGTTGTGGATCACCTGGCGCTGCAGGTTGGAGGCGTCGACCACGTCGTCGTCCACCAGCCCGATCGTGCCCACCCCGGCCGCGGCGAGGTAGAGCGCCGTCGGCGCCCCGAGCCCGCCGGCGCCGAGCAGCAGCACCTTCGCGTTCAGCAACTTCACCTGTCCGTCGACGCCGACCTCGGGCAGCAGCGTGTGGCGCGAGTAGCGCTCGCGCTGCTCGGCGGTCATGCCACTGGCCGAGACGACCGGCAGACCCTGCTCCTGCCAGGCGAGGATCCCGCCCGCCATCGAGGCGACGTCCTCGTAACCCAGCTCCTGCAACTGTGCGGCGGCGGTCGCCGAGCGGTTGCCAGAGCGGCAGTAGAGGATCGTGCGCGCCGACTTGGCGGGCGCGGCCTCGGCGATCTCGTCGGCGAGCAGCCCCGGCGGCACCAGACGGCCGTTCTCGAGGTGGGCCTCTTGGTACTCGTGCGGCTCACGGGTGTCGACCAGAACAACATTGCCGCCGTCGATCTCCTCCGCCGCCTCGAACGGCTGGATCTCCTCGATCACCTGCGTCTCGGTCCCGCTCGCCATACCTGAATCTCCTAAATCCGGATCAGCTTTACTTCAAAAAGTATAGCGAGCGCGGTGAGGCGACCGAGTTGCCTCACCGCCGCGGTTGAAAGCTTGGGTCAGTCGGAGTTGTCGGCGCCGCTCAGTGGCGGGACTTCGAAACAACCAAGCCAAGAAGTGACGTGGATGCCGTCTTCGCCCGAGCTGGCGATGCGGTCGGCAGCGCGGGCCTCGGCCTCCACCATTTCCGCCTGAGCGCGTTCATGGATCTTCAGCGCCTCGCTCATCCCCTCCTCGTCGAGGTGAACGCGCGTCCGCGCGAGCACGAAGCGCTCGTCGGTTCCAACCATCTTCGCCTTCACCGACGAGACGAAATCGTCGAGGCCCGACTGCATGATGGCGCAGACGAAGTTCTCCGCGACCAGGGGATCGAGTTCGTTCCATTCTTTGGCGTCGACCATCGTGCGCTCGGTAGCGCGATAGAAGTGCTCGATAGCCCCCCGGACCTGGCGCTTGTCCACTAGTTCCGCGCAGCCAAGCTGGACGAGGCGCTTAGCGTGATGGGAGACGTTTGGGATCGGCTCCCCCAGCTCGTCGGCAATTTCTTTGGGACTCGCGACCCGCTCGTTGAGCACATTCAGAACCTGCGCCCGCAGCGGGTGGGACATCGCCACAAGTCGATTCTGAGTGGGGCTGCGGCGATCGGTTTTGGTCGCCATTTCTTCTCCTCTCAAGGACTCTGAGCAATGAATCCTAGTCGCTCAAACAGTGAGTTCAAGCAAGATGGGAAGTTTTTGCTGGATTTACTTGCAGCGCTGGAACTGAATTAAGCAACAGGCGTTCGTTTGACCAGACCTCACCTAGCAGGGAAGGGGGTGAACGCTCATGCAGATTCTCGCCGTCACTCGCGAGATCCCGCTCAGCTCGCTCGGCAAGCAGAGCTAGTCCGAGCCTGAGCAGCACTCCGGGCACGGCCATCCTGGGAGGCCGTGCCCGGAGCATGATCGGACGAGGAAGACTCGGTTAGAACGAGGGACGCATCTGTCGCAGTCGACGGACCCGCTCTTCGATCGGGGGGTGGGTCGAGAACAGCCCGGCAAGGCCTTTCGCCGAGAAGGGCTTGACGATGTAGAGCGGCTCGGCGGCCTGGTTGACCTGCATCGGGATTGCCGCGGCGCCACTCTCGAGCCGCAGCAGGGCACTGGCCAGCGACTCGGGGTTGCCGCAGATTTCCGCCCCGCCGGCGTCGGCCGCGTACTCGCGCTGACGGGAGATCGCCAGCTGGATGATGCTGGCCGCGATCGGCGCAAGCAGGAAGGTCGCCAGCTGTCCGACCAGGGCGAGCGGCGAGTTGTCGTCGTCACCGAACCAGAGCAGCATGTAGGCGATGTAGGTGATCGCGGCACCGATGCTGGAGGCGACCGTCTGGATGAGGATGTCGCGGTTGCGGATGTGGGTGAGCTCGTGAGCGAGGACGCCGCGCAGCTCGTCCTCGGAGAGCAGCTTCGTGATCCCGCGGGTGACCGCCACCGCCGAGTGCTTAGGATTGCGGCCCGTCGCGAAGGCGTTCGGCTGGTCCTGCGGGATCATGTACATGCGCGGCATCGGCAGCCCGGCGCGCGTCGTCAGTTCCCGCATGATCTGGTAGAGCCGCGGCGCCTCCGACTCCTCGATCGGCTTGGCCCCGCTCATTTTCAGCGCCAGTTTGTCGCTGAAGAAGTAGGAGAAGAAGTTGATCAGCAGGGAGATGCCGAGGAACAGCAGCGCCGTCTGCCCGCCGCCGATCAGGAAGCCGATCGCGACCAGCAATCCCGAAAGGGATGCCAGCAGGATCGTCGTCCGCAGCGTGGCGCCAAAGGTGGACTGCTTGGTGGTGGTCATCGCGTCTTCCCGCTCCTTGCGTTCGTGGTCGACGGAGTATTGCGCCGCATGGGCGAGAAGCCCATAGGTGCCGTCCCCCCTATTCCCCCGGGGAATCCCCCAGGCTCTTCCCTTGCGCCTGGGTCCTCGGCTCGGTCGACTTTCCTTCCCGCGGGGAAACAGAGGGCGACCGGAACTAGGATCGGCCGATGCTCGTCGTGGCGATCGCCCTGCTGGTCCTGGTGATTGCGCTGGCGATCAGCCTGCTGCGGCTGCGCCGACGCCTGGAGCCGTTGGAGACTCTGATCGAGGAGATGGAGAAGGTCGACCTCGGCCGGCCGGGCGCCGCCCTCCCCAGCTCGATCGACGGCGTCGCCGAGACCGAGGAGGTGGCGCGTCTGGAGCTGGCCTTCCTGCGGATGATGCGGCGCCTGGAGGCCGAGCGCCGGCGCGCTGGCTCGGCGGCGCTGCAGGCCCAGGAGCAGGAGCGGGCCCGCGTCGCTCGTGACCTCCACGACGAGGTGAACCAATCGCTGACCGGGCTGCTGCTGCGGCTGGAGGCGGCCCGAGAGGCGGCGCCGCCGCAGTTGGAGGCAGAACTGGAAGAGACCAAGGCGCTCGCCAACCAGGCAATGCGCGAGCTGCTCTCGCTCGCCCGGCAGTTGCGGCCGACGGCGCTCGACGACCTCGGCCTGGTCGCGGCGACGGCGGGGCAGGTCGAGCAGCTGGAACGAGGGGAGATCGATGCGTCCTTCGAGACCGAGGGCGACTTCTCCGACCTCGGCGACGACGCCCAGCTGGTCGTCTACCGGGTCGTCCAAGAGGCGCTCGCCAACGCCGCCCGGCACAGCGGCGCCGGCAGCGTCCGGGCGCTGCTGCGGCGACGCGGCGACGGCGGCGTCGAGCTGACCGTCGCCGATGACGGGCGCGGCTTCGCTTTCGACGAGGCCGAGGGTGGCCTCGGGATCGCCGGGATGCGCGAGCGGGCGCTGCTGGTCGGCGGCGACCTGACGATCGAGTCGCGGCCCGGCCGCGGCACCACGGTGCGGCTCTCGGTCCCGGGAGAATCGGACCGATGAGGGTGCTGATCGCCGACGACCACGGCATCGTCCGTTCCGGCCTGCGCCTGCTGCTCGAGCGCCAGCCCGACATCGAGGTCGTCGCGGAGGCGGCCGATGGTGCCGAGGCGCGCGAGCTGGCGGTGCGGGAGCGTCCCGACCTGGCAATCCTCGACGTGAAGATGCCGAAGCTGACCGGCCTGCAGGCAACTCGCGAGATCAAGCAGCAGGCACCCGACGTCGCCGTCCTGATCCTCTCCATGCACGACGACGAGCGCTACCTGTTCGAGGCGTTGAAGGCCGGCGCCTCCGGCTACGTGCTGAAGACGCAAGCGGACACCGACCTGCTGGCGGCGATCCGGGCGGTCGAGCGCGGCGAGCCGTTCCTCACCCCGGCGGCGCAGCGGACCCTGATCAAGGACGTGCTCGAGCGCGGGTCCTCCGGCGAGGAGGAGCTGACCCCGCGCGAGGAGGAGATAGTCAAGCTGGTCGCCGAGGCGCACACCACGCGGGAGATCGCCGAGCTGCTCCACCTCTCCGAGAAGACCGTCGAGAACCACCGCGCCAACGCGATGCGCAAGCTCGGGATGCGCGACCGGGTCGAGCTGGTCCGCTACGCGATCCGGCGTGGCCTGATCGAGCCATAGGCACGCCGCGGCCGCATAACCGACCCCTTCAGTAGGATTTGGTTCAGATGCTGTTTTCGACCAAAGCCGAGTACGGAGTGCGCCTGATGGTGGAGTTGGGTCGTCAGCCCAGCTCGCGGCCGATCTCCCTCAGCACAGTCGCCGAAGCGGAGCGCCTGCCGCTCTCCTATCTAGAGCACCTGGTCGCGAAGCTGCGCAAGGCCGGGCTGGTCACCTCAACCCGCGGCGCCCACGGCGGCTACCGGCTGGCAATGCCGGCCGAGCAGATCACCATGGACGCGGTGGTCGAGGCGCTGGAAGGGCAGATCGCGCCGATGGAGTGCTTCCACGAAACGCCGGAAGGCAAAGTCCTCTGCTCCCATGAGGACGACAGCGACCGCACCTGTTCGACCAAGCTGCTGTGGACCCGTGTGCAAGGAGGCGTCACCAAGGCGCTGGCCGGCACCACCCTGGCGGAGCTGGTCGAGTTCGCGGCCCCGCGCGGTCGCGGCGCGACCGGCGTCGGCGCCGCCGCCTAGAGACTTCCCGAACAAACCAGAAACGGAGTGACATTGGCTGAGCTGGAGATACGCAACCTGCACGTCAAGGCAGAGGAGAAGGAAATCCTCAAAGGCCTCGACCTCGACGTCGAGAAGGGCAAGGTCCACGCCCTGATGGGCCCGAATGGCTCCGGCAAGTCGACGCTCGCCAACGTGATCATGGGCCACCCCGCGCTCGAGGTGACCGAGGGCACGATCACCTTCAAGGGCGAGGACATCACCGAGGCCGATCCCGAGACCCGCTCGCAGGCCGGCCTCTTCATGGCCTTCCAGTATCCCGTCGCGATCCCCGGCGTCTCCGTCTCCAAGTACCTGCGGATGATCATCAACGCCCATCGCGAGGCGCGCGGCGAGGAGCCGATCAAGATCAAAGACTTCGCCAAGACCGCCCAGGAGGCGATGGCACTGGCGAACATCCCCAAAGACTTCTCCAGCCGCTACCTCAACGACGGCTTCTCCGGCGGCGAGAAGAAGCGAATGGAGCTGCTGCAGCTGGCGCTGCTGCGGCCCGAGATCGCCATCCTCGACGAGACCGACTCCGGCCTTGACATCGACGCCCTGCGGGTCGTCGCCGAAGGCGTCAACAAGTTCTCCGGTCCCGACATGGGCGTCCTGATCATCACCCACTACCAGCGCATCCTGCACATGGTCAAACCCGACTCCGTCCACGTCATGTTCGAGGGCCGGATCGTCAAGGAAGGCGGCCCCGAGTTGGTCGGCGTTCTTGAGGAGAAGGGCTACGGCTGGATCCGCGAGGAGGTTGGGGCGGGCGCGAGCGCCTAGCCCCGGGGACATGGAGCCGGCGACCGCGAGCAGCGCGCAGGCGTTCCCGATCGAGAAGGTCCGCGCCGCCTTCCCGGCGCTGGAGCGCGAGGTCAACGGCCAGCCGGTCGCCTACCTCGACAGCGGCGCCAGCTCCCAGCGGGTGCTGGCCTCGATCCAGGCCGTCGACCGCTACGAGCGGCGCCACCACTCCAACGTCCACCGTGGCTCGCACACGCTCTCGGCCGAGGCGACCGAAGCGTACGAGGGGGCGCGGGCCACGGTCGCCGACCACCTCGGCGCCGCCGACCGGCGCGAGGTCGTCTTCGTCCGCAACGCGACCGAGGCGATCAACCTCGTCGCCCGCTCCTGGGGCGAGGCCAACGTCGGCGCCGGCGACCGCGTCCTGCTGACGGAGATGGAGCACCACTCCAACATCGTTCCCTGGCAGCAGCTGGCGGAGCGGGTCGGCGCGGAGATCGACTGGGCGCCGATCGACGCCGAGGGCCGGCTCGACATGGAGACCTTCGCGGCGCTGCTCGAGCGCGGCCCGAAGCTGGTCGCGGTCACCCACGTCTCCAACGTGCTCGGGACCGAGAACCCGCTCGCCGAGATCGCCCGGCTCGCCCACGCGGCCGGCGCCCTGGTGCTTGCCGACGGCGCCCAGTCGGCGCCGAAGCTGCCGCTAGACGTCGCCGAGCTGGGAGTCGACTTCTACGCGCTGACCGGTCACAAGCTCTACGCGCCGACCGGGATCGGGGCGCTCTGGACGAAGCTCGAGCTGCTGCGGGAGATGCCGCCATTCCTGGGCGGCGGCTCGATGATCCGCAAGGTCGGCCGCGAGGGCACCACCTATGCCGACCCGCCGGCCCGCTTCGAGGCCGGCACGCCGGCGATCGCGCAGGCGATCGGGATGGCCTCGGCGCTGCGTTGGCTCGACCTGCTCGGCATGGAAGCGGTGCGAGACCACGAGCGGGCGATTGCCGACTACGCCTTGGAGCGGCTGAGCGAGATCCCGGGGCTACGGGTCTTCGGTCCGCCGCGCGGCCCCGAGCGCCTTGGCCCGGTCTCCTTCGAGATCGAGGGCATCCACGCCCACGACGTCTCCGAGATCCTCGACCGGCACGGCGTCGCGGTCCGCGCTGGCCATCACTGCGCCCAGATCCTCATGGACCGCCTCGGGGTCGCCGCCACGGCGCGCGCCAGCTTCGGCGCCTACACGACGCCCGAGGAGATCGACCGGCTCGTCATCGGCCTCGAAGACGCCCGCCGCGTCTTCGGCCTCTGAGCCAACTGCTGAATTGACCCCGTCAGCGGGGGGTCAACTCATCAGTCGATCGTCAGCACCTGGGATTTCGCCGCCTTGCACTTGCCGCGCTTGGAGACGGTGGCGAAGTATTCGCCCGAGGTGAGGTTCTTGCCGACCGGGATCGCCCACTTGCCGTTGTCCTCGCTCTTGTCCGTGCCGAGCTGCTTGGTCTTGCCGCCCTGCTTGCGGTACATCTTCACCGTCCGGCTGCCGAGGCAGGCCTGGCGCGGCGAGCTCAGCTTGCCGTGGAAGGCGGGAAATTTGAGGCTGACGGCAATCTTCGTCGAGTTCTTCCCGGCACCGGCGGCGAGCGCCGGCAGCAGGGCCACGATCGCGAGCACGGCGAGCGATGCGAGCAGGACGCGACGAGCAGACATTGATTCCCTCCCAATCGAAGTTTGCTGAGCCACTCTAACTCTCTGTATCGGCTGGCACCGATCCACAGCCTGATGATCCGCGTGGAGGGAAGGTGGCTTCGCTAGCCTCGGTCGCGTGGACGAGCTCTATCGCGACCAGATCCTCGAGCACTACAAGCGGCCGCACAACTTCGGTCGGGTCGACGGTGCCGACCTCGAGTACGAGGACACCAATCCGTTCTGCGGCGACGAGCAGCACGTGACTATCCGCCTCGGCACCGACGACCGGGTCGAGGCGATCGCCTTCGAGGGCAAGGGCTGCGCGATCTCGACCGCGGCAACCTCGCTGCTGACCGACGAGCTGGTTGGCAAATCCCGCCAGGAGCTCCTGCAACTGCCGAAAGAGTTCGTCCTCGAGCTGCTCGGGATCGACATCTCGGCGACGCGGATGAAGTGCGCGATGCTGGGCCTGAAGATCGTCAAGAGCGCCAGCCTCGGCGAGGCCGCCGAATGGGAGGACGAGGGCGAGGCCGGCGACCCCACGGAAGCGGTCGCCGACCTCGGCTGAAGCCGGCGCTAGCGGCCTGCCTCGGACTCCTCGAGCGGCTGCATCACTGCGAAGACGGCGCCGAACTGGTCGGCGAGCACGGCGAACCGCCCAGCCGGGATCTCGATCGGCTCCATCCGCACCGAGCCGCCGCCGGCCTTGACCTTCTCGACCGCCGCGTCGGCGTCCTCGACGCCGAAGTAGACGAGCCAGTGGGCAGGGATCTCGGCTGGCAGCCCGGCGGCGTCGATGTCGAGCATGCCGGCGACCATCGCCTCGCCGACCTTCCAGGCGGTATAGGTACCGACCCGCGGCGACTCCATGTCGTCGTAGGTCCAACCGAAGACGGCGGGGTAGAACTCCTTGGCGCCGGCGGTGTCGCGGGTGCCGAGCTCGTTCCAGACGAAGGCCCCGTGCTCGTTGGCCAGCTCGGCGCCGGCGAAGGTGCCCGGCTGCCAGAGGCCGAAGACGGCGCCACCGGGGTCGGTGAAGACGGCCATCGTGCCGAGGTCGTGGACGGCCATCGGCTCGACCATGACGCTGCCGCCGTTGTCGCGGATCGTCTCGGTGGTGGCGGCCGCGTCCTCGACTGAGACGTAGGTCGCCCAGGCGATCGGCTGGCCCTCCTCCATCGCCGGCGAGACACCGGCGACGTCCTTGCCATTCAGTTTCGCCCGGCGGTAGCCGCCCAGTTCGCTGGAGTTCGGCAGCTCCGGCATCTCCCAGCCGAACAGCTCGCGGTAGAAGGCCTCGCTGGCCTCGATGTCGGGGGTGCCGCTCAGTTCGACCCAGCTCGGGGTGCCGGGGGTGTAGCTGCTGCGCTCGCTCATCTCGATTCCTCTCTTCGAAGGGGGTACGTGCATAAGACCACGCTCGCGGCCGGAATTCATCGCGATCCCGTGAAGCCGATCCGCCCCGATCGCTAAAATCCGACCTAGGAAGTAGGATTAAGTCTCGATTCGCACTAGTCCCACCCGTCGCCCGCAAGGAGCGGCTACCTCTATGACCGAAACCGCTGGAACCACCATCCCCGTCTGCCCTGTGGCCGAGCTGCAGCCCGGCGAGAAGCGCCTGGTCGAGCACGATGGCCGCAAGATCGGGGTCTTCAACTGCGACGGCACGCTCTACGCGATCGAGGATCGCTGCTCGCACGACGACGGGCCGCTTGCCGAGGGGGAGTTCGACCCCGCCGCCTGCACCGTCGAGTGCCCGCGCCACGGCTCGCTTTTCGACCTGACCACCGGCAGGCCGAAGACGCTCCCCGCCTATGCTCCGGTGCAGACGTTCCCGATAGCCATCGAGGACGACACCATCACCCTGGAGGTCGATTGACCATGGCAACGCCCGAGGCAGTTGCAGAGAAACGAGAGCTTGCCGGGATCAACGCCGATTACAAGGAGAAGTTCGGCTTCCACGATCCCGAGACCGGCTACGCCTACAAAGCCCCGAAGGGGCTCTCGCGCGAGGTCGTCGAATCGATCTCCGAGTACAAGGACGAGCCGCAGTGGATGCGCGACTTCCGCCTCAAAGCGCTCGAACACTTCGAACAGCGCCCGACCCCGACCTGGGGCGGCAACCTCGGCCAGATCGACTTCGAAGACATCCACTACTTCGTGCGGGCCTCCGATAAGAACAGCCGCGACTGGAGCGAGGTCCCGGAGGACATCAAAAACACCTTCGACCGGCTTGGCATCCCCGAGGCCGAGCGCAAATTCCTCTCCGGTGTCGGTGCCCAGTACGAGTCCGAGGTCGTCTACCACCAGGTCAACGAGAAGCTCGAGGCGCAGGGCGTGATCTTCACCGACATGGACACGGCGCTGCGCGAGCACGAGGACCTCGTCCGCGAGTACTGGGCGACCATCATTCCGCCCAACGACAACAAACTGGCGGCGCTCAACTCGGCGGTCTGGTCGGGCGGCTCCTTCGTCTACGTCCCCGCCGGGGTCAAGGTCGAGATGCCGCTGCAGGCCTACTTCCGGATCAACACCGAGAACATGGGCCAGTTCGAGCGGACCCTGATCATCTGCGAGGAGGGCGCCGACGTCCACTACATCGAGGGCTGCACGGCGCCGGTCTACTCGAGCGACTCGCTGCACTCGGCGGTCGTCGAGATCATCGCCAAGCCGAGCTCACGGGTCCGCTACACGACCGTCCAGAACTGGTCGCAGAACGTCTACAACCTGGTCACCAAGCGGGCTGTCGCGCACGAGAAGGCGACGATGGAGTGGGTCGACTGCAACCTCGGCTCGAAACTGACGATGAAGTACCCGTCGATCTACCTGCTCGGGCCCGAAGCGCACGGCGAGATCCTCTCGATCGCCTTCGCCGGCGAGGGCCAGCATCAGGACGCCGGCGGCAAGATCATCCACGCGGCGCCGAAGACCTCGTCCTCGATCTTCTCCAAGTCGATCTCCAAGGACGGCGGCCGGGCGACCTATCGCGGCCTGCTCGAGGTCGCCAACGGGGCGACCGAGACGCGCTCCAAGGTGGTCTGCGACGCGCTGCTGCTCGACGAGGACTCGCGCTCGGACACCTATCCGACGATCCGGATCGACGAGAACGACGCCGACGTCGGCCACGAGGCGACCGTTTCCAAGATCGGCGACGAGCAGCTCTTCTATCTGCAGAGCCGCGGGCTCGACGAGGAGGAGGCCTCGAAGATGATCGTCAACGGCTTCATCGAGCCGGTCACCAAGGAGCTGCCGATGGAGTACGCGGTCGAGCTGAACCGGCTGATCGAGCTGCAGATGGAGGGCTCCATTGGCTGAGCTGGCGACCGAGCCCACCTGGCTGGACGAGAGGCGCCAACGCGGCGCCTCTCTCGCGCAGAGCCTCCCCCTCCCCGACCACAGGGCGAAGGGCTGGGAATTCACCGACCTCTCCGGGCTGGAGCTGGACGGCTACTCCGCGGCGAGCGCAAGCGCGACGATCGAGGGCGGCGAGGGTGCCACGGTGTTGCCGCTGCGCGATGCCCTTTCCTCTCATTCCCAGCTGCTCGAAGAGCACCTGGGTGGTCTCGTCCCGGTCGAGGACCCGTTTGTCGCCCGCAACGAGGCGGGCTGGCGCGACGGCGTGCTCGTCCACGTACCCGCCGGCGTGCGGCTGAGCGAGCCGGTGCGGATCGAGGTGCCGGTCGACGAGAACGGCAGCGCGGTTGCCTGGCGGACCCTGGTCGTGCTCGAGGAGGGCGCCGAGGCGGAGGTATGGGAGCACTGGTCCTCGCCGAACGACGAGGTCGACGGACTGCTCAACTCGGTGGTCGAGCTGAGCGTCGGCCAGGCGGCGACGCTGCGCTACGTCAACACCCAGGACATCTCCGAGAAGGCCTGGATCTTCGCCACTCAGCGCGCCCAGGTGGAGCGCGACGGTCGCCTCGACTGGGCTGCCCTCGGCTTCGGCTCGGCCCGCGGCAAGGTGCGGATGGAGACCAACCTGGCCGGCCCGGGCTCCGAGGCGCGGGTAACCGGCGGCTACGCCGGCGGCCTCGGCCAGCACCTCGATTTCGACACGCTGCAGGAGCACGCGGCGCCGAACACCAACTCCGACCTCGCCTTCCGCGGCGTTCTCGCCGCCGGCGCGACCGCGGTCTGGCGCGGGATGATCAAGGTCGACCCCGACGCGCAGCAGACCGACGCCTTCCAGGAGAGCCGCAACCTGCTGCTCTCCACCGAGGCCCACGCCGACGCGATCCCGGGCCTGGAGATCGAAGCCGACGACGTCCGCTGCACCCACGCCGCGGCGATCGCCCAGATCGACAAGGAGCAGCTCTTCTACCTGACTTCACGCGGGCTCGACGCGGCCGAGGCCAAGTCGCTGATCATCGAAGGCTTCCTCGAGTCTCTGGTCGAACGGCTCGCCGCCGGCCCGGTGCGGGACGAGATCTCCGCCGCGCTCGAGCGGCGCCTCGCCGAGATCCTCTAGCCAGGGCTAGCGGCGGCGTTCGCGGATCGTCGTGTAGACGATCCCGCCGATCACGATCAGGACCGGGATCACGTAGAAGATCCAGAGGTAGTGGCCGACGTGGGCCAAGGGCAGCACGCCGCTCACGATAGGGAGCTTCCCTCCCGCGCCCCCGGCCTCACCCGTTGGAGACCGAGAGCAGGTAGAGGCCGAAGCAGGTGAAGGCGACCATCACGGCCAGCATCCAGTACTGGGAGGCGGTCGCCTGGCGGTAGTTCGGCCAGTAGACGAGGGCCCGGTCGTGGGCGAGGGTGAGCCCGAGGACGTGACCGCCGACCAAAGCAGCGACCTGGACGTACCAGATCGCGTTTGAGCTGAGGACCTTGAAGTTGATGCCGGCGTTGGCGGTGCCGAAGAGGTCGGTGGTCGCCGTCCCCAGCGGGTCGGAGAGCAGGTAGGTGAACTGGGCCTGCTCCTGGAAGACGAAGAGGCTGAAGTAATGGGCGATGAGGTAGGCGAGCGCTATCGGGATCAGCGTGTGGGCGAAGCCGTCGCGCAGCGTCTTCAGTGGCGGCGCGTTGCGGACGGTGCGCATGCCGCGGACGCCCAGCAGGTAGACCAGGGTGACCCCCGCGAAGCAGAGCAGCATGAAGATCGTGTCGGTGAGGCGGGCGGTGGTGAGGCCCGAGAAGCCGAGTTCCGCGACCCATTCGGTGACGGTTTCGATCGCGTCGGCGAAGGCGCCCTCCTGGGCACCGTCGAAGCTGGTCGAGGCGATCGAGGCGATCACCACGGCGGCCGAACCGGGGATAGTCGCCCAGCGGCCGGCGGCGGCGAGCGGGCGGCGCAGCCCGAGCCGGCCGTCGCTGGCGCCGAAACAGCCGAGCTGGGAGAACATCCCGAAGTAGACCGAGAAGACCTCGCCGCGCTCGCACCACTCCTCGACGCCGAAGAGGCCCATCATCACCAGGGTGTAGGCGCTGTAGACGAGGGCGGCCTCGGCGGCCGCCTGGGGATCGAGGCCGACGGCGACGCCGCCGCTGCCGCCATAGATCGTCTCCAGCCAGACGACGGCGAGCAGGCCGATCGCGGCCGGCCAGCGGCCGAGCCGCTCCGGGTAGGCGAGGTGGGCCGGTCGCTCGCCGGCGATCGCCCGGAAGCCGGCCCCGGCGACGCGGCCGACCGCGCGCCACGGGTTGAAGGGTCGGAAGATGTCGCCGAGGACCGCCGAGAAGACCGGGAAGCCGAGCCAGCAGGTGACGAAGAAGAAGGTGAGGGCGAGGTTGCGATCCGGTGCTTCGGTGCCCCGCAGGCCGGCGTAGATCGCGACGCCGAGGAGGAAGACGCCGAGCAGACCGCAGAGAGCCTGCGAGGGCACGGAGGTGAGGGCGCGGGAGAGCCCCGCCGCGAGCGGCCGCCAGTGCAGCTGCTCGAAGCGGGGCTTCCGCCAACCTGCCGCCAGTGCGAAGAAGGAGACGATCAGGACGATCGACGCCCCCCAGGCGAAGAGCCAGGCCGGGACCGGCAGGTCCTGGCGGGCGGCCAGCGCGTGCGCCAGCGGCAGGATGCTCACGGGTTGACCTGGATTTCGGCGATCTGGACGCCGGCTCCCTCGAGCTCGGCCTCGAAGATGCCTTCGATTTCGGCCGGCACTTCGAAGGTCACCGCGCCGCCGGCGGGGACGTCCTTCATCACGTCGTAGCCGTGCAGGTGGATCTCTTCCGCCTTGTCGGACTGAACCTTGAAGCGGATCACTTCGCCGGCGTCGTATTCGAGCTTCTTGATGCCGCCGACCGGTTCTTCGTCGCGGACGACGATCGTCGGGATCGGGGCTTCGCCGGCGCTGCCTTCGAGCTCGGCACAGGCGATCGCCACCGGCCCGCCGTGGTCCCCGTGCTCCGCCCCGGAGCCGTCGGCTTCGCCGTGATGGTGGCCTTCATGGACGAAGATCGCTTCCGCTTCTCCCCCCGGCGCGGAGGTCATGTGATCCTCGGAGCCGCCTTCGTGGAGGACGACCGAACCCGCTTCGCCGACCGGGACTTCGCGGTCACTGGTCACCTCAGCACTGCCGCTGCCGCTCGCCTTGGTGGTCAACGAAAGGTGGATCTCGTTCGGGGGCTCGTCACCGCCCTGGGGATCGAACTGGAAGTGCGGTCCGCCGGGATCGGCCTGATCGCAGCCCTGGGTGTGCAGGTGGGCGACGTAGGTCGTCTTTGGCTTCAGGCCGTTGGCGGTTAGCTGAATCGAGGTGCTGTCGGTCCGCTCCAGGGTCGCCTCTCCGGCGACGCCCTGGTATTCGGCCGGGGCTCCGGAGAGCGGTTCCAGGGTGCCGCTGACCGCGTCGGTGTCGTCGCTGCTGCTGCCGCAAGCGGCGAGGCCGAGCATGAGCGCCGTCGCGGCAAGCGACAGCGCGATCTTCTTCGCGTTGGACATCAATGCCATCTCCTTTTCGATTGGCGCAAGGAAACGCGACCGGGCGGGCCGGATCGCGAGCGCGCGAAAAACGTCGGTGGGATGGCTAAACGGGTGGGGCGCGTCCCGAGAGCGCGTGGGCCAGCAGCAGCCCGCCGCTGATCGCGCGGGACGGCGCCCAGGCAGGTCGCGGCGCGGTGGGGGAGAGTCGACGACGCGAGCGAGCCGCGATGCGGTCCGAGAGCCTGACGACCGCCTCGTGACCCGGGTAGCGCCCGAACAGCAGGCAGGCCAGCAGCGCGAAGAGCGGCAGGACCGGCAGGAAGAAGGCGACGACCTGGGTCACGGCGGCCAGGATAACGTCCGCGCCGAATGCGCCCCAGCCGCGACAACATCGCTGCACCCGACCTACCCGTCGACCTGCGCTGGATCGGGGCCGAACCGGAATCGATGCCGGCCCTGACCGCGGCGGGCCCGGCGCTGGTCCACTTCATCGAATTCGCCCAGTTGAACAGCGTCCGCACCATCCCGTACCTGAACGAGTGGTCGCGCCGATACGCCGATGCCGGCCTGAAGGTGATCGGTGTCCAGTCGCCGCGCTTCCCGTTCGCCGCCGAACCCGAGGCGGTGGCCGCGGGGCTGGAGAGGCTCGAGGTCGAGTTCCCGGTCGCGATCGACGCCGAGCACGACCTCTGGGCGGCGTACGGCTGCGAGGGCTGGCCGAGCCTCTTTCTCTGGAGCCTCGGTGGCGCCCTCTCCTGGGTCCATTTCGGCGAGGGCGAATACCGCGCGACCGAGGAAGCAATCCAGGCGGAGCTGCGCGAGATCGACGCCCTGCAGCCATTGCCACCGCCGATGGAGCCGCTTCGGGACACCGACGGCCCCGGCGCCGCGGTGATGGCGCCGACGCCGGAGCTGTTCCCGGGCGGGTCCTGGGAGCAGCCCTGGACCGCGAGCGAGGGCGACGACGCCCTGGCGCTCGACTACCAGGCTGGCGGCGCCTACGCGACCGTCGAGGGCGAGGGCGAGATCGCGGTCGAGATCGACGGCGAGTGGCGCGACCCGATCCAGGCCGGCCCCTCCCCCGGGCTCCGCACCCTCGCCGAGCATCCCGCCCATGAGGCGCACAACCTTTTGCTCCGCCCCGCCCCAGGCGTCAAGATCTGGTCGATCAGCTTCGCGGCCGGCGTGCCCGAACCGAGAGGAATCCCATGATCAGCAAGCTCGACTTCGTAGGCGTCCCGTCGACCGACCCGGAGCGGACCCGCAGCTTCTACGTCGACACGCTCGGACTGCGCGCCGACGAGCACTCGCGCTTCGAGTTCTGGGTCGGCGAGACCTGCTTCGGGATCTGGGAGCCGGCCAAAATGGGCTTCGAGTTCCAGCCGCAGAAGAACGCCCACCTCGCCCTCCACGTCGACGACGTCGCTGCGGCCCGGGCGGAGCTCGAGGGCAAAGGCGTCGAGTTCGCCGGGGAGACCTTCGATACGGGCGTCTGCCACATGGCCCTGTTCACCGACCCCGACGGCAACGACCTGATGCTGCACAGCCGCTACGCGCCCTACGAGGGCTGAAGGGAAGCCGGCGCGCGCTTCAGGCGCGGTCCGCGAGCTGCTCGCGGATCTCCTTGGGGAGCATGAAGCGCACGTCCTCGTGAACGGTGCGCAGCTCCGAGACCTCCTCGGCGCCGCGCTCGCGGAAGAAGGAGACGAGGCTCTCGACCAGCTCCTCGGGGGCGCTGGCGCCGGAGGTGATGCCGACGGTCTCGACTCCCTCCAGCCAGCCCTCCTCGACCTGGGTGTGGTTGTCGATCAGGTGGGAGGCGGCGCCGTGTTCGCGCGCGACCTCGACGAGGCGGTTGGAGTTGGAGGAGTTGGTCGAGCCGATCACCAGGACCAGGTCGCACTCGCGAGCTAGCTGCTTGACGGCGATCTGGCGGTTGGTGGTCGCGTAACAGATGTCGTCGGACTTGCTGCTGACGATGCCGGGGAACTTGGCGCGCAGGGCGGCGATCACCTCGGCGGTCTCGTCGACCGAGAGGGTCGTCTGGGTGATGAAGGCGACCTTGTCGGGGTCCGGGACCTCGAGGCTCTCGACCTCGTCGGCGGTTTCGATCAGGACGATGCTGTCGGGCGCCTCGCCGGTCGTCCCTTCGACCTCCTCGTGGCCCTCGTGGCCGACCATGATGATCGTGTAGCCCTGGGCGGCGAAACGGCGGGCGGAGACGTGGACCTTGGTGACCAGAGGGCAGGTCGCGTCGATCGTGCGCAGCTGCCGGGCGGCGGCGTTCTCGTGGACTGCCGGGGCGACGCCGTGGGCGGAGAAGACGACGATCTCCCCCTCCGGAACCTCGGTCTCCTGCTCGACGAAGATCGCGCCGCGCTTGGCCAGCTCCTCGACCACGTGCTTGTTGTGGACGATCTCCTTGCGGACGTAGACCGGCGCCCCGTGCAGCTCGAGGGCGCGCTCGACCGTCTGCACGGCGCGGTCGACGCCGGCGCAGTAACCGCGCGGGGCGGCGAGGAGAACGCGCTTGGGAGCGGCGGTGGCGGTGGCAGCCATCCTCTGCAGGGTAGCGGTGGCGAGGTTGCGGGCGCGCTGGTCTGGGTGACCCCGAAGGCCGGGCGAAGCTAGCCTTGCGGTATGGAGACCGAAGGCCACCATCTCGATCGCCTCACCGCCGTCGACGCCTCGTTCCTGACCAACGAGAGCTCGGTGAGCCATATGCACGTCGGCGCGATCCTGGTCTTCGAGGGACCGGCGCCGCGCTACGTCGACCTGGTCGAGCACGTGCGCGGCCGCCTCAAGCACGTGCCGCGCTTCCGCCAGAAGCTGGTGGTGCCCCCGCTGGAGGCCGGCAGGCCGCTCTGGGCCGACGACGTCAACTTCAACCTGACCTACCACATCCGCCATACCGCGCTGCCGGCGCCGGGCGGCGAGGATCAGCTCAAGCAGCTGGCCGGGCGGATCTTCTCCCAGCAGCTCGATCGCTCCAAGCCGCTCTGGGAGATGTGGCTGGCGCAGGGGCTGGAGCGCGACCGCTTCGCGATCCTCACCAAGACCCACCATGCGATGGTCGACGGCATCTCCGGGGTCGACATCGGCACCGTCCTCTTCGACTTCGAGCCGGTGCCCGAGCCGGCCCCGGTCGAAGACGAGTGGGTGCCGCACAAGGAACCGAGCACGACCGAACTGGTCGCCCGCGGCGTCGCCGACGTCGTCGCGGCGCCGATCCAGCTGGCCGAGCGGGCGGTCGAGGCGGTGCGGCGGCCGGAGACGACGGCGCGCAAGGCGGTCGAGGCGCTGGAGGGAATCAGCGAGATCGTCACCGCCTTCGCCGACCCGGCTCCCGACGTGCCGCTCAACCAGCCGATCGGGCCACACCGGCGCTACGTCTGGGCGCGCTCGGACCTCTCGACCTTCAAGGGGATCAAGGACTCGCTCGGCGGCACCGTCAACGACGTCGTCCTCGCCGTCGTCACCGGCTCGTTGCGTAACTGGCTGCAGCAGCGCGGGGTCCGCACCGAGGGCCTGGAGCTGCGGGCGCTGGTGCCGGTCTCGATCCGCAGCGAGGACGAGCGTGGCAACCTCGGCAACCGGATCGCGCTGATGCGCGGGCCGCTGCCCGTCTACGTCGGCGACCCGGTGCGCCGGCTGCGGATCATCAGCCAGGAGATGGAGGGCCTGAAGCGCTCCAAACAGGCACTCGGGGCGGAAATGATCTCCCGCTTCAACGACTTCGCGCCGCCGACCCTGCTCGCCCAGGCCTCGCGGATCAACTTCTCCACCCGGCTCTTCAACACGATCGTCACCAATGTGCCGGGGCCGCAGCTGCCGCTCTACGTGCTCGGGCGGGAGATGGAAGAGGTCTTCCCGGTCGCCTTCCTCCCCCAGAACCACGCCCTCGCGGTGGCGATCATGAGCTACCACGGCAAAGTCGGCTTCGGCCTGCTCGCCGACTACGACTCGATGGAGGACGTCGAGGTGATCAGCGACGGCATCAACGAGTCTCTGGCCGAGCTGCAGGAAGCAGCGGGCACCGCCGCCAAGGCCGCCTGAGCACCTCTCTACGCTAGGGCGATGGCTTTCCTCGTCGTCCTCTTCATCGTCGTCCCGATCGCCGAGCTGTACGTGATCATCAAGGTCGGCGAGCTGATCGGGCTCTGGCCGACCCTGGCGCTGCTGCTCGCCGACGCCCTGCTCGGCTCCTTCCTCCTCAAACACCAGGGGCGCAGTGCCTGGCGCCGCTTCAACGAGGCGCTCGCGCAGCGTCGCTTCCCCGGCAAGGAGGTGGCCGACGGCGCCCTGATCATCGTCGGCGGCACCCTCCTCCTCGCCCCCGGCTTCCTCACCGACATCGTCGGCGTGATCCTGCTGGTCCCGCCCACCCGGGCGGTGGTGAGGCGGCTGCTGCGCCGCTTCACGCTCGGGCGCTTCACGGTGGTCGGCCTCGGCGGGATTCCCGGCGGGGGTCGCGGCCCGACCGAGCCGGGCGAGCCCGGCCGTCCCTATGACCTCGACGCCACCGCCGAGGAGATCAGCGACGAGGACCGGCACCTGCGCGGCTGATCAGCCGCGCGCGAGGATGCTGTTTCCCGCCGCGATTGCCGCCTCCTTCACCCCCGGGCTGCCGACCCCCTCGGCGACGAAGTGCAGCGCCGCGCCGAGCATGCTGAGGTTGACGATCGGTTCTTCTTCTCCGGGCTGAGGAGATCCTCCACCTTTAGGTGGAGGGAACGGCCAGCCGGGGATGCGCGTCCCGCAGGGGTCGAGCGGTTCGTCGGCAAAGCGATTGACCATGCCCTGGCCAAGCCCCTCGGCGGCGAGCTCGAGGTAGTCGGCGAGCTTGACGACGTCGTAGGCGATCGACAGCTCTCGCCAGGGCTGCGGGACCGGGCCCGACCAGGGGTCTGGCAGGGGGCCCCAGGTGACGTCGACGTACTGCTTGAACGACGACCTCATTTCCTTGACGAATCGCTCGGTCTCGATTGGCGACATCCCGCTCTGCCTTTCGCTGGAAGGGGCAAGTCGCGCCAGCGTATCTCGTTTAGTTAAGAACCTCTGTGTATTAGTCGTGCGTTGTCTCGGCGTGCCTTCCCCACACCGCCTGACCCGATCGGCCGAGCGTTGCGCCCAGCCGATGGGCCAAGCCAGCTAAGCGGACTGGAAGACCTTGTCGCTGTGCCAGGAGGCGACGCTGCCTGGGTTCGCCTCGTCGAAGGTGATCCCCGTCAAGGTGTTGTCAAGGCCGAAGTTGCCGTTGTAGACACCGATCGTGCCGTTGCTCCACTTGACCCGGAAGTTGAACCGGGTCCCCGAGACCTGACCTTTGCCGGCGCCTTCGGTGCCGTCACTTTGACTCGCGCTTCCGAACAGCTTCCGGCCGTGCTCGACCTGGTCGATTTCGAACGTAACGGAGTAACCGTTCCCCTGGTGGATGTCCCAACTGCCATTGACGTCGAACTCCGACATGCTTGTCTCCTCTATTAGAAATAGAAACTGAATAAAAGAAAATAACTGAGTTAAGAAACCCCACTGTGGCGCCAGCTCTTTGCACGGCAACCAGCCGTAGCGGCGAATAGGCTGCCGCAACGATGACTCGGTGGACGGTCCTGGCGGTGCTTGCCGCGGCGCAATTCCTGATGGTCCTCGACCAGGCGGTGATGAATGTGGCGATCTCGCAGCTGGTCGCCGACTTCGACACCACGGTGACGACGATCCAGGCGGTGATCGCGCTCTACGCGCTGGTGATGGCGGGGCTGATGCTGACCGGCGGCAAGATCGGCGACCTGATCGGCCGGCGGCGGGCCTTCGCGATCGGGCTCTGCATCTATGGCGCCGGCTCGGCCCTGACGGCGGTCTCCTGGAGCGTGCCCTCGCTGACGCTCGGCTGGTCGGTGCTGGAGGGAATCGGGGCGGCCCTGGTGATGCCGGCGATGGTGGCTTTGGTGGCGAGCAACTTCGAGGGACAGGGGCGGGCGCTGGCCTACGGCGTGCTCGGTGGCGTCGCCGGCGCCGGGATCGCGGTCGGGCCGATCCTCGGCGGCTGGGCGACGACCGAGCTGAGCTGGCGGGTCGTCTTTGCCGGTGAGGTGGTGGTCGCAATCGGCATCCTGATCGGGACCCGGCAGCTCGAGGACCAGCCGCGGCCGACCAGCCGGGCCGGGCTCGACTGGGTCGGCGCGGTGCTCTCGGCCCTCGGGCTCGGGATCTTGGTCTTCGGCGTCATCCAGGCGAGCAACTGGGGCTGGCTGCAGCCGCGCAACTCGCCGCTGGAGCCCTTCGGGTTCTCGCTGACGCCGTTCATGATCGCCGCCGGGGGCGTCGTCCTCGCCGGCTTCGCCAGCTGGGAGCGGCGGCGTGAGCGGCTCGGCCTCGACCCACTCGTGCACCTGCGCCTGCTCGGCCTGCCGCGACTGCGCAGCGGCGTGGTGATGCTGCTCGCCCAGAACCTCATTTTGATGGGCATCTTCTTCACGATCCCGCTCTTCCTGCAGATCGTGCAGGGGCTCGACGCGCTGGAAACCGGGGTGCGGATGCTGCCGGCCTCAGTCGGCCTCTTCGCCAGCGCCCTGGCCGGCTCCGCGCTGGCCAAGCGATTCCCCGCCCGAGCCCTCGTTCGCGTCGGCCTCGCGATCGTCTTCGTGGCGACTCTGCTGCTGCTCGACACGATCGAGCCAGAGCTCGACAACGCCTCCTTCCTGGTCGCGATGGGCGTGCTCGGGATCGGCATGGGCCTGGTCGTCTCCCAGCTCGGCAACGTCGTCCAGTCCGCTGTCGGCGACGCCGACCGCAGCGAGGCCGGCGGGCTCCAGTACACGGCGCAGCAGCTCGGCTCCTCGCTCGGGACCGCCCTGCTGGGGGCGATCGTGATCACCGGCCTGCTCGGCGCCTTCACTTCCAACATCGCCGACAACCCGCGCATCTCCGCAGAGGCGAGCAACCAGGTCCAGGTGCACGTCAGCGGCGGCGCCAGCTTCGTGCCGGCAGCCCAGGTCGAGAAGGGTGCGCAAAGCGCCGGCCTCGACGAGCCGACCACCGAGGCGATCGTCTCCGACTACGAAGACGCCCAGCTCAGCGCCCTGAAGCTCGCCCTGCTCGGCGCCGCCTTCCTGTCGCTCGCCTCGTTCCTGGCCACGCGCCAGCTGCCGACCCGGCGCTTCGATGAGCTGGACGGCGTCGCCGCCGCGACTTCCTGACCCGCAATCGCCGCTCCCCGGCGGCATGCCGGCGCCGATGCTTCTAAATGGTCGACGAGATGGCGACTAGTGGAACCCTTACCCTTCGGCAATGCCGCCCCTCGAGCTGGTCGAGACAGAACCGCGGCCGGACTGTCGGGTCATCCAGGTCGAGGGAGAGCTCGACCTGAACGTCGCCTTCCAGCTCGCCGGGAGGCTGGAGGACGCTGCTGGCGTCGCGATCGTGCTGGTGGACCTGAAGGGATGCGCCTTTGTCGACTCCACCGGGCTGGCCGCCTTCGTGCACGCGCGGGAGGCGATGGAGAAGTCCAACACGCGGTTCGCGATCGTCGGGGCCAACGACCGGGTCTACCGCGTGTTGGAGATGACCGGCATGTCCGGGCATGGCCTCCTCTTCGAGGACGTCGACGCCGCGCTCAGGGAGCTTGACGCCAGCTCAGCCAAGCCGGACTGAGCGGTCTCAGGCGATGAACGGTTCCACCGCTTTCAGTACCTGTGCTTCGCCGAGCGCGGGGTCGAAGGCGTCGGGCGCCGGTTCTTCTTCGGCCTGAAGTCGAATCGCGGCGGCATGCCGGGCCTCGACCTGGACGATCGAGCCGGCGGCGCCCAGCACTTCTTTGGATTTGATCGAGGGGGCGGCGCCGTTGTAGGCGCTGACGCCGGTGTCCTCGAAGGTCTGGGCGAGTTTCAGAAAGCCGGCGGTGTCGTCGTATTCGAAGTTGAACTTCGGCTCTTCGACCGGCTTCCCCCCCAGCTGCTTGACCGTCGCCGTCAGCGCTTCGACGTGCTGCTGCTCGTCGTCGGCGAGCAGGGCGATCAGCTGCTTCAGCTCGCCGCTCGCCTTGGCCCGGGTCTTCGCTTCCTTGTAAAAGCTCGACTCGAGGTACTCGAGGGTGAGGGCGAAGTTGAGGATGTCGACGTCGCCGCCGCCGGACATCGCCAGCGCCCGCCGCACGAAGGGACCCACCATCAGCGTTCCGTAAACGGCGCCGGCGGCAAGCGCTCCCTTGAGAATCACCTCGCTGCGGGAAAGATCGCCACTGTCCTTGACGACCTCGACGGCGGCCAACTCCGGATGTACAAGCTGTTCCTGGCTCATAGCGTTCTCCTTTTCGCTTCCCGTCGCGGCTCAGCCGACGATGAAGGGTTCGACTGACTTGAGGACTTCCTTGGCGCTCGCCGGCTTGGCAAAGGCACCGTCGGGGGTGATCGACTTGCCCAGCAGGGTGTTGAGAGCTGCAGCGTGGCGACCCTCGACGCTATGGATCGCAAGGGCCGACGCCAGCACTTCGGGGCTCTCGATGTTCGCCGCCTGACCGAGGTAGGCGGCGGCGCCGAGGTTCTCGACCGTGCCCGCCAGTTCCAGTACCGACTTGGCGTTCTTCAGCGGAAATTCGGTCTTCGGCTGCGGCGCCGGCGTCCCTCCCATCTGCTTGACGGCGGCGGTGAGGGCGGAGACGTGCTCGGCCTCCTCGGAGCCGAAATTGCGAATCGTGTCCAGCTCGGCGCCCTTGAAGAGCCCGCTCTTGACGACGTCCTCGTAGAAGGCGGTCTCGAGGTACTCGAGCGTCAGCGCGTAGTTGAGGATCCCGACGTCACCCTTGCCGAATTGGGCGGTTTCGCCGCCGCCGGCCTGCGCGGTAGTCGCGGTCGTGGTGGTGCTGTCGTCATCGCTCGATCCACAGGCAGCGAGGAACGCCGCGGCAGCGGCCGAGCCGCCGCTCAGCATCATGAATCGACGCCGTGAGAGCGGGTCTTTGGCGAGCCGCGCGATCGCACCGCTCTCTTGCCGATCTGCACTGTCAGGTTCCGTCTTCACGGACATCTCTCGCCTCCTCAACTGGTTTTCCGTTCGCCGGTTCCCTACGCGGTCCCAGCCGGTGGTGGATCAAAAGTCACCTGATCCAGTCGTCAGCTGATCCGGGAAGGAGCGTGAGGGCGTATCAGGAGCATGGGTTCTGCTCGCACCGGCTGGGTGGCGTTGCTCCTGCTCGGGGCGGTGTTGGCTATGCCGGGATGTGGCGGCACCGGCCAGGACTCGACGACCGCAGCGAGCAAGCCGCGGAGGGTGAACATCTCCGACTACCTCTACGCGCCCACGCGGCTGACCGTCCAGGCGGGAACGAAGGTCACCTTCCACAACGAGGACACGACGGCGCACACCGCGACCTCGAAGCAGTCGGGCGCCTTCGACACCGATTCGATCGATCCCGGCAAGAGCGCCACTGTCACCTTCAGCCAGCCGGGGACCTTCGCCTACTACTGCGTCTTCCATCCCTTTATGAAGGGGACCGTCGAGGTCGAATAGTGATCCGATCGGAGGGCCCCTCTCGCAGGTCCCCCTGAAAGCAAGCTCCACGACGGGGCGCAACGACCCAGGAGGTCACCGTGATTCCCAACGTAGGACCGATGGAGATTCTCGTAGTCCTGATCATCGCCCTGATCGTCTTCGGGCCGAAAAAGCTTCCCGAGCTCGGCAACTCGCTCGGCAAGGGAATCCGTGAGTTCAAAGGCTCGATCGGCGGCCATGACGAGCAGTCGAGCGTGACGCCTCCGGCACCTGTGGCGGTCCCGGTAGCGGCGCCCGAGGCCACGGCGCCTAAAGAGGAGTCCAGGGTCTGAGGCCCTTCCGATGCGCCGAATCAAGCCAGTCAACCACGCTGAGAAGCTGAGCCTCGTCGAGCACCTCGACGAGCTGCGGGCGCGCCTGTACGTCTCTCTGGCCGCCTTCGGGGTCGCCCTGGCGCTCTGCTTCTGGCAGAGCGACCTGCTGCTGGAAGTGGCGAGCGCGCCACTGCCGGAGGCGCATCGGAAGCTGATCACCTTCGGGGTCACCGAGCCCTTCACCACCACCCTGACGATCGCCGGGTACGCGGCGATCGTGCTCTCGCTGCCGGTGCTGCTCTACGAGCTGTACGCCTTCCTGCTGCCGGCCTTCAGCCGTCGCGAGCAGCGCGCGATCGTGCCGCTGCTGGCCCTGATCCCGGCGCTCTTCGTCGCCGGAGTTGCCTTCGGCTACTTCGTCGTCCTGCCGGCGGCGGCCGGCTTCCTGCTCAACTTCAACGACACCCAGTTCAACGTGCAGCTGCGCGCCGCCGACTACTACGGCTTCTTCGCGACGACCCTGCTCGCCTGCGGAGTCGTCTTCCAGGTTCCGGTCGGGATCCTCGCGGTGACCCGCCTGGGGATCGTCGAGGTCGACCAGCTGAGGCGGAACCGCCGCTACGCGTACCTCCTCTGCGCAGTCGTCGCCGCCGCGCTGCCCGGCGTCGACCCGGTCTCGATGCTGCTGGAGACGGCGCCGCTGATCGCGCTCTACGAGTTCAGCATCGTCCTCGCGCGCCTGTTCGGGCAGCCGGCGGCAGCGGTACCCCTTGCTGACTCGTAGGCGGGGTCGAGGATCGCTCACCTCGGTGGCGCCGGCTCCGA
This sequence comes from Solirubrobacterales bacterium, assembly GCA_040510155.1. GTDB lineage: Bacteria > Actinomycetota > Thermoleophilia > Solirubrobacterales > 70-9 > VAYN01. Next base: position 10,802 of record JBEVJP010000017.1, on the reverse strand, counting down.
CCTCTCCGTGCCGCGGCTGAGGCCCTGCTTCAGGTACCGGGCGTTGGCCGGCGCGTAGCCCTTCCAGTCGTTGTTGAGATAGACGAACACGTCGCGCCGGGACCGCCAGGCGGCGATCCGCCGGCGCCAGACGTCCAGCTCGGACTTCGAATAGTTGCCGTCGCGGCCCCGGTGGCCGTAGTGGAGGCGCAGGTAGGCGAGCGGCCCCGCCGGGCGGACCGCCGGCAGGGGGCGGCGCTTGTCGTCTCCGATCGCGAGCGAGGCGCCGCGCTCCTCCAGCAAGCGCCGAACCGGCGGCGCGAACCAGCTGGGATGCCGGAACTCGAAACAGTGGCGGGCCGGCGGCAGCACCTCCAGCGCCGCCGCGAGCAGATCGTCGTCGCGCTCGAAGTTTTCGGGCAGCTGCCAGAGGACCGGACCTAGTCGGTGGCTGCCTCGCAGCGGCTCCAAGGGCTCCCAGAACCGGGCGACCCCGTCGGCGATGTCGCGCAGGCGCTTCATGTGGGTGAGGTAGCGGCTGGCCTTCACCGCGAAGAGGAAATCGTCGGGCACCTGCTCGACCCAGCCGGCCACGGTCGAACGCCGTGGCAGTCGGTAGAAGGTGGCGTTGATCTCGACGGTGTCGAAGACCTCCGCGTAACGGGTCAGCCAGCGCCGCTGAGCGAGCCCATTCGGGTAGAGGCCGCCGCGCCAATCGCCGTAGCTCCAGCCCGAGCAGCCGATTCGCACCATGACCGGGCCCTACCCCAACGCGGTGGCGATTAACAGCAGTGCCGCTGGGTAACTGACGCCCCAGGGCCGGAAGGGCAGTTCCGGAACTTCGACAGAGCGTGGTACGCCGGGGCCGATCGAATCGGCACCGGGCCGGGCCAGCGAATCCACTCAACCCCAACCGGGAGGACTCGATGGAACGCGGTCCCGTACCACTGTCGTTGCACGCGGCGCTTGAGCCACTGATCGCGATCGTGATCATCGCCGCCCCCTGGATCTTCGGCTTCAGCGACGTCGACGACGCCAAGGTCGTCTGCATCGTCGTCGGCCTGGTGATGCTGCTGTCCGGGGCGATGACCGACTGGCGCCTGGCGCTGGTCCGCGTGATTCCGCTGCGGGTGCACTTCCTGACCGACCTGCTGCTGGGGACGGTCCTGATCGTCAGCCCGTTCGTCCTCGGCTACGGCGACGAGGGGGGAGCGACCCGCTTCCAGGTGATCGCCGGAGCGCTCGAGCTGCTGACCGCCCTCTCCACCCGCTGGGACCCGGCGGAAGCGGCGCCATCGGCGGTCGACCGCCGCTCGCGCGCGACTCGGGCCCACTGAACCGCAACACGAACCAGAAGGGAAGCAACGATGTTCAAGCACACCAAGCAACTCGCATACAAAGTCCGCGTCGACGAGCCCAACCCGATCTTCGCCAAGCATCTGCAGCAGGCGATCGGCGGCGTCGAGGGGGAGATTCGCGTCTGCCTGCAGTACCTCTTCCAGGGCTGGGGCAACCGCGGTCCCGACCGCTACAAAGACATGCTGCTCAACACCGGCACCGAGGAGATCGGCCACATCGAGATGCTGGCAACCGCGGTCGCGCTCAACCTCGAGGGCGCGCCGGCGAAGCTGCAGGAGGACATCGCCGCGAAGAACGGCACGGTCGAGGCGATCCTCGGCGGGCAGGACCCCCGCCACGTGCTCTCCGCCGGGCTGGCGGCGATGCCCGCGGACGCCAACGGCAACCCGTTCAACGGCTCCTGGGTGGTCGCCACCGGCAACGTCGGCTCCGACATGCTCGCCAACGTGCACGCCGAGGCGAGCGGCCGCCTCCTGGCGACGCGCCTCTGGGAGATGACCGACGACCCCGGGATGAAAGAGATGCTCGGATTTCTGATCGCCCGCGACACCATGCACCAGAACCAGTGGATGGCGGTGCTCGAGGAGCAGAAAGACATGGGCCTGCCGGTGCCGCCGGACTTCCCCCAGGACGAGGAAGCTCAGGAGTTCGCTTATGAGTTCTTCGTCCACTCCGATGGCGAAGTGCCTGACGACGCCCGCTGGACCTCGGGGCCCTCGGTGGACTCGAAGGGCGAGTTCTCGGTCCGTGAGGCGGAGCCGATGGGCGAGGTGCCGAAACTGGCGCCGGCGGAGGCACGACCAGAGCTGCACAGCGTCCCGATCCCGGCCAACGGCGGCTTCCTGCGCAAAGCAAAGGACGCCATCACCCCGTAAGTGCCCAGGCCGACAGGCTGAGTGTCCCGGCGCGTCCCTTCAGCGCCGGGACACTCACTTCCCTTCTAGGAGAGGTAGACGAGATGGACCAAATCCCGATGCACGATCCGGACTCCGAAGAGCACCGCTTTCCCCAGGGCGCTCGCTCGACGAGTGGCAAGCGAGCCCTTGTCGTCGTCAACGAGCAGATCAGCGGCGAGCAGCTGGTTGGGTCCGTGCTCGGGCGCCTCGGTCCACAGGTCGAGGAGGTCTTCGTAGTCGCCCCGGCCCTCGCCGACTCGGCCCTCGATCACATCATGGGGGACGTCGATGCTGCCATCCCTGCCGCGCGGGAACGACTGGAGACCACCCTGCGCGCGTTCAAGGCGGCCGGGGTCGAGGCGCGTGGCGAGGTCGGTGACTCGGACCCGATCCAGGCGATCAGCGACGAGATCGTCAAGTTCGAGCCTGACCAGATCCTCGTCGTTGCCCACCGCGACGAGGAAGGCGCCTTCGCCGAGAAAGGCCTGCTCGAGCAGGCCGAACGCGACTTCGACCTACCGGTGCTGGAGCTGGTGGTCAGCCACGACGAGAACCCCGAGCTGCTCGACGTCAAGAGCACCAAAGCGACTGCGGGGCGCAGGAAAGGTTGGCGGCCCTCCTACAACTGGCCGCCGCTGACCCGTCGTGAGATCGGCGGCATTGTGGTCGCGATCGTCGGCACGATCCTGCTCGGCATCCTCGCCTCGAAGGCGATCGCCGACTCGCAGAGCAACGGCAACGACCACGAGGAAGGGCGGGCCGGAGCCGAAGCGGCGGCGGCGATCCTGATCGCCCTCGGCATGGCACTGATCAACCTCGCCCACGTCGTCGGCCTGTTCCTCTTCCAGAGCGTCCGCTACGACGGCATCTTCAGCCGCTTCTTCGCCCGCCTCAGCCTGATCGGGACCCCGATCGCGGTCGTCGTCTGCACCTTCTTGGTGGTGGTGCTGTAGCGATGCGGGTCCCGAATCCCAGGCCGCTGCTGCCGCTCCTGCTGATCGGGCTCGCCCTGGCAGTGGTCGGCAGCGGCTGCGGGACGGAGAGCTCCGACAGCTCCCGGGGGCGGATGCTCTTCGTCGAGAAGTGCGGGACCTGCCACGCCCTGGCCCAGGCCGGCACCAAGGCCCAGGTGGGCCCGGACCTCGACCGAGCCTTCGCGGCCGCTCGTCAAGTCGGCTTCGACAGCGACACCGTCGAAGGCATCGTCTCCAACCAGATCGAGCACCCCCGCGACGAAGGGATCAACAAAATCGGGCCGAAGATGCCGGCCGACATCGTCACCGGGCAGGACCGGATCGACGTCTCCGCCTACGTGGCGAAATGGGCCGGCGTGCCCGGCGCGAAGCCACCGCGCGTCCCCGGCGGACCGGGCGCCCAGGTCTTCGCCCAGTTCGGCTGCGCCGGCTGCCACGCCCTCGCCGCCGCCGAAGCGGGCGGCGTCACCGGCCCCAACCTCGACGAAGCCCTGCCCGGCCAGAGCGACTCGATGATCCGCGAATCGATCGTCGACCCGGACAAGGAGATCGCCAGGGGATACCCCCCGAACGTGATGCCGGACAACTTCGAGCAGATCATTCCCAAGCCGGAAATCGAACAGCTCGTCGAGTACCTCGCGAGCAGGGCAGGCGGAGGGAATGCTTCGAAATAGTGCCTGCTCGCCCGGGAGCTTTTCGCTCCGGCGCGGAGAACTCAGTGTGGGCTTGTCGCCCCGCCTGCTCCGCCAGGAATGCCCTCTGGGCTCGGCACCGAGTGAAGAGCGCGCTCGGCCGCGACCCGCTCGAAGGCGGCAACGACCTCTGGGTCGAACTGCGAGCCGGCGGCGCGGCGGAGCTCTTCGAGCGCCCTCGCGGGGCGCATCGCGACACTGTATGGGCGCTCTGTCACCATCGCCGCGTAGGCCTCGCAGACGGCGACCACCCGGGCGCCGAGGGGGATCTGCTCGCCGCGCAGGGAGTCCGGGTAGCCGCTGCCGTCCCAACGCTCGCCGCTGGAGCGGACGAGGCGCGCGACCGGCACCAGCGCCGCCGCCGAGGCGATGATCCGCTCGCCGATCAGGGTGTGCTGGCGGACGAACTCCCACTCGGAGTCCTCGAGCGGGCCCGGCTTGTTGAGGATCGCGTCGGGGATCGCCATCTTCCCCGTCTCGTGCAGCTGCGCGGCGCGGTAGGTCTCATCGCGCTGCTCGGCTGCCATTCCCAACTCGGTGGCGAGCGCCTGCACCAGCTCGGCGACGTCGACGACCTGCTCGGCCAGTTCCGGTTGGCGCTCGCGCAGGGCGGTCAGCAATACGTCGCGCGACTGCGAACCGGCCGAGGTCCGCTCGCTGACCTTGTTCGCATACATCCGCCGATCGGCGAGCTGCAGCGCCTCGCTGACCGAGCCGGCCTCGCTCGGCAAGAGCACATTGCCCTGCGAGGCGCCGATCGCGAACCCCTCGCCGCGCTCGGTGAGCGCGGCGCCGGCGCCGGCGACGATCGCGTCGACCTCCGCCGCCGTGCACTCGGCGAGGAGGCAGAACTCATCGCCACCCAGTCGGTAGGCGCTGCCCTTCGCGGCCGCGAAGAGTTCCAGCCGGCCGCCGAGTCGTTCCAGCAAGGCGTCCCCGGCCGGATGTCCGAAGGTGTCGTTGTAGAGCTTGAAGCCGTCGAGGTCGAACATCGCGAGGAGCCGCAGGCACCCGGGCGGCGGCGGCCGGGAGATCGCGGACTCGAGGTCCCGCATCAGCGCCCTGCGGTTGGGCAGGCCGGTCAGCTCGTCGGTCCGCGATTCGTGGGTGCGCGAGCGCGCTTCCCCCTGGCTCTCGCGCAGCGAGAGGACCAGCCGCACGACGACGGCGATCAGGGTGAGCAGCGAGATGATCGCTGCCGCGCTCGGGGCCGAGGAGAACCGTTCGACCGCCTGGATCCCGATCGCGACCAAGGCGGCCACAGCCGGGATCGCGATGATCCGCACCGCCCGCGATTGCACCGGCTCCCTCGTGCCCGGCGCGACCCAGGCCGCGCAGGCCACCAGCAGGACGCCGCACGGCCAGCCGGCGTCGAGGATCGTGCCTTCGACGTAGGTCCCGTTTGCCGCCTGCAACAGATAGACGCCGTCCGAGACGGCGAGCATCAGGAGACCGGCACCGAGGACCGCCCAACCACGTCCCGGTCGCCAGCCGGTGAACGAGGCAGCGGTCACCACCATCGTCAACAGGGTCAGATCGGCGATCGGGTAGGCCAGGTTGGTCGCGACGGCAAGCGTCTGCCCTTCGTTGGAGGCATCGACGATCGGCCCCAGCGCGAACGCGGCCGCCAGCGCCGCAACCGCGGACCCGACGATCGCACCGTCAAGCCATCGCGCGGCCGGAAAGGTCCCGATCCTCGCCCGCAGCAGGGCAACCAGCGCCACGTAGGCGAGCGGATAGAAGGCCAGATACCCGCCGTCGGCAAGCGAAGGAATCGGCACCGACTCCTGCCCCGCGAGCACCGCCGCGTAATAAATTTCCCCGCCCGTATAGAGCAGCAAACCAACGCCGAGCAGCGCCCAAGCCCCCCGCTCCGCACGAACCAACGCCGCCCGCAGCAGACAGGCCGCGGCGCTCGCCAGCATCAGCGCGTTGTAGATCCAGGTATTGAAGAGTTCGTCGGTGCCGGAACCGCCAAACCCGACCGCGGCGTGGGCGACAAAGGCGACGAGCAGGCAGAGGGCAAGGAGGCCGCCGAAAAGGACGACCCGTCGCTCGGTCTTGCTCAGCCCAGCTACCACTCCCCAACAATCGGTTGCCGGCGGCTCAACCTTGACCGTTGAGACCGGCTGTCCGTTCAGACCCCCAAGGCGAAGCTCAGGCCCAGCATCAGAAGGGCCCCAATCCCAAGTCCGGCACCCGCCGTCATCCGACGCGTTCCGGCAAAAGCCTTGGGGAGCACCTCCGCCGCGATCAGGGCCAGCATCGCGCCAGCCGCGAATGCAAAAGAGACTGGCAACAGGCTGCTTACCTCCTGCACCGCAAGGAAGGCGACAAGGGCTCCGATCGGCTGCGGAGCGCTGGTTCCCACCGCGGCCCAGAACTGCCGCGCCGGGCCGAAGCCAGCCGCCTGCATCGGGATCGCCACGCTGGTCCCCTCCGGCACGTTCTGGATCCCGATCGCCAGGATCACGTAGAGGCTCAGGCCCGAACGGTCCGAGGCGAAGGCGGTTCCCACAGCAAACCCCTCGGGCAGGCTATGGACGAACAGCACCAAGAAGACGAGCGCGGAGGTCCGCGCACCAGCTCCGGTGCGACCCATGAAGCCGCGGTCGGTGCCGAACGCCTGCCGGGCCACCACGAGGAAGAGCACTCCGAGCACCAGGCCCATGACCACCTCGCCCACGGAGCCTTCTTCGGTGGCCGGGAGCAGCAGGCCGGCGATAGCCGCCACCCCCATGACCCCAGCGGCGAACCCGAGCAGGAGGGGCGTCAGACCTCGCGTGCGCTCGCCGAAGACGAAGACCGGGATCGCGCCGAGCCCCGTGGCCAGGGCGGTGGCCGCTGCGGCGAGCAACAGCACGACGACATCGGACATTCATTCACTGCCCATAACTGGGATCTAAGAAACCTATTCCAAAATTTGCTGGCCGCAATCGCGCTCGCCGTGTGTCGTTGGCGCGCGACGCGCCTGCCTTGGGGCCGTCGAGGTCCGATGAATCGAGAGAGCGTTCGGTGAACTACTTCGTGCCTAGAAGCCAAGCGCGAACTTGGCGTCCTCGGTCATCATCTCCGGGGAAGGATGTGCAAACTGCCTGCAAATTCGATGTCTTCTACGGCCGTGGGGTTGGACATGGGGATGCGATGATCCAAGGGGGCTTCGCGATTCGCACTAGTCCATCAGCCGCGTTCGAGCAGCCGCGCCTTCGCTTGGGTGAACTCCTCGTCGGTCAGCACGCCGCTCTCGAACAGACCGGCCAGCCGTTCAAGCTCGCTGCTGATCTCGCCGGCCCCGTTGCTCTCGTTGGACACCGACTCGCGGGCGGCGAGTTCGATCTTGTTGCGCAGCGCCCCTACTTGGCCGCGTAGGTGCCCCTTCTGAACGGGACCCATGCCGGTGATCGAGCCGCTCAGTAATACCTGGCTGCCAGCCGGCGCCTCCTCCACCACGATCTCCACCTTTGCTGCCCAAGTGAAGCTGACCGCGTTAGGGCTGACCTCTTTCACGACCAAACGTCCGCCGTCGTCCTCTAGCAGCCGCCAGCCCAGGTCAGAGATCGCTCGCCGGCAAGCGTGCTCAGCGGCATCGACCGACAGGTCGATCAGGAAGGTGTCGCGATGCTTCGACAGAGCACTCAGCCTATCCCGAGCGCGGAAGGCCCGCGCTAGCGCGGGGATTGGGCGCGAGTACCGGGCTCATACGTCCGGCCTTCGAGGATTCCAAGCGGCGAGCTACAACCAAGGCTTGCCTTGACGTTATTTGTTTGTGGCATGACCGAGCTTGAGAAAGCGACCATCGTCGACGCACGTTCGGCGATCCTTTTGTGATCATCGAGATGCGCACGACTCTCGAATCGGACCACATCCTTTCCGATGTCGTAGCAGTGACCTGCCGTCAACAGGACGCTTGCTTACAGGGCCTCCCCACTAGGCTTGACTCTGATCTTTTCGCGAGCCGCAGTGGCAGTGGTGCAAGAAGGCCTGTGACATTCGCTGCCCCAGGAGCGTCGGAGCCGACTACGCTCTACCGCCTTGGGCTCAATTGCGAATATCGTCCCAGCAGGCCGACGCAACACTTCCGGGGAATGCTGCGACTGAATTCAGGGTGGAAAGCGCTTCTTTTAGCGCAGCCGCGCAGCCTACTCCGACCCCTCCTTGATCCAACTGCCGCATCGATCGGGCAAACTGGGCCTTGGGCTTGCTCTCCAATCGTTCAATAGTCTCTCTGTAACACGAGAGATCGACGTGATCGCCACTGGGTGAGCATCGTGCCTTCGCAGCCCTATTCACGCGGCGGAGTTCTCTGAACAGCTCTTGTTCTGCGCTCCGCACGGCTTCGGCCTCTGCTTGGCTCGTCGAAGACGATGAACCGCAGCCTGCCACACTGAGCATCACTAGTGCGACCGCCACCACCAACAGCGCCCTTACGCCGAGAGTCTGACTCACATACGAAAGCTTAGTCATTCGCCCAACTTGAGGCTGAGGGGGCGCATGTACTGGTTCTTCAGAATCCCAGGGACGCGGGCTGGGTCCATGCCGGGAGGCGTCAGCAGGGGCTCCACCAAGGTTTCCGTCAATCCGTCGCGACCTGCAGACACCAGCCCAACCGACGGACCAAACACGCTGTACACGGGCGCACCGCTATCACCGTGGTTCGCGGGATGCTCAAACTTCACCCAATATCCGGCTCGGGCCACGCCATCTCCTCCGCCGGCCCAGAACGTAGTGCGTCCAACCACCAAGCCACAGGATACGACCTGCGTTCGAGAACCAGAAAAGCACAGCACGCTTCCTTTCTTGGCGGTCGACGCAGGTTGAGTCGGCTGCAGAATACCCCCGGCCCCGAATATGCCCTGAGGCACGGTCCCGGGATCTTCAACGCGAATGGCCTCCGCATCGGTGTTAGGTGACTCCGGAACCCGGTAGGAAATCCGCTGGACAGTTCCAAATGACTTCCAATGGGCTTCATTTAAAGGGTCGGAGTCGGTTGACCGGTATAGAGACACATTGCGCTGAGGAGCACAATGGCCCGCAGTTAGTACGAACAGCCGCCACAAGGACTGTCCTCTGATTTCCTCTACCTTGTCCTTGGCGCCGAACCCAGCCGTGCACCATTCATTTCCCGTGTGTACCCAACCCGCGTGGTACTTACTGAACACCGCATCCCCCGCACGCATCCGTCCCTCGTTTCGGAAGCGACCTGACAGAAGGCTTCCATCCGGCGCTTCCTGTTCGACAGCGATCGGCGCATTGACTCCAACTATCTGGTCGAGGAGATTCTCGACCTGACCTACGTCGGTCGCCCCGACGTGAATCTTCTGACCGTCTTCATCTTCGCGAACGCTCACAACTTTTTCTCCGAGCACCGAATTGGTTTCAGTTGCGCTTGACACCGCTCGCGCAGTGTTTCTCAGGGAGATATAGGAACTCGTGGGGGTCTGCGAGTAAATCTGCAGCCTCTCGACGCCGACGAGGGAAAGAGTTGATCTCAAGGCGCTGAGTTGACTCTCTTGATCACCGAGAAATCCAATGTGAAGGATGCCGCCGGCCGCCTGATCGAGGTAGTATCCAGCGAAAGTGGTTGAATTACTACTGTCAATCCATTCGTCTATTCGGTTGGCATCTTCGTTATAAAACCACTCTCGGTATTCCAGCTCCGCCGCGTCCACAGCGCGAAGCGGAACACCCCATCGTTCCCGCGTTGCGCGAGCGACTTCCCCAACCGAGGTTTGCGGGTTGTTCCAATCCCCGATCAGATCGTAGATCCGTTCGGCGATCGCCGCTTGATTGTTCTGCAAGTCTAAGTCGAGTCCGAATTCTTCACGGAAGTGTTTGATTTCGGAGAACCTTGGTGGTTCTTCTGACCCTGGAGCTGGCGGTGGCGTGAGCGGGACGTTGACCCAGAAGCGTTCGCTGGTGCTGTGGCCGAACCGGTCGGTCGCGATCACTTCGAGATAGAGGATCCCAGGCGACAGAAGGGCCGTTTCGGTGTCCCATCGGACTTCTTCCTGTTTGACGCAGTCTTTCCATGGTTCTTGCGAGGGGCAGAGGTGTTCGGCGACGACCGTGCTGCCGTTCGCGACGATCTGAATTGAGGCCAGTCCTTGGTCGGAGTGCGCCTTGGCGGTTAGGACGTATGGTCCCGGAGCGATCGGGTTGGGCGTTTCGCGAGCTTCGATGTCGTGCAGATTGCCGGCAACGTCGTCGATTTTCGGGGGAAGATTGATGTTCCACCAGCGCAGAACCCCACCGTCATCACCGATGACATAGGTAACTGCAGGTTCGCTCGGAGGGATGACCGTCGTGGTTCGTGAGGGGGCGTCGGTGTATTCGAACTGGGTGGTCTTCGAAGCCCCGCCTTCGATCGAGACCTTCACGGATTTGACTCGCCCATAGGCGGCTTCGTAGGTGACTTCGCCCCAGGTCCCGTTGGGCAGCGTGACTTTCGTCATCCGCCCTGACGTGTCGTATTTGTAGGCAGTTTCGCCTTTCGGGCCTTTAACGGAGGACAGCAAGACACCGCTGTGCTGGTAGGTGATCGGCGACACGTCTTCACCTGAGACCGTCGATACGAGGCCACCAGGAGTCGCCACGTCGACGCTTGGGTCATCTTCGACCGCCGGGTTCACATCGGTCGCCGGACGACGGCTGACGTGCCACCAGCAGATCCGATTGTTGCTCGAGTCGGTGATCCAGAGGTCGCCGGCCTCGTCGGTCTCGATGTCTGCCGGGTAGAGTAGGTTGAGCTGGCCTTCGCCCGAGCCGGAGGTGCCGAACTGGCGGACGTAGTTGCCGTGCTGGTCGAACTGCTCGATCCGGTCGTTCATCTGGTCGGCGACGAAGACGCGGCCGCGGTGATCGACGGCGATCGCCACGGGGTGCCAGAACTGCCCGTCCCCGGA
>JBEVJP010000016.1:0-8665 GCA_040510155.1 Solirubrobacterales bacterium | reverse complement strand
GCGGGCGCAGGTGAACTCCTTCACATTGGATCGGGTCTTGGTCGCGGTGCTCAGTGCTTCGATGCCTCCATCGTCTCGTCTCATCGTGGGCCGGCTCCTGGCTCGCCCACTTCACTTTGATCTGTAGTCCCCGCGCCAGGGCGGCGGGGGCGGCGGGTCGCGCCCGGGAGGGGGCTATGCGACCTCGCGCAGCTTCTGCGCCTCAGCCAGCGTCTGCAGCTTCTTCAGCGACTGGTTCTCGATCTGCCGGATCCGCTCGCGCGTCACGTTGAACGTGCGGCCGACCTCGTCGAGCGTGCGGGGATGCTCCCCGCCTAGCCCGTAGCGCAGCTCGAGCACTCGGCGCTCACGGTAGGAGAGGTTCTCCAGCGCTTCGCGCAGAGCCTCCTTCGTGAGCAGGTCCGCGGCGCGATCGAACGGGGACTCCGCCTTCTCGTCCGCGATGAACTGGCCGAACTCCGACTCCTCCTCGTCGCCCACGGGCTTCTCGAGGGAGACGGGAGCCTGGGCCGAGCGCTTGATCGAGTCGACCTCATCGGGCTCGATGCCGGTTACGTCGGCGATCTCCTCCGGGGTCGGCTCGCGACCCAGCTCGGTGACGAGCTTGCGCTCCGCGCGGCCGATCTTGTTCAGCTTCTCGACGACGTGCACCGGGATCCGGATCGTGCGCGCCTTGTCGGCGAGCGCACGGGCGATCGCCTGGCGGATCCACCAGGTCGCGTAGGTCGAGAACTTGAATCCCTTGCGGTAGTCGAACTTCTCCGCCGCACGGACCAGGCCGAGGGTCCCCTCCTGGATCAGGTCGAGGAAGGGCAGGCCCTGGTTTCGGTAGTTCTTGGCGATCGAGACGACCAGGCGCAGGTTCGACTCGACCATTTTCTGCTTCGCGTCGAGGTCGCCGCGCTCGATCCGTTTGGCGAGTTCGACCTCCTCCTGAGCGGTCAGCAGGCGGACTTTGCCGATGTCCTTGAGGAACAGCTGCAAGGAGTCCGTGGTCATGTCCGGTTTCAGGTCGAGCGACTGTTTCTGCCGCCGCCGGCCTTTTTTCCCGGTGTCCATCGGCATGGCTTCCGCGGCCGCTTTCTGGGCCGGGTCCATGTCCTCGACAAGCTCGATTCCGGACTTCTCGAGGTGGCCGTAGAGGTCCTCGACGTCAGACTCGTCGAGATCGACCTCGGAGACCGCCGAGGCGATGTCGCCGAAGGTCAGCACGCCTAGCTGCTGACCGCGATTGATGAGGTTTTTAACCTCCTCCAACTCCTGAAGCTCTGCTACCAGCATCCTGATCTACTCATTTCCCTTGCGCGTGATGGTTAGTCCTGGCATTGAAATGTCGCCGCGACCCAAAAGTCGCGCCGGCCGATGAAAAAGCGGACCGGCGACCTGGTCCGCGAAGTAAGTAAAGCTTTCCTGCAAGACACCCGATGAGGGCGAGCGTCAAACTCTCGTCAAACGCTTGTTCGCATGGTAGTCGCTTCAGTTTGTAAAGTCAATGCCCAGCCACCTGCGCCACCCACGCCCCTGGATCAAGGCCTTTTGGCAACGGGCATACACCGAGAACGTCACCGGACTGGCGGCGATGGTCGCCTACAACCTGATGCTGGCGGTCTTCCCGTTCGCCCTGCTCGTCCTCTTCGTATTCGGCCAGGTGCTGAAGATCGAAGGGGTCGAGAGTAGCGTGCTCAGTGACCTGCAGCGGCTCTTCCCGAACGTCGAGCAGGGCACCCTGACCGACGTCCTCAACCGGATCGAGGACAACTCGACGACGATCGGGATCGCCGCCTTCATCGGCTCGCTCTGGATCGGCGCCTCCTTCTGGGGCGCGATGGACACCGCCTTCTGCCGCATCTACCACGTCCAGTGCCGCGGTTGGGTCGAGCAGAAGCGCTTCTCCTTCGCGATGCTCGCCGTCGTCGTCCTCTTCATCGCCGCCAGCATCTTCGTGCCGACCCTGGAGAGCACCGTCGTCGACAGCACCGACCGCCTGCCCTTCGGGCTCTCCAGCATCCAGGCGATCGACACGATCCTGCTGCTCGGCGCCGCTCTACTGATCACCTTCGGGATCTGCAGCGTGATCTTCTGGGCGGTGCCGAAGGGGCACATGCCCTGGCGGGCGGTCTGGCCGGGTGCCGCCTTCGTCACGCTCGGCGCCGGCCTCGCCAACTGGCTCTTTCCGATCTACCTCTCCAACGTCTCCAGCCTTTCCCGGTTCGGCTCCACGCTCGGCTTCATCCTCATCGCCCTGCTCTGGTTCTACGTCCTCAGCTTGGCGCTGATGGCCGGCGCCGTGATCAACTCACTGCGCTTCGAGCTGCACGACACCGGCGAGCTCCCCTACCTCAAGCCCGCACCGAGCCCCTGCACGGGTTGCGAGGAAGAAAGGCGCAAGCTGGAGAAACCGAAGCCGACTTCCGCAAGCCAGTAGTCCACCGGCATGAAACAATTCGACCGATGCGAAAACAGGGGGGTTCCGAGAGCGGCCGCAGCGTTCTCGAACCAACACTTCCGGTCGACCTGAGTACACAGGAGCAACGACGCAAGATCGTCGAGGCGATGATCGCCAGCGTCGCCGAGAAGACCTACGCGGGGACCACGATCTCCGACATCGTCAGCCGCGCCTCCGTTTCCCGCACCACCTTCTACAAGCGCTTCGGCGACAAGCAATCGTGCTTCGACGCGGCTCTCCAGCAGTGCGTCGAGACGCTGCGAACGACCGCCAAAGCGGCGATCGGCCCCGAGGATCCACCGCCGCTGGCGGTGCACAAGGCAATCGCCGCGTCGCTTCAGCTGCTGGCGAACGAGCCCGGCCTGGCGCACCTCGTCATCGGCGAAGCCGTGAACGTCGAGCCGACCGGGTTCGGCCGCTATCGCAATGACCTGGTACCTCAGATCCAGGCACTCTGGGAGGCCAACGGCGAGCGGCCCAAGATTCACTCCGACCCGCAGCTCGCCCTTGGCCGGGCCCAGGTGCTGATCTTCAACAAGATCTCCGCCGGCGCGACCGCGGAGTTGCCGCAGCTCCTGCCCGAGCTCGTCTATCTGATCCTGCTGCCCTTCGGCGGCCACGACGTCGCCGTCGAGCAATCCCGCCTGGCGCAGGCACGGGAGGTCGAGGTGCCTGGCAGCGTGGCGACGGCGTGAACGAGACGCCCAAGGACCTGCGGCTCTGGCGCCTGCCTCGCGGTCGCCACGGTCTGCCTCGTGAGTTGGTCGAACGCTCCCAACGGGAGCGACTGCTTGCCGCGGTGGTCAGGGTCAGCGCGACCAAGGGCTATGAGGCGACCTCGGTCGCCGACATCCTCGAGGCGGCCGGCGTCGGCCGTGAGAGCTTCTACGAGCTGTTCGACGACAAGCAGGCCTGCATGCTGGCGGCGAGACAGCTGTTGGTGGAGGATCTTGCGGAGAAGGTGCAGGCCGCCTACGAGGGCTCCAGCCCCTGGGCCGAGCGGCTGCGAGAAGCCCTCTCGGCAGCCTTGGACTGGTTCGCCGCCGACCCGGTCGCGGGTCGCGTGGTGATGCTGGAGCTCGCCGCGATGGGGCCGATCTCCCGCGAGGTCTTCCAGAAAGAGTTCAGCCGCTTCACACATCTGGTCGACGAGGGGTTCGACGGTGGCAGCCCGCAGCCGGAGATGCCGCGAGCGACCGTATTGGCGGTCGGCGCCGTCTTTGCCCGGATCTATGACGAGGTCGCGCGCAGCCGCACCGAGGAACTGCCGGAGATGCTGCCTGAACTGACCTACGAGGTGCTGGTGCCGTTCCTCGGCGAAGCCGAGGCGCGTGAGCAGCAGCGGCAGGCAGCGGCAGGCGCTTAGACCCGCGCGGTCGCGGCCGAACCGCCGAAGGCCGCATGGAACCCTCGCACCACGTCCTCCGCGAGGCGGGCGGCGCCGGCGAAGCGCAGCTGGCTCATGTCTCCGTTCCTGATCGCCTCAAACCACTCGACCGCCGAGCCGCGCGCGGTCGCGGCCGCGCCGCCTTCGAGCTCCGTGCTCGAGGAGATCACCCGCCCGTCCTCGAGCACCAAACGCACGCCGATCAGCTGTGAGACGAAACCTCGGCTCGGCTCCACTTCCAGTTGGCATGAGCCGGCAAGGGTCGCCGGCAACCGCAGCAGCGGCGTCGCCAGCAGGAAGGCAGCTTCGACGTCAGCCGGATCGAGCGGCTGCTCGTGGCGGCCCATGTGAACCCGCTCGCAATGGCCGGCAGCGACCAGTGGCGCTACCCCCTGCCGAGCCCAGTCGGTCACCGCGTAGGGCGTTCCGGAGCCCTGAGTCGCCTGTGCCTCGACGAGACCGGCGATGCGCATGCTGGAGAGGCGGCGCTCGAGCGCCGGATAGCTGAGCTCCGCGATCGCGCTGTCGAGCTCGGTCAACGACATCGGCCGCATCGCCAGGGCGCTGATCATGCTCGACCCCCAACCGTCGACCAGCGCTTTCACGGCCCCCTTGGCGGCGCCGCTTTCGAGCGCGATCGGCCCGTCTGGCGCCTCGCCGAGCCAGGTCTCGAGCCGGTTGGCGACGAAGAGCATCTCCTTTCCCATCGACGTCAGCGCGTTCTCGACGGCGTATGGCATCTGCTGCGTCGGTCGTTTGCTCAGCAGGCCGAGGTCGGTCAGGTTGGCGAGATGTCCCCGCAGAGTGGTCTGTGCCGGCAGCCCGGTCGCCTTGCGCAGCTCGGCAAGCCGCATCGGTCGCTCGGAGAGCGCCTGCAGGACCTGCAGGTTGAGCGGCACCGCCAGGACCGAGAGGGCCTCGCCCCCCGGACGGGGTGAGGCCGCGGCCGGCGGCCGGCGGTCCGCCACCGGCCGAATCACAGCCGGCATCTCAGCCGATCCGTCGCCAAACGCCTCCATTTAAGAATATCCTCGTACTAGAATAAATACGTTCTAAACAAGAACATTCTGGTTTACAACCGGTACCGGCTCGTTTCCTCAGAAAAGGCGGTTTCACCCTCTGGTTCGGGCGTGAAATAGCGGCTGGAGGCGCGGCTCAGCCGTAGCGCTCGCCGATGATCTCTCGCAGCTTCGAGCGATCGTGGCGGGCGTGGACGCGGCGCACCGTGCCGGAGCGTGAGCGCATCACCAGCGACTCGGTGGTTGCACCGGCGCCGCGATAGCGGACGCCTTGGAGGACATCACCGTCGGTGACGCCGGTGGCGGAGAAGAAGACGTCATCGCCAGAGCAGAGGTCGTTGGCGGTGAGGACGCGGTCAAGGTCGTAGCCGGCGTCGAGCGCGGCCTGGCGCTCCTCGTCGTTGCGCGGCCAAAGCCGACCGATCAGCTGGCCCCCCATCGACTTCAGGGCCGCCGCCGAGAGCACGCCCTCGGGCGTGCCGCCGATTCCCCAGAGCAGATCGACCGGCGAGCGTTCGCTGACCGCCAGCAGGGCGGCGGAGACGTCGCCGTCGCTGATCAGGCGGATGCGGGCGCCGGCCTCGCGAATCTCGCTGATCGCCTCCTCGTGGCGCGGGCGGTCGAGCACGACCACGCTCACGTCGCCGACGTTGCCGCCCTTGCGGTCGGCGATCAGCTTCAGGGTCTCCGGAAGCGGCCGGTCGAGGTCCAACAGGTCGGCGATCTCCTCACCTCCCGCCATCTTTTCCATGTAGACGCAGGGGCCGGGATCGAACATCGAGCCGCGCTCGGCGAGCGCGATCACGGCCAGGGCGCTGGGCATGCCCTTGGCGCAGAGGGTCGTTCCCTCGAGGGGGTCGACGGCGATGTCGACGACCGGCGGGCTGCCGTCGCCGATCTGCTCACCGTTGAAGAGCATCGGGGCTTCGTCCTTCTCCCCCTCGCCGATCACGACGACGCCGTCCATCGCCACCGAGTCGAGCACGAAGCGCATTGCGTCGACGGCGGCTCCGTCGGCGGCGATCTTGTCGCCGCGGCCGACCCAGCGCGCAGCGGCCAACGCCGCGGCCTCGGTCACGCGGACCAGCTCCAGGGCGAGGTTGCGGTCGGGCTTCGGCTGCGAAGTCTCGGCCATTCGCGGCGCAGGCTATAGGGTCGCGCCATGGCTTCGCGTTGGGGACTGACCTTGCCGCTGCCGGGCATCTCGTTGGCCGACCACGAGGAGCATGTGCGGCGAGCGGAGGCGAGTGGCTACACCGACCTCTGGACCGGTGAGACGGCCGGCCCCGACGGCTTCACGCCGCTGGCGTTGAGCGCCGCCTGGACCGAGCGGATGCGGCTCGGGACCGGCATCGTCGGCGTCTTCCAGCGCGGTCCAGCGCTGCTCGCGCAGGAGGCGGCGGCGCTGTCGAGCGCCTCGCGGGGACGTTTCGTGCTTGGCATCGGCTCCTCCTCGGACCGGATCGTCGAAGGCTGGAACGGCATCCCCTTCGAGCGGCCTCTGAGCAAGGTGCGGGAGACGCTGGACTTCCTCGACCCGGCCCTCGCCGGTGAGCGCACCACGACCGGCTTCAAGCTGGAAATGCCACCGGCCGAGCCGGTTCCGGTCGTGCTGGCGGCGCTGCGCGGGAAGATGCTCGAGTTGGCGGTCGAGCGCGCCGCCGGCGCTTTCACCAACTTCCTGCCGCTCGGCGGCCTGCCCAAGGTCACCGCCCAGCTCGGCGAGGCGCCCGAGGGCTTCGAGCTGCTCTGCCGTTTCTTCTGCCTGCCGGGCGAGCGCGAGGCGGTCGAGCCGCTGGCCCGTTTCATGTTCTCCTCCTACATCACCGTCCCCGTCTACACGAACTTCTACCGCTGGCTCGGCTTCGGCGAGCAGATCGAGCCGATGGTCGAGGCCTGGCAGGGCGGCGACCGTCAGGCCGCCGCGGCGGCAGCTCCCTGGGAGCTGATCGAGGACATGTTCATCTTCGGCGCCCCGGAGGAGATGAAGGCCCGTCTCGGCGCCTTCGTCGAGGCAGGCATCACCCTGCCGATCCTGACCCCGATCGTGACGCCGGACAAGCTCGGCGAGACGATCGAGGCGCTGGCCCCCTAGGAGGGATTGGCGAAACTCGCGTCTGCGATCTGGCGAGCGCCGGACCAAGCGGGGCAAGGACGCAGGAAGCCCGAATAGCAGTGCTATTCGGGCGACTGAGGACGCAGAACCGCGCCGCGTCCGCCGCCGCCAGGCGCGGGCGGGAGTTTCGCCAATCCCTCCTAGCTCTCGACCAGCCGCCCATAGGTGTCCGGATGGCGGGTGCTGAGGAAGGGAAAGAGCTCGAGCCAGTCGCGGCGCTGGTCGAGATCGAGGTCGGCGACGAGGACGGCCGGCTCGTCGCGGGGCGCCTCGACCAGGATCCGCCCGTAGGGGTCGGAGATGAACGATGAGCCGTAGAACGTCAGCGGCGGCTCCTCGCCAATCCGGTTGACGGCGACCATGAAGACGCCGTTGGCGATCCCGTTGCCGACGATCACCTGCCGCCATAGCGGCTCGGTGTCGAACTCGGGGTGGTCGGGCTCGGAGCCGATTGCGGTCGGGTAGATGACCACGTCGGCGCCCGCGAGGCTGTAGGCACGGGCGACCTCGGGGAACCACTGGTCCCAGCAGGTGGGGAGGCCCAGGCGGGCGTCACCGAGCTCCAGCAATGGGTAGGCATCCTCCTCCGCCGGGCCGGGCCGGAAGTAGCGATCCTCGTGGTAGCCGGCGGTCACCGGGATGTGCAGCTTGCGGGTGCGGGCGACCAGCTCACCCTGCGGCGAGACGACGATCGCGGTGTTGTAGCCGAGGCCGTCGGGACCGTCGGCGCGCTCGTAGAGCGAGGCGTGGACATGGGCGCCCGTCGTCGCCGCCATCTCGGCGGCGAAGCGGTAGGTCGGGCCGCCGGGAAGCTCCTCCGGCATGGCGCCGATCGCATCCGGACCACCGGGCTCGACGGCGAAATAACGGCTGAGAGTCAGCTCCTGCAGGCAGACCAGGCGGGCGCCCTGTTCGGCGGCGAGGTGGATGGCGGCGGCGAGCGCGGCCCGATGCTCGACCGGGTCCGGGTGCCAGCGGTGCTGAACGGCGGCAATCCGGAAGGCGCCGCGCCCGGGCGGACGAGTACGCGCCGGCGATGCGGGCGGGTCGCCGGCGAGGATCAGGCGCGGCTCCTCCATAGGAGGAAGATAGATGGCGATGAGCGTCGCCCTCCAATCGACGCCCGCAGCCGACGGCTTCCGGATGCCGGGCGAGTTCGAGCCCCACGCCGGCTGCTGGATCGCCTGGCCGGAGCGGGTCGACAACTGGCGGCTCGGGGCGGAACCGGCGCAGCGCGCGTTCGCAGCAGTGGCCGAGGCGATCGCAGCCTCCGAGCCGGTGACGGTGGGCGTCTCCGACGCCGAGTTCGAGCACGCCCGGGAGCTCCTCCCCGCCGCCGTCCGAGTCGTCGAGCTCGCCACCGACGACGCCTGGCTGCGCGACACCGGGCCGACCTGGGTGGTCGACGACCAGGGCGGCCGGCGCGGGGTCGACTGGCGCTTCAATGCCTGGGGCGGACACGAGGGCGGTCTCTACGCGCCCTGGGACCGCGACGAACGGGTCGCCCGCAAGGTGCTGGAGATCGAAGGCGACGAGCGCTACGCGGCGCCGCTGATCCTCGAGGGCGGCGCGATCCACGTCGACGGCGAGGGCACCGTCCTCACCACCGAACAGTGCCTGCTCAACCACAACCGCAACCCCGGGCTCTCGCGTGAGCAGGTCGAGGCGGCGCTGCACGCCCACCTCGGGACCGAGAA
>JBEVJP010000015.1:0-48551 GCA_040510155.1 Solirubrobacterales bacterium | reverse complement strand
CCCCGCGCCGGCCCGCCCCCGGGGGCTGGCGGCCCGCCGCGGGCGGGCGGCCCCCCCCCCGGCCCGCCCCCGCCGCCGGCGGCTCGAAGGGGTTGGTGCTGGTGAAGATCCGACCCCTGGCCCCCGCCACGGCACAGAGCGAGGCGGAGGGGCAGGAGACGCCGAAGATCCCGTTACCGGTGAAGACCCCGTTCACCTCGTCGACGAAAGGCAGCAGGTTTTCGAACGTCCAGGCCGAGGCTCCGCCGGTCGGGTCGGTCGAGGTGAGGACGTCGCCGTTGTTGTCGATCGCGACGCACTGACGCTCCGAGGGGCACTCGACCGCGGTGATCTGGACGGTGCCGCCGCCCTGCGCTGGAGCCCAGGTGGACGCGGGGCCGGTCGGGTCGGTCGAGGTGAAGATCGCGTTCACCGAGTTGCCGGTTACGCAGAGACCTGAACTCGGACAGGAGACGCCGAGGAGGTCGCGGTCGATCGACGCTCCGCCCAGCTGCGTCCGGGACCATGCGGCGGCGCCGCCGCGTGGGTCGGTCGAGCTGAGGATCTGACCTTCCGTCCCGACCGCCACGCAGAGGCTCGAAGAGGGGCAGGAGACCGCGCGCAGGTCGAGCGGTTCGGGCAGTTGCGTGACCGTCCAGGAGCCGGCCCCGCCGGAGGGGTCGGTCGAAGTGACGATCTCGCCCTTGCTGCCGACGGCGACGCACAGTCCTGCCGACGGACAGGAGACGTCGTACAGGTGGACGTTCGGCCCGCTGGGACTGAGGTCGGCGACGGACCAGGCCGCGCCGCCGCCGGTCGGATCGTGCGAGCTGTAGACGAAGCCTTCGAGGCTGACCCCCACGCAGAGGGAGGGGGAGGGGCAGTCGAGCCCGCGGATCTGGCTGAAGGGGGCGGCGGCGAGACCGGGTGGTGGATCGAGGTCGCCGTTGACCCGGGTCCAGTCGCCGGCGCCGCCGGTCGGGTTGGTCGAGGTGACGATCGTGTTGCCGGTTCCGGCCGCCACGCACTCGGACTCGGTCGGGCACGCCATCGCGAACAGCTGCGCTTCGCCCAGTTGCCGTTCACTCCAGGTCGCCGCGCGCGCCGGGGCTGCCCCGGCTAGAAACAGGAGAGCGAGCAGGCCGGCGCCGAGCGCCAGGACGGCCGCCTTCCATAGATGCAACTTGACGAGCGTCTCGGCCATCGTGATTCCTCCCCGCGGGTTCCCCAGTCACCTGTAAACACAGCGGTTTCCACAGAGTTGCGAGCTGGGGGCGCCTCGCTCGCCGGCTCGATTGGCTCCGCTGGCACCGCGTTAAGGTGAGCGCGTGGGGGAGCGGGGGCGACAGCGACGCGGCGACGGGACCCGCTCGAGTGGAGCCGCGCATGGGCGCTCGGCTCGGAATGCCCGGGCGCGGAGAGACCCCGCCGCGGAGCCCACGCTGGAGGAGGTCCGCTCGCTGCTGGCCGCACGGCTCCGCGAGCGACGGGTCGAGCTGGAGGGTGCGATCCAGACGCGCGCCTTCGCGCTAGGAGACCCGCACCGCGTCGTCGACCCGGCCTACCTGCCGGGGCTTCGCAGCGCGGTGACCGCGACGGTCGAGTACGCCCTGACCGCGGTCGAGGTCGGCGAGCGGCGCGCCCCCGGGCTGCCGCCGGCCCTGCTCGCCCAGGCCCGCCTTGCCGGCCGCAACGGCATTGCCCTCGAGACGGTGCTGCGGCGCTGCATCGCCGGCAACTCCCTGCTCGACGACCTGATCGCCGCCGAGGCCGAGCGGGCAGACGTACCGAGCGGCAGCCTGCGTCGCCTGCTGGCCTCGCAGGCGACGCTGTTCGATCGTCTCCTGGCGGCGGTCAGCGAGGAGCACGGTCGCGAGATGGAGAACCGGCCCAGCACCGCGGCGGCGCGGCGGCGCGAGTGCGTCAAGCAGCTGCTGGCCGGTGCGCTGGTCGACCACTCCGAACTGGCTTATGACCTCGAGGCACATCACCTGGCGATCGTCGCCAAGGGCGACGGAGGGGAGGAGCTGATCCGCGGCCTGGCGGCACGACTGGAGCGCAGCCTGCTCGCCGTCCGTCGCGAGGAAGAACCGGTCTGGGCCTGCTGGCTCGGTGGCCGCGACCGGCTCGCGGCGGAGCGGGCGACGCGGATGCTGGCCGGAGAGGTGCCCCCGGGGGCCTTCGTCGTGATCGGCGAGCCCGGGGAGGGGCTTGCCGGTTGGCGCTTCAGCCACCGCCAAGCGAAGGCGGCGCTGCCGGTGGCCGAACGCAGCGGCCAGGCCGTGGTTCGCTACGGCGAGGTCGCCCTGCTGGCCTCGATGCTCGGCGACGATCTGCTCGCCAGCTCGTTGCGACAGCTCTACCTGAACCCGCTGGAGGACGCCCGCGACGGCGGCAAGGTCGCCCGCGAGACGCTCCGCGCCTACTTTGCCTCCGAGCGCAACGTCTCCTCGACCGCCGCCGCGCTCGGCGTCGATCGCCGCACGGTGACGAACCGGATCCGGGCGATCGAGGAGCTGCTCGGCCGCTCCCTGCAGACCGTGGCGACGGACCTCGAGATCGCGCTGCGCCTCGACGCCTAGGAGGGATTGGCGAAACTCCCGCCCGCGCCTGGCGGCGGCGGACGCGACGCGGTTCTGCGTCCTCGGTCGCCCGAATAGCGCTGCTATTCGGGCTCCCTGCGTCCTTGCCCCGCTTGGTCCGGCGCTCGCCAGTTCGCAGACGCGAGTTTCGCCAATCCCTCCTAGAGCTTTCCCAACCTGGTCAATCGCCACGGCGCCGACGCCCCACATCGGGGAGGCGGATTCGTCCCTCCGAGCGCCACGATCGAGTCGACCGGGGAGACGAGGAAAGGCGGGATGGTGAGGAAGCGGACGACCTGCGTTGCGGCGATCGCGATCGGTCTGTTGCTGTTGCCGGCCGCCGTCGCCCCGGCCGCTCGGCAGGTAGTTCGCGCCGGCAACCTCTTCCTGGCCGACAACGGCGGCATCTTCCCCTCGGTCCTGCCGAAGCACGGCGGCGCTCCGGTGAGCGCCCGCCTCGAAGGGGAGATCGGCACGCTGGACGGGTCCCACCCCCCGGCGGTCGAGACGATCGCGCTCGACGTCGACAGGACGATCGAGCTGGACGCCAGGGGCCTGCCGACCTGTCGCTTCGGGCAGATTCAGTCGCGGGAGACGTTCCTGGCCAAGCGAGCTTGCCGCGACGCGATCATCGGCTCCGGCGAGGCCGAAGTCGAGGTGGCCTTCCCGGAACAGGCGCCCTTCGCCGCGAAGGGACCGATCGTCCTCTTCAACGGTGGGGTCCACGGCGGCACGACTCTCGTCTACGTCCATGCCTACGTGGCGGTTCCGGCGCCGACCGCGATCGTCACCACCGCCGAGCTGACCGACGTCGACCGCGGCCGCTTCGGCCTTCACATCGACGCTCGGATCCCGCCCATCGCCGGCGGCGCCGGTTCGGTCACCAGGTTCCGGCTAGGCGTCGGCCGCAGGTTCGTTCGTGGGGGAAGGAAGGTGAGCTTCCTGACGGCGAGCTGTCCCACTGGGCAGTACCTCACCGAGGGCGAGATCCAGTTCAGCGACGGCACCAGGCTGGGGGAGACGCACGCCTTCCCCTGCACGCCCAGGCGGTGACCCGGCCGGGCAAGGGGGCAGCCGTCCCTGCGTGCTGCCCCCTTGCCCGGCAGTCATCCATCTCCACCGCTTGAGCGGGACTCAGCAAAATGGACGAAAGGTCCACAACCAGTCCTAAAGCTTCCGTCCGCTTCTGCCGATGCAGCCGAGCCACTGGGGGAGCGCTCGCTTCCGAACTGCAAGCAAGAAGGGCAAGAAGATGTTCTCGATACCTAAGAAGCGAACGCTCGCGGCGTTCTTCACCGTGTGTGTGCTGGCGATCGCCGCCGGCGCCTACTCCTACTTCACCTCGACCGGTTCCGGCACCGTCACCGCCACCGTCGGCAGCGGCTCGGCGGTGACGATCAAAGGCACGGTTGGCTCGACCCTCTACCCGGGCGGCAACGCCACGGTCACCTTCACGGTCGACAACCCGTCAACCGCCGCCCAGCGGGTCGGCACGATCTCGCTGGCCAGCATCGCGGTCGATGCCGGCCACTCGACCTGCAGCAAAGTGATCACCGGCGGCAACCCCGACTTCACCATGCCCGCCGTCGCCGTCAACAAAACCTTCCCGACGGGGACGAACCAGTCCGTCACCCAGACCGGGACGCTGACGATGAACGACACCGGGATCAGCCAGGACGCCTGCCAGGGCGCGACCCTGACGCTGAGCCTTACCAGCAACTAGTTCCGTGTCCCGGTGGTCGACCGCGACTAAGGCGCTGGCGGTGCTGATCGGCACCGCCAGCTGCCTCGCGGCGGTCGCCTACGGGGCGGGGGCGACGTCCACGCCCGCCGGGGACGGACACGGCGCGATCGGTCCGCGGCCGCCGCGCCCCCGGATCCTCACGCACCCGGCGAAGCCGTCCCTCTCGACCATCGTCGCCTTCACCTTCACCACACGCTCGGCCGTGGCCGGATTCCAGTGTCAGCTCGATGGCGGCGCCTGGCGGAGCTGCGGACCGCGAGTCGTCTACCGCGGCTTGCGGGCCGGCTCGCACTCGTTCCGGGTCAGGTCCGAAGCGGGCAACGGCGTCCGCAGCCGGTCGGCACGGTTCGACTGGGTGCGGGCGGAGCCGAAGGGCTTCGCGATCGAACCGGTGGCTCCCGGCCTCAATGCGCTCTACCCGGGGGCACCGGCGTCGACCCTGTCCCTGCAGCTGAGCAACCCGAACCCGGCGCCGATCCTGATCACCGCCCTGCGCGCCTCGATCGCCGCCGCACCGCCCGGCTGCGACGGAAACAACTTCGAACTGACGCCGTCCAACGCCTCGCGCAAGAAGCCGTTGCGGGTTCCCGCGCGTGGTTCGGTGACGGTGCCCACGACGGTGACCAGCGCGCCGGCGATCGCCCTGCGTGATCTTCCGGTCAGCCAGGACGCCTGCAAGGGCGCCCAACTCCGTCTCGCTTTCAGCGGGGAGGCCCACGGATGAGCCGGCGGCTGCGTCTGCGCTTCACGGGACCGTTGGTGGGGGTGGGGCTGATCGCGGCGCTGGCGACCAGCGCCTTTGCCTATTTCACCTCGCAGGGACTCGGCAACGCCTCGGCCGCGGTCTCGCAGCTGTCCACCTCGACGATCACCACCGCCACGGCGGCCGCGGGCGGCACCGTCTCCCTCAGCTGGAGTGCGGCGACCGCCCCGGATGCCGAAGCCGTCAAGTACTACGTCACCCGCGACGGCAGTGAACCGGGTGGAACCTGCGCCACCCCCGGAGCACCGGCAGCAGCGACCAGCTGCACCGACCAGTCGGTCCCGATCGGCGCCCACACCTACAAAGTCACCGCGGTATGGCGCTCCTGGACGACGACCAGCGCCGTGAAAAGCGCCACGGTCACGATCGGAGAAGTCGACCACTTCACGATCGCCGCGGCCTCGACGACGCCGGCGGTGGGAGCTTCCGACAACCTGACGATCACCGCCAAGGACGAAAACAACGCCACGGTCACCACCTACACCGGCTCGCACTCGCTGATCTTCAGCGGCGCCTCCTCGAGCCCAGGCGGAACGGCACCGACCGTCGTCAACAGCGCCGGCAGCACGATTGCCTTCGGTGCCGCCACGGCGCTCACCTTCACCGCCGGGGTCGCTGCGGTCACCTCGTCGAAGAACGGGGTGATGAAGATCTACCGTTCCGGCGCGGCGAGCATCGCCGCCACCGAGGGCTCGGTCGACACCCCTTCACCGCTGGTGGTGACGGTGACGCCGGGGGCGGCGTCGAAGTACACGCTGACGGCCGCCGACGCGACCCCCGAAGCGGCTGAGCTCGACAACCTGACGATCACCGCCGTCGACACCTACGGCAACACCGCCACCGCCTACACCGGGACCCACAGCCTCGTCTTCTCCGGTGCCTCGGCCAGCCCCGCCGGGAACACGCCGACTGTCTCCAACCGCGAAGGCGCTGCCGTTGCCTTCGGTGCCGCGACCGCGATCGACTTCAGCGCCGGGGTGGCGAGCGCGAGCGGGGCGGCCAACGGCGTCATGACCCTGTTCAAAAGCGGGGCCACCAGCATCAAAGCGACCGAGGGGTCGCTGACCAACTCGACCGCGCTGGCGGTGACGGTCGTGGCGACGGCGGCGACGAAACTAGTGCTGAGCGCGGCGACGACGACGCCCGTGGCGGCGGCAACCGACAACCTGACCACGACCGCGCAGGACGTGTACGGCAACACCGCGACCTCTTACGCCGGCGCCAAGAACATCGTCTTCTCCGGCGCGGTCGCCGGTCCGGCCGGCACCGTCCCGACGGTGGTCAACAGCGCCGGCACCGCTGTGAACTTCGGCTCAGCGACCGCCCTGACCTTCACGAGCGGCGTGGCCGCGGTGACCTCCTCGAAAAACGGGATGATGCGGCTCTACAAGGCCGGCGCGACCAGCGTCAGCGCCAGCGACGGGACGATCTCCACCGCCACGCCGCTGGCCTTCACCGTCGCGGTGGGAACGGCCGCGCGACTCGGCGCCACGAGCCTCACCGCCAGCGCGGGGACGATCGGTTCGCCCTGTCTCTTCACCTGCACGATCACCACCCTCGGCAACGGCGGCACCGTCAGCGCCAAGGTGAGCGTCACCGACAGCGCCGGCAACACCGTTTCCGAACTCGGCACCGGCCACACCGTCAAAGTGACCAGCACCGGCGGCACGATCGCCGGTACGCCGCTGACGATCGAAGCGACGGGCCCGGCCGTATCCAGCACGAGCTTCACGTACACCGCTCCGGCCAGCGGCAACTTCACCAACACCATCACCATCGCGACGAACGCCGGGACGGTCTACACCAGCGCCACGGTCACTCCGAGCAAATAGGGGACTGCATAACGCGGCTTCAGCGTTGGGGTTCATCTAAATTAAACAAACTCTTATGTTTCTCTCCGGTAGGATCGCGGCGCGTCGAGCGGGAGTCGGCGCCAAACGAGACCGGGGGGTGGTCGTGTACCAGTCAGGCCGCATGGCGGGACAGCGTGTGCTCGGAGCAGTCGTTGCAGTCGCGTTGATCCTGGCGCTGCCGTCCGTGGCGCGAGCCGCGACGGTCGCCGACCCGGATCCGCTCACGGTCGACAGCTACCAGGAAAACTTCGGGGTCGATGAGGAAACCGCCGAAGAGAATCTTGAAACCCAGGCTCTCGGCAGCAGCATCGTCGGTCAGCTGCAGGCGACGCTCGGGGACGGCTACGCCGGCGTGTGGTTCGACAACGAGGCCGGCGAGTTCGTGGTCCCGGTGCTCGGCGTCGTCGACAGGGCGAAGGCCGCGGCGCTGCTGGGACGCATCGGCCTGGCGGGGCGGTACCGGTTCGCCGCCGCGGACTCGAGCTGGAGCGAACTGCTGAGCGCCCACGAAGAGCTCGACGCGAGCTTGAGCGAGCAGCTCAAAGCCGGCCACGTCAGGACCTTCGTCGACCCGGTTGCCAACACCGTGGTCGTCGAGCGGGCAGAGGGGCTGAGCGCCGCCGCCAAGACCGCGATCGCCGGCAAGGCGGACGCGGCACCGGTCGAAGTGGAAGTGCAGCAAGCGGACCGCGGCTCGCTGTTCGGCTCGCTGACGGCCTGTCACTTCGAACCCAACCCGAAAGGCTGCGACCTCCCGGCTCGGGGCGGCGTCCCGATCTCATTCGAAAGCGCCGGCACGTCGACGTTCTGCACCGCCGGCTTCCCCGCGGTCCGAAGCGCTGACGGGCACAAGTTCATGCTCACCGCCGGCCACTGCCTGCAGGGCCTCGGATCGGTGATGTGGCGGACCCTCGACTCGGTGGGCACGGCCCACGACGTCGGCAAAATGGACTCCTGGGCCTTCAACGGCGCCGGCGGCTACAACGATTACGGCACCATCGACGTCGAAGGCCAGTGGTGGGCGAGCGGCGCCTGGAAATACCAGGTAGTCAACTGGGGCGTGAGCCAGGAATACTCGATCAACTCGGAATCCTGGAGCTACGTCGGCGAGCAGGCCTGCATCGTCAGCGGCAACTGGGGAAAGAAATGTGCCCCGGTCACCGAAGTCGACGTCACTTATACGGACCCGAAGCCGACCCGAATCGATCACACGAACGTCTTCGGGCCACTCTGCGTCGAACACGGTGACAGCGGCTCGCCGATCTTCAACGACGGCAGCCACAGCGCTCTCGGGCTGCTGTCCGCCGACAACTCCTGGGGCGGCGTCCCCGGAGTCTGCGAACGGTACGGCTACTACACGGAAATAACCCGCGACACCGACGGGCTCGGCATCAAAGTGGCGCCGGTGCGGGAAGGCGGCGCTCCGACGGCGACCACCGGCGGCCCCAGCAACCTGCAACCGTTCCAGGCAACCGTAGGCGGCTCCGTCAACCCGAACCAGGTGCAGACGAGCTTCCAGTTCGAATACGGGCTGGACACCAGCTACGGCGGCTTTGCACCGCCCTCGCCCGGGGAAGCCGGTCACGGCGGCGGCTCGACCCCGGTCAGCGCGACGATCAGCGGTCTGTATCCCGGAACGGTCTACCACTATCGGCTGCGAGCAAAGAGCGCCGCCGGCATCAGCTACGGGTCCGACGCCACCTTCAAAACGCCGCTGCCGCCGCCGGTGGCCAGAACGGGCACGGCCAAAGAAGGGACCGAAACGGGGGCGAGGCTGACCGGCACCGTCGAACAGCTCTACGGCGAAACGCCGACGACCTACTGGTTCAAGTATGGGCACACGACGGCTTACGGGAGCGAATCGAGCCACCAGGTGGTTGTCGCCAACCCGAGCGCCAAACCGGTCTCGACCGTCCTCACCGGTCTCGAAGCGGGGACCACCTATCACTATCGCCTCGTGGCGAGCAACGAATGGGGAACGACCGAAGGGGTCGACGAAGCGTTCACCGCCGGCTGGGACATCCAGTCCCCGCCCAGCGAAGGGTTCTCGCAGACCTTCCGGATCGAAGGTGTCTCCTGCGGCAGCCCGACGATGTGTGTGGCGGTCGGCTCGGAAAACGGGTACGTGCGGGTGAAGACCTGGAACCGGATCAAATGGTCCTACTCGCCGGCGCAGAACCCGGCTGGAGCCCAGGAAGTGGTTCTGCGCGACGTCTCCTGCCCCTCGGCCAGCTTCTGCATGGCCGTCGGGTACTACAAAGCCTCGACTGGCGAAATCAAGACTCTGGCGGAGAAGTACAACGGCAGCAGCTGGGAAGTGCTGTCGCCCCCTAACCGAGGGGGGTCGACCGCCGCGAACTACTTCAACGGCGTCTCCTGCTTCAACGCCACGTCGTGTGAGGTCGTCGGCTACTACTTCCCCGCCGTCGGCACCAGCAAGGCGAACGGCGAGTACTGGAACGGGTCCGGCTGGAGCTCGGAAGTGCAGCTCGTCGCCGAAGAATCCAGCAATGGCGGTGCCTACCTGAAAGACGTCTCCTGCGTGGCCGAAAAAGAATGCTATGGCGTCGGCTATTTCCTCAACAAAAACGCGGAATGGAAGCAGCTCGTCGGCACCTGGTACGGGGGCGGTTGGAGCGTTACCGTCAACCCGGAAGCCCCGGCTGGATCGACCGGGGCCTGGCTCGAAGACGTCTCCTGCAGTGCCAGTTTCTATTGCGCGCAGGCGGGGTTCTACGACGACGGCACGGGGGTCCGCCGGCCGCTGATCAAGAGCGCGGCCGGGGGCGGGTTCGGGATCCAGTCGGTGGTGATCCCGGAAGGGGCGGTGAGGACCGAGCTGTTCGGGGTTTCCTGCCCGACCCCGTCCTCATGCATGGCGATCGGCGAGTACCGCGTGCCGGGTCGTGCGGTGCGAGGGATCGGCTACTCCTACGAGGGCAGCGGCTGGGTCGACCACTATCCGCTCAACCCCGCCGACCAGGCCGAAGGCGACGGCACCCTGGTCCTGCAATCGGTCTCCTGCCCGCGCGCCGGGCTCTGCCTGGGGGCCGGCTCCTACATGAGCATCACCGGGGTCGCGCCGCTCGCCGTCACCTTCCAGAAAGCAGTGCCGCCGACCGTCACCACCGGGAGCGCCACGGGAACGACCGACTCCGGCTCCACCCTGCGCGCCAAGATCAACGCGAACGGGCAGAAAACGAGTTACTTCTTCGAATACGGGAAAACCACCGCCTACGGCAGTAGCACCCCAATGGTGGAAGCGGGGGAAGCGGAGACGTCGGCTGAATTCACCCAGGCCATCAGCGGCCTCGAAAGCGGCACGCTCTACCACTTCCGGATCGTCGCCAGCAGCGCTCCCGGCACCGTCGTCGGCACCGACGCGACCTTCACGACGCTGCGCAAATGGAGGCTGCAGACCGCGCCGAACCCGAGCGAAACCAAACCGGTCAAGTTCCTGGCGGCGTCCTGCCCGACCACCACTGTCTGCTTCGCGGGCGGCGAATACGAACCGAGCGCGGGGACGCCGGTCGCCTTCGTCGAGCGCTGGAGCGGCGGCAGCTGGGCCACGCAGACCTTCCCGGTGACGATGACCGCGATCGATGGGCTCTCCTGCCCCAGCGCCAGCGAATGCATCGCCGCCGGCTACGTCCTCAACCCGACGACCAAAGTGAAAACGGTGCTGACGGCCCGCTGGAACGGCACCAGCTGGGCGCTGCAGACCGTGCCGCCGGTGCCGAGCGGTGCCAAAGAAAGCGCCTTCCGCGATGTCTCCTGCCAGACCAACGGGCTCTGCACTGCGGTCGGCTACTACGTCAGCTCGACCGGCCTGCATCTGCCGCTGGCCGACCGCTGGAACGGCAGCGCCTGGACTTTGCAGACCCCCCTGGTGCCGGCCGGAACCTCTCTCTCGGAGCTGACCGCCGTCTCCTGCCGCAACTGGATGCTCATCGGCGTACCTGGCACCGAGTGCGCCGCCGTCGGCTTCGCCGAAAAAGCCGGGGTCAAGGAACCCCTCGCCGAGCGTTGGCCCAACACCAGCTGGGAAATCAAGGCGATCGGGATGCCAGCCGGCGCGAAAGGCGCGCAGATGACGAGCATCGCCTGCCCGCCCCCGTCCGGATTTCAGCTCCAGTGCACGGCGACCGGGCTCTACACGCCCAGCTCCGGCACCAGCTCCGGCTACATCGAGCGCTGGAACGCCAGTGCCTGGTCGCTTTCGAACACCCTGAGCGGCGGGGCCGAACTCAACGGGATCTCCTGCGTCTCCGAGACCAACTGTGAGACGGTCGGCAGCTTCTTGAAAGCGGGCGTGCCGGCGCCGCTGGCGCAGCAGTGGAACGGGAGCAGCTGGGCGAGCCAGCTGCCGCCGACCCCCGAAGGCGCGAAAGCCGCCGTCCTCAACGGCATCTCCTGCGACACTGCCGGCAACTGCGGCGCGGTCGGCTCCTACGAAAACGCCAGCGGCCTGAAGCGCGCCCTGGCCGACCGCTTCTCGTAGGGATTGGCGAGACTCGAGCCACACGCGTCTGCTCCAGCGCACCCCATGGATGTACAAGTGCAGACGCGTGCCCGGGGCGCGCGGGGCTGCCGATTCCTTCTGGCTACAGCCGGGTCAGGACCAGGAGCCAGGTGCCCAGGAGAACCTGGGCGCCGCGCTGGCAGAGGCCCTTGACGGAGTCGATCGAGTCGAACGGGTAGCTGAGGCCGCTGCAGGCGGTGAGGAGGAGCCAGGCGGCGCCGATCGCCAGGGTGGCCTGGCCGAGGCGGCGGGTCTGGGGGGTGCGGAGCAGGGCGAGGCCGACGGAGGCGAAGGCGATCGCGACGGCGGCGATTTCGAACAGGTTGGCGGCACTGTGGACCAGGTCGAAAGGGTCATAGCTGAGGTCGCAGGCGCGTTCGAGGGCTTCGGCGCAGTTGAGCGGGGCGGCGCCGCCGATCGCGACGAGGATTCCGGCCGCGAGCAGGGCGAGGAGGCCGCGACGCAGCAGGCGAGCGCTCTCGCCGTCGCCGCGCTCCGAGGCGCGCCCCCAAGCGCCGGTGGCGCGCAGAAGAAGGGCGGCGTAGCCGGCGACGGCGAGGCCGGAGGCGACTTCGAGCAGCTGGAAGCGCCAGCCGTAGACCTGGGTACGGGCGGCGAGGTCGCTGATCCAGGAGCCGGAGAGGTCGGTGCGCTCGGCCAGCCAGTCTTCGAGCAGCCAGAAGTTGGCGAGCAGGGCGGCGGCGACGCCGGCCGGGAGGATCGCGCGCGAGCGGCTCACCGGCGCACCCTAGTCGCGCCGGCCGCGCTGGCAGGATGGCGGCCGATGACCGGGCCTGGGGAGGAGCGCGACAACCTCGACGCGATCCTGACGACCGCCGAACACGATCGGGCCCGGCTCGACTCGAAAGCGCTCGGCGCCTTCAGCCTCACCCTGCTCGGCGTCGCCAGCGTCGTCGGGGCGGGGATCTTCGTCGTCACCGGCGACGCCGCCGCCCACTACGCCGGGCCGGCGGTGCTGATCTCCTTCGTCCTCGCCGGGGTCGTCGCCGGCCTGACCGCCCTCTGCTACGCCGAGCTGGCCGCCTCGATCCCGGCCGCCGGCAGCACCTACTCCTACGCTTTCGCGGCCTTCGGGTCCTTCGTCGGCTGGTTCATCGGCTGGGACCTGCTGCTCGAGTACCTCTTCGCGGCCTCGACCGTGGCGGTCGGCTGGTCGGGGTACTTCGTCTCGCTGATGGACTCGATTGGGGTTCACGTCCCGCACGCGCTCGCCAACCCGCCCTTCGGCAGCGACCCGGGAATCGTCAACCTGCCGGCGATCGCGGTGATGCTGCTCACCTCGGGGGCGCTCTGGCTCGGCACCAAGGAGTCGGCGATCGCCAACAACGCGATGGTGATCCTCAAGTTGACGATCCTCGCCCTTGTCGTCGCGGTGGGGATCTTCTACGTCGCCGACTCGAACCTGACCCCGTTCGTGCCGGCTCATGCCGGTGGCTTCGGGGATTTCGGCTGGACCGGGGTGCTGCGCGGTGCCGGCATCGTCTTCTTCGCCTACATCGGCTTCGACGCCGTCTCCACCGCGGCGGCGGAGGCGCGCGAACCGCGGCGGACGATCCCGATCGGGCTGCTTGGCACGGTCCTGATCGCGACCACGATCTACGTCGCCGTCGGCTTCGTCCTCACCGGCATGGTCGACTACCGCCAGCTCGGCGTCGCCGACCCGATCGCCGTCGCGATCCATTCCGCCGGGCCGAACCTGGAGTGGCTGCTGCGACTGACCGACGTCGCCGCCGTCGTCGGCTTGGCCTCGACGGTGCTGGTCACCCTCTACGGGCAGACCCGGATCTTCATGCGGATGTCCGAGGACGGGATGCTGCCGCCGCGCTTCGGCAGGGTCGGCAAGCGCACCAGGACCCCGCAGTTCTCGATCGTCCTCTGCGGAATCGTCGGCAGCGTCGTCGCCGGCTTCGTGCCGCTCTCGGTGCTCGGCGAACTGATCTCGATCGGCACCCTGCTGGCCTTCATCATCGTCTCCGCCGGAGTCGTCACCCTGCGCCGCCGCTACCCCGATCTGGAGCGGCCCTTCCGGGTGCCGGCGCTGCCGTTGGTCGCCGGCACCGCGATCGTCTCCTCGCTGGCGCTGATGGCGACGCTGCCGGTGGCGACCTGGGTCCGGCTCGCGGTCTGGGCGCTGCTCGGCTTCAGCATCTACTTCCTCTACGCCCGCCAGCACAGCGCCGAGAAGATGGCGAAGGTCGGCTCGTGAGGATCCACCTGTTGGGGCGGGCGCCCCGCAACGCCAGCCTCGGGGCGCTGCACCTGACCTTCTTCGTCACCGCGATCGTCACCGAGCTCTGCATCCGCACCCAGCTCTACCTGACCCACTATCCGCAGCTCGGCGGCCACGGCCTCCACATCGCCCACCTGCTCTGGGGCGGGGTCTTCATGGTCGTGGCGCTGGCGATCCTGCTCAGCCTGCTCGGTCGCCGCGCCCGCCAGGTGGCGGCGCTCGTCGCCGGCGTCGGATTCGGCTTCTTCATCGACGAGCTCGGCAAGTTCATCACCGCCGACAACAACTACTTCTACAAGCCGGCCGCCGGGCTGATCTACCTGATCTTCATCGGCCTCTACCTCGGCTCGCGCGCCTACCAGCGCCACCGCGGGCTGAACGAGGCCGAGAAGGTCCGCAACGCGGTCGAGCTGATCGGCGAGGCGACCTACGGCCCCTTCAAGCTCGAATACCGCGAGCGGGCGCTGGCGCTGCTGGCCGAAGTCCCGGAGGGGAACCCGCTGCGCGATCCGCTGATTCATCTGGCGGAGGACATCGACACCACGCCCAACCCGAACCCGCCCTGGTACCGGCGCTTCGCCGACGCCGTCGCCGCCCGCTACCGGGAATGGAGCGAGCGCGGCTGGTTCCACACCGTCGTCTTCGTCGTCTTCGCCTTCTGGGCCCTGGCCGGGATCGTCGCGATCCTCGGCCTGGTCCTCTCGATCACCTTCCACGACCACGCCGCCCGGGCCGAATTCGAACGCGACTCCTTCGGCCACCTCAACTTCGTCAATCTCGCCAGCCTCGTCTCCACCGGGGTGTCGAGCGTGTTCGTGGCGATCGGGCTGGAGCGACTGCTCAGCCGCCGCCGCCTCGACGCCTACACCTGGCTGACGCGGGCGCTGCTGGTCTCGATCTTCGTCACCCGGGTCTTCACCTTCGTCGAGTCCCAGTTCGGGGCTGTCTTCGGCCTCGCCGTCGACGTCCTGCTGCTGGTCTCTATCCAGCTGATGGCGACGCAGGAGCGGCGGCGAGGGCTGGCTCCGCCGCCTTTGCCGCGTCGACCCGCTGCCGAATCGGCGGCTCCAGCGCCCGGCTGAGCAGCGGCACCTCGAGGAAGCCCTCGACGCTCGCGTAGAGCATCGCCAGCCGCGGCAGGTCGGAGACGTCGTCGATCACGACCGAGCGCGGCACCCATTCGGGGCCAAACTTCTGGTTGAAGTCCCGCAGGCTCTGGATCTGGAAGAAGGGGTTGAGCCCCTTTGCCATCAGTCGCTGCAGGCGGCCGGAGAGGCCGGCGTCCTCGGCGCTGTCGAGCAGCCGTCCCCAGGCGGCGAAGTTGAGCGAGAGGCGCTTGTAGCCGCGCGGGCCGAGGGCGAGGGCGGCTTCGGCAATCAGGTACTCGGTGAGGCCGTTGGCGGAATCGGGCCGGCGGCGCATCAGGTCGAGCGAGTAGCCCGGCTCCTCGCCGAAGACCGGCACGAAGCGCAGGAAGCCGGCGACGCGACCGCCCTGCTCGCGGGCGACCGCGATCGCGAAGTCGGGGTTGGTCCCCTCGACGTCCTCGCCGAGCTCCATCGTGAAGCCCCGCTCGGGTGCGCCTTTGCGCCACTCCTCGCTGATCTCGTTCAGCTCCGCGACAAGCTCCGGGCTGGCTTCCGGCTCGGCGATCAGCTCGAAGCTGTGGCCCTTGCCGACGTGCTTGACGGCTTCGCGGACCGCCTTCATCCCCGACCCCTCGAGGCTGAACCCGTCGCAACGCAGGATCGCCTCGTCGCCGAGGTAGATCGTCCGCATCCCCCGCTCGCGGTAGATCTCGACATCGGCCTCGCGGACCGCGAAGAAGGCGACCCGCCAACCGCGCTCGGCACAGAAGCCGAGGAACTCGTCGATCGTCCGCGCCGTGCTCCCCGGCGGCCCGATCGGATCCGCCGCGACCATCGCCGTCCCCCGCACGTACAGGTAGGCGATCAGCGATTCCCCGTCGCTGGCGAAGAAGTAGTTCTTGTCCCTGCGCAGCGCGAAGTAATCGAGCGTGTCGTCCCCCCACCGATGGACGATCTCCTCCGCCCGCCGCCGCCGCTCCGCACTCGGCGGCTCCGCCTGCACGAAGGTGCGCAGCACCAGATACAGCAGGATCAACACCCCCGCCACTCCCAGCAGCAGCAGCGACTTTTCGAAGAAGTCCGCGAACACCTCGCGCTGGAACGTGTACGGCCCGTCGAGCCCGACCAGCCCCAAATACGCCGTTTCGACGATCCCCCCAAACGTCAGCCCGGGCGAAATGTGATCCCGCTCGGCGAACAACGTGATCCACGCATAGAAGAAGACCCCGACCAGATACAGCGGCACAAACAGGAACGCCTGCTGCAACGACCCCGGATCCCCCTGCGCCCGGAAGTCATGCCGGAACCAAACCAGCGCCACCAACATCCCCGCCGACAGCACCACCGTCAGCGGATCCGGCCCATGCACCAGATGAGCAACCGCCGCGGCCGCGAACAACCCCGTCGCAATCGCCCACGCCCGCCGCTTACCGCGACTGAGACCACGGGCAACCGCGATGAGCCCGAGCCCAATCGCCACTGAGGCAATGAGCCCGGCGGAGCGTCCCCCACCAGAGACGAAAGACAGGTGACCGAGCGAGAAGCGGATCGACGTTGCGGTCGGAAGCAGCGAGAGCAGCCCCACTAGAACGGTCAACCACCCCAGCGTCCTGAGCGAGCGCGGCCGCGCGGTCGGCGAGCGAGTCGGTACCCCCTCCGAACGTTTTGCGCGGGAGGAGCCGTCCCCCTCGGGCGCCAGCCCCTCAACCTCACTTCGACGAGTTGCGAGTGAGGAGGGGGTACCGACTCGCTCGCCCTCCACATCGCCCCCGGTCCCTCTTCCCTCCGGACGCAGCGTGGGAAACAGAATCACGTCGCGTATCGCCTCCGCTTCGGCGATCAGCATCACCAACCGATCCATCCCGATCCCGAGCCCCCCGGTTGGCGGCAACCCGTACTCGAGCGCCTTCACGTAGTCGTCGTCGACCGGTTCCGCCTCATCGTCGCCACCCGCCTGCAGCTTCGCCTCGCTGCGAAACCGCTCGGCCTGGTCGACCGGATCGTTGAGCTCGCTGTACGCGTTCGCCAGCTCGCGGCCGGCGACGACCAGCTCGAAGCGCTCGGTCAGTTCGGGGTCGTCGCGGTGGGCGCGGGCGAGGGGGGAGACCTCGCGGGGGTGGTCCATCACGAAGGTCGGCTCGATCAGCTTCGACTCGGAGCTGTCGTCGTAGACCTCGGCCATGATTTTTCCCGAGCCCCAGGCGTCGAGGTACTCGACGCCCCGTTCGTCGGCGATCTTGCGGGCCTCCTCGACCGGCATCGAGGGGTGCATCTTCACGCCGGCGTTCTCTTCGATCAGCTCGGCCATCGTCGCCCGGCGGTAGGGCGGTTTGAGGTCGACGTCGCGGCCGGCGATCTTCACCACCGTGGTCCCGATCGCCTCCTCGCAGGAGGTGGCGATGATCGCCTCGGTCAGCTCCATCATGTCGTGGTAGTCGCCGAACGCCTGGTAGGCCTCGAGCAGGGTGAACTCGGGGTTGTGGCGGGTGTCGAGCCCCTCGTTGCGGAAGACCCGGCCGATCTCGAAGACGCGGTTCATGCCGCCGACGATCAGCCTCTTCAGCGACAGCTCCAGGGCGATCCGCAGGGTCATGTCGATGTTCAGGGCGTTGTGGTGGGTGATGAACGGCTTCGCGGCCGCCCCGCCGGCCTGGTTCAGCAGCACCGGCGTCTCGACCTCGCTGAAGCCGCGCTCGGTCAGCACCCGCCGGGTCGCCGCGATCACCGTCGAGCGGATCGCGAAGGTGCGCCGCGAGGGCTCGTCGAGGATCAGGTCGAGGTAGCGCTGGCGGTAGCGGTCCTCGGCATCGGTGAGGCCGTGGCGGATGTCGGGCAGCGCCCGCAGGCTCTTCGCGAGCAGCTCGAACTTGTCGACCCGGACCGAGAGCTCGCCGTGCCGTGAGGCGACCACCGTGCCCCCGACGCCGACCCAGTCGCCGAGGTCGAGGTCGGAGAAGTCGTGCAGCTGCTCGCCGCCGACCTCCTCGCGGGCGACCAGCAGCTGGATCGTCCCGGTCTCGTCCTGGAGGTCGGCGAAGTCGAGGCCGCCGTGGCGCCGCTCGCCCATGATCCGCCCGGCGATGTGGACCACCTCGCCGGTCTCAGCGCCGGCGGCGAGGTCCGGGAAGCGCTCGTGCAGCTCGGCGGCGGTGGCGTCGCGGTCGAAGCGCACCGGGTAGGGCTCGACACCGCGCTGGCGCAGCTGCTCGAGCTTCTCGAGGCGGTGCGCGCGCGTCTGCTCCTGGAACTCGGCGCGCTCCCTCGCGTCCCGCGGCTCCGCGGCTCTCTCCCCAGATGAGCTCACGCGGCGATCCTACGAGCTGGTTCCGCTGTTTCTTTGCGGCGCTCCCTGCGGGCTAAGGAACGGCGGCGCGGGGGCGAAGCTCCGGCTCCGCCACGGCTGCCGGCTGGGCCTGGGACTGAGAACGGGCGAGCAGCGCCATGCCGACCAGCGCCGCGGCCAGCGCCAGCGCCGTCCCGACGCCCTCGATCGGCGTCGCGTGCAGCGTCTCGTCGAGCAGGGTGACGCCGAGGACGACGCTGGTGATCGGGTCGAAGGCGAGGCTGGTCGCCACCGCCGGCGCCAGCGAGCCGGTGTTGAGCGCCAGCTGGTTGAGCGTCATCGAGGCGTAGCCGACGACGACGAGCGCGTAGAGATGCCAGCTGAGGAAGATCTCGAAGAGCCCTTCGCCCACCTGGTCGGCGACCACCTTGGTGAGGGCGGCGGAAAGGGCGAAGAGGATGCCGGTGGCGGTGCCGAGCAGGGCCGCCCGCCGCGCGGGGGAGCCGTGGCGGCCGAGCAGGCAGAGCGGCACGCAGACCAGGGCGCAGGCGCCGAACGCGACCAGCCACTGCCCGAGCGGCGCGTCGTCGCGGCCGCCGGAGGGTTCGGCGATCAGCAGGAAGGCGACCAGGGCGCCGACCACGAGCGCCGCGGCGGCGACGTCCTGGCGGCGGATCCGCTGGCCGGTGAAGCGCGCTCCGAGCGGCAGCGCGAAGACGACCGTGGAGACCAGCAGCGGTTGCACCACCGCCAGCCGCCCGACGGCCAGCGCCACCGCCTGGGCGACGAAGCCGAGGCTGTCGGCGGCGATCCCGGCCAGCCAGACCGGCCGCCGCGCCATCCGCAGCAGCAGGCTCGAGCTGGCGCCCTCGGAGGGCTGTTCGAGGCCGCCGCGTTGCTGAAGGACAGTGCCAAAGGCGAAGAAGAGCGCGGCGAGGAGGGCGAGGACGACGTCCACGGCCTCAGTCTCCCAGCTTGAAAAACCACCCCGTTGTTTTGATCAAAGGAAGTAACAAAAATATCGATTGTGTTTGCCACTTAAGAATTCCCGTTTAAAGTGCGCCAATGAGTTTCCAGTCGAGGCGCATGAGGATCACGTTCGCACCGGAAGCAACCGACGACTGCATGGGCAGTCAGTGTTGCCAGGCGACGCAGGTCTGCCCGATCCCCTCTGAGGGGTGCCAGTACAACACCCCGGGCGAGGGCCCCGACTACTGCCGCGGCGAAAGCTGCTTCCACAACACGGGCTGCATGGAAACCGTGACGGTGGCGGTGATGGCCGATCAGCCCCGATACATGGGACCGGGCGAGTTGGCTGCCCTTCATCGCGGGATCAGGAGCCGGATCGCGTTCGAAGAACAGGGCGCCGAATAACACCAGCCTCCGGGAAGGGAGAGCAGTCATGTCGTTCGAGTCGAAGCGGTTGCGAATTCAGATTCCCTGTCTGGACGAGTCGAAGGTCGAGGTGGCGACGCGCACGATCCGCACCTGCAGGACCTTCGACAGCATCCCCTACACCTTCTGCCGCTACCCGAGCGATCCTCAGTGCGGGTTCCGGTCGAGCCCGATCACCTGCATCCGCAACCACACCGAATGGTGCTGGGCGGGGACGTGCCTACACGGGAGCAACTGCGGCACCCCGACGATCCTCAACTGCTTCCCTCGCACCCTGCCGGGGTGCGCTGACCACACCTGCCCCGGAGGCAGCGAGATCGACCCCGACCCGAAGACGATGATCGAGATCGAGCCCGATCCCACCCGACCGGGCGCGGTGCTGATCCGCCCGGAGGACCTGCCGAGGCTGCGCGACCATCTGCAATCCGAACTCGAGGGCGCCGAGCGGCTGCAGGGGGAAGTCCGCGAGCAGCTGGAGGAAATCGAGTCGATCGAGAGCAAGCTCGAGGAGGGTGAGGGGTAGGGCGCGAGCGACGCCGCCGCGATGTCCGGCGTCGGCGAGTCGCTGCTGCGGGCAAACCCCGGCTACGAGCTCGTCCCCATGGACCGCCTCGGGTCGGCCGAGCGCCAGTTGCTCGCCGAGCTGGGTGAGGGTGACGCCTACGGGCTGCTGCGGCCCCGTGCGGGCACCTCGCTCGAGGCCCGAACCGCCTCGGCCGACACCGCTCTGCTCTTCCTCACCCTCGCCGAGCCGGCGCCGCTGCCGAGCTACGTGCGCCGGCGCCTCGGCGGCGAGGCCGAGGCGGTGGCGGTGCGGCTGGTCCTCGACGGCGTCCTCGAGCTCGCCGACGGCGATCGCCACGTGTCCGGCCCGACAGCGGCCGCGCTGCTCACCGGTGCGACCTCGCCGCGGGCCGGCGGGCGGATCGGCGCCCTTTCGGCGGCGGCGCTTCGCTACGGAGAGCTGCTGGGCCCGGTCGCGGAGCACGAGCTGGCGATGCGGCTCTACTTCTACGGGCGGCAGCCGCTGACGACCGCGCTGCGCGAGCGCTGGGACGAGCGCTCGGTTGCGGCCCACCTGGGCATCGACCGCGTCGGTGCCGCCCGGGAGGCGCTCGATGCCGGATGGGTCGAAGAGCGGGCCACGGAGGAGCGGCACTACTGGCGCTCCTGGCGGCCGCGCCGGCCGGCCGGCGCCCGCGACGATCGCCGCGCCAACTACAAGCTGTACGTAAGTCCCACGGTCGAGGCGTTGCCGGAGGCGTTTGCCGTAGTCGCCGAGGAGCTGCCGGCGGTACCCGGCATCGCCGCCTTCAAGGTCGGCCGCGATGCCGGCGGCATCTGCCGTCCCGACAAGCTCGTCGCCTACTTCGACCGGCTCGAAGACCTGCGCCAGGCGGCGGCGCGGCTGGGCCAGCGGTTGGCGGGATGCCAAGCCCACGGGATCCCCTTCACCGCCGCGATCGGAGAGGACGGCCTGCTCTCCTGGGGCACCGATCCGCCACGCTCCCTGACCGGCGGCGGCAGCTGGCGGATCTGGCTTGCCGAACGCCTCGCCGAGTACCTCCTGCGGGCCGGTCGGGACGGGAGGGAGGCGGGCGAGCCGTCGCGCTTCGCACTTGGGCGGCTGCAGCTGGCCGGGGTCGACACCGACACCTGGGCGCCGACCGCCGCCCTCTGGCCGGCCGTGCAGACGGGGGCCTAGCGGTGGGGGCGCTGGACCGCTTCGTGCTGCCCGAGGACGTCGTCCTCACCCCGGTGGGAGAGCTTCCCGACGACCTCCGTGAGGGCTTCGCCCACGGCGAGGGCGACTGCGCCGTGACCAGGCCGATGGCGCGCGGCAGCTCGACCGTGGTCGACGCCGAATCGGCCAGCCTGCTGGAGCGGTTCCGTGAGCCGACGACGATCGTCGAGGCGGTGATCGCCTACAGCAAGGCGGAAGGCGTCAGCCCCGACGAGACGCTCGACGCGGCCTTCGGGATGCTCAGCGGCCTGGTCGCCGACGGGCTCCTCGTCGCCGCCGACTCGAAGCTCGCGGAGCCGATCGCGACCTCACTGGCGGCCGGGGATCGGGTCGGGGCC
Source organism: Solirubrobacterales bacterium (assembly GCA_040510155.1). Classification (GTDB taxonomy): domain Bacteria; phylum Actinomycetota; class Thermoleophilia; order Solirubrobacterales; family 70-9; genus VAYN01. The sequence continues at coordinate 27,009 of JBEVJP010000015.1, read as the reverse complement.
TTCGAGCTGGTCGAGGCGGTCCACGTGATCGTCGACTCCGAGGTCCACCTCGCCCGCGCCTCCGACGGCGCCGCGGTGGCGATCAAGGTCGCCCGGCCCGGCTTCGAGCACGGCCTCGGCGACGCCCTCGCCCGCGAGGCGACCTTCCTGCAGCGGCTCGACGGCACCGCCGGACCGCGACTGCTCGACGCCGGCCACCACGACGAGCAGCCCTTCCTGGCCGTCTCCTGGTGCCCCGGGGTCGACGTTCTCGCCGCGGCGGGCCTGGCGCGCGAGCTCGAGCCGGAGGCCGCCCGAGCCGAGCTGCTGCGGCTGGGCGAGCAGACGATCGCCGCCTACGCGCGCCTGCACGCGGCCGGCGTCCTCCACGGCGACGTCCATCCCCGCAACGTCCTCGCCGATCCCGACGGGGAGGTGGCGCTGATCGACTTCGGCTTCGCCGCCGAGGCCGAACCGGCCGCCGGCCCGCCGACCCACTTCCCGCGCGCCGGCGTCGACTTCTTCCTCGAGCCCGAGGCGGCGGCCGCGCGCCTCGCAGGCGCCCCGCCGGTCCCGGCCAGCGTCGCCGGCGAGCAGTACGCGGTGGCGGCGCTCGTCTACTTGCTGCTCAGCGGCGGCCACACCCAGGACTTCTCCCTGGAGCCGGAGGAGATGCTGCGCCAGCTCCGCGATCGGCCGCCGCTGCCGTTCGCGGAGCGCGGCTGCCGGGGATTCGATGCGGCTGAGGCGGTGCTGGCGCGAGCGCTGGCGAAGGGCCCGACCGAGCGCTTCCCGGCGATCGCGGACTTCCTGCTCGCCTTCCGTGTCGCCGCCGCGGAGGACCGCGATCGCGCGATGGTGGCGTCCGAGTCAGGGCGGCCAGAGCGCCTGCGTCTCCTCGACGAGGTGCTGGAGCGGCTTGCCGCACCAGACGGCGAGCTGTTCGCGGACGGGATCCCGGCGCCCACCGCCTCAGTCCAGAACGGCGCCGCCGGCTTCGCCCTGGCGCTGCTGCGGATCGCCGGCCTGCGCGGCGATCCCGAGCTGCTGGCACTTGCCGACCTCTGGGCGGTGCGGGCCCGGCTCGCGGCCGGGTCCGAGGAGGCCTTCTGGAACGCCGAGCTGGAGATCACCCCGGAGACCTTCGGCGAGAGCTCCCTCTTCCACAACCGCGCCGGCATCCACTGCGTCGAGGCGCTGATCGCCGCCGCCCGCGACGACGAGGGCGCCGCCCGCCAGTCCCTGCACGAGTTCGCAGCCGCGACGGACCCCTGCGAGAAGGTCGACGTCGCCTTCGGCAAGGCGGGGCTGCTGCTCGGCGCCGCGATCCTCCGCGAAGCCCTGCCCGGGCTCGCCGACCCCAGCGGCCTATGCGGGGCCGGCGACGCTCTCCGCGATGCCCTCTGGGCCGAGCTCGGCGCGCAGCCGCCGCTGGACCGGGAGCCCGGACTCGACTCGCTGGGCGCGGCACACGGCTGGGCGGGCCACCTGCTGGCTTTGCTGCGCTGGTCCGAGGCCGATGGCGGGCCGCCGCCGGAGGGCCTCGTCGCCCGCCTCGAGCAGCTGCTGGCGCAGGCCCGGCCGCTCGGGCGCGGACTCTGCTGGCCCCACGACGCCGGCGGCCGGCTCAGCCACACCGCCCTCGAGGCGAGCTGGTGCAACGGCAGCGCCGGCCAGGTCTTCCTCTGGGCGACCGCTGCCGACGTGCTCGGCGACGAGCGCTGGGAGCGCCCGGCCCGGCTGGCCGCCTGGAATGCCTTCGAGTCGCCACCGCCCTCGATCGGCGACCTCTGCTGCGGCTGGGCCGGTCGCGCCTACGCGCTGCTCCGCCTCCACCGTCGTACCGGCGAGGAGGCCTGGCTGGCCCGCGCCCGCCTGCTCGCCGATCGCGCCGCCACAGCGGTCCGAGACAAGCCGCTGCGGCGGGACAGCCTCTACAAGGGCGAGGTCGGCGTCGCCCTGCTGGCTGCGGAGCTGGAGCAGCCGGCACAGGCGCGGATGCCGCTCTTCGAGGGCTAAGGGGCGAGCGCTCGCGCCAACTCCGCCTTGGCGCCGCGCCGGATCGGCGGGCCGTGCGAGGGGAGGACGAGCTTCACCGGCAGGTCGAGGGCCGGCCGCAGCGCTGCCCGCAGCTCGGCGGGGCTGGTCGAAGCCGGCAGCCAGGACGGCTTGCAGAGCCGCAGCCGCCCAGGCGGATCGAGGTCGGCGACGAGGGCGTCGCCGGCAATCAGGGCGCGGCTCTCCGCGTCCCAAAGGAGGACCTCGCCGCGCGGTCGGGCGGCGAGCGCGAGCAGGCCGCCGGGGAGTGGATCGCCGGGGCTGAAGACGTCGGTGACGGTCGTGCGGCGGCTGCTGGCAGCGCGACCGCCGGACGTGACCCAAACGCGAGCGCCCGGATGGCGCCCGAGCACCTCCGCCGTCGAGCGGGCGTGCCAGTGGACGGTGAGGACCACGTGCAGCTCCCGGCCGCGAGCCAGCTCCCCGACGGCGTGCCAGTCGCTCTCGTCGGCCAAAAGCGGGTCGATCAGGACGAGCTCGTCGGGGCGCACGACCGCGAAGGAGGAGACCGGGTCCTTCCACTCGCCGTAGCTGCGGGTCCAGCCGCGCAGGCCGGGGGCGAACTCCTCGCCGAGGCTCACGAATCCTCCCTCGCCCTTTCGCGCTCCTCCCGCGCGTCTTCGCGGGCCTTGCGGCGCTCTTCGCGTCCGTCCAGACGCTCCTTGACGATGTCCTCGCGGGCCTCCAGCTTGGCGGTGCTGGTCGGCCCGAAGTGGGCGGTGACGACGGCGACCGCGATCGCCGCGATCGCCAGCGCGACCAGCAGCGAACCGATCATCTGCGTCGCCGGCGAGGGACGGCTCACGGCAGCACCCCGAGGAATTCGCCGGCCGAGCTGGCCCAGGTGAGTGCGAAGAGGGCGAACAGGGAGACGCCGAGCACGGGCAGCAGGCGCCCCAGGCGGCCGCCGCGACGAACCGCCAGGACCTTGGCGGCGAGCACGCCGAGCAGCGCACAACCGGCGATCGCGTGCAGCCCACCCTCCTCGAAGCCGTAGAAGGAGATGCAGGCGGCGGCGACGAGGACGGTGAGGACGAGGATCGCGTCGCCGCTGGCGCGGTGCGCCCAGACTGCCGGCGCCGATTCGAGGAAGCGCGGCCGCACGATGCGGTAGGCAACCGCGGCGAGCAGCAGCTGGTAGGCGGCGAGGGCCAGGACCACGGTCGCGAGGACGACCTTGACCTCGGTCACGTTGCCGCGGGCAAGCGTCTCGATCAGGTCCTCCACGGTTGGTCCCCTGTCGGCAGCCGCATGTCCGCCTTGTCCCCGCTCGCTGCCGTCGCCAATCCTTGGTGGGCTGGGTTGGCGGCGGCTAGAAGCGCCCTCAGCGGGAGCCGATCGTTTCCGGGCCGGGGGCCGCCCCCGCTTTCTCAGCGAAGTCGCAGTCGGCCTCGCGGCCGGGGCGCAACGGCGGGCCGCCGACGCCGCAGGTGAAGTCCTCGGCGAGGCGCTCCGGGGTGTCGCCGCCCGGCTCGGCCTCCTGGTGCAGGACCTCGGCGCTGATCGTGAACCAGGCGAGGACGCCGCCGACGGCGGCGAGGATGGCGCAGGCGACCATCGCCATCTGGAAGCCGTCGGCCATCTTCGCCGGGTCGTAGAAGTTGTCGCCGGTCAGGCCGGCGATCATCGGCAGCACGGCGACGGCGAGCAGGCCGGCGACCCGGGCGACGGCGTTGTTGACGCCGGAGGCGATCCCGGAGTTGCGGGCCGGGGCCGCGGCCAGGACGGTCGCGGTGACCGGTGCCACGACCAGGGTCAGGCCGGCCCCGAAGACCAGGATCGGCGGCAGGACGCTCGACAGGTAGCTGTCGCCGGGTTCGATCATCGATATCCAGAGCAGCCCCGCGGCGATGATCAGCGGACCGAGGGTGAGCGGCAGCCGGGCCCCGATCCGCTGTGCGAGGGCGCCGGCCCGGGCGGAGAAGAGCAGCATCAAGGCCGTCACCGGCAGCGAGGCCGAGCCGGCCTCGATCGGGGTGTAGTCGAGCGAGATCTGCAGGAAGGAGACGAACACGAAGAAGAAGCCGCCAAGGGCCGCGTAGACGACGAAGGTGACGGCGTTGGCGGCGCTGAACTGCCGTGAGGAGAAGATGCCCAGCGGCAGCATCGGGTTCTCGCTGCGTCGCTCGCCGACGAAGAAGAGGACCAGCGCGGCGACGCCGATGAGTGCGGCCGCCAGGACCACGCCCCCGACCCCCTTTTCAGGCGCTTCGATCAGCGCATAGGTGGTGCCGGCCAGCCCCAGCGCCGCCAGAACCGAGCCGCGCAGGTCGAGCTTGCCGCCCGCCGCCTCGACGTCCATCGTCTCGGGCGCGTGGCGCAGCGCCATCACCGCGACGACGACGCCGAGCGGCAGGTTGATCAGGAAGATCGCTCGCCAGGAGACGGCGCCGATCAGGTAGCCGCCGAGCAACGGCCCCAGCGCGGTCGCGACCCCGCCCAGCCCCGACCAGGCGCCGATCGCCCGGGCCCGGTCGCTGGGCCGGAAGCTTGCCTCGAGCAGGGCCAGGCTCCCCGGCGTCAGCAGGGCCCCGCCGACCCCCTGCAGCATCCGAGCCGCGACCAGCAGGCCGGCGTTGGGCGCCGCCGCGCAGAGCGCCGAGGCGACCGTGAAGAGGGCGATCCCGATCACGAAGACGCGCCGTCGCCCGTAGCGGTCACCGAGCGCGCCGCCGAGCAGGATCAGCGATGCCAGGGTGAGCAGGTAGCCGTTCAGAACCCACTGCAGGGCGCTGGTCCCGGCGTCGAGGTCGCGGCCGATGTCCGGCAGGGCGACGTTGACGACGGTGCTGTCGAGAAAGGCGATCCCGGAGCCGAGCACGGCCACGGCAAGCAGCCAGCGCCCGCGGGCGCTCTCGAAGGCGAGGTTGGGCTCGGGGCTCATTGCCGCTAGACGATGCTAGTCGGCGCGGTGCCTAGCCTTTTTGCGGCGGCACCGGATGCGGCTGGACGGAGTGCCCTTCCAGGAAGGTCAGCAGTTCGTTCCAGCGCCGCTGGTCCTGCCGCAGTGGCTCCAGCGAGGGGTCGCGGTGGACGAGCGGCAGAGACCCCCTGCCCTCGAGGCCGCGCTTCAGTGAGGCGACCGCCAGGTCGAGGCAGACGTCGCGGTGAAGTTCGGTCCCGACGGCGAGAGCCGCGTAGTAGCAGGCGAGGTTGTAGTGGGTCCGGCGCGAGAGGTTCAGCCGCTGCATCACGTAGCCGTCGACGAGGTCCCAGGGCTTCAACTCGCCCAGTCGCCCGACGAGATCACCGCGCGTGATCGGGTCGGTCTTCTCCCTGCGCGCGATCCTGCCTACCGCTTCGCGCCGCAGGGTCGTGTCGGCTAGGACCATCACGTAGGCCAGGGCGACCACGGATGGGGCCTCGGTCCGCTCCAGCTCGGCGAGGTCCGTTGCTTCGGTGTCCTCGCGTGGCCCCTTCGCATCGAGTCGGCGGGCGACCATCCCGACCAGCTGGTTGCCGGTCGCAACCGCGCTCTTCAGGTTCCTGGCTCGGTTTCCCGAGTCATAGGCATAGGCGAGCAGCAGCGAGTAGAGGTAGCCGTTTTCGACCAGCGGCCAGTCGTTCTTGAGGGTGGGGTTGGTCCGCAGCTGCTCCTGCAGGGCCAGCAGGCGGTCGCGCGCCTCTGTATAGCGCCTCTCGCCGATCGCGATCGTCGCCAGGTTGTGGGTCGCCGGCAGCAGCGTCGCGTCGAGTTCGAGCGCTTGGACGTAGAGCGACTCCGCGCGACGAACGTCGCCGACGTCCTGCCAGGCAACCGCCGTCTGGAAGAGGGCGTCGGCCCGCCATCGCTCGGGGTCGAGGTCGGGCACGACCCGGGCAGCGATCTGCCAGCGCGTCCAGACCATCGCCGCTGGGAGCAGCCGCATCCAGCGGGCCCCGTCCTTCTCGCCACCCGGCAGCGGGTCATAGCTCGCCTCCCAGATGGTGATGCTGGATTCAGGCCCGCCGCCGGTGCCTTCCAGGGCGACGGCCACCCCGGCTCCACGCGGGTTGGAGATCGGGATCAGGCGGCCGCCGACGACGATCCGGCGGCGCCGGAAGAGGCGCCCGGTCAGCTTCACCAGGCCACCCAGCGCTTTCGCCTGGGGAACTTCGGTCAGCACTTCGGAGAACTGGGCCGCCAGCTGGTCGCTCTTGCTCCCCTTCGTCGCAAAGGCGAAGGGGAAGGCCGGCTCACGGCCCGCCTTGTGGGGAAGACGTTCGGCGAGCAGGGTCGAGAAGTCCTTGCCGCCGAGGGTCGAGTCGCCGCCTCCTTCGAAGTCGACCACGCTGATCTCGGGAACCGCCAGGTAGCGGGAGATCAGCCGACCCGGGCGTTTGCCGGACCAGCGGGCGAGCCGTTGGGAGACCCATGGTGGCCGCGTCAGCAGGCGGGCGAGCGAGGCGAGCACCAGCACCGCCACCAGCAGCAGTGCCAGCAGGGGGATCAGCCAGGCAAGGGCGGACTTGAGGGTCGCCGGGACCTCGCTCAACCAATCCCCGATCGCGTCGAGGCAGCTCTCCTCGTCGATCGCCGCTTCGAGGCCGCTGCGCGCTTCACTCAGCTGGGCGTTCTTCTGCAGCGCTGCCGCGTAGCGCTCGCGGATCGTCGCCGGCGCCGCACCTTCGGAGTCCAGCTGCATTGCCTGGCGACTCAGGGCCGCCGCCTCGACCTGCTGCCGGCCGGTCGCGACCAGCGCCTTGCGGCAGTCGCGCAGCGCCTCGGGTAGCCCCTTCGAGGCGACCGTCGTGGCGTAGTCGAGCAAGGCTATGTCGGCGAGTCGCGAGGACAGCCGGCAACGGCTGCCGGCGGCCCTCGGGTCGGTCGGGGTGGTCAGCTTCGCCAGCTGCGCGGCGAGGCCGATTCGGGCCGCTTCGTCGAAGGGGCTGACCTTCAGCCCGGCGAGGTAGCGTCGGATCGAGCGGTTGGCGTTGCGCTGCGCGGCCAGCTGTTTCTGGGCATCGGTCGATCCGGTCGGCTCGACGGCGCCGAAGGCACGGGCCGAGGATAAGGTTCGTTCCGCGGCGTCGAGGCTGGCTTCGATCTCGGCCCGTTCGCCCGCCGCGCAGTGCTCGCCTTCTGCCTCCCCCTTGGCGAGCAGCTCCTGAGCCTGTTGCAGGAGGCCGGCGTCATGCAGGGTCGCGCCCTGATCGCAAAGGCTTTCGCGTGGCGATCCAGGGCTCAGCTGCGTGTAGACGAATACAGCCAGGCCCAACAGCACCAAGACGATGCCGGCCCGGCCGAGCAGTCGTCGCAGCACCCGGCTCTCGTCGCCTGCCATCGCCCGAGCAAATTACCTAGAAGAACGCTAACCGAAAGAGAATTCCCTACGAATTTCAGCCGGCCCCGGCTCAGCGCTCGAGCTCCGGCGGCAGCGCTTTCGGGCCGTCGGGATACATCGCCTGGAGCTGCTCCTCGCTCATCTCCAGCGTTGAGCTGACGGCTTCCGGCGGCGCTCCGACGACGAGCCAGAGCTGGTCGGCGTCGGTGTCGTTGAAGGGCTGGCGCGTCGTCGGCGGCTCGACCAGGAGGGAGTCGAGCGGCCCCAGCGTCAGCGGCTCCTCGTCGCCGATTCGGACCCGGCCGGTTCCCTCCAGCAGCACGTAGAGCTCCTCGGACTGTGGATGTCGGTGGCGGGTGGACGCCTGCCCCGGTTCCAGCCGCCAGAGCCGCGCCCCCATCGTGCTCGCCTCGAGTTGCTTGGCGAGGTCCGTGTTGAGCGTCGACATCTGGTTCGAACGCCGCCAGTAGGCGTCGTCGGCGCGGAGGAGGCGGTAGGCCACGGAGGGATTATCGTCGCTGCCAGGTTTTGGCTCACCGGCAGCCGGGGAAACGGCAGTCGGGCCCGGTAAACGAGATTTCGAGGAGGCAGGAACGATGGGGAGACTGCGCGGCAAGATGACCTACGCCAACGTGATGGTGACGCTGCTGGCCTTCCTGCTCCTCGGCGGCGGCGGCGCCTACGCGGCCACGCAGCTGGGCTGGAACACCGTCGGCACCAAGCAGCTGAAGCGCGGTGCCGTGAACAGCGCCAAAGTCCGTGATCACAGCCTGCGCGCAAGCGACTTCGCCGCCGGTCAGCTGCAGCCCGGTCCGCGCGGGCCGGAAGGCAAACGCGGTCCGGAAGGCAAACGGGGGGCGACCGGGGGGCGCGGCTCGGAGGGCCCGCGCGGACCGATCGGACTGACCGGAGCGACCGGACCGCAGGGCCTCAGCCGCGGCTTCCAGGCGAGCGGTTCGGCGCTCGCGGTCAGCGCCGAACCCTTCGCGACGACGCCGGTCAGCCTGCCGCTCGCGGCCGGCAACTATCTGGTCACCGCGACGGTCGAAGCCGACGCCACCGACGGCAAACCGGGGACCCTCACCTGCCGCCTGGTCAACGGCACCGGCGGCACCGGCTCGACCGCGACCCAGCGCAGTCAGGCGCTGGCGGGCGGGGCCGAGACCTTTGCCCTTGCCGCCGGCTTCCGGGTCGCGGCCGGGCAGAGCCTCAACCTGCAGTGCAACCGCAGCGGCGATTCGGAATCCGTCAGCGTCCTCGCCGCCAACGTCGTCGCCGTGCAGCTGAACGAGCTGAGCGGCGAAACCGGCTGAGTCAGGCGGTACTCGAAGCGGGGTCGCCGGGGGCCGTCGGATTGCCGTCCGCGGCGTGGTAGCCGTCGAGCAGCCGCAGCTCGCGCTCCCGTTTCGGGAAGAGGAAGAAGACGATCGCCATTCCCAGGGCGATGGCGATGATGCCGGCGGCGTAGGTCCAGTCGCCGCCGTCGAGGAAGGAGGTGCGGGCCGCGTTGACGATCTGGCCCGCGTATTCGGGGTACTGCTCGGCGGTCAGGGCGGCGCTCGAGAAGGACTTGGTCAGCTCGTTCTGGACCTGCTCGCTGACCTGGCTGGCCTGTGGCGACGCCGAGATCTGGTTGCTGAAGCTGGCCGCGTAGCCGGCGGTCAGCAGGGCGCCGAAGATCGACTGCATGATCGCGCCGCCGAGGTCCCGCTGCAGGTCGGCGGTACCGGAGGCCATGCCGGCGCGCTTGACCGGCACCGAGCCGGTCAGCGAGCGCGAGGCGGGGGTGCCGGCGAAGCCGACGCCGACGCCGACCAGCAGGTAGCCGAGGCCGACCGGCCAGAAGGAGGCATTCTCGTCCCAGAGCAGCAGCATCACCAGGAAGGCGAGCAGGCAGAAGAAGAAGCCGAGCAGCAACGTGAAGCGGGAGCCGTGCGACTCGACCAGCTTTGCCGAGCGCGGCGCCACCACGACCATCCCCAGCGCCCCCGGCAGGATCGCCGCGCCGGCACCCAGGGTCGAGTAGCCGAGCACGTTCTGGACGAACTGCTGGCCGATGAACATCGCCCCCATCAGCGAGCCGAAGACGATGATCCCGGCCAGGGCGGCGACCCAGAAGGTGGGGCGAGCGGCGATGCCGAGGTCATAGAGCGGGTTGGCGATCCGCCGCTGGCGCAGCAGGAAGACGGCGGTGAAGAGGACGGCGACGACGCCGAGGATGATCGCGGTCGTCCCCTTGCCCGGTTCCGGCGCCAGGTTGATCGCCAGGATCAGCGCCGCCACCAGGCCGATCGAGACAATGCCGCTGAAGTGGTCGACCCGCTCGGTCGTCTCGTTGACGTGGGCGGGGACCAGCTTCCAGGCGAGCACGAGGCCGATCGCCGCCAGCGGGGCGCTGATGTGGAAGACCCAGCTCCAGTCGGCGACTTCGAGCAGGCCGCCGGCGACCAGCGGCCCGAGCGCCGAGGCGCCGCCGCCAAGGGCCGACCAGAGAGCGATCGACTTGGTCCGTTCGGGGCCCGACCAGAGCGCCGTGATCAGCGCCAGCGTCGTCGGGTAGGCCATCCCGGCGGCGACGCCGCCCAGCACCCGGGCGATGAAGAGGACGTTGGCGGAGGGCGCGAAGCCCGCCAGCAGCGAGAAGGGGATGGTCAGCGCCATGCCCAGCACCAGCAGCGCCTTGCGCCCGTAGCGGTCGCCGACCGCGCCGAGGTAGAGGACCGAGCCGGCCAGCCCGAGCGAGTAGCCGACCGCGATCAGGTCGACGGTCGTCTGGCCGGCGTCGAATTCCTTGCCGATCGCCGGCAGGGCGACGTTGGCGACCGAGAGATTGAAGTTGGCGACCGCGGCGACGAAGATCAGCGTCGCCAGGATCAGCCCGGAGCGCTTGGAGGAGCTCTGCTCCAAGGCCGGCCTAGATCTCGATCCAGGTGCCGTTGGGGCCGAGGTTGCGGAGCGGCGTGTGGCCGACCTCCCCCTCGCAGCCCCACGACTCGTGGATATGCCCGCAGACGGCCAGCCGCGGCCGCTTCGCCTCGATCGCGGCGAGCAGGGCCGGGCTGCCGAAGTGGGTGTCGCCCCCGGCGCTGTCGCAGTGGCCCTTCGGGGGTGAGTGGAGGACCAGCACGGCGCCCTCGGGGCAGCCGGCCAGCATCCCGCTCGCTTCGGCATCGTCGAGGTCGAAGCTCCAGTCCCAGGGCGTAACTGGTATGCCGCCGCCGAGCCCGAAGAACTCGACGCCGCCGATCGAGGTCCCTTCGCCGTGCAGGACGGTTGCCGCCGGCCACTCGTCGCGGACGGCGTCGCGCAGGGCGTCGACGGTCTCGTTGTTGCCGGGCACCAGCACCGTCGGGGTGGCGATCCCAGCCAGCGCCGCGATCGTCTCCCCGAGCCCCTCGTGCACCGAGGCGAAGTCGCCGGCCCCGATCACCACGTCGGCCTCGGTCGACATCTCGACCAGTCGCGCCCCCTGCTCGAGGTCGCGATGCAGGTCGCTGAAGGCGAGCAGCTTCACGCCCGAAACCTATCCGGCCCAGGCGACGCCGGGCTAGATGATTGATTCCCAATTCGCGTGTGATCGGGGGTGCGCGCGGCCGAGCAGGTCAAGGACGCAGAGCGCAGCCCTTGCCGGTTGGCAAGGGCAAGCCCGAGAACGCAGAGATGCGAAGCGCCGGGTGCGCCATCCGGGCGCGCGGTAATTGGGAATCAATCATCTAGGTCAAGGAGAAGAAGTTGACGATCCCGTTCAGCATCAGCTGGATCCCGATCGTCGCCACGATCAGGCCGCCGAACTTGGTCGCCACCTTCATCGCTGACTCGGAGAGATTGAGCTTGTTGGCCAGCCATAGGTGGCCGACCGGCAGCAGCGCCACCGCGATCGCGACCGCGACGAGCGCGGCGATAGTGCCTTCGGCGCCGGAGGTCGAGGAGGCGATCGTGATCACCAGGGTGATCGCCCCGGGCCCGGCGACGAAAGGGATCGCGTAGGGGACGATCACGTTGCCCTCGAAGCTCTGCGGCTCTTCGTGCGCCTCCCTGCCACCCTGGGCGCGGCTCGGCTCGCCGCCGAAGAGCATCTCGAAGCCCATCATCGCCACCACCAGGCCGCCGGCGATCCCGAAGGCGCCGAGGTCGATCCCCAGCGCGTCGAGGATCTGCTTGCCGGCGAGGGCGGCGACGCCGAGCGTGATCGCGACCGCGATCGTGATCCGGCGGACGTACTCGGGCCGGCGCTCGGGCTCGGCCGCCGTCATCGCCTTGAAGAAGATCCCGCGGGTGATCGGGTCGGTGATCACCAGCACCGAGACGATCGCCTGGATGTAGAAGTCGACGCCGCCGTTCACGCGGCGGCCGGGGCCGAGGGGACGCTCATGGCGTCGCTATCGGCTCTCCTTCCGGCTCGCTTGAACCTCGCAGCGAGCCGCGCAGTCGCTCGCGCCAGCGGCGCCGAGGCTTCGCCGGCTCGGCTTCCGCCCGGGCCTGCAGGTCGAAGTAGAGGAGCGTCTGCCCGATCGCCACGTAGGGGAGCAGCAGGGCGAAGATCAGCGCCCCGAGCAGGTTGATGACCAGGAAGGGCAGCGGCGTGAAGATCAGCCCCAGGGTCAGGACCGGGCCGGCGACGAAGAGGATCGCGACCAGGAAGATCACCACCCGCACCGCCCGCCACCAGCGGCCACGGACCAGTTCGGAGCTGCCCTTCAGCGACTGGCGAATCGACTTGTCGGTGAACAGCACTTCCTGGCCGGCGAATGACCAGCCGACCAGCTTCCAGATCGCGAAGGGGAGGCCGATCACGGTGATCGCCATCAGGAAGATCCCCAGCATCGCCAGCAGCAGGGCGCCGACGATCTTCCAGAAGCGCTCGCGCATGCCGTGCCAGCAGGCGCGGAAGCCGGCCTCCTGGCCTTCGACCAGCAGCCGCATGAAGATCACCACGATCGCCGCGACCACGGCAAGGGCGATCGGACGGGCGAAGGTTTCGACCAGGTCGCCGAGGGCGAGGTTGACCCCCGAGCGGCCGGCGGCGTCGTCGGCGCCGCTGCCGCGCGCGAGCGCCCCGGCAATCAGGTTGGTCCCGGCGACGATCACCAGCCCGGCCAGGGCGATCGGGACGAGGACCCGCCAGTGACGTCCGTACAGCTGCCGCGCGGTGCGGACCAGCTGGCCGAAGGCGCGCTTGGCGCGCAACTCGGTGAGGTCGACCGGGCGCCAGCGGGTGAGGCCGACGAAGAGCAGGATCAGGACCGCCAGCCCGACCAGCGTCGCGATCGCCGCGAAGCGCGACTTCGCCTCGAGGTTGATCAGGTCCGAGACCGAGGCGACGGCGCCGCAGAAGACGCCGGTGATCTGCGGCCCGGCGATCGAGCCTCCGGGTAGGCGCGGGCTGGTGGTCCGCTGCTTTTCCATCCAGGCGAACGGTTCCCGCCAGACGGTCTTCGTCTGCGGCCCGGTCGGGCCGTTGTTGAAGCCCTTTTCCTTTTCGCCCCAGCGGCCGTCGTAGGTGAGCCACTCGAAGGGGCCGCTCTCGGGTGCGGTTTCCGGCATCAGCACCGGCCGCGGCCGCAGTTCCCGCAGCGGTTCGGTGGTGACGTCGCAGCCGACCCCGGAGCCGCGCTGGCCATTCTGGATGTAGACGGCGGAGTCGTAGAAGGTCGCGTGCGAGCCGGCGGCGGGGTAGACGATCGGGTGGCTGCCTTCCTTCTGCACCTTGGCGTCGTCCCAACTTGCCCGCTCGCCGCCGGCGTGCTGGAAGACGATCACTTCGTTCGGTTCTTCCTTCAGCGCCGCCGCCGCCGTGTTGGCTTCGAAGCTCAGCTGCATGCCCTCCCAGTCGCCCTCGTGGAGGTCGTTGAACTGGTTGAAGTACCAGAAGAACCAGTACTGCAGGGCGAAGCCCTCGTGGTTGGGTTCGCGAGCGATGTGGGCGTAGGTGATCGTCGGCGCCTTGCCTTCCTCGACCAGCTCGTGGAAGGCCCGCGAGTACACGCAGGTGTCGCCGAGCGCCTTGCCTTCGAGGTCGAGGTAGTAGCCGTCCTTGAGGCCGGCGATGTCGTTCGCCGTCGGCGCCTTCATTACGTCCTCGAGGCCCTCGCCTTCGACGTAGTGCTTCAGCGTCACGGTGGGATTGCCCAGCACCGTGTCGACGCTGGTCGGCTGGTACTGCTCGGCGGTCTTTTCGCAGGGCGGGTCGACCTCTTCGCGCAGCATCGTGATCGGCGCGTACTTCTGCGCCAGCTGCAGCGCCGGTTCGTCCTGGGGCGAGACGAGGACGGAGTCCTTGGTGTTGACCGGCGCCGCCGCGCCGGCAGCAGTCGCCCCGGCCGGCACCAGCAGCGCCACCGCGGTCAGCGCCGCCGCGAGCAGTACCGGCAGCAGCCCCGGCGCCGGCGCGGGGGAACCGCCGAGCCTTCTGAAACCGCGGAGCCGGGTCCTCACCCGCGCGAACGTACCAGCGTCAGGCGGCGCCGGCCACCGGCGGTTCGCTCGGCTCCTCGGTGACCTGTTCCTCGACTTTGCCGCTCGGCATCGCCACCAGGGCGACCACGAAGGCGACCGCCATCACCCCGGCCATCCCGTAGAAGACCGTCTGGGTGGCGAGCGCGAAGTCGTGGGGGATGTTGTCGAAGACCTTCTGGACCATCGGGTTGACGTGGGCCGGGATCTGTTCGGCGCCGCCACCGGCTCCCTGGCTGATCGTGTCGGCGATCTGGTCGGCGGTCCCCTTCGGCACCCCGTGCTCGGCCGCGGTCGCCTCGAGGTTCGACTTGTTCTGGAGGATCAGGATCGAGCCGAGCACGGCGAGGCCGAGGCTGGAGCCGAAGTTGCGGACCGTCTGGGTGATCCCGGTCGCCTCGCCGTAGCGGCTGGCCGGCACCCGGTTGAGCGCGTCGGTGTTGGCGGGGCTGAGGACCAGCCCGACCCCGGCGCCGGCGATGACGATGTAGATCCACTGGTCGCTGACCGAGAGGTCGGTGAGGTGCTTGCCCCAGAGGTAGAAGCCGACCGCGGCGACCGCGCAGCCGAGCACCACCGAGGGGCGGGCGCCGACGCGGTCGAGGATTTTGCCGCCGTACTGCGAGGCGACCGCGAAGCCGGCGAAGAAGATCAGCAGGTAGAGCCCGGTTTCCGAGGCGCTTTCGCCGAGCGAGATCTGCGCGTACATGCTGGCGAAGAAGAAGAGCGGGACAAAGGGGATCATCAGCAGGAAGAGGATCGCGTTGTCGACCGCGAAGGCGCGGTTCTGGAAGACGCGGATCCGCATCAGCGGGTGCCTGTCTTCGATCTTCAGCTGGTAGGCGACGAAGGCGCCGATCAGGGCGATGCCGGCGGCGATGCAGATCCAGGTGATCGCGCTGCCCCAGCCCCAGACGCTCGACTGCTGCAGGCCGAGCACGGCGAGGCCCATGCCGCCGGTGATCAGGACCGTGCCGCGGTAGTCGAGCGGTGCCGGGTGCTTGGTGTCGTCCGGCTTGGCGATCACGGTGAGGACGATGGCGATGATCGCGACCGGGATGTTGACCCAGAAGATCGCCCGCCAGGTCCACTCGGTCAGGTAGCCGCCGGCGATCGGGCCGATCGAGGTGAGCCCGCCGGTGATCGCGAAGAAGATCGCCATCGCCCGGCCGCGCTCGCGGACCGGGAAGGCGCCGAGGACGATCGCAAGCGCAGCCGGGAACATGATCGCCGCGCCGGCGCCCTGGATGATCCGGAAGACGATCAGCCAGATCTCGTCCAGCGAGCCGGTCGGGGTGGCGCCGCAGAGTGCCGAGGCGGTGGCGAAGATGACCACGCCGAGCATCACCATGCGGCGGTGGCCGGCGATGTCGGCGAGGCGGCCGCCGAAGGCGAAGAGCGCCGAGAGCGCCAGCAGGTAGCCGTTGATGATCCACTGCACGCCCGTCGCCGAGAGCGAGAGGTCGTCCTGGATCGAGGGGACCGCGATCGCGACGATCGTCTGGTCGATGAACATCATCGAGACCGCGAAGATCATCGCCGCGAGGATCAGCTTGCTGTTCTTACCGGTGGCCGAGTTCATGACGGAGACGTTTGATGTCAATCGGCCGAATCCTGCCGTTTCGATAGGGTCGCGGACGCAATGCCCCCCGTCTTCTGGATCGGCCTCGGGATCGCGGCCTTCATCTTTCTCGTCGGCGTCATCGCCGGCGCCCGCTCGCGCACGACCGGCATCGGCGCCGGCGCCGCGATGGGCCTCTACCTCGGGGTCATGTGCGCCTTCCCGCTGCTTGCGATCGGGCTCGCGACTTCCTAGTCGCCGCGGCGCCGCCTCGCTCCTCGACGCGCCGCAGTACAAAAATTCCTGCCTAATTTCCAACCCGACTGGGTAGGGATTCCGGAACCCAAACGGACGAGGAGGAAGGCATGGCGCACGTGAGCACGGTTCCGGCGCTGCAGTTGCACGACGGCGTCGAGATACCCCAACTGGGCTTCGGCGTCTTCCAGGTACCGCCGGCGGAGACCCAGGGCGTCGTCGAGACGGCACTGGAAGTCGGCTACCGGCACATCGATACCGCCGCGGCCTACGGCAACGAGGCGGGGGTGGGCGCGGCGATCGAGGCCAGCGGCCTCAGCCGGGACGAGGTCTTCGTCACCACCAAGCTCTGGAACAGCGAGCAAGGATTCGACTCGACTCTCCGCGCCTTCGACGAGAGCCTTCGTGCGCTTGGAACCGACCACGTCGACCTCTATCTGATCCACTGGCCGGTGCCGAGCGGCGACCGCTTCGTCGAGACCTGGCGCGCATTCGAACGGATCCGCGGCGAAGGGGCGATCCGCACGATCGGCGTGTCCAACTTCCGCATCGAGGATTTGGAGCGCCTGGAGGCCGAGGCGGAGCTGCGGCCGACGGTCAACCAGGTCGAGCTGCATCCGCGCCTCCCACAGCGCGAGCTGCGAGCCTGGCACGGAGAGCACGACATCGCCACCGAGGCCTGGAGCCCGCTCGCGCAGGCGGACGTGCTCGGCGAGAGCGCGATCGAGACGATCGCCGCCAACCACGGCCGCACCTCGGCCCAGGTGGTGCTGCGCTGGCACCTGCAGCTCGGCAACGTCGTCATCCCTAAGTCGGTCACCCCGGAGCGGATCCACGAGAACATCGAGATCTTCGACTTCGAGTTGAGCGAGGACGACATGGACGCGATCGCCCAGCTCGATTCCGGCGCGCGGATCGGCCCGGATCCGGGCACCTTCGTGGCCCCGTAGCCGTCCTGGACGGGCGCGGTAGACCTTTCCGTCGCATAGCGGAGGAAAGGTCTACCGCGCAATGCGGCGTGGGGCGGCAGCCGCGAAGATGCCGCCGTGAGCGGGCGGGCGGTCGATCGGCGGGCGATGCGCAAACGCGGCGTGCTGGCGCTGCCAGGCGCGGCCGGGGCGGAGGTGCAGGCCCGTGCCGACGCACCGACGGCGGCGCGGCTGCGGCGGGTCAACGCGATCTCGGCCACCGCCTTCATCCTCGGCGGCTCGCTGTTCGCTCTCGGCGCGGCGCTGTCCCAGGCGGATGTCGGCGGCCCGCGCCTAGCGGCGGCGGTCTACCTGGTCGGCGGCGTCTTCTTCACCACCGGCGCCTACGCGGCGCTGCTGCAGGTGGCGAACGCGCCGCGCGGTGCCGACCCGGACGGGATCCTGCGCACGCCGCCCTGGCGCTGGTGGTCGCTGGAGCCGGGCCGGCTCGACTGGTCGAGCGCGGTGACGCTCTTCGTCGGCACCCTCTTCTTCGGGGTGAGCCTGCTCGACGCGCTGCTCGGCGACCTCAGCGTCGCCCAGGTCCATCGTCTCGTCTGGTCGCCGGAAGTGGTCGGCTGCGTGCTCTTCCTCGTCTCCGGACACCTCGCCCTGACCGAGATGCGCCACGACCGCCCGCGCGGCCGCCGCACCGACCTCGGCTGGTGGATCGTCGTCGTCAACCAGCTCGGCTCGGTGCTGTTCATGGTCGCCGCGGTGGCGGCTTTCGTGCGGCCCGCGACCGGCGACGCGCTGGCGGTCGGGATCGCCAACTGGGGCACCCTGACCGGAGCCCTCTGCTTCGCGATCGCCGGGGCGATGCAGCAGTTCGAGCGTCCCGATCCCGCTCCGCGGTGACTTAACCCTCATATCTGGGGATAAGCACGGCGGAAGCGGTGGGCGCCTGAAAGGATGCCCCGATGGCGGGCAGCTCGAAGGCCAACGCGCCGCGCACCGAGCGGGTGCTGCCGGGGATCTGGCGGCTGCGCCTGCCGCTGCCCTGGCCCGGCGTCCCGCACGGCAACGCCTGGGCGATCGCTGCTGACGGCGGCATCGTCCTCTTCGACACCGGCATCGGTGGCAAGGGCAAGCTGCGCCAGCTCGACGTCGCCCTTGCCGGAGCCGGCTTCGGTCTCGAAGACGTGCGGCTGGTCGTCTGCACCCACTCGCACACCGACCACTACGGCCTGGCGGCGCCGATCTGCGAGGAAGCCGGTTGCGAACTCTGGATGCACCCCGCCTGGGAGCACGTGCGGCTGCTCGCCGACGACCCGGTGGCGGCGCTGGAGCAGCGCCTCGAGGTCGCACGCCAGAGCGGCGTCCCGGTGGCGTCGCTGGAGCGCTACCGCGAGGCGCGCAGCGACAGCGTCGAGGAAACCGGGATCGACGCGATCAAGGTCCCCGACCGCGAGCTGCTTCCCGGGGTCGAGGTCGAGACCGACCTCGGCACCTGGCAGGTCCACGAGACGCCCGGCCACGCGCCCTCGCACGTGGTCCTCCACCAGCCCGAGCGCAAGCTGATGATCTCCGGCGACCACCTGCTCGGCCGCGTCGTCCTCTTCTTCGACCACGGTCACACCCCCGACCCGGTCGGCGAATACCTGCACAGCCTCGAAGTCGTCGAGCCGCTCGAGGTCCACCTCGTCCTGCCTGGCCACGGCCGCACCTTCCGCGACCCGGAGGCGAAGATCGCCGAGGGCCGCCGCCAGGTCGCCGAGCTGCTCGGGAAAGTGCGCGAGTCGCTGGCCGTCGAGGAGCGCCCCGCCTTCGCGATCGTCGCCGAGCTGCTGGGTAAGGAGAACCTCGACAGCCCCGCCAGCGCCTGGGTCCTGCAGATCGTCCTCTCCTGTCTCGCCCACCTCGAGACAAAGGGCGAGGTCGTCCGAGTCGACGGCAGCGACCCGCAGCGCTGGCGCCTCGCCTGATCGCAGCGTCCCGCGAAAGCGGCTCCGATCGACGCGTCCCAGGGGGCGTGTCTGAGTTTCTGGGTCCTTATGGATCCATTTCCTCAGACACCCCCGCTAGCCTGTGGCGCCGATGGCCAGCTTCAGATTCGAGCGAGAGGTCGCGGCGCCCCCGGAGGTCGTCTTCGAGGTGCTGAGCGACCATCGCGGTTACGACAAGATCACGCCGCTGCGCCGGGCCGAGCTGGAGCGCGAGGGCACGCCGGCGCCGAACGGGGTCGGAGCGATCCGCAAGCTCAGCGCCGTTGGGCCGCCAATGCGCGAGGAAGTGCTCGTCTACGAGCCGGCCCAGCGCTTCTCCTACAAGCTGCTCTCCGGCCTGCCCCTCCGCGACCACGTCGGCACCGTCGAACTGAGGCCGAGCGGCACCGGGACCAGGGTCGCCTACGCGGTGCGGACGACTCCGACCGTGCCGGCGGCCGGCTTCGCGGTGGTCGCCCTCGTCAAGCAGGGCGTAAAGCAGCTGCTGGGCGGCATCGTCAAGGAGTCCGAGCGGAGGGCCGCCGCGAATGGCTGAGGGCGGGCCGCAGGCCCGCCGCCTCCGCGACGCCCCGCTGTTTCGCGACGCCGCCGGCCTTCTCCACCGCAATCGCCTCCCGGCGATCGTCCTGCTCGCCGCGGCCCTGCTGGTCAGCGGCGCCCTTCTCGGCTACGAGCTGCTGAAGCGGCCCGGCGACGTCCACAACGAAGCGGTTCCCTTCAAGCCGGAAAAGCCGAAGCCGACCAAGCCGCTGCGGGCGAAGACGGTCAACTGGCCGATGTTCGGCTACGACCGCGCCCGCACGCGCTACCTGCCGGTGCAGGGGATCAAGCCGCCCTTCCGCAAACTCTGGCGCTTCACCGACCGGCCGCTGCTCGAGTTCCCGCCGATCTCCGTCAACGGCCACCTCTACTTCGTCAACAACAGCGGCTGGGCCTACGCGCTGGAGGCGAAGACCGGCAAGACGATCTGGAAACGACGGGTCGGCCGCCTCAACGCCTCCTCACCCGTCTACTCAAAGCACCGCCTCTACATCGTCAATCTCGTCCCCGGCCACATCGTCAAGCTCGACGCCGAGACCGGCAAGATCGTCTGGAAAAAGGAGCTGCCCGGCCGGGCCGAGTCCTCGCCGCTGGTGATCGGCCGGACCGTCTACTTCGGCTGCGAAGACGGCAACCTCTACGCGCTCAGCACGATCAGCGGCAACGTCCGCTGGGCGACGGCGCTGGGCGGGCCGGTCAAGTCGGCGCCGGCCTTCTACCACGGCACCCTCTACGTCGGCGACTACGGCGGCTACATGAACGCGGTCGATGCCAAGAGCGGCAAGCTGAAGTGGCAGAGCGGCTCGCTGGGCCCGGGCTTCGGCGGCTCCGGCGCCTTCTACTCGACCCCGGCGGTCGCCTTCGGCCGCGTCTACGCCGGCAACAACGACAGCCGCGTCTACTCCTACGACGCCAAGGACGGCACCCTCGCCTGGAGCTACTCGACCGGCGGCTACGCCTACTCCGGCCCGACCGTCGCCACCACCAAGCACAGCCCGCCGACCGTCTACATCGGCTCCTTCGACGGCAACGTCTACGCGCTCGACGCCAAGGACGGCAGCCTGCGCTGGAGCCGCTCCGCCGGCGGCCAGGTGGTCGGCTCGCTCTCGGCGATCGGCGACATCGTCTACGTCGCCGAGTTCACCAACAAGACGACGACGGGCTTCATGATGCGCAGCGGTCGCCGTGTCTTCCACTACCCGAAGGGCACCTACACGCCGGTGATCTCCGACGGCCAGCGGATCTACCTGACCGGCTACTCGAGCATTACCGCGCTGGAACCGTTCAAGCCGGGCGCGAAGAAGAAGCCCGGCGCGAAGAAAAAGCAGGGGAAGGGCGAGGGGAAGCAGCCGGCTAAGGGCCGGGCGTCCCGATCCCGCCCTGCGGGGGCGGCGGTAGGTGAGGCGCGGCCGGCGCGAAGCTCGGGAAGAGTCCCGAGTGCAGGCGGGCCTTGAGGATCGCCAGGCTGGCCGAGTAGTTCTGGATCCGGTAGCTGCTGGTGCTGCCGAAGTCCTGGTAGTAGACGAGCATCTTGCAGCGCGGGTGTTTTTCGACCCAGGTGAAGAGCTTGGCGACGAAGCTCGGGTCGTCGCCGGCTTCGACGCCCCACTCGGTCAGCGCGAAGGGCTTCTTTCCGGCGTAGCGGTTGTAGAGGCCGCTGAGCGCGTCCCATTCCGGATAGGAGGCGTAGAAGTCGGTGCCGGCCCAGTCGACCCAGTCCGAGCCGGGCCAGTAGTTCTTCGGGCGGTTGCGCGGCGTCGTCGGCGAGCCGGCCGGGAGCGGGCTCCAGACGATCGCCACCGGCGCCTTCGGCAGGCCGCCGATCATTTCGGTCAGCGGCGGCAGGCCCGCTTCGGCGAGCCGTTTGTTGATCTCCTTCGCCTTGCCGCCGCCGTGGACGATCACGTAGATGCGACGGAAGGCGAGTTTGTACCAGCGCGGTTTGTGGGCGGCGTCGCGCGGGGCGCCGCCGCAGTCGTAGGAGGCGTAGACGTTGAGGCAGCGGTTCGGCTCGCCGAGCGGTCGCACGTAGGAGCGCATCTCCTTTTCGGCGAAGACGTGGTTGAGGCGGATCAGGTAGCCGTCGCCCTCGCCGTGGGCGATTGCTCGCGGGGTGATGATCTCGTGCCCGTCGTTGCCGTCGGCGGTGGTGATGTGGATCATCGGCCGCGCCCGCGCGGTCTGCCAGCGGCGGATCGAGTCGGGGAAGTCGCTGCCCCAGATCCGGAAGCTCTCGATCACCGCCGGGTGCTTGTCGACGGAGCTGCTGAATTCCCCGAACTGGGCTGGGTCGCCGGTGTCGGAGACGCCGAACCAGACCTTCTTGCCGGGCGGTTCGAGCAAGCCGGCGCTGGCTGGCGCCGCGCCGGCAAGGGCGACCAGCACGACGAGCGCGCAGGTGAGGACAGTTCGTGCCGGGATGGTCTGGAAGCGATGCCGCATCGCTGTTCCCAACACGGAAGCAGGTGATGGGGCTCGGCGGTCCGCAATCGGACGCGTCTGCAATTACACGTCCATGGGACGTGCGGGCGCAGACGGGTGATCGACTCAGCCACAGGAGAAGCGGTTGGCTTCTTCACAAGCGGGTAGGCGATTGGATCGGGAGGCCAAAGCAAAGGAGGAAGCGACGATGGCTGAGGCCAAACAGAAAGGGTCGCGGCAGACGCGCAAAGGCAACGCGACCAAAACGAAATCGCAGAACGGTTCGGTTGGATCGCGCTCGCGCAGTGCGTCGAAAAGCCGATCGCAGCCGAAAGGACAGACGCAGTCGAAATCCCGTCCGAAAAGGACGCAGCCGAAATCGAATGCGAAATCGAAAAGCCAGAGCAAACCGGCGGTGGTTGCCGAGGCCGTCGAGGAGAAAGCGAAAGACGTCGGCAAGGGCGTCGGTCAGGCCGGCAAGGAGGTCGGTCGCGCCGTCAAGAAGGCACGGGTGCCGTTGCTTGCGAGCGGTGCCGCGATCGCCGGCGCGGCCGGGGGCGCGGTCTTGGCCTCACGGCAGGCGCATCGCCACGGTGGCATCACCAAAGCGGTGCGGAAGATCGAGGGTGAGGACGTCGTCCGGGCGGCGCGCCGAGTCGGCGACGTCAGCGCTCGCGTCGGCCAGTTCGCCGCCGACTTCCAGCGCGCCCGCGAGGCCTCGAACGGCGCCGGCAACGGCAACGGGAAGCACCGCTCGCCGATCGAGGTCGTCCTGCAGGGGCTGACGGCGCGCCGCTAGGACCAGGCCCGGGGGCGCGCCGCGGGAGGGCGCGCCACCACCTCAGGCTGCTTGGGCCAGGGGGTGCTCGGCGATCAAGGCGAGCACGTCGTCGGCGAACTTGGCGATGAAGGCAGGACCAACGCCGTTGATCTCCTGCAGCTGCGCGGCGTCGGCGGGACGCACAGCGGCGATCGTCTGCAGGGTGCGGTTGTTGGCGACCGTGTAGGCCGGCTTGCCGGCGGCGGCGTCGAGGCGCCAGGCTTTCAGCGCCTCGAAGAGCGGCGCGTCGGCGGGGGAGAGGTCGGGTGCTGGCGCCGCGCTGCGCGAGCCGCCGCCGGACTCTCGCGCAGGCCGACGAATGACAATGGTCTCCGGGTCCGGCAGCCAGTCACGGGCGTCGCAGACGTCGCAGCAGCGCGCCAGCGGCGCCCCCGCCTCGCTGTCGCCGAAGTGGTCGAGCAGCGAGCGGCGCCGGCAGCGCTCGGAGTAGATGAACGATTTGATCGCCTTGTAGTCGCGCCAGCCGCGCTCATAGGCGATCGCCATCTCGGGGTTGCCCTGGCGCTGTTCGTTGAATCGCAGCAGCCGCCCGAGGTCGGATTTCATCGCCAGCAGCACCGCTCGCGCCGGCAGCCCGTCGCGTCCGCCGCGGCCGGCCTCCTGGTAGTAGGCCTCGACGCTGGTCGGGACGGTGACGTGCCAGACCGAGCGCACGTTGGCTTTGTCGACCCCCATCCCAAAGGCGTTGGTGGCGACGATCACCTCGGTGTCGCCCACCATGAAGCGCCGCTGCACCTCGCTGCGTCCCTCCGGGGTCATGCCAGCGTGGTAGCCGAGCGCCCTCAGCCCCGACTCGCGCAGCGTCTGCGCCAGCTCGTCGGTGTCGCGGCGGGTGCCGCAGTAGACGATTGCCGGCCGGTTGGCGGGATCGGACAGGCCGGCTTCCAGCAGTGCCAGCCGGCGCGCCTGCGACCCCTTGCCCTCCAGCGGCACGACGTCGAAGGAGAGGTTCGGCCGGTCGAAGCCGGAGCGCACCTGCAGAGGGGAGCGCATCTCGAAGCGGCGCACGATCTCCGCCGCGACCGCCTTGGTCGCGGTCGCCGTGCAGGCCATCACCGTCGGCCGTCCCAGCCGCTCGGCGATCTCCGGCAGCCGCAGGTAGTCGGGGCGGAAGTCATGCCCCCACTCGGAGACGCAGTGCGCCTCGTCGACCGCCATCAGGTCGATCTGCCGGGTCGAGATCGAGTCGAGGAAGTATTCGGACCCGAAGCGCTCCGGCGAGCAGTAGACGATCCGCGCCTCGCCACCCCGGACCTTGCCGAGTTCCCGCCGCGCCGTCTCCGCGTCCATCCCCGAGGCGATCATCGCGACCGGGTGGCCGGCGTTGGTCAGCCGCAGCCACTGGTCCCGCATCAGCGCGATCAGCGGCGAGACGACGATCGTCAGGTCCTCGCTGGCGAGCCCCGGCAGCTGGTAGCAGAGGCTCTTGCCGCCGCCAGTCGGCATCACGACCAGCGAGTCGCGCCCTTCGAGGGCGGCGACCACCGCCTCCTTCTGACCGAGGCGCCAGGCGGCGAAGCCCAGCTCACTGAGCAGGGAGTCGGCTCTCTCGGCGGCGTTCGCGGGCATCGCTTTCCAATCTATGACCGGTTACGGATGGGACGGGATCTCGCCGGCGGCGAAACGCGCTCATTGCGGGCGGCCGAGGCAGCGACCTGCGGCGCTCGTTGCACCGAGGGAGGCGTGGGGGGAGACTGGGCCGATGACCGATCCGGCCCCAGTCCTGATCACGATCCCGATCAGCCACTATTGCGAGAAGGCCCGCTGGGCCCTCGACCGGGCCGGGGTCGAGTACCGGGAGAGCGCCCACCTGCAGCTCATCCACTGGGCCGTCGTGCGTCATGCCGGCGGTGGCAAAACCGCCCCCGTGCTGGTCTGCGGCGACCGGGTGTTCGCCGAGTCGGCGGAGATACTCGCCGAGGCCGACGCGCTGGCACCGCCGCAGCGCCGCCTCTTCCCCGACGATCCCGCCGACGCTGCCGAGGCACGCCGGCTGCAGAGCGACTTCGACGAGCGGCTCGGTCCGCACGGGCGCCGTTGGATGTACGATTCGCTGCGCGGCCACCGCGACGTTGCCGTCGCCTACAACTGCGCCGGCGTCCCCGCCTGGCAGCGCCGCGCCTTTCCGTACGTCTTCCCGATCGCGATGCGGGTGATCGACCGCTACCTGGAGATCACGCCGGCGAGCACGGCGGAATCGGTCGCGACCGTCCACGCCGTCTTCGACGAGGTGGGGGCGCGGCTCGCCGACGGGCGACCGTACCTCTGCGGCGAGCGCTTCAGCGCCGCCGACCTGACCTTCGCGGCGCTCGCCGCGGCGGTGACGATGCCGCCCGAGTACGGCGTGCCGCTGCCGCAGCCGGACGCCCTGCCGGCGCCGATGGCGTCAACGGTCCGCGAGCTCCGCGCCCATCCCGCCGGCGCCTTCGCGCTGCGGATGTTCCGCGAGGAGCGCTGGCCGGCCGGCAGCCAGGGCGACGCGCCTGCACCCCCGGCGGAGGGGCAGGCCGGCAGCACCCCCTGACTACCTACTAGCTCTGTTCGCCGCTGACGATCTGCGCCGGCACCTGGCTGAGCTTCTCCGCCAAGGTGTCGATCGACTGGGCCAGCTTGCGGGTGTCGGCCTTGGTCAGCTCTTCGTAGCTGACGAACCCGTCCGCCGTTTCGTACGGCTTCAGGGTGGCGTAGACCGCTTCGAAGTCGGCTTCGATCTCCTTGGCCAGCTTCGGGTCGCTCTTGCTGAGCAGCGGCTCGACCGCTTCGAAGGCGACCTCGGAGCCTTCGACGTTGGCCTTGAAGTCGACCAGGTCGATGTGCGAGTAGCGCTCCTCCTCGCCGGTGATCTTCGAGGCCGAGACCTCGCCGAGCAGCTCGTTGGCGCCGTTGGCGATCTGCACCGCCTGCAGCTTCACGTTCTTGACCTTGCCGGCCAGTTCTTCCACGTTGGCCTGCAGCTGCTTGGCGACAGGGGCCATGCCGTTGGCCGTGCCTTCTTCCCAGAGCGCCTTCTCGATCCGGTGGAAGCCTTCGAATTCGTCGGCGGGGACGTCGTTTTCACGCGCGTCGATGCGCGGATCGAGGTCGCCGAAGGACTCGGCCACCGGCTCGATCCGCTCGTAGGGGATGCGGGCCGCCGCGTAGAGCGCTTTCGCCTGGGCGACGTTGCCAGCGACGACCGCGGCGACGAACGGCTTCGTCTGCGCGACCAGCTCGGCGGTGTTTTCCTCCAGGTAGTCGCGGTAGGTGGCGATCGCCTCTTCGACTTCCGGGCTGGTCTCGGTGGCCAGCTTGCCGGTCACCTTCAGGGTCCCGTCTTCCTGGTCGCCGCCGTTGCACTTGATCGTGTATTCGCCTTCCTCGAGGGTCAGCGAGAAGCTGCCGGAGAGCCCGTCGGTGAGGTTCTCCTTCTCGCCGAGGATCGTTTCGCCGTCGAGGACCTCGATCTCGGTGACGCTGGCGCTGCCGTCGTTTTCGCCTTCGAAGGTGATCGGCCCGGCCGGCGCCGCGGCGTCGTGCGGGATGCAGCCGGCGTCGGTGATCTTGAAGCTGAGCTTCTTGGCGCCCGCCGGCGCGTCTTCGCTGGAGCCGCAGGCGGCCAGCGCCAGAGCGAGCAGGCCGACGGCGAGCGCGGCCAGGACGGGACGGAGGGAAAGTCGGTTCATCTGTGTGGAGCTCCTTTGGGGCTCTGAAGGCGGTTAGGTGACCCTTACTTAGGGCACCCTATAAAAAACCGACGATCTGAGTCGGAATAGGCCGGCTCAGCCGAGCAGGCCTTCGCCGACATAGCCGCCGGGTCGGGCCCCGGGCGGCACCACGAAGACGGCGCTGCCGACGTGCTTGATGTACTCGTTGAGCGCGTCCATCGTCCCGAGCCGTTCCTGGATCGGCACGAACTGCTTGAACGGGTCGCGCTGGAAGGCGATGAAGAAGAGGCCCGCTTCGAGCTCGCCGAGGCTCTCGTCGACGCCGTCGGTGAACGAGTAGCCGCGGCGGAGGATGTGGGCGCCGCCGTTCTCCTTCGCCGAGGCGAGGCGGACGTGGGCGTCGGGCGGGATCACCGGGTGGCCGCCCCGCTCGGCGTCGAGCGGCAGCGGCTCGAACTCGTCGCTCCCCCCGAGCGGCGCCCCGCTGTACTTGTGGCGGCCGATCGTCCGCTCCTGGTCCTGCAGCGGGGCCCGGTCCCAGACCTCAAGCAGCATCCGGATCCGGCGGGTGACCATGAAGGTGCCGCCCCGCATCCAGGCCGGTCCTTCGCCGCCGACCCAGACGGACTTCTCCATCGCCTCGGTGTCCTCGGCGCGGATATTGGCGGTGCCGTCCTTCATTCCCATCAGGTTGCGCGGCGTGTCCTGGCTGCGGCTGGTCGAGGCGGTGCGGCCGAAGCCGAGCTGGGACCAGCGCATCGCCACCGTGCCGCGGCCGATCCGGGCCAGGTTACGGACCGCGTGGAAGGCGACCTGGGGGTCGTCGGAGCAGGCCTGGATGCAGATGTCGCCGCCGACCTCAGTGGGGTTCAGCTCGTCCGCCGGCAGCGCCGGTAGCGGCCGCAGCGCCGGCGGGCGCTTCGCCGCCAGCCCGAGGCCGGGCTTCTCGAACAGGCCCGGGCCGAAGCCGAAGGTGACGGTCAGGCGAGAGGGGAGGAGGCCGACGGTCTCGCCGGTGTCCTCGGGCGGTGCCAGCGGCACGTCGTTGTCGTCGCCGATCATCTCACCCTCGGTCGCCT
>JBEVJP010000014.1:0-5232 GCA_040510155.1 Solirubrobacterales bacterium | reverse complement strand
CTTTTCCCTGCTCAGGGCGAATTCTGTGGATGACCGAACGAACTGAGACGAGGGAGACATCGATGACTTCCCGAGTAGACATGCACTGCCACTCGACCGCTTCCCAGCTTTCCCGGCTCGGGGTGCAGCGATCGCTCGGCCTGCCCGAGTGCGCGACTCCGCCCGAGGAGGTCTACGAGCTCGCCAAGCGGCGGGGGATGGACTTCGTCACGATCACCGACCACGACACGATCGCGGGCTGCCTCGAACTGGAGGGTCGCCCCGACTGCTTCGTCTCCGAGGAGCTGACCGCCCGCTTCGCCGGCGAGCCCCAGGCGGTTCACGTCCTTTGCTACGGGATCACTCCCGGAGACCACGAGTGGCTGCAGGCCAACTCCGGCGACGTCGAGGCCTGCGCCGCATATCTGCACGAGAACGGGATCGCCTGCGCGCTTGCGCACCCCTTCTTCAACGTCGCGGCGCCGCTGACACGGCGCCACCGGCGCCGGCTCGCCGAGCTCTTCCCCGTCTGGGAGGTCCGCAACGGCTCGCGCGCGCCGGAGCTGAACATGCCCGCCGCCCTCTACGTCGACACCCAGGGCGGCACCGGCATCGGTGGTTCCGACGACCACGCCGGCGTCGACATCGGCCGCACCTTCACCGAGGCGCCCGCCGCTGCCACGCCGGAAGAGTTTCTCCGCCACCTGCGACGCGGCGACGCCGAAGCCGGTGGTGCGCAGGGCAGCGCCGCCAAGTGGACCCATGCGGCGATGGGGCTGGCGACGCGGGCGCTCGGCGAGGACGCCGCCATCGACACCGGCACCGCCCCCGACCCGGCCGCGGTGCTGAAGATGGCCGAACGGGTGATCCGCGAGGGCGCCGCCCGCGAGGGCAAGGTGGCGACCGACATCGGTCCCGACGACGCTCGCTGCCTGCTCGAGGCGTGGCTCGGCGGGATGGGCCTCGACCTGCGCGGGCGAGAGCTGCTCGCCTATCTGCAGTCCGACGGCTTCTCCCACGCCGAGCTCTACCGGCGGGCCCGTCGCATCCACGATCGCCGCCTGCGGGTTGCGATCGACCGCGGCGCCGCGGCTGCGCGCGACGGCGACCTGCCGAGCGCGGTCAGTGGCGTCTTCGAGGCGCTCGTACCGGCGGTTCCGTATGCGCCCGCGACCGCCTTTCTCGGCGCCGAGAAAGCGAAGCTCTCCAGCCGCGACGGGGAGCCGGGCCGGGTTGCCCTGATCGCCGACGGGATCGGCTCGATGCACGGCGTCACCCACACGATCGAGCAGCTGCGCGAGCGCGGCGTGCCCGGTTTCGAGGTCGACGTGATCGGCACCGACGCCGGGGTCGACCGTCGCCTCCCGGCCGCCGCCGAGCTGGAGCTGCCCTTCTACTCCGGCCTGCGCCTTGGCGTTCCGGGCCTGCCGGATCTGGTCGAGACGCTCGCCGAGGGTCGCTACGACCTCGTTCACGTCACCGCCCCCGGGCCGGCCGGGATCGCGGCAACCCTGCTCAGCCGCGTCACCGGCATGCCGCTGCTCGCCAGCCATCACACCGAGCTGGCCACCTACGCCGGCTTGCGCAGCGGCGACGAGGGCGTCGAGGCGATCGCCCGCACGGCGCTCGCAGCTTTCTACGGCGCCGCTCGGTTCGTCCTCTCGCCAAGCCCCGCGGCGGACCGGTCCCTGGTCGCGCTCGGTGTCGAGGAGGCCCGCATCGGCCGCTGGGAGCGCGGGGTGGACACGAGCCGCTTCGACCCTGCCAAGGCCGAGCCCGATGCCTACCCCGGCGAGGTCAAGGTCCTCTACGCCGGTCGGATGACGCGCGAGAAGGGCGTCGCCCTGCTCGCCGACACCTTCATCCGCGCTCACGCGGTCGACCCTCGCCTGCACCTGCTTCTGGCGGGCGGTGGCCCCGAGGAAGCGGAGCTGCGCGCGCGGCTCGGCGATCGGGCCACGTTCCTTGGCTGGCTTGGCGGGGAGGAGCTCGCCTGCGCCTACGCCAGCGCCGACGTCTTCCTCTTCTGCAGCAGCACCGACACCTACGGCCAGGTGGTGCTGGAGGCCGGCGCGAGCGGGCTGCCCGTCGTCGCGGTTGCCGAAGGCGGTCCCGCGGCTCTGGTCGAGAACCGTCACACCGGCCTGCTCTGCCGTCCTCACGCCGATCACCTCGCCGGCGCCCTCCTGCAGCTGGCGGCGGCGCCGGAGCTGCGCCGGCAGCTCGGCGAGGCCGCCGTTGCCGCCGTCCGCGACCGTTCCTGGGAGCGGGCTCTGGGCCAGCTTGGGAGCGGCTACCGACGGGCGCTGGATGCCACCGCGGCATCGCAGCCGCAGCCGGCTGCCCAGGTTGCCTGAGGCGGTGGGAGCACCCTTGCCGGCTCAGTACGATGAGCCGATCGACGATCCCGCGAACTACTTCAATCGCGAGCTCTCCTGGCTCGAGTTCAACCAGCGGGTTCTCGAGCTTGCCGAGGACCCCGAGGTGCCGCTTCTCGAGCGCCTGCGCTTCTGCTCGATCTACGCCTCCAACCTCGACGAGTTCTTCATGGTCCGGGTCGCCGGCCTCTTCGATCAGCTCGACGCCGGCATCGACGCCCGTGGCCCCGACGGTCTCGCTCCCAGCGAGCAGATCGACGCGATCCAGGCCCGTGTGCTCGAGCTCGATCGCCGTCTCCAGAACTGCTTCGGCGGCATCCTGCGGCCGGCGCTGGAGGAGGAGGGGATCCGCCTGGTCACCCTCGAGACCGCCAACGAGGAGGAGCGCCGCGAGATCGACGTCCGCTTCAACGAGCAGGTCTTCCCGGCGCTGACGCCGCTGGTCATCGGCCTCGGCCGCCCGTTCCCCTACATATCCAACCTCTCGCTCAGTCTCGGCGTCCTGCTTCGCGACCCGGAGACCGCGGTGGAGATCATCGCCCGCGTCAAGGTCCCGAAGGAGCTGCTCGGCCGCTTCCTGCCGCTGGGGGAGGGCGGCAAATGCTTCGTGCCGCTGGAGGAGGCGATCGCCGCCAACCTCGATGTCCTCTTCCCCGGTACCGAGGTGATCGACCACGGCTACTTCCGGGTCACCCGCGACGCCGACTTCACCGTCAGCGACGAGGCCGACGACCTGCTGCAGGCCGTGCAGGACGAGCTGCGCCGTCGCCGCTTCGGCGAGGTGGTGCGGCTGGAGGTCGCGCCGGGGATGAACCCGAAGCTGCGCGAACAGCTGATCGAGGCGCTGCGGCTCGAAGACCGCGAGGTCTACGACGTCGCCGGCATGGTCGACCTCGCCGACATCGGCTCGATCGCCGACGTGCCAGGTCATGCCGAGCTGCGCTACCCGCCCTGGTCGCCGGTCACGCAGCCGCGCCTGCAGGGCGAGGACGGCGATCCGGTCGACATGTTCGCCGAGATCCGCCGCGGCGACATCCTCGTCCACCATCCGTATGACTCCTTCTCGACCTCGGTCGAGCGCTTCGTCGAGCAGGCAGTCGCCGACCCCGACGTGCTGGCGATCAAGCAGACCGTCTACCGGACCAGCGACGACTCGCCGCTGGTCCCCTCGCTGATCCGCGCCTCCGAACGCGGCAAGCAGGCGGTCTGCATGGTCGAGCTGAAAGCCCGGTTCGACGAGGCGGCCAACATCCACTGGGCCAAGGCCCTCGAGGAGGCGGGCGTCCACGTCGTCTACGGCATCCCCGGCCTGAAGACCCACGTCAAGGCGATCCTGGTGGTCCGCCGCGAGGGCGACCGGGTGCGCGAGTACGTCCACATCGGCACCGGCAACTACAACCCGAAGACGGCCCGTCTCTACACCGACCTCGGTCTCTTCACCGCCGATCCCGACGTCGGCGCCGACGTCGCCGAGATGTTCAACTTCCTGACCGGCTACGGCCGCCCGGCCGACTACCGCAAGGTGCTGGTCGCGCCAACGACTATGCGGGCCAGCATCGTCGAGGAGATCGAGCGCACCGTCACCGCGCACCAAGCCGGAGAGGAGGCGCGGATCGCCCTGAAGATGAACTCGCTGGTCGACGCCGGCTGCATCCGCGCTCTCTACGCGGCCTCGCAGGCGGGGGTGCGGGTCGACCTCAACGTGCGGGGCGTCTGCTGCCTGCGGCCGGGCGTGCCGGGGGTGTCGGAGAACATCCGCGTCGTCTCGATCGTCGGCCGCTTCCTCGAGCACTCGCGGCTCTACGCCTTCCAGCGCGGCGAAGACACCCGCTTGCTGATGGGCTCCGCCGACCTGATGCCGCGCAACCTCGACAGCCGCGTCGAGCTGGTCGCGCCGGTCGAGGACGCCGCCCTGCGCGAAGAGCTGCTCGACGTGCTCGAGCGCAGCTTCGCCGACAACGTCAACGCCTGGGAGCTCGACGGCGACGGCGTCTGGACGCGCACCGTGGTCCCGCCCGAGCAGCGCCGCAGCGTCCAGGCGGAGCTGCGCGAGCGGCACGCGCTGCGAGCGGCCGAACAGCTGGCCGCCGCGACCGGCTGAGCGCAACCGGGGCCGCCGGGATCAATAGGATTGCGGCAGTGGCGCGCCTCTCGCTCCTGCCCCGCGATCGAACCTTCTTCGACCTCTTCATAGAGGCCGGTCAGAACACCGTTCGGACGGCGAAGCTGCTCGACCAGATGATGGGCACCTGGCCTGACTCAGGTGACCTCGCCCAGCAGGTGATCGAGGCTGAGCACGAGGGCGATCGGATCACCCACGCGATCGTCCAGCGGCTCAACTCGACCTTCGTCACCCCGATCGACCGCGAGGACATCTACGGCCTCGCGACCCAGATCGACGACATCGTCGACTTCACCGAGGAGGCCGCCGACTACCTCGGTCTCTACAAGATCGAGGCACCGATGGAGCAGGCGCAGGCGCTGACCAAGGTCCTCGTCGCCTCTTGCGAGCAGCTTGCCGCCGGGCTCGAGCACCTGCCCGAGTTCAAGGACCTCGACAAGTACTGGATCGAGATCCACCGGCTCGAGAACGAAGGCGACCGGATCTCCCGCGACGCCGTCGCTTCGCTCTTCTCCAACGGCATCGACCCGATGGTCGTGATTCGCTGGAAGGACATGTTCGCCGTGCTCGAGGAGGCGATCGACTCGACGGAGACGGCGGCCCAGATCCTCGAGGGCATCGTCATCAAGAACTCGTGAGAGGGCTCAGGCGTCGCCCAGGGGGGTCC
Source organism: Solirubrobacterales bacterium (assembly GCA_040510155.1). GTDB lineage: Bacteria > Actinomycetota > Thermoleophilia > Solirubrobacterales > 70-9 > VAYN01. Next base: position 86 of record JBEVJP010000014.1, on the reverse strand, counting down.
GCGCGCCCTGACCTGGCGGGCTCGCGTCGCTCCCTGCCCCCTGTCCTGGCGCGCCCTGAGCCCCATCACCGCCCCGCAGCGCCGCG
>JBEVJP010000013.1:0-13998 GCA_040510155.1 Solirubrobacterales bacterium | reverse complement strand
CCGGGTGGATCCGCAGGATCGGGCAGCAGACCCCGACGCCGACGGGGAGCGATGTGGTGGCGCGGGCGATGCCCCCGAGCGTCGACCACACGAACGGGCTCTGGCCCTGGGCGTCGACCCAGGGGTGGAAGTGGTCGGAGATCGAGGCGAAGGAGAAGCCGACCTCCTCGGCGCGGGCCGACTGAGCGACCAGCGCCGCGGGGTCGTTCTCCTCGCTGGACAGGGTGTAGCCAAGCTGCGTCAAGTGCGCCGGGCTCTCAACTCGCGCCGGCTACAGCGTGTTGGAGTTCATGCTTGCTCATCTTCGAGCGGCCCTCGATGCCGAGCTTCTTGGCATCGGTGTAGAGCTGTTCGCGGGTGCGCCCGCCGGGGCCGTGGCCGGACTGCTTGCCGCCACGGCTGCTGGCGGAGCGCCCGCTCGTCGAGCTGCGCGAGGAGCTCTTCGATTCACCCGAGCGAGCCCGTTCCTTGTTGACGGCGCGTGCCGCGATCTCCTCGGCCCGTTTCTCGGAGCGACCCTCCTTCTTCTCGCTCTCCTTGATGTGCTCGTACTGCCGGCCGCGTTTGCTGCCTTTCTTCACGCCCCTGGGTGGCATCGGCCCTCCTCTCGATTCGCGAAGCCGCCCGGTCCGGACGCCGCGCCGCAGTTGCGGTTGGTCGTCAAAACCCGAGCGGGAACCGGGCGAAACCGGTGAAAGCCGCTGGGGCCCGGGCCGGGCGGCCCTCGCAATCTCAATCGCTGAATGACATCTACCCGCTTTTGGGGGATCCCAACCCAGAGAAGGAGGTAGCGGGTCCTCGCTCAGGCCGCTGCCTTCTGCTCGGCGTGAATGCCCTCGGCGAACTCCTCGACGATCTTGACGCAGAAGGCCGGCAGATCATCGGGCTTGCGACTACTGACCAAGCCCTGGTCGACGTGGACCTCCTCGTCGACCCAGTTGGCGCCGGCGTTGCGGAGGTCGGTCTGCAGGCTCGGCCAGGAGGTGAGCGTGCGATCGCGGACGACATCGGCCTCGACCAACGTCCAGGGCCCGTGGCAGATCACCCCGACCGGCTTGCCGGCCGCGAAGAAGGCCCGGGCGAACTCGACCGCCTCCGGCTCGGTGCGCAGCTCGTCGGGATTGGCCACCCCGCCCGGCAAGACCAGGGCGTCGTATTCGCCGGCGTCGGCCGTGCCGACGGCACGATCGACCGGGAAGGTGTCGCCCTTGTCGAGGTGGTTGAAGGCCTGGACCTCGCCCGTCTCGGGGGCGAGCAGATCGGCTTCGGCGCCAGCTTCGCGCACGGCCTGCAGCGGTTTCTCCAGCTCCACCTGCTCGACACCCTCGTTGGCGACCAGGAAGGCAACGCGTTTGCCGTTCAGCTCTTCGGACATCGTTTCGCTCCTCGCTCTCGAGTTGGCTTCTCTCCTTCCTCGTTCCCCAGTCCCCGTCGGAGCGAAACGCGGGCCTGCCCGTTTGGCCTTTGCCCAGGCGCGGGTAGCGGTTGTGACCGGCTGGGGGTCGGCCGGCGCCGCCCCTGTGCCCAGAGAGAGATGAGATGGCCGCGGAGCCGCACCACCAGCGAACCCCCACCTGGAGTCCCGAGTCCGACCCCGAGCTGCGCTTGGCCAGCGAGGAGCGGCTCTGGGCACGCTTTGCGGAGCGGCCCGACCCGACTGTGCGCGAGGAGCTGATCCGTCGCTACCTCCCCTTCGCCGGCAAGCTGACCCAGCGCTACCGGGGCGCCAGCGAGTCCTTCGACGACCTGCTCCAGGTCGCCAGCCTCGGCCTCGTCAACGCGATCGACCGTTTCGATCCCAGTCGCGGCGTCCCCTTCACGGCTTTCGCTTCGCCGACCATCCTCGGTGAGCTGAAAAGGCACTTTCGCGACCGCGTCTGGACGGTGCGGGTGCCGCGCAGCCTCCATGACCGCCTCGCCGAGGTCGACAAAGCCGTCGCCGCCCTGACCCGCGACCTACAGCGCTCCCCCTCGGTAGCCGAGATCGCCGAACGGCTGCAGATCGACGAGAGCGAAGTGCTCGAGGCACTCGAGGCGAACCACAACCGCCGGCCGCTCTCGCTCGATCGCCCGGCCAGTCCCGACGACCCCGAGGAGTCGCCGGCCGCGGACTGGATCGGAACCGAGGACGAGGGCTACGAGCTGGTCGAGGGCAAGGCGGCGTTGGAAGCGGCCCTACCCGGCCTCGACGAGCGTGAGCGCACGGTCCTGCGGCTGCGGTTCGTGGAGGACATGACCCAGTCGCAGATCGCCGAGCGGATCGGCTTCTCGCAGATGCACGTCTCCCGGATCCTCCGCGACACGCTGCGGCGGATCCGCGAGGAGATCGAGGAACGCGATCCGGGAACCGATCGGTAGGGCGAGAGACCTACGACCCAGGCGCTCGAGCCTAGGCCGTGGTGCTGCCCTGGGCGGTGGCCGGGTCGAAGCGGACGATCAGGTACTCGCCGGCCTCGCCTTCCTCGACCGTGATGTCATCGGCCAGCGTCTCCAGCGAGCCCCCCACTCCGGGCAGCGAGAGACCGTCGCGGAGACGCTTGCTGGCTCCCTCGGGAAGCGGTCCGACCCGCAGGTCGATGCCGCCGTCACCGTCGCCGACGGCAAATCGGTAGGGCTCCTCGGCGAACGCCCGCGGCGCCTCGGCGGAGACCGCATCGGCAAGCAGCAGAGCATCGTTGAGGCGGTCTATCCCGATCGGGTGGCGGGCGGCGAGGGCGCCGATCACGCGCTCGAGGACCGGGGCGACGACCTTTTGCCCGTCGATCCGCAGCTCCGCCTGCTCGGGCGCGGAGGCTCGGGCGCCGGCGTCGCCGACCAGGCCGTCTCCCGAGGTGGGATCGAGGAAGAGGTGCATCCTCACCTCGGTTCCCTTGTTCAAGCCGCCGGAGATCGCAAAGCTGCTGGAAAGAGCGGCGATCAGGGTGAGGCCGATGCGAAGGCTCTGGCGCTCGTCGCCGGCAGTCGGGCGGATGCCGCGACCGAAGTCTCGGACGCTCACCGTCAGCCCCTCCTCCTCGACCCGGGCCTCGACCTGCAGCGGCCCCGGCTCGCCTTCGTAAGCGTGGACGACGACGTTCATGCAGGCCTCGGTGACGACCGTCTTCAGGTCCCCGACCGACGGTTCGCGCATGCCCAGCTGCTCGGCCAGGCCGGCGACGGCGTGCCTGATTACGGCCACGTTCTCCGGCTTTGCCGGAATCGTGATCAGAAGGCCAAGGCGGTCATCGTTCTTCATGCGCGAGGATCTTTCATCGGCCCGAGCGTATCTCGCCCCGGTCGAATCACCCGGCTACCCCGGCCAATCCAGCACGAAACTCTGTGCGGTCAACTCATTTGGCTGTTTCATTTGGTGGGGCCGTTAGCATGGTGGGACGGGTTCGTTTGACGCTCCTAAGCAAAGAGTCGAACGACACGTGCCAGCTAGGCCAGACTGCAATGAGGACGACGCGCCTCGGCAGGACCTCCCAGACCCTTTCCCCGACTTCGGAGGTTTCTGCATGATCACCAAACAGCAGCGTGACGTAGCCGACGGGACGTTGGCAGTGCGCGCGCACCTGAACGGCAGCGCCCAGGTCATCTCCTTCAGCGGCGAGCTCGATCTCGCCAACGCGGCCACCGCCGAGCTCGAGCTGAGCGCGGCGATGGCAAGCGATTCCCAGGTGGTCGTAGACCTGCGCGAGCTCGAATTCATCGACTCGACCGGGATCGCCCTGTTGATCGCGGCGCTGGGACGCTGCGAGGAGGGCCGCGAGCTGCGCTTCGTCCCCAGCCAGTCGGCCGCGGTCAACCGAGTGCTGGCGCTGACCGGCGTCGCCGCGCGGCTGCCGCTGCTCGACGGCGGCCTCGACGACTGATCAGGACGCGCCTCCGGACGCCCTTGCCCAGGTTCTCCCGACCGGCAGACAGAAGCGGCTCAATCCCCGGTGGCGAAACGAGCGGCGGCCTCCTCGGGATCGGCGAAGACTTCGCCGCGGACGAGACGCTCGCCGTCGACCTCCCAGATCCAGGCGGCCGGCATGTCGCGAATTCCCAGCTCGTGGCTGCGTAGATAGACACGGCCGGTGACCAGCATGCGGGCGCCGTTGCTCTCGACCTGCTTGGGAAGGATCAGCAGCTCGTCCCAGATCTGGCCGATGTCGTCGAGGTATTCGCGCAGGCCCTCCGGGCCGACGTAGGGAGTGGACCGACCGATCTGCTCGGCCGTGACCGGGAAGAACTCGAGGCCGGGGTCGCACACCGCGACCATCGACGCCACGTCACGACGGTTGAAGGCGTCGAAGAGGCGCTCGACGAGCGTCCGGTGCAGCTCCGGCCCAGGCATATATGGCGACTCTATGCCGCGGCGAGGGGGCGCACGGCGCCGAAGGTCCCGCCGGCCGCCTCGCCGCGGTCGCCGCCGCTCGCCCGGGCCAGGGCCAGCATCGCCGCGTCGTCGGTGAGCCGGCCGGCGGTGAAAGCGTGCAGCGCCCCTTCGAGGCGCTGCACCGCGGCGACCGGGCTGGTCGCTCCGGCCAGCTCTGCGCGCAGCCGCTCCTCGCCGAAGCGGCCCTCGGCACCGCTCGCCTCGGTGATCCCGTCGGTGATCACGACCAGTTGCTGGCCGGGCTCCACCGGTGCCCGCTCGAGCCGCCACTCGGCATCGGTGAAGACGCCCAGCAGAGGCCCGGGCGAGACCGTCTCGGTAACGCTCTCGCCATCGACGAGGAGCGGTGGCGGGTGGCCGGCGACCGCCATCCGCACCGGCTGCGCCGGGTCCTCGGAGAGAGTGAAGGCGGCGACGCTGCATAGGGCCGAGTCCTGCCTGGCCATGAGTGCTCGGTTGAGGGTCGAGAGCGCCACCAGCGGGTCGCCGGTCAGGGCAGCGGCGGTACGCAACGTGTAGCGGGCCTGGCCGGTGATCGAGGCGGCCTGAGCGCCGCGGCCGGTGACGTCGCCGATCACCAGCATCCAGCCGCCGGCGACGGGAAAGGCGTCGTAGAAGTCTCCGCCGACCTCGTTCTCGGCTCCCGCCGGCCGGTACATCGCCGCCGCCGACCAGCCGCGGATGTGCGGCAGTGGCGGCGGCAGGAGGCCGCGCTGCAGGGTCACGGCGATCTCCGCCCGGGCGCGCTCGGACCGGCCAAGATCGGTGAAGAGGCCGGCGTTGTCGAGCGCCAAGGCGACGCGGCCGCTGAGGACGCGGACGAAGCGCTCGTCCTCGGCCCGGTAGCGGCGCCCAGACCAGGCGACGGCGAGCGTCAGGGCGCCGGTGGTGCGGCGCCGCGCCCGCAGCGGCGAGTTGACGAAGGAGCGGATGCCCAACCTGTGCAGGAAGGCGAGATCCTCGTCGTCGTGGGCGAGCTCCCGCAGGTCGGGCTCGCCGACGCGCAGGCGCACCCGCGCCGCCGGCTCGCGCCCGGCCGGACCCGAGAGCATCTCCTCGGGCAGGGACGGCTGGCGCTGGCGCAGGCTCTGCTCGAACCCGGGCGGGCAGCCGGGAGCGGCACGCACGGCCGCCCGGCGCGCCTGCCCCGCCGAGATCACGTCGATCATGCAGAAGTCGGCGACCGCCGGGACCAGCACCTCGCTGATCGCCCGCAGCGTCTCCTCGACCGAGCCACCGCGATCGGCGACGGCGGCGAGGTTCTCGAGCACGTCGAAACGGCGGGCCGAGCGGCGGGCCTCGGCGCGGGAGCGGGCGAGCAGGACGACGAGCACGAGCACCACCGTCGTCAGCAGAGCGATCACTACGAAGCTCATGGTCTCCTTTCCCGCGTCACCCCGGCACCCATTTGCCGGTCTTACCCAAAAAAGAGTAACCGCCCCTGCGATAGCATCGCAAGCGCATTTCGCCTCTCAATCCATGTCCGCAGAAGCTCCAAACGTCAGCCCCACCCCCTTCGACGTCGCCAACGAGAAGGTCGGCGAGGTCTGCGTGCTCAGCGTCAGCGGCGAGCTCGACCTCGGCACGGCCCCGCAGCTCGAGCAGCCGCTCGAGGCGGCGCTGGCGGCCGACACCAGCCTGCTGATCGATCTCTCGGCCTGTGAGTTCATCGACTCGACCGGGATCGCCCTGCTGGTCCGGGCATGGCAGCGCCTCGACGGCGAGTCCGCCCAGGCCGGCAGCACCCGCTTTGCCCTCTGCGGCCTCAATGACCAGGTGCGACGCCTGCTCGAGCTCTCCGGCCTCGCCAGCTCGCTCTCGATTCATCCCGGGCGCGGCGAGGCGATCGCCTCGCTCGGCAACTGAGCCCACCGGGGCGATGGGCGCCCGGCAGCGCCTCGGCATCTCTCTGATCGCCCTGGTGGCGGTCGTGACGCTGGCCGTTGCTGCTTCCGGCTCGGCGCCGGCGGCGGGTCCAACAGCTTCCTCGACGGCGGCACGTGGCGCGGCGGCGGGCCCGCCGCGACCGCCGATCTCGATCTGGCCGATCCCGTTCGGCGCCAAACGCAAGCGCGAGATGGCCGCCTACTCGGAGCGGCACTACGGCGAACGAACCTGGCGGCTCCGCGATCCGCGGGTGATCGTCGAGCACATGGCCCAGACCAGCAGCGCCGGCGCCGTCCACGCCACCTTCGCGCCGGACGTCCCCGACGTCGAGCTGCACGAGCTGCCCAACGTCTGCTCGCACTTCGTCGTCGCCAACTCGGGCCGGGTCTTTCGGCTCGTCAACCTGCGGACCCGCTGCCGGCACACGGTCGGTCTCAACTGGACCGCGATCGGGATCGAGCACGTCGGCTACGCCGACTCCGACGTGCTCGACGACCGCGGACAGCTGCGTGCCTCGCTGCGCCTCACCCAGTGGCTGCGCTGCAAATTCAAGATCCCCGTGCGCGACGTGATCGGTCACGCCGAGAGTCTCAGCTCCCCCTATCACCGCGAGCTGGTGCCGAGCTTGCGGCATCAGACCCACGGCGACTGGAAGCACGCCGCGATGCGGGTCTACCGCCGCAAGCTGGACCGGCTCGGGCCCTGCTAGATCCGGCCCAGCAGCAGCAGGATCAGGAGGATGATGGCGATCAGGCCGAGCACCCCGCCTGCCACCGCCACCTTCAGCAGCACCAGCACCAGCGCGATCACGATCAGGGCAGCAATCAACCCACCAACCATCGTCGACTCCCTTCGTAGCAGTCCTAGTTCGGAACGCTGAGCGGGGTACCCGACCCTCCACTCAGGAAAACCGATCCGACAGGGCGGGCTAGACTCGCGGCGATGAGCGAGGAAGTCGTCCAGGGGTTCAAGGAGGGGGACGAGGTCTGGGTCGAGGACGCCGACGGCCGCCGTCACCCCGGAATCTACGTCGGCGACAACGAGGCCTCGGGCTGGTTCGGCGGCGGGCCGAGCGCCTACGTCGCCCACCCGGAGGCCCATCAGGCCGAGGTCGTCTCGATCTTCCGCATCACCCCTCGCGACGAGTAAGGACGCGGATCCGGCGGGCCTGTCGATTTCGCGGTCGCCCAATCGTCATAGGGGTAGAGGGCCGCTATCCGGCCGCGATACAAAGCGAAGGAGAGTGCGATGCGATTCATGATGTTCATGTACCCCGAAATCGCCGAAGAGGACTGGAATCCCACGGCCGAGGACGTGGCGGAGATGAGCCGCTACAACGAGGAGCTGCGCAAGGCGGGGATGCTGCTCTCGCTCGATGGCCTGCACCCGCCGGCCGAGGGCGCTCGCGTCAAGTTCGACTCGGCCGGCGAGAAGACCGTCACCGACGGTCCCTTCGCCGAGGCCCGCGAGGTGGTCGGCGGCTACTGGCTAATCGAAGCGCGCTCCAAGGAGGAGGCGCTGGAGTGGGCGAGCCGCGTGCCCGGCCGGGACTGCATGGTCGAGGTGCGCCGCGTCTTCGAGATGGAGGACTTCTCCGAGGACGTGCAGGCCGCCGTCGAGCAGGAGTTCGGGGGCCCGTAGGGCGGTGCCGGCGATCGAGGCCCACCGCTCGATCGAGGCGGTCTGGCGGGTCGAGCAGACCCGCCTGATCGCCGGCCTGGCGCGGATGGTCCGCGACGTCGGCTTCGCCGAGGACCTCGCCCAGGACGCGCTCGTCGCGGCCCTGGAGAAATGGCCGTCGAGCGGGGTTCCGGACAATCCCGGCGCCTGGCTGATGGCGACCGCCAAGAACCGGGCGATCGACCTGATGCGCCGCGGCACCAACTTCGAGCGCAAGCAGGAAGAGCTTGTCCGCGAGGTCGGAGCGCGGATGGCAATGGACGCGGCCCAGGTGGCGCACGGGTTCAGCGACGACCTGCTGGCGCTGATCTTCACCTGCTGCCACCCGGTGCTCGGCACCGAGGCGCGGGTGGCGCTGACGCTGAAGCTGCTCGGCGGGCTGACGACCCCGGAGATCGCCCGCGCCTTCCTCGTCTCCGAGGCGACGATGGCGCAGCGGATCGTGCGGGCGAAGAAGGCGCTGGCGAATGCCGGGGTCCCCTTCGAGACGCCCGACGGAAGCGAGCTCGACGAGCGCCTGCCGGCGGTCCTGGAGGTGATCTACCTGGTCTTCAACGAGGGCTACGCGGCGACCGCCGGCGAGGACCTGATCCGGCCGGGCCTCTGCGAGGAGGCTCTGCGCCTGGGGCGGATCGTCGCCGACCTGGTGCCGCGCGAGCCGGAGGCCCAGGGACTGATTTCGCTGCTGGAAATCCAGGCCTCGCGCAGCCGCGCCCGCGTCGGCGCGGGCGGCGAGCCGGTGCTGCTCGCCGACCAGGACCGCTCCCGCTGGGACCCCCTGTTGATCCGTCGCGGCCTGGCGGCGCTGGCCCGGGCCGAAACGCTGCCCGCCCCGGTCGGTCCCTACGGCCTGCAGGCCGCGATCGCCGCCTGCCACGCCCGGGCGGCCCGTGTCGAGGAGACCGACTGGGTGCGGATCGCGGCGCTCTACGAGGCGCTGGGCGTGATCTCCCCCTCGCCGATCGTCGAGCTCAACCGGGCCGTCGCCGTCGGCATGGCCTTCGGGCCGGAGCCGGCGCTGGCGCTGCTCGACACCGTCGCGGAGGACCCGGTCCTGGCGCGCTACCACCTGCTGCCGAGCGTTCGCGGCGACCTGCTCTCCAAGCTCGGCCGGCGACAGGAGGCGCGGGGCGAGTTCGAACGCGCCGCCGAGCTGACCGGGAACGAGCGTGAGCGGGAGCTGCTGCGGAGGCGTGCCGCCGAATGCGGTTGAGCATTCCCTTCGACGAGAGGGGAATGTCGAGCGCGCCTAGCGTTCGGCCACGTCGCCGAGGACCGGCTTCAGGTCCAGCACCGGAGTTCCATCCAGTGCCTCGAGGTCGGCGACGCGGAGGCGCGTGCCCGCGACGGCGAGGATCCGGACCCGGTGCAGGCCGATCGGATTGGGACGGTCGGGGGAGCGGGTGCTGAAGACACCTTGACGGGACCTCGTGGCGTCGCCCCGTGGGTGGACCGCGAGGACGTCACGATCGGCGCGATCGAGCCAGGTGAGGACGATTGCCTCCTCGCCGACGACCAGGTCGGCGCCAGCATCGGCGTAGGCCGGGTCGAGGGCGATCGTCGCCTCGGGTGCGCCCTCGTCCCCCTGCTTCGGCGCCTCCGCGGCGTCGGTCAGGGGCGACTCGACCCGCCCGACCGCTCGAAGTCGCATGCTCTCTGCATCACCCAGGGTCACGGCGCCGAACATACCTTCACGGGGTGCGTTCGTCTTTTGTTTCGCATAGCGAGCGAAAAGACCAACACGCCCTACTCGACAGGCTCCAGTCGCCGAGTCGGGCGCAGCTCGCGGCCGGCCTTGGCGGCGGGGCGACCCTCCAGCTCGACGACGTCGGCGGTGAAGTCGAAGTTGCCGCGCAGCAGGGCCGAGCCGACGCCGTAGGAGTCGACCGGGGCGCCGCAGTCCTCGAAGCGTTCGATCTTCTCGGCGTCAAAGCCGCCGGAGGCGACGATCTTCACCCGCGGGTGGCCGGCGGCGTCAAGTGCCTCGCGAACGCGGGTCGCCAGGCGTGGGTTGACGCCGGTCAGCTCGGCGGCGTCGGGCTCGGCGGCAAGCGACCGATCGACCAGGCGCTCGGAGGTGTCGAGCCGCACGCCCCAGAGGTCGTCGTCAAGCGCATCGGCGACGGCGACCGCCTCGGCGGCTGAGTCGTTGTGGAAGTCGACCAGGGCGATGATGTTGATCTCCTCCGCGTAGCGGTCGGCGTAGGCGCGGGCGGCGGCGACGGTGTCGCCCCCGTAGGCGGCGATCAGGGAGTGCGGGATCGTGCCGGTGCCGCGGCCTCCCCACCAGCTGGCCTGGGCGTCGGTGGAGACGCCGATCGCGCCGGCCACGTGCGCGGCCCAGCCGTCGCCGGTCTGGACCAGCCAGTGATCGTGACGGGCCGGAAAGAAGACGATCGGCTTGCCGCGAGCGGCGTCGACGACCCGGCGCACGTTGGTCATCACCAGCGAGCGCCGCGCCAGCGTCCCCAGATAGACGGTCTCGAGGTGGGCGAAGAGGGTGTAGTCGCCGGCGATCGTCATCACCATCTCCCAGGGCTCGATCGGGTCGCCCTCGTGGAGGGCGCGGACCTCCAGCCCCGGCCAGCCGTCCCGCCATGCGTCGTTCTCGCGCCGCCCGGAGCAGAGCTTCAGGACCGCGATCGCCTCGTCTATTCCCCCCAGCAGGCCGGCCCGCTTGGCGAACACCTGCATCGTCACCCGCGGCGCCCGGCCTTCCGCTTCGAGCAGCTCCTTGCTGAGCGCAAAGTAGGAGTCGGAGTAGTAGGCGGAGCGGATTTTCTCGACCGGGAGCCGAAAGGTCTCGGCCGGGAGCCGCTCGCGGGCAGGCATCGGCTCGTCGGGTCGCCGTCCGCCCCCTAGGGCGCGCCCTCCATCTCGTACTCGCGCAGGAAGCCCTCGAAGAGGCGGCGGTGCGCCTGCTCGTCGCGGAGGATCGCGATCACCATGTCCTGGGTGACCGGGTCGACCCCGTCGGTCTCCGCGACGATCCGGGTGTAGTGCTCGATCGCGCCCGTCTCGGCTTTGATGACGCCGCGGATCACGTGGATCACGTCGGTCTGCTCCTCGGGCGGCTGCAGGTAGCTCTGCTCCGCCGCGAAGGCGAGCGAGCCCGGCACGACGCCGTAGAGCTCCTTGATCCGGGCGGCGAACTGCTTGGCATGGCCGAGCTCCTCTTCGACGTCGGTCGCAAGGGACTCCTTGATCTCCTGCGCCCGCACGCCGTCGAGGTTGACCGAAGCGGCGATGTAGCTCATCACCGTCTCGACCTCCATCCAGTAAGCCTTGATGAGAAGCGCGACGACGTCGTCTCGGGTCCCTGACGCGTCGCCGTCGAGAATCCCCTTGCTGAGGCTGCGAGTCTCCATTGCGTTTTCGCTCCTTGGCCGCTTGCGGTGCGCCTCTGCAGCTACCCGCGCCGGTGCGGGCTGAATCGGCGGCGCCACCTTCGGCAGGCGGTTGCAGCGATACGGTGACGCCGTGGCGGACGGGAAGGACGTACCGACGGCGGGTGAGTGGGCGCAACCGCAGCGAGTCGACGAGTACCTCGGCCGCGAGATCCCGCACCGCGACCTCGCCGAGGCGATGCTGGTTGCGGCGCTACCGGAGCGGGTGGCGCGCTGCGCCGACCTCGGCTGCGGCGACGGGCGCCTGCTCGGGCTCGTCCGCGAGCGCTTTCCCGACGCGTCCGGGATCGGCCTCGACTCCTCACCGCCGATGCTGAAGCGGGCGGCGGAGCGATTCGCGGGCGAGCAGGGAGTCGAGTTGGTCGAGGCCGACCTCGCCCAGCCACTTTCCCTCGTCCTCGGCGGCGGTCAGCAGACGGATGAGGCAGGCAGCGAGCGCTTCGACCTGATCGTCTCCGGCCTCGCCATCCACCACCTTGAGGACGAGCGCAAGCGCTCGCTCTTCGCCGAAGTGGCGGCGCTGCTGCGACCCGGCGGCGTCTTCGCCAACCTCGACCTCGTCCGCGCCGCGTCGCCGCACCTCCACGAGCGCTTCCGCCGCGAGATCGGTCGCGTCGAGGACGACCCCAGCGACCGCCTCGCCGACCTCGCCGACCAGCTCGAGTGGCTCCGCAACGCCGCCCTCACCGCCGTCGACTGCCACTTCAAGTGGCTCGAGCTGAGCCTCGTCGTCGCCGAAAAACCGGCCTGACCCGCGCCGCCGGGGGCGAGATCGCAGCGTTCCCGACTTCTTACGTCCTATGGCACGTAAGAAGTCGGGAGCGCTGCGGGGCGGGGGTGCGAGGGAGGCGCGAGATGCGGCGGCCACGCGAAGTGCGGCGGCGTGGGAGCTGGCACGGCGGCAACACGGTGCCCTTTCGCGCCAGCAGCTACTCCGCATCGGGTTCAGTCGCGAGGCGATTCAGCACCGTCTCCGCAGCGGACGACTTCACGCCCTCGCGCCCGGGATCTACGCGGCAGGGCTACCGCGCGGCACGCGGGAGCAGCGGTGGATGGCGGCGGTGCTCGCTTGCCGAAAGGACGCGGCGCTGAGCCATCGCAGTGCCGCGGCGCTGTGGGGTGTTGGCGAGGAGTGTGCCGGCCGAATCGACCTGAGCGTGCGCGGCAGCTTCGAATCGCGGCGGGTGGGATTGAAGCTTAGGAGCCGACCGTCGCTGCGGGCGGAGGACATAACCGAGCGGCGGGGCATCCCGGTCACGTCGATCGTGCAGACGCTGGTCGACCTCGCGACCGAGCTGCGGGACGGGCCGATGGAGCGGGCGGTGAACGAGGCGGACAAGCAGGACCTGATCAATCCCGAAGTGCTGCGGGAGGCGCTCGGGGAACGGACCGGTGAGCCCGGCGCGAAGCGCCTTGCGGCGCTGCTCGACAAGCGCACCTTCCGACTCTCAGACGACGAGCTCGAACGGCGCTTCCGACCGATCGCCGCCGCGGCGGGGTGTCCGGTCGAGGAGACGAAAGCCTGGGTCAACGACGTCGAAGTCGACTTCTACTGGCCCTCCCTGGGCCTGGTCGTCGAGACCGATGGGTTGCGCTACCACCGCACGGCGGCGGCGCAGGCCCGGGACCGGGTGCGCGACCAGACGCACACGGCCGCAGGGGTGACGCAGCTCCGCTTCGCGCATTACCAAGTGCGCTACGAACCGCGCTACGTCCAGGCGATCCTGCACAGGACGGCGTCGCGGCTGGATAGCTAGGGTGCCGCGCGTGAGCACGATCGACGAGCTGCTGGAGCGCAACGACCGCTTCGCCTACTCGCTGGCGGAGCGGCACCTCGACGTGCGGCCGAGCAAGCAGCTGGCGATCGTCACCTGCATGGACTCGCGGCTCGACGTCTTCGCGGCGCTGGGGCTCGGCGACGGCGAGGCCCACGTGCTGCGCAACGCCGGCGGCGTCATCACCGACGACGTGATCCGCTCGCTGGCGATCTCCCAGCGCAAGCTCGGCACCCGCGACGTGATGCTGATCCACCACACCGACTGCGGCATGCAGAAGATCACCGACGACGGCTTCCGCGAGGAGCTGCACGAGGCGACCGGGGTCTCCCCCGCCTTCGCGATCGAGTCGTTCACCGACGTCGACGTCGACGTGCGGCAGTCGATCCTGCGGGTGCGGCGCTCGGAGTTCCTACTGCACCGCGAGAACGTGCGCGGTTTCGTCTACGACGTCGACACGCACCGCCTGCGCGAGGTCACCGCCGAGTAGGCGGCGCCCCGCGCCCTCCGCCCCCGAGCTAGGACATCGCCCGGGCGATCACGACCCGCTGGATCTCGTTGGTGCCCTCGTAGATCTGGGTGATCTTGGCGTCGCGCATCATCCGCTCGACCGGGTACTCGTTGACGTAGCCGTAGCCGCCGAGCACCTGGATCGCCTCGACCGTCACCTTCATCGCGTTGTCGGAGGCGAACAGCTTCGCCATCGAGGTCCACTTGCCGAGGTCGGCGGGGCGCTGCTCGAGGTCGGCCATGGAGCAGGCTTTGTAGAGGAGCTCGCGGGCGGCGGCGGTGCCGGTCTCCATGTCGGCGAGCTTGAACTGGATCGCCTGCAGGTTGTTGATCGGCTTGCCGAAGGCGATCCGCTCCTTGGCGTACTGGTTGGCGT
>JBEVJP010000012.1:0-14181 GCA_040510155.1 Solirubrobacterales bacterium | reverse complement strand
CATCACCGCCGACGCATCTGGTCCGAAGCACCTCAACGTCACGCTCGCCCGGTCGAAGTTCGAGCAGCTGGTCGAGGACCTGATCGAGCGCACCCGTGGGCCGGTCGAACAGGCGCTGAAAGATGCCGGCCTCGACGCGGACGGCATCGACGAGGTGATCCTGGTCGGCGGCTCGACCCGGATCCCCAAAGTCCAGGACCTGGTCCGCAAACTGACCGGCGGCAAGGATCCGAACCAGACGGTCAACCCGGACGAGGTGGTGGCGATCGGCGCCGCCCTGCAGGCCGGGGTGCTGAAGGGCGAGGTCGAGGACGTCGTGCTGCTCGACGTCACCCCGCTCTCGCTCGGGCTGGAGACGATGGGCGGCGTGATGACGAAAGTGATCGAGCGCAACACGACGATCCCGGCCCGGCGGACCGAGGTCTTCTCGACCGCCGAGGACAACCAGACCGCGGTCGACGTCGTCGTCCTCCAGGGCGAGCGCGAGATGGCCCGCGACAACCGGCAGCTGGCCAAATTCCGGCTTGAGGGAATCCGGCCGGCGCCACGCGGCGAGCCGCAGGTCGAGGTCACCTTCGACATCGACGCGAACGGCATCCTCAACGTCTCGGCACGCGACAAAGACACCGGCGCCGAACAGCAGGTGACGATCACCGAAACGACCAACCTCGACAGCTCCGACATCGAGCGAATGATCAAGGAAGCCGAAGAGCACGCGGCCGAAGATCGCCAGCGGCGCGAAGAGGTCGACGCCCGCAACGAGCTCGACGCCTTTGCGCATCGGGTCGAACGCCAGCTCGAGGAACTCGGCGACCGGGTGCCGGTCAACCAGAAAGAGCAGGCCGGGGCGCTGGTCCGCGACGCGCGGGCGGCGATCGAGGAGCAGGCCGGTCTCGACCGCGTGCGGCCGCTGGTCTCCGACCTGCAGCAGATGGTTCAGACGCTGCAGAGTGCCGGTGCGACGGCCGGCCCCGAGAACGGCGGCGACGGTGGCGAGGGCCAGCCGGCGGCCGAGGAGGAGGAAGTCGTCGATGCCGAGTTCACCCGTGAGTGAGGAGGAGCGCCAGGCGGGTGAGGCCGAGGGAGCGGCGCAGGTTGCCGACCAGGAGTCGAGCGACACGCAGCCGCCCCCACGCGACGACGAGCGCTACCTGCGCGCCCTCGCCGACCTCGAGAACTACCGCAAGCGCTCGGCGCAGGAAGTGGACCGCCGGGTCGCCGAACAGGCCGAGCGGCTGCTGCTCGACTGGATCGAGGCGGTCGACAGCGTCGACCGCGCGCTGGGGATGGAGCCCTCCGACGGGCTGCGCAGCGTCCTCGAGCAGATGGAGGCGATCCTCGCCCGGCAGGGCGTCGAACGGGTGGGAGCGGCGGGCGATCGCTTCGACCCCGAACTGCACGAGGCCATCTCGGTTCAGGAGAGCGACGAGGTCCCCGACCGGACCGTGCTCGACGTCGCCCGCTCGGGCTATCGCCACGGCGAGCGGGTGCTGCGGCCCGCGCAGGTGGTGGTTTCGCGGAAGGGCGGCAGCTCCGAGCAGGAGCAGGGGCCCAGCGGAGAAGGTGAGGACTGATTGGCGGTCGGCTTTCGTGACTACTACGAGGTACTGGGCGTCCCGCGTGGCGCCAGCGACGAGGAGATCCGCAGCGCCTACCGCAAACTCGCCCGCGAATACCACCCGGACGTCAACAAAGATCCCGGCGCCGAGGACCGCTTCAAAGAGGTCTCGGAGGCCTACGAGGTTCTGCGCGACCCCGAGAAACGAGAGAAATACGACCGTCTCGGGGCGAACTGGAAAGCCGGGGAGGACGTCAGCGGCGCCTCCGGCTTCGGCGGCGGTGCCTCCGGCTTCGGCGGCGCCTCGTCCGGGTTCGGCGGCGGCAACGGCCAGGGATTCGGCGACGGCGCCGGCTTCAGCGATTTCTTCGAGAGCTTCTTCGGCGGCCGGCGCGGAGCCTCCCCGGGCTTCGAAGGCTTTTCGATGCGGGGCAGCGATCAGGAGGCGACGATCGAGGTCACGCTCGAGGAGGCGGCCCGTGGCGGCAAACAGAAAATCTCGCTCGCCGACGGTCGCGACTTCGAGGTGCGGATCCCCCCGGGAGTCCGCGACGGCCAGAAAATCCGCCTCGCCGGCCAGGGTGGGGAAGGGGCGAGCGGCGGCCCGGCGGGAGACCTCTACCTGCGGGTGCGGACCAAACCCCATCGGCGCTTCCGGCGCGAAGGCGACGACCTCGTGGTCGAGGTCCCGGTCGCGCCCTGGGAGGCGGCGCTCGGGGCCACGGTTCCCGTGCCCACCCTCAACGGCAGCGCCAAGGTCAAAGTCCCATCTGGCTCCTCCAGCGGCCGCCGTCTGCGGCTGAGGGGCGAGGGGATGCCGGGCCCGGGTGGGCGCAAAGGCGATCTCTACGCAAGCGTCAGGATCGTCGTTCCGAAGGTGCTCGAGAAACGTGAGCGCGAGCTGTTCGAGGAGCTGGCCGCGGTATCGCGGTTCGATCCGAGGCAGGGACGCTGATGCCGCCCGGCACGGCGCTCGTCCTCGTCGAGGCCCGGGCACTGGCCCGCCGCTCCGGCCTGCACCCCGACCTGGTGCGACGGCTGATCGCGCTCGACGCCGTCGACCCCCTCGACTGGGACGCCGCGGCACGCCTCGCCCGTCTGGCGCGGCTGCGTCACGACCTCGGCCTCAACGTCGCCGGCGCGGCGCTCGTCTGCGACCTGCTGGAGCGGATCGAGGAGCTGGAAGCACGGCGGCACTAGCCGCCGTGCGAATCGCCATGGCGGAGGTGAAGCTGGGCCTGATCGTCTCGCCGGCAATCGACCAGCTGGCGGCCGATGAGCTGGCGGCCGATCTCGGCGCTGCTCTGGCCGAGCGCTACCCCGAGGTCAAGTGGGAGCCAGAGGTCCTCACCGACCCGCTGGCCGAGCCGCCCGCGCACCTGACCGAGCTCGTCTCCGCGGCCCGTCGCCTGCTGCTCGATGCCGATTGGGACCTGGCGGTGGCGATCACCGAGCTGCCTCTGCGACTCGCTCACCGGACCTTGCTTAGCCATGCCAGTCGCACCCACGGCGTGGCGCTGGTCTCGCTGCCGGCACTCGGCGTGCTGAGGCGCCGCCGGCGTCTCTACGACGCCGCCGCCGATGCGGTCGGGACGTTGGTCGGCGATCCCGAGGATGGACGCTCCGCCCGGCCGGGCGGAGCAGGGCTCGGTGTCCAGCGCCGCCTCACCGAGCTCGCCGGTGACGTCGACGACGACGGGGGCGTCGCCTACGTCGCCCGGGTGATCAGCGGCAACCTGCGGCTCCTGGTCGGGATGGTCGGCGCCAATCACCCCTGGCGGCTGGTCGGGCGGCTTTGGCGGGTGATGCTGGCGGCGGTCGCGGCGGTCGCCTTCGTCATGATCCAGATCGAAGTCTGGAAGATTGCCGCAACCCTCGGCCCGCTGCGACTGACGATCGCCGGCCTCGTCTCGATCGGCGCCGCCTCGGTGACGCTGATCGCCGGCCACGGCCTCTGGGAGCGGGCGCCCGCCCCGCGCGTGCGCGAGCAGGTGACGTTGTTCAACTTGGCAACCACCGCGACGGTCGTGTTCGGGGTCACCGCGCTTTACCTCTCCGTCTTCCTCGCCAGCCTGCTCGGCGCCCTGCTGCTGATCGAGTCATCGCTTCTCTCGGAAGCGCTCGGACGGGACACCGACCTCTGGGACTACGTGCGCATCGCCTGGCTCTCGAGCGCCCTGGGGACGATTGGCGGCGCCCTGGGGGCAACTTTGGAGACCGACGAGGCGGTCAGGGAGGCTGCCTACGCGCACCGACCGAATAACGCCCATGGCCGATAGGCGCGCAAAGCAGGCGGATCGTTGCGAGATTTAGCGCTACAGAGCGGAATCCAAATGCCGGAGGAGGGACTCGAACCCCCGACACGCGGATTATGATTCCGCTGCTCTAACCAGCTGAGCTACTCCGGCGGGGACGCGGGATGGTAGCGGTGGGGCGGATGGTGTCGGCTGCTCGCTGGGCGACGGCGTCGGGCGGTGGTGGCGGGCTGCCATCCTCTGTCGATGGCGGCCGGGACGGGGCGTGGCGGTGGGACGGGTTGGGCGGCGATGCGGCCGGTCTTTGTTGCTTTCCTGCTGGCGGTGGACGCTTTCGCGGTGATCACGCTCGCGCTGGCGCGGCCGCACGCATGGCTGGCGCCGTTGATCGCCTTCGGTTCGTTGCTGGTGGGCCTGGTCTGGTTCGAGGGGTGGTCGATCCGGCACCGGCACGACGACGACTGAGGCTGGTCGGTGCAGGGGAAAGAGAGCGCACCGGTCAGGCTCCCTAGTTAGGGTGGCGCGATGAGTGCTGACCTCGACATGGCGGTGCGGACGGTGATCCGCGACTGCATGGGCATCTCCCCGGGCGAGGAGGTGCTGGTGATCTGCAACCCGGTGACCGAAGAGATCGGGGCGCTGATGCGGATCGAGGCGCAGGGGGAAGGCGCCGAGGCGACTTTGGCGGTGATCTCCGAGCGCGACTCGGCCGCTGCCGAGCCGCCCGACACGGTTGCCGCGGCGATGGAGAAAGCCGACGTGGTGCTGGCGGCGACGATCCAGTCGCTCTCGCACACGGCGGCGCGGAAACGGGCGAGCGAGGCCGGTGTCCGGATCGGCAGCCTGCCAGGCGTCACCGAGGAGATGCTGGCCCGGCTGATGAACGTCGACCTGGAGGAGACGCGGCGGCTCAGCTGGGCGGTCGCGGAACTGATGAACGATGCCTCTGAGGCGCGGATCACCTGCGCTCACGGCAGCGATCTGCGGATGGGCTTGGAAGGGCGCCTGGCGATCGCCGACGGGGGCGAACTCGGCACTCGCGGTGCCTTCGGCAACCTGCCTTGCGGCGAGGGCTTCATCGCTCCAGTCGAGGGGACGACCGAGGGCACGCTGGTGGTCGATGGCTCGATCGCCGGGGTTGGTCTGCTCGACACGCCGGTCTCGCTGACCGTGGAGGGCGGTCATCTGAAGGAGGCGACCGGCAGCGATGGCGAGGCGCTGATGAGGCTGCTGACCGCCCACGGCGAGGACGGCACCAACGTCGCCGAGCTCGGCATCGGCACCAACGAGGAGGCGATCCTGACCGGCAACATCCTCGAGGACGAGAAGATCCTCGGAACGGCGCACGTGGCCTTCGGCGCCTCGGCGGCGATCGGCGGCACCGTCCAGGTCCCGGTCCACCTCGACTGCGTGATCCTCAAGCCGACCGTCGAGATCGACGGCCGCGCGATCGTCAGCGGCGGCGAGCTGCTGCTCTAGCCTGGGCTGCATGCCAGCCCTGCTCGCTGTTCCCAACATCTCCGAGGGGGGCGACCAGGGTGTCCTGAAGCGGCACGAGTCCGCCTTCGGCCGTGCCGCCGCCGTCCTCGACCGCCACGCCGACGCCGACCACAGCCGCACCGTCTTCACCCTCGCGGGCGCGCCCGGCCCACTGGTCGAATCGCTCGTTGCCGGCGCCGAGGAGGCGCTGGAGACGATCGATATGAGCCGCTACACGGGGGCCCACCCGGCGATCGGCGCCCTCGACGTCTGCCCGGTCGTCTGGCTCGATCCAGCCGACCGCGCCGCTGCCCGGGCCGAGGCCGTGGCCGCCGCGACCCAGATCGCAGGCCTCGGCATCCCCGTCTTCCTCTACGGCGAGCTGGCCCGCGACCCGGGACGGGCCGAGCGGGCCTACTTCCGCAACGGCGGCCTCAGCGAGCTCTGGCTGCGGATGGAGTCCGGCGAGCTGCGACCCGACTTCGGTCCGGAGCTGCCGCACCGTCGCGCCGGCGCCACCCTGGTCACGGCCCGGCCGCCGCTGGCCGCCTTCAACGTCGAGCTCGACAGCGGCGACCTTGAGGTCGCCCGGGCGGTCGCGGCCGGCCTGCGCGAGTCCGGCGGCGGCCTGCCCGGGGTGCGGGCGATCGGGCTGCTTCTCTCCAGCGGCCGCGGCCAGGTCTCGACCAACGTCCACGACCCGCTGGCGGTGCCGCTGGGACGGGTGGTCGAGCGGGTGCGGGAGCTGGCCGAGCCGCTCGGCGCCCGGCCGCTGGAAGCGGAGCTGGTCGGCTTGGCGCCGGCCGGCGCCCTCGTCGATTACCCGACCGATGTGCCGATCCGCGGCTTCGACCCCGACCGGCACGTGATCGAGCGGCGGCTGGCGGCGGCGACCGACTAGATTCACGCCATGGCCCAGACGAAGAAGAAGCGTCAGCGCAAGCGCCGCGGCACCCAGGGCGGCAGCATCGACACCAAGCGTCGCGCCAGCCGCCCCCGCAGTCGCGAGGAGGCGAAAGCGCGAGCCCGCGCCGGCCGCAAACCCGCCGCCAAACAGGACCTGCCGCCGACCTGGAAAGGCTCGATCACCCGCGGCCTCGTCGCCGCGGTGATCTTCGCCGTGGCGCTGCTGCTGGTCTTCAAACGCCCGGTGGGCGTCTCGCTGGCGCTGGCCGCCTTCATGCTCGCCTTCTACATCCCCGCCGGATACTTCATCGACATCACCCTGTGGCGGCGGCGCGAGCGGCAGCGGATCCGCGCCCGCGGGGAGTAATCGATGGCGCTCGACGTCGAGATGCTCACCGTCGGCGCGATCGGTGAGAACTGCTTCCTGCTGCGTCCGCAGGGGGGCGAGCGGCTGCTGATCGTCGACCCCGGCGAGGAGGCCGAGCGGATCCTCGCTGCCGCCGAGCAGATGGGGGGAGAGGTCGAGGCGATTCTGCTCACCCACACCCACTTCGACCACGTCGGCGCCGTCGCGCCGGTGGCGCGGGCGACCGGGGCGCCGGTCTACTGCCCCGAGATCGAGGTGCCGGTCCTCGCCGACATCATGGCCTTCGTCCCCTGGGAGGGCTTCGGGCCCTACGAGAGCTATGACGCCGACGAGACCGTCGCGGGCGGCGAGACGCTCTCGCTGGCCGGGCTCGAGCTGGACGTGATCTTCACCCCCGGCCACAGTCCCGGCCACGTCACCTACTCGGTGCGGGGCGAGGAGGCGATCTTCTCCGGGGACGTGCTTTTCCAGGGCTCGGTCGGGCGGGTCGACCTGCCCGGCGGCGACGGGCCGACGCTGATCGAGTCGATCGGCCGGCTGCTCGACTCCCACTCCGACGAGACCGTCGTCCACCCCGGCCACATGGGACTGACGACGCTCGGCAAAGAGCGGGCGAGCAACCCCTTCCTCGCCTCGCTGGCGCGCTGAGTAGGGTCGGCGACCATGGCCGGCAAGTTCCAGGCACCGCGCGGGACCTTCGACGTGCTGCCCGAGATGGCGCATGCCCGGGCGCGCCTCGAGGCGGTGGCGCGGGGGATCTTCGAGCGGGCCGGCTACGAGCCGATCGCGACCCCCAGCTTCGAGGACACCGAGCTGTTCGAACGCGGCGTCGGCAAGTCGACCGACATCGTCCGCAAGGAGATGTTCAGCTTCGAGGACAAGGGCGAGCGCAGCCTGACCCTGCGGCCCGAGGGGACGGCGCCAATCTGCCGCGCCTACGTCGAGCACGGCATGCACAAGCTGGCGCAGCCGGTCAAGCTCGCCTACGCCGGTCCGTTCTTCCGTCACGAGCGGCCGCAGGCCGGGCGCTACCGCCAGTTCCACCAGCTCGGCGTCGAGTGCATCGGCACCGACTCGCCGCTCGCCGACGCCGAGGTGATCATGCTCCTCTCCGACCTGCTTGGCGAGCTGGGAGTGCCCGGCGTCGAGCTGCGGCTCGGCAGCCTCGGCTCGCTGGACTCGCGGCGGGCCTATCTGGAGGAGCTGAAAGCCCACCTGCACGCCCACGAGGGTGAGCTTTCCGAGGACGTCCGCGAGCGGATCGACGTCAACCCGCTGCGTGCCTTCGACTCCGATGACGACGCCACCCAGGCGGTGATGGCGAGCGCTCCGACGATCGTCGAGCGACTGGAGGGCGAGGACGCGGCGCACTTCGCCGAGGTACGGGACCTGCTCGACGCGGCGGGGATCGCCTACGTCGTCGACCCGACCCTGGTCCGCGGCCTCGACTACTACACCCGCACGATCTTCTCCTTCGTCTGCGATCAGCTCGGGGCCCAGTCGGAGGTCGGCGGCGGCGGCCGCTACGACGGGTTGATCGAGCAGCTTGGCGGCCCGGCGACGCCGGCGATCGGCTGGGCGGCGGGGATCGAGCGGATCCTCCTAGCGCTCGACGAGGAGGCCGAGTCGGCCGGCCGCGACGCCTTCGTCGCGATCGCTGACCCCGAGCAGCGGCAGCGGGCGACCGCGGTGGCCCGGGAGCTGCGCCACGCCGGCCTCTCGGTCGAGGTCGACCTCGCCGGCCGCAGCCTCAAGAGCCAGCTGAAGCACGCGAACCGGATCGGCGCCCGCCAGGTGCTGATCCTCGACGCCGGCGGCAGCGCCCAGCTGCGCGACATGGAGAGCGGCGAGCAGCGGCCGGCCGACACCGGCAAGCTTGTCGACGAGATGACTGGAGGGAATCGTGAGTAAGGCAGAGGGCGCCGTCCGCGCGCCGGGGGAGGAGATGCCGCCGCTGAGCGCGAACGGGTACCGCGACAGCTGGTGTGGGCAGGTGCTGCCGGACCGGGTCGACGGCGAGGTGCGGGTCGCCGGCTGGGTCAACCGCCGCCGCGACCACGGTGGCCTGATCTTCATCGACCTGCGCGACCGCACCGGGATCGTCCAGCTGGTCTTCCACCCCGACAGCTCCGGCGAGGCCTTCGAGCTGGCGCACAAGCTGCGCGCCGAGGACGTGCTCAGCGCCGTCGGGACGGTCGTCAAGCGTTCCGCCGAGACCGTCAACCCGGAGCTGCCGACCGGCGAGGTCGAGCTCAGCGTCACCGCGGCGGAGCTGCTCGCCGACGCCGAGACGCCGCCCTTCCAGGTCGAGGGCTTCTCCGGCGAGGTCGGCGAGGACGCCCGCCTGCGCTACCGCTACCTGGACCTGCGGCGGGCGCCGATGCGCGAGGCGCTGACGCTGCGTCACCAGGTAACCCGGGCGATGCGCGAGTTCCTCGACGAGGAGGGCTTCCTCGACGTCGAGACCCCGGTGCTGACCCGCTCTACCCCGGAGGGCGCTCGCGACTTCCTCGTCCCCAGTCGCCTCCAGCAAGGCTCCTTCTACGCGCTGCCGCAGTCGCCGCAGCTGTTCAAGCAGCTGCTGATGATGGCCGGCTTCGAGCGCTACTACCAAGTGGCGCGCTGCTTTCGCGACGAGTCGACCCGGGCTGACCGTCAGGCCGAGTTCACCCAGCTCGACATCGAGATGTCCTTCGTCGACGGCGACGACGTGATCGCCGTCAACGAACGGCTCTTGAAGCACGTCTTCCAGCGGGTCGGCGGGCCGGAGATCGAGCTGCCGATGCCGCGCATGTGTTACTCGGAGGCGATGGGCCGGTTCGGCACCGACCGACCGGACCTGCGCTTCGGCCTCGAGCTGGTCGACCTCGGCGAGGCCCTGCGGGAGACCGAGTTCAAGGTCTTCCGCTCGGTGCTCGACGGCGGCGGTTCGATCCGCGGCATCAATGCCGGCCGGCGGGAGATGCCGCGCTCGGAGCTGGACGGCCTGATCTCCCGCGCTCAGGAGCTGGGGGCGAAGGGGCTGGTCTGGGCCTTCCGCGAGGGCGACGGCTGGCGCTCCCCGACCGCGAAGTTCCTCAGCGACGCCGAGCTGGCCGACCTCAACTCCCGCCTCGGCGCCGAGGAGGGTGACCTGCTGCTGCTGGTCGCCGACCAGCGCAAGGTCACCGACGCGGTGCTGGGGCAGATGCGGATCGACCTGGCGGAGCGTTTCGACCTGATCGATCCCGACGACCACAAGCTGCTCTGGGTCGTCGACTGGCCGCTGATGGAGTGGAACGAGGACGAGCGCCGCTGGGACTCGCTGCACCACCCCTTCACCGCGCCGATCGGTGAGTTCGACTCGGAGAACCCCGGCGCGGCCCGGGCCCAGGCCTACGACGTCGTCTGGAACGGTCAGGAGCTGGGCGGCGGCTCGATCCGTATCCACGACGCCAAGACCCAGGAGGCTGTCTTCGCGGCGCTGGGAATCGACGCCGAGGAGGCGGAGGCGCGCTTCGGCTTCCTGCTCGAGGCGCTGCGCTACGGGGCGCCACCGCACGGCGGCATCGCCTACGGCGTCGACCGGATCGTGCAGCGTTTGGCCGGGGCTGAGACCATCCGTGACGTGATCGCCTTCCCCAAGACCGCTTCGGGCTTCGACCTGCTCACCGGCGCGCCCGCCCCCGTCGAGGCGACGCAGCTGCGCGAGCTCGGCGTCGCGATCCACGAGCGCAAGCTGCCGGGACACTGACGCGGGGGATGGGATGGCGCTGCGGGACTGGCTACCGAGGCGTTGGCGCCCGGGACCGGGGCCGGGCCAGACCCCGATCCACGTCGACGACCCCAGCTTCGACTCCTGGGAGGTTGTGCGGGATTTCGGCGACGTCCGCACCGCCAGGGCCTGGCATCAGGCGCTGATCGAGGCGGGGATCGACGCGGTCCTGACGTCCGATTGGCCACTCGACCGCTTCGGCCACGGTGACATCGCCCTGCGGGTCCCAGCAGACAGCTGGAGCGAGGCGGAGCTGCACCTCTCCAACCTCGACTGGGACGAGTAGGGCGGTCGCGCGAACGCGGGTTCGCAGGGCCCGCGGCGGCCTCGCGGACGAGGTGCCCCCGGTGCTACCGTTGCCGCGAGGCTCGAGCCCGTACGAGAGCCGTCTCACCGTTTGACCCAACACAAACGGCGCGGGAGCCACCGTCTCCTTGCCCCTTGGGGCCGGGAGCAGGCACCCACCTTCACTTGAAGGGATCAAAGCCAGAGGCGGTAACGGCGGGCTGGAGCCTCTTTTGCGTGCCGGCTGGGGGAGAAGCCGGGTCGCTTGATGACTTTTGCGTCCTATGGGCGCAAAACTCGGAAACCGATTCGTGGACCGCGAGATCCGGGCGCTGGCCGAGAGGCGCCACGGCATCGTCACGCGCAGGCAGCTCCTGGAGCTGGGCATGACGAAGGAGGCGATCGCCGGACGGTTGGAGCGTGGGCTCCTGCACAGCGCCCACCGAGGCGTCTACATCGTGGGGCCGCGTCTACCGACGGATATGGGGCGATGGCTGGCAACCACCGATGCCTGCGGGCCGGGTGCCTATCTCAGCCATCGCTCGGCGGCGCGCTTCTGGGGTCTGCTTCGGTCTGAGCCGCGGGACGTGGAAGTGATCGTCGGTCTGGCACGCGTGCGGCCCGGAATCGTTACGCGCCGGATCGCGCTTCGGGACGACGAGGTCGAAGTGATCGACGAGATCCCCGTGACCTGTGCGGCGCGGACGGTCTTCGATCTCGCCGGCGTCGTGAGGGAGCGTGAGCTGGAGCGGGCCTGGAATGAGATGGAGGTGCGGCAGCTGTCCAGCCGGGTCTCGGTGCCGCTGCTCCTGGAGCGCTATCCGCGGCGGCCGGGAGCTGCGGCGCTGCGACGGCTGCTGAGCTCGGAGGAGCCCGGTGGGGTGGCCCGTAACGAGTTCGAGGAGGCGTTCGTCGACCTGCTCGACGCGCACGGGCTGCCTCGGCCGGAGAAGAACGCCGACCTCTGGCTGGGTGGGCGGTTCGTCGAGGTCGACTGCCTCTGGCGAGCCGAGCGGCTCGCGGTAGAGCTGGACGGGCGCGCCGTGCACGCCCGGCGGGCGGCGTTCGAGAGCGACAAGCGGCGCGACCGCGAACTGTTGGCCGCCGGCTGGCGCACCGGGCACGTGACCTGGCGGCAGCTGCAGGACGAACCAGAGGCGGTGGCGGCCGATCTACGGGCGACGTTGCTGGCAGGCGCCTGAAACCTCGGCACGTCACGCCAGCGCCTACCCTTGGTGGGTGGACCGCGATCTCTTCGAGCACTACTTCGAGGACGAGACCCGGCTTGGGCCGGCGCCGGAAGGCGCCTTCACCGGGGCTGCTGGTGGGGCCGCCTGCGGGGACTACGCGCGGCTCTCGCTGTGCGTCGAGGGCGGCCGCATCGCCGACGTCAGCTTCGACTCCGAGGGTTGCGGGGCCACCCGGGCGGCGACGGCGGCGGTGGCCGAGATGGTCGACGGCGCGCCGCCGCTGGAGGCGGCGCTGATCTCGATCGACGACGCGGCCGACGCCCTGGGCGGCCTGATCCCCTCCAAGCGCCACGCCGCCCAGCTCGCCAGCGACGCCCTGCACCGGGCGCTCTCGCAAGCGGCCGCTTCCAGCTTGCCGCTCGACCCTGGCGTCGCCGCATCTCTCCCGCCGGTCGTCTCTCCCTCCGCTCCCGACCGCGTCGCCATCGCCATGTCGGGCGGCGTCGACAGCGCCGTCGCGGCCCTGCTGGAGCGCGAGCGCGGGGCGGAGGTGGTGGCGATCACCGTCAAGCTCTGGGCCGATCCCGAGACCGACGGCAGCAAGGCCTGCTGCTCGCCCGAGGCCGTGCTCGGCGCCCGCGGCCTCGCCCACTCGCTCGGCATCCCGCACTTCACCCTCGACCTCGAGGAGGAATTCCGCCGCCGGGTGGTCGAGCGCTTCATCGACGGCTACGCCTCCGGCAGCACCCCCAACCCGTGCATCCTCTGCAACGGCGAGGTGCGGATCGCGGCGATGCTCGACCTCGCCGAGCGACTCGGTGCCGACCGCCTCGTCACCGGCCACTACGCCGGGATCACGGCGGACGCCGAGGGGCCGCTGCTGGTCGCCGGAGCCGATCCCGCCAAGGACCAGAGCTACATGCTGGCGGCGCTGCCGCCGGAGCTGCTCGGCCGCCTCTCTTTTCCCCTCACCGAGCTCAGCAAGGCCGAAGTGCGGGAGATCGCCGCGCGCCACGACCTGCCGGTCGCCCGCAAGGCGGAGAGCCAGGACCTCTGCTTCCTCGCCGGCCAGGGCAAGAGCGGCTTCCTGCGCCGCCATGGCGGCCTGCGCGATCGCGAGGGGGCGGTCATCGACCGCTCCGGACGCGCCCTCGGGCGCCACAGCGGTCACCACAACTTCACGGTCGGGCAGCGGCGTGGGATCGGCGTCTCTGCCGAGGAGGCGCTCTACGTGATCGCCACCGACGCCGGCGCAAACACGGTCACGGTCGGCACCAGGGCCGAACTGGCGACGCGCCGGATCGAGGTCCGCGACGCGGTCCTGCACCGTCCCGGCGAGCGGGTCGACGCGGTGCGCCTGCGCTACCACTCGCGAGCGCTCCCGGCCCGGGTCGAGGCCGGCGTTGGCCGGCACCCGCGGCTCTCGGTCGAGCTCGGCGAGCCCTTCACGGCCGCCTCCCCCGGCCAGACGGCGGTGCTGCTCGCCGGGGAGGCCGTCGTCGGCCACGGCACGATCGTCGCTGCGCCGCCAGTCGCCTAGCCGCGCGGATATTTAGGCTTGCTCACATGAAGGCGCAGGAGATCCGCGACACCTACCTCTCGTTCTTCGCCGAGCGGGGGCACAAGATCGTGCCCTCGGCTTCGCTGGTGCCCTCGGTCCACGATCCCTCGGTCCTGCTGACCACGGCTGGCATGCAGCCGTTCAAGCCCTATTTCCTCGGCCGCGAGGAGCCGCCGGCGTCGCGCCTCGCCGACGTGCAGAAGTGCTTCCGGACCACCGACATCGAGGAGGTCGGCAACACCGCCCGGCACATGACCTTCTTCGAGATGCTCGGCAACTGGAGCTTCGGCGATTACTTCAAGGCGGAGTCGATCGCCTGGGGCCTGGAGCTGGCGACGCAGGGATTCGGGATGGACGCCGAGCAGATCTGGGTCACCGTCTTCGGCGGCGACGAGGAGCTCGGGCTCGGCCCCGACGAGGAGGCGATCGCGATCTGGCGCGGGGTTGGGGTCCCGGAGGAGCGGATCGTCCGGCTCGGCCGCGAGGACAACTTCTGGCAGGCCGGGCCGACCGGGCCCTGCGGCCCCTGCTCGGAGCTCTACCTCGACCGCGGGCCCGACTTCGGCGCCGACGGCGAGCGCCCCGGCGACGACACCGACCGCTTCCTCGAGTTCTGGAACCACGTCTTCATGAGCTACGACCTGCACGAGGACGGCTCGCTGACCGAGCTGCCGAGCCGCAACATCGACACCGGCATGGGACTCGACCGGATGGCGGCGATCCTGCAGGGAGCAGATTCCGTCTTCGAGGCCGACGGCTTCCGGCCGCTGATCGACCTCGCCGAGGAGATCTCCGGGCGCAAGTACGGCACCGACGACACGAAGGC
>JBEVJP010000011.1:0-91203 GCA_040510155.1 Solirubrobacterales bacterium | reverse complement strand
AGACCGCCGAATCCCGCCCGGTCCTCAAGGCCAAGTGCAAGGCCAAGAAGCCCGGCAAGGGCAAGGGACACAAGAAGCGCTGAGGGTCATCTCAGTTCCTTGAGCGGCCGCGCGGATTGGCGCGGGCGCGGATTCCCTACTTATCGTGTGCAGGGGAATAGCAAGGCACCGGCAGGCAAGCACACTGTTCGTCTGCAGCGGATTGGACGGGCGTGTCGTTAGCTCCTTTCATAGGTAGCTAGGGCCGGGGAGGACGCCCCGGCTACGACAAAGGAGAAATCGAATGATTCGCAATCTCAAGGTGCTGTTCGGGGCGATGCTTGCCCTGGTGGCCTTCGGGGTCGTCAGTGTTTCCGGCGCCCAGGCGGCTGAATTCCACTGCTCGGTGGAAAACTGCAGATACAGACTGAAGACAGACATCAACGAAGCAGTTGGCGCGAAAAACTACCACCACGTCTTCATCATCGACGACTTGACCACGGGTGGCTCGGTGTCCTTCACATGCCAGGACCTCACAGGCGAAGGCACCACGATTTTTAAAACAGCGTCCGAACTGACAGTCACCAACCTCAACTACAACGACAAAAATGCCGCTGGAGTTGGATGCACGATTGGGGGCAGCGGCTCGCTCACCGTCGATATGAACGGATGCGATTACCTGTTCTCGGCGGCTGGCACCGTCAAAGTTGTCTGCCCAGAAGGCAAAAAAATCGAACTCACAAAAGTGGGGTGCACCTACACAATCGGTCCGCAGGGACCCCTTGCTGGGATCACCTACAAAACGATCGGCACCAGCCCCCCGGGTCGGGAAGTCACAGTCTCGCCCAACGTGAAAGGAATTTCGATCACTCTGGACGGTACGCCAGAAGGCTGCGGTGTTGGTGCCCTAACCGACAAATTCGAAGGCACATACACGACAGGCAACACGACAGTGACAGCGGAGACCCAGGCCGAAGTTAGAGCTGACGGCTGGTGGGAATAGGCGTGAGCAGGCAATTTGCTCAGCTCGCTGTGAGCTAGTTGTAGTAGGGGTGCGCGGACCGGGGCAGGTATGCGCGGCCCGTGCACATCGTACGGAATGTCAAATGCAAGCACGGAAAACCCAGCAGAGGCGCCGGGGCACAAGCAATGATTGGGAAGCGCGTGCGCGGATAAGGACGTGCGCCCGGCGACCTTTCCGTGCGGTCTCGGAACTTCCTGTTCAATGGCAAGGCCAAGACTGCCTCAGTTGATGAGGCGTGTCCGGTGGCAGCGCGACGATGGTACAGACGGCTAGGACCGCTTTGACGGATCGGCCAAAGGAGGACTTCCCTTGGCCGATCCTTGGAAGGCATCCTAGGAGGATCGCTCGGCCGCAAATGCCTGCTTTGTCTCTGTTTGAAGGAAAATTCCTTGACAGGTATTCAGGCATTCCGATAGGGTCATCCCGTCGTGCTCGGAGGGTTCCTGCACGGCATTTCGGACGGGCGAGCATGGGGATGAGGGGACAGCAAGGACGCATTTACCTTCGCGATCTCGTGCGCTTTCCGTCCCGGCAAGACAAGAACCCAGTCAAAGGGAGAGTCAAATGAAGTCAAAGCGCTATGTCGGTCTACTGCTGACCGTCGTTGGGCTGCTGACGGCCTTCGCGGCACTCAGCCCAGTGGCGAACGCGGCGAAACCGGACCCCGGCTACGAACAGTTCGCCGGTTGCCCGAACCCGTTCAAAGAAAACTCGAAATCGAAAACCTGCGTGCGGTCGGACATTGTCGGCGGCCACTTCAACATGGGCAACAAGGAAGTGCCGATCGAAAAACCGATCACGCTCACTGGTGGCGTCGAAAACATCTTCGCGCCGTCGCCGGTCCTCTTCAATTCCGAAGGTGGCCTCACCAAAGCCAAACAGAAAGTCCCAGGTGGCGTCATCGGTCTTACTGGCCTCACCTGGCTGCTCGAATTCCTCGGTAGTGAAGCTCTGACGCTTTACGCGACCGCGGAACTCGCCGGCACGCCGGTCATCGCCGGTACGGCATTCGCGGCGCTGCCACTCAAAGTGCACCTCGAAAACGCGGTGCTGGGCAGCAAATGCTATATCGGTTCCACCACTGAACCGATCAAACTCAACCTGACGACGGGCACGACCAGCCCGCCGGCTCCGAACAAACCGATCACCGGTAAAGAACCAAAACTCGTATTCGAACCGGAACGGGAAATTCAGGAAGCGCTGGGTGGCATCTACGTGGACAATTCGTTCGCGGCGCCGGGTGCTAACGGCTGCGTCTTGACGCTGTTTGGCTTCATTCCGATCAGCATCAACGGTCTGGTCAACTCCGCTTCGGGTCTGCCCGCTGCGGCTGGGACCAATGAGGCAGTGCAGAATTTCAATGCTCAGATCGTCAGCAGCGAATTCGCTTACGAAAAACAGCACTGAACAACGCCTAGTAAAGGAGCGCGTGGCGGTTTGCCGCCGCGCGCTCTTTTTTTTACTGTTAGTTGGACTGAGCATCAGCATTGTCGCGCCAGCCTGGGCCGCGGCGCCGCAAGCTCGCGAGACCTGGGCGGAGGACGTGTCGACTACCGCGGCGACGCTCCACGCCCGCCTGGACGCGGGTGGCGTGGCCACGGCCTTCCGCTTCGAGTACATCTCCGAAGCCGGCTACCTAGCGAATCTTGGAGCCGGCAGGGATGGCTTCTTCGCGGCCGGGCGGGTACCGGTTCCGGACGGGAGCGCCGGCAAAGGGAGCGATGTCGGGGTGGCGCGGCAAGCGGCGGGTTTACTGCAGGAAACGAGTTACCTCTACCGCGTGGTGGCCTCGAACGTCGGAGGGACGATCGCCGGGTCGGCCCGGAGGATGACTACCCGGGGCGGGGGCGGACCTCTGGCCCTGCTCGACGGCCGCGGTTGGGAGATGGTCTCGCCGGTCGACAAGGACGGTGGGGAGGTGCAGGGGCCAGGTGGTGCCGCGGGGGGCGGGGTTTTGCAGGCCGCCGCGCAGGGCGGCGCCGTCACCTTCAGCTCGGTTTCCTCGTATGCGAGCGGAGGGCAGGGGGCGCCGACGGGCAGCCAGTACGTGTCGCGGCGGACGAGCGGTGGTTGGGTGACGGAGAACGTGACGCCGCCGGCCTACGCGGGCGCGTATGGAGAAGAACCGGAAGGCGTGCCGTACCAACTCTTCGCTCCGGATCTTGCCCGAGGGTTGCTGACGGGGATCGCCGGCCTGCCTCCGCCCGGGACCGGGGCGCCGGCGGGGTACGCGAACTACTACCTCCGCGATGCCGGCGGCAGCTTTGCGGCGATGGTGACCCAGGGGGACGTGGCGTTGCTCAGTCCTCCTCCGACTGAGTTCCAGCTCGCCTTCGCTGGCGCCTCGCCCGACCTCCGGCACGTCGCGCTCTCCACCTGCGCGGCGTTGACCGGCGACGCGACTGAAGTGCCGAGCGGCAGCGGCTGCGATTCCCTCGAGCCCAACCTCTACCGGTGGTCTGCATCGGGCCTGCGACTGGTCAATCTCTTGCCAGGGGACTCCACCGGGACCACCCCGGCCCAGCTGGCCGCACAATCGGGGGCGATCTCAGCCGACGGCAGTCGCGTCTACTGGCTGCAGGGGCAGAACCTCTACCTACGGGAAGGGGCGCGGACGGTCCCGATCGACTCGCTGGGAGCCCAGGGCGCCTTCCAGGCGGCGACGCCGGACGGGGCGCTCGCCTTCTTTACCAAAGACGACGAACACCTCTACGAGTATGTGGCCGGGCTGGAAGCGACCCTCGACCTGACGCCCTCAGGCGGGGTGAAGGGGATGCTTGGAACGGCTGCTGACGGCTCACGGGCCTACTTCGCTACCGCTGCCGGGATCTTCCTCGTCCAAGGCGCGGCGGTCACGCCTGTCGGCGCCGCGCCCGATAGCGAGAATTTTCCACCCAGCACCGGCGCCGCTCGCGTCTCCGCCGATGGCACTCGGCTCCTCTTCGTCTCCAAGGCCGAACTGACGCCTTACGACAACACCGACGCCGCGACCGGCGAACCCGACGCGGAGGTCTACCTCTATGACGCCACCGCAGCCGGCCTCGCGTGCATCTCCTGCAACCCGACCGGAGAACGGCCGACCGGATCGGCGAGCGTTCCCGGGGCCGTCGCCAACGGCAAGGGGGTAGGCGCCACCCGCGCTTACAAGCCGCGCGTCCTCTCTGCCGACGGGCGCCGTGCCTTCTTCGAAACGCCCGACTCGCTCGTCCTTCAGGACACCAACCATGCATCCGACGTCTACGAGTGGGAGGCAGGGGGGACCGGCAGCTGCGCTAGGCCGCAAGGGTGCCTGCAGCTGATCTCGAGCGGGCGCAGCCCCGGCGGGGCCAGCTTCGTCGACGCCAGCGCAGACGGGGGCGACGTCTTCTTCCTCACCGACGGCTCGCTGGTCAAACCGGACCCGGGGGCAATCGACCTCTACGACGCGCGGGAAGGAGGCGGTTTCCCGGAACCGCTGACCGCGATTCCCTGCGAAGAGGATGCCTGTCAGCCATTGCCCCCGCCACCGGACGATCCCTCGCCCGGGAGTCTGGTGCCGAGCACGGGCAATCCGCCGGTGCACTTCCCCAGGGCGAAGAAGGCCAAGAAGCACCGGCGGAAGCGGGGTGTCGGGAAGAAACGTCGCCACCGCGGCAGGAGCTCCCACGCCAGGCGAACCGCGCACGTCGGCGGGCCGGCGAGGGGACGCCGATGACGTTCGGCCGGGGCCCAGCCGCCCTGCTGGTGCTCGCGGTTGCGCTCCTCGTCGCACCCGGGGTGGCTCTCGGCGCCCCTCCGGCGATCACCGCTGCCGGCGTCACCGACGTGCAGGGGGTCTCCGCGACCCTGACCGGGAAGGTCGACCCGGGCGGGCTCGCCACCGCCTACCGGTTCGAATACGTCAGCCAGGCGAGCTTCGAAGCCGAGCAGCCGAACGGTTTCGCGCACGCGGCGGCGACGCCGACCGCGCCCCTCAGCGCCGGCAGCGGCGAACGGCCGGTCACGACGGCGATCGGGGGGCTCGCCCCGGACACGGCCTACCGTTTCCGCATCCGCGCCGAGAACGCCGATGGGCCCAGCTTCGGCGGCGAAGCGGGCTTTTCCACCTCTCATGGGTTCGGCTTCCTGCCCGGCGCCGCCGGCTTTGACGTCGCGATCAACGGCGAAGGCGTCCCCGAGACCCAGGCGGGCTCGCACCCCTTCTCGATCGTCACCACGGTCGAGTTCAACCAAGCCGGTGAACGGGCGAGCCAGCCCGGGGTGCCGGCCACCGACGGCGACGCTCGCGACGTCCAGCTTGAGCTGCCGCCGGGGCTGATCGAAAACCCCGGCGCCGTCGACAAGTGCACGCAAGAGCAGTTCCACATGCCGAGGAACTCGCCCTTCGAAGCGAGCCGCTCGGGCGAGAGCTGCCCGCCGCTCAGCCAGATCGGCATCGTCACCCTGCGCTCGAGCGCGGAAGGGATCGCGAACGAAAACCACAGCCGCACCTATGGGCTCTTCAACCTGGTGCCGCCGCCGGGGTTCCCCTCGCAGATCGGCTTCAGTCCGTTCGGGATCCCGGTCGCCTTCACGCCGCACATCCGTGACCTGAACGGCGAATACGGGACCACGCTCGAACTCCGCAATCTCTCCCAGCAGGTCGACGTCTACGGGATGACGATCACGATCTGGGGGACTCCCTGGGGAGTGAGCCACAACGGCCAGCGGGGCGACTGCCTGAACGAGCTCGAACCGGGGTTCCCCTGGGCCAAATGCCCGGTCGAACAGGGTGCTCGCAGCCATGTGCCGTTCGCCTACCTGACCTTGCCCGCCTCCTGCACCGGGCCGCTTGCCTTCAAGGCAGCCGCGAGCTCCTGGCAGCAGCCGTTCCCGGCTGCCGGCACGGCGTTCAGCCGGGACGCGAGCGGCACCCCGGCAGGCCTGACCGGCTGTCCGGAACTGAACTTCGAACCCGTCGTCACCGCTCAGCCCACCAACCCGCGCGCGTCGTCGCCGAGTGGCTTCGACTTCACCCTGAGTCCCAAGGAAGAAGCGCTGACGGATCCCGCGCGAAGGGTGCCGTCCCAGGCTCGCACCGCCGTCGTAGCCCTACCCGAAGGGGTCACCGTCAACCCCTCCCTCGCCGCCGGACTCGGCTCCTGCACGCCGCGGCAGTACGCGACCGAGACCGCCGCCTCGCCACCCGCCGTCGGTTGCCCCGAAGACTCGAAGATCGGCACGTTCACCGTGCAGAGCCCGCTGTTCGAAGATCTGGTCAAAGGCGCGATCTACCTCGCTCAGCCCGATGATCGCGCCACCTCTTCGCCGGGCGCCGAGAACCCATTCGACTCACTGCTCGCCGTCTATCTGATCGCTCGCAACCCGGCGCGCGGCGTGCTCGTCCGCGTCGCCGGCAAGCTCACCCCCGATCCGGTCAGCGGTCGGCTGACCGCGACCTTCGACGAGCTGCCGCAGCTGCCTTACTCGAACCTGAAGCTGCACTTTCGCGAAGGGCAGCGGGCGCCCCTGGTCACGCCCTCCGCCTGCGGCAGCTTTGCGACCCGGGTCGCACTGACGCCCTGGAACGATCCGGCCGCGACGGCCGTGTCCAGCCCGCAGTTCCAGATCGCCAAGGGGATCGGCGCCGGCGAAGCCTGTCCGAGCGGCGCGACGTCGCCCTTCGCGCCCGGTGCCGTCGGCGGCACCCTGAACGGCAACGCCGGCTCCTACACGCCGTTGTACCTGCACCTCACCCGGGCCGACTCCGAGCAGGAGTTCACTTCGTACTCGGCGACCCTGCCCCCGGGGCTGACCGGCAAGATCGCCGGGATCCCCTACTGCCCGGACGCGGCGATCGAGGCAGCCAAGCGGAAGACCGGCCGCGAGGAGGAACAGCACCCCTCCTGTCCGGCGGCCAGCCGGATCGGCCGCACGGTCAGCGGCTATGGCGCCAGCCAGGTCCTCGCCTACGCGCCCGGGGCCCTCTACCTCGCCGGCCCGTACCACGGCTCTGCCTTCTCGGTGGTGGCGATCGACTCGGCGACGGTCGGGCCGTTCGACCTCGGCGTCGTCACCGTCCGCTCGGCGATCCGGGTCGACCCGCGCACCGCGCAGGTCTCGATCGACTCAGCCGGCTCGGACCCGATCCCGCACATCCTCCAGGGGGTCCCGATCCACCTGCGCGACGTCCGCGTCTACATCGACCGCCGCGAAGGCACCCTCAACCCGACCAGCTGCGAGCAGAAGACGCTGACCTCGACGATGACCGGTGACGGCGGCGCGACCGCCAATGTGGACAGCCGCTTCCAGGTCTCCAACTGCTCGGCGCTGAAGTTCCGGCCGCGCCTCTCGCTGCGGCTGCGGGGCAAGGTCAGGCGCGGCGGCTTCCCGTCGCTGCGGGCCAGCCTGCGGCCACATCCCGGCGACGCCAACATCGGTCGCGCCGCGGTGACCCTGCCGCCTTCCCTGTTCCTCGCCCAGGATCACATCGACACCGTCTGCGGCCAGCGCCAGTTCGCCGCCGACAATTGTCCGTCGGGGTCGGTGTATGGACAGGCGACGGCAATCACGCCGCTGCTCTCCCAGCCGCTGCGCGGCAAGGTCTACCTGCGCTCCTCGCAGAACCGGCTTCCCGACCTGGTCGTCGCCCTGCGCGGCAACGGCATCGCGATCGACGTCGTCGGCCGCATCGACTCCTTCAAGGCCGGCATCCGCACCACCTTCGACCTCGTCCCCGACGCGCCGGTCATCAAGTTCGTGCTCAGCCTGCGGGGCGGCAAGCGCAGCCTCCTGGTCAGCGCCGAGAACGTCTGTCGCTCCCCCCAGCGAGCGCTGGCCCGCTTCGTCGGTCAGAACAACCTGGGGGCGGTGTCCCGGCCGCTGGTGCGGGCCGACTGCGGGAAGCGAGGGCGGCGATGAGGGGGTGGCAACGCGGGGGAAGCGCGCGGCGGAAATGGCTGGCGGTGACGATGGCTGTGCTGATCGCGCTGGCAGTCGCCTCGACCGCCGGCCCTGTCCCAGTGCGGCCCACGGCCGCCGCCGCCGCCGAACCGGCCAGCCACATCCGGCAAGGGACGATTGCCGTTGCCCTGCCGAAAGCGGAACCACTGAAGGACGCCTGCGGGGTCGCGGTCAGCGCCACCGGCCGCGTCTTCGTCTCCAACTACTACCAGCACGCGGTCTACATCTTCGCCCCGGGGCCGAGCGGCACCTACGACTATCTCGCCAAGGTCGACGTGCCGGAACCGCCGCTGGCGCCAAGCGGCAAACCCTTCGGCGGCCCCTGCGACCTTGCGCTTGATTCGGCCGGCAACCTCTACGTCAACAACTGGCATACCAACGTGGTCAGGTTCACGCCGAGTCCGCCGAACTCGACCACCTTCGGACCCGCCGCGGTGATCGACTCCAGTCACCCGACCGGAGTCGCCGCCGACCCGGCCAATGACCACGTCCTCGTCGACGATCGCACCTCGGTCGCCGAGTACGAAGCGACGCCAACCGCGGGCTCACTGCCGCTGCGGCGGATCGGCCTCGGTGCGATTGGAGACGGATACGGCGTCGCAGTCTCAGGTTTCCCCGGCGCCCCCGGATTCCCGAGCACCGCTGGCCGCATCTACGTCGCCGACGCCGCCGACGGGACCGTCAAGGCGTTCGATCCCGAAGCCAGCCTCACCACCCCGGTGCAGACGATCGACGGCGGTGGGACGCCGGTGGCGGGGTTCAACCATCTCGCCGACACCGACATCGCGGTCGACTCACGCGATGGGCACGTATACGTCGTCGACAACCTCCAGCCCGGTTTCGAAAAGCCCGAAGCGGTGGTCGACGAGTTCAGCTCCCTCGGTCACTACCGGGGGCCGGTCCCGACCGGCGTTGCCAGCGGCCACCCGTCCGAACTCGTTGACGCTGAACCGTCCTCGATCGCGATCAGCGGCAGCGGCGCGGTCTTTCTGACCAGCGGCAACTACTACGACGACAACACGATCCACCCCAACTCCGAGGTGCAGGTCTTCGGCCCTTCGGCGAGCGTCGCGACCCGGATCCTCACCGCCACCAAGAGCGGAGCCGGCGCCGGGACCGTCTTCAGCAGCGACCCTGCGGGACTGCGCTGCGGCAGCGCCTGCGAAGGCGAATTCCCGCTCGAACGGACCGTGGTGCTGAGGGCCGAGCCGGAGCCGCACAGTCGTTTCGCCGGCTGGAGCAGCTGCCCCCAGGTTCTCGCGGAAGGACGCTGTGCGCTCTCGCTCAATGCCGACATGGCGATTGGCGCCGAGTTCGAGTCGATCCCGCAGCAGCCGCTGAGCATCACGGCCGGCGGCACCGGCCAGGGCGTGGTGGTCAGCTCGCCGGCCGGGATCGCCTGCGGTGCCGCCTGCGCCGCCGGCTTCGATGAAGGCTCGCAGGTGACCTTGACCGCCACCGCGCTCGCCGGCAGCGCCTTCGCCGGCTGGAGCGGCTGCGACGCCGAACCGGCTCCGGGCCTCTGCACGCTGACGGTGGGAAGCCCCCGCGCCGTCGCCGCGACCTTCGTCCCGGGCATCGCGCCGCCCCCACCCGTGCCAGTCGCGCCGCCGCCGCGGCTTCTCTCGATCGCCGCCGGCGGTCTCGGCGGCGCCCACGGCATCGTCACCAGTGCCCCTGGCGGGATCAACTGCGGCGCCACCTGCTCCGGCCTCTACGCCGACGGGACGACGGTGACGCTGGAGGCCCACCCAGCTGGCGGCTCGACCTTCCTCGGCTGGGGCGGATGCGACGTCAGCGACGGCCTGCGCTGCACGGTCACGCTTGGCGCTGACGGGGTGGTCGCCGCCGCCTTCGGCCCGGGGTCGCCCGGTCCTTTGCGAGTGCGGCGGGTGAGCGTGCGCGGGGAGACGGCGATGCTGCGGGTCGACGTGCCGGCCGCCGGCGAGCTGTCCGCCACCTCGCCGCGCCTGCAGCCGGCGAGCGCGCTGCCGATCGAGGCCGGGGTCGTCGCCCTGCGCCTCCGTCTCAACGCCGCCGGCGCCCGAGCTCTCGCCCGCTCCGAGCGCCACCGCCTCTCGGTTCCCGTCACCCTTGGCCTGGCGCCCTTCGACGGCGGCACGCCGGTCGGGGCGAAGCGGGTGGTCGTCTTCGGCGACGCCAAGGCAGGGGGCACCGCCGGCCACGGAGTCCCGAGGGGGCGGCGACGATGAGCCCACGCACCGGTCGTCACGGCGTCGCGCCCGCGCGGCGCGGGGTGGGCTTGGGTCTCAAAGCGCCCGGACCCCGGCGCCTTCGCCTTGCCCACCTCGCCGCCATCGCCACCGCCGCCCTCCTGCTCGCGACTCTCGTCGCCTCCTCCCACGCCGAGACGGTCCAGAAGGGCCACCTCCGCGTCGCCTTCTCCAGCGGCTTCGCACCGCGCTCGCTGCCGCGCCAGGGCGCCGCGCCGATCTCGGTCTCGATCGGCGGTCGGATCTCGACCAGCGACGGCAAGGCGCCGCCGCAGCTGCGGCGGATCGAGCTGGCGATCAACCGCAGCGGGCACCTCAGTGCGGTCGGGTTGCCGATCTGCCGGCTCGAGCAGATCGAACCGTCCACCAACCGCGGCGCCCTGGAAGCGTGCCGGCGCTCGCTGGTCGGCGAAGGCATCTTCACCGCCAACGTCGCGCTGCCGCAGCAGGCACCATTCCCCTCGCGCGGCAAGGTGCTCGCCTTCGCCGGTCGGGAGGGAGGGCGGCCGGTGATCCTCGCCCACGTCTACGGGACCGATCCGGTCCCGACCTCCTACACGCTGCCCTTTGAGATCGCCGACGCCCGCGGCACCTACGGCACCGTCCTCACCGCCTCGCTGCCGCAGGTCACCTCCGACTGGGGATTCGTGACCGGGATCGAGCTGAAGCTGAATCGGCGCTTCGGCTACCGCGGCCAGCGCCGCAGCTTCGTCTCCGCCGGCTGCCCGGCGGCGCCCGGCTTTCCCGGCGCCGTCTTCCCTCTACTCCGCGCCAGCTTTCTCTTCACCGGCGGCCCGACGCTCAGCTCGGTGCTGACCCGGTCCTGTCGGGCGCGGGGCTGAAGGTCGTCAGCTGCTCTCGTCCTGCCGCTCTTCCAGCCAGGTCATCGCTTCCTTCGGGATGTCGTGCTGCTGTTCGATCAGCATCGCGGTCAGCTCGGTTTCGCTCGATTTGACGCCGGCGACCATGGCTTGGGAGAGGTAGTCCCACATCCGCAGGGTTTCCGAGACGGTCAGGTTGAGGATGTCGGCGGATTCCTCGACCAGGGGCTTGAGGCGGGCTTCCAGGTCACCGAGCTCCAGCGGGTTGTCGAGGACCTTGGAAGTCATGTTGGCGTGGCCGGCGAGCGCGCCCGCCACCCAGGCTTCGGTCAGGAAGGCGTCCAGCTCGGCGAGCTGCTCGTCGTCGAGCTCCAGGGACTCGGCGCTCGCCTTCAGCAGCGGCTCGACGGCCCGCCGTTCGGAAGCCAGCATGTTCTGGATAAAGTTCTCTTGATTAAACACGGGGACACCGTAAACGGCATGTCCGCTGTGTCAAGTCAGCGTCGATTTGGCGCTAGAGGCCAGCTGGGTGCCGCGCTGTGAACTTTCGCGGGTCGACGTGCACGGTGTGCCAGCGGGGGCCGCTGACGCCCGGCGGGTCGTCGCGGGTGTCGTAGCGCAGGCCGGCGACCTCCATGTAGACGTGGTGGGCGTTCGCGTAGACCGTGATCCAGCGACCGACGCCGCCGGCGCCCCAGTAGGCGAGCTGACCGGAGACCATCGTCGTCGAGAGCAGATCGGCGCCGTGCAGGGCGTAGCCGACCGCTCCCGAGCAGTCGTAGCCGCGGCTGAAGAAGCTGAGGTGCCCGCCGCCCCATATATAGGGGCGCCCGTTGATCTGGTTGGCGGCGGCGATGACCTCTCGCACGATTGGCGGCGCTCCGGGCGGGGCGACGGCCCTTCCGTTCTGCAGGGTCGCGCCGCAGGTGGCGCTGGTGCGCTCCGCACCGGACGCCAGCTCCGTGCAGCCGCTGCCGCCCCAGGGGACTTCGGCCGCCTGCGCCGTGGTGGCGAGGACCGGCGCCGCGGCGAGGAGGAAGAGACAGAGCGCGAACGCGCCTGCCAGCGCCCTTCGCCACCGCTGGATTCCCTGTCGAGCGGTCGGTGCGATGCGGAAGAGCCTACGTGACGCCGGTTAATGTGGGCCCGCCTTGATCTACCGCGCCTTCTTCCGCCTGGTGCTTCGGCACGTCGACCCGGAGCGGGCCCACTCGATCGCCGCCGCTTCGCTTCGCCTGATCGCCGCCGTGCCGGGCGCGCTCTGGTTGCTGCGACGGCTCCTCGCCCCTCGCGGCCAGGCGCTTCGAGTCCGCGCCCTCGGCCTCGGGTTCGCCAGCCCGCTCGGCGTCGCCGCTGGCGTCGACAAGAACGCGACCTGGTTCGAGCCGCTCTTGGCCCTTGCCTTCGGCGCCGTCGAGGTCGGCACCGTCACCGCCCGGGCCCAGCCCGGCAACCCGCGCCCCCGCGTGACCCGCTTCCCGGCCCAGAGGGCGCTGCTCAACGCGATGGGTTTCCCCAACGACGGGGCGGCGGCGGTCGCTCCCCGCCTCGCCGGTGATCACCGCGGTGTGGTCGGCATCAACGTCGGCAAGTCGAAGGCAGCCGAGCTCGACGACGCTGTCGCCGACTATCGCCACTCGGTCCGCCTGCTGGCACCCCACGCCGACTACCTCGTCCTCAACGTCAGCTCGCCGAACACGCCGGGGCTGCGGGAGATGCAGGCGGTCGAGCGGCTGGCGGATCTGATCGACGGCGTCCGGGAGGAGCTCGCCGCGGTCGGCTGCGGCGCTCTGCCGCTGCTGGTCAAGCTCGCCCCCGATCTCGACGACGCCGAGATCGAGCGGATCGCCGACCTCGCGCTCGACCGCGACCTGGCCGGCATCGTCGCCACCAACACCACCATCGACCACGGCCTGCTGCCCGCCGGCGCCACCGAGGGGCTGTCCCACGGCGGCGGCGTCTCCGGTGAGCCGCTGCGGCCACGCGCCCTCGCCGTCCTCCGCCTCCTCCACGCCCGCGTCGGCGGCCGGATCGCCCTGGTCGCCGCCGGCGGCATCGCCGATGCCGACGACGCCTGGGAGCGGATCCTCGCCGGC
Organism: Solirubrobacterales bacterium; assembly: GCA_040510155.1. Taxonomy (GTDB): domain Bacteria; phylum Actinomycetota; class Thermoleophilia; order Solirubrobacterales; family 70-9; genus VAYN01. Next base: position 78,128 of record JBEVJP010000011.1, on the reverse strand, counting down.
GCCACCCTCCTGCAGGCCTACAGTGGCTTCGTCTATGGCGGGCCGCTCTGGCCCCGGCGCCTCAACCGGGGCCTGGAGCGGCGCCTGCGCGAGTCACCCTGGGCCTCGCTCGAGGAGGCCGTCGGCAAGGGCGAGCCCGCGCCGGGCGGTGGCTCTCAGTCGGCGCGCACGTAGGTCTGGACCCCGATCCCCTCGCCGACCGTCCGCGACTCCGCCAGCTTCAGCGTCTTCTTCTCGCCGACCGGCCCGAACACCCGCTTGCCCTCGCCGAGCACGACCGGGAAGACCATCAGCCGCAGCTCGTCGACGAGGTCGCGCTCGATCAGCCCCTGGACGAGCTGGCAGCTGCCGGCGACGAGAATCACCCCGTCGACCTCGTCGCGGATCTTCGCGACGGCGTCAAGGTCGGGGAGGACGGTCGAGTTGGTCCACTCCGGGTCGGTGAGGGTGGTCGAGACAACGTACTTCGGCATCGAGTTCATCTTCTTGGCGAAACCAGCGTCGTCTTCCATCTTCGGCCAGGCCTCCGCGAAGCCTTCGTAGGTCACCCGCCCGAGCAGCTGCGCCTCCGCCTCGACCAGCTCGTCGAGCTTGAACTTGTCGCCGTCCTCGCCGCGATCGAACTCGAAGGTCCAGGCGCCGTGCCGCGTGCCCTCCGACCCACCCGGGTCCTCCATCACTCCGTCCAGCGAGACGAACTCAGTCACGACGATCTTCCCCACGATGCCCTCCTTAATCGTTTGAAGTTGCTTTCTACCCAACGACGAACGGGGAGAAGCGAAATCGACATGGCACAGAAATTCTCCAGTTCCGCGCATCACACGTAACGTCTTGTCTGCAAGGATCTGTCATCATGGAGGCCATGCCGCAGAGCTGGAACGACGACCGCCTCGACGACCTGAACGTCAAGGTCGATCGTGGCTTCGAACATGTGGACCGGCGCTTCGAGCAAGTCGACGAACGGTTCGAGCAGATCGACCGGCGCTTCGAGCAGGTCGACAGGCGCTTCGACCAGATCGATCGACGGTTCGAAAAAATCGATGAGCGCTTCGAAAAGAATCAGGAAGAATTCATCGCCGTCCGGCGTGAGATGAAAGAAGGATTCGACGGCCTTCACAGGCTGCTGATCCGGGTATTCGCTGGGTTCGCCGCTGCCTTTCTCGCCGGCGTGTTCGGCGTGGTCGCGACACAGCTCTGACCGCTCTCGATGGGTTCGGGTCAGAGCGCTACGTAGCGCAGGCCGATGTAGGCGCTCGCCAGGGCGAGGGAGATCAGGGTGGCGGGGATGCCGACCTTGAGGAAGGTGACGAAGCCGATCGGGGTGTTGGCTTTTTCGGCTATGCCGGCCGCGGCGACGTTGGCGGCGGCGGCGATCAGGGTGGCGTTGCCGCCGAAGCAGGCGCCGAGGGCGAGGGCCCACCAGTAGGCGTCGTCGCCAGTCGCGCCGGCGGAGTGCTGGAGGTCCTGGACCACGGGAACCATCGCCGTGGTGAAGGGGATGTTGTCGACGAGGGCCGAGCCGAAGGCCGAGACCCAAGTGATGCCGAAGAGCTCGGCGGTGCGGTCGCCGCCGGTCACGTCCTTGACCGCCTCGGCGACGTGGTCGATCGCTCCCGTCGCCTCGAGGGCGCCGACCATCACGAAGAGGGCGACGAAGAAGAAGAGGGTCGTCCACTCGACCCCGTCGAGGGCCTGCTCGACGTCGATGCGGGTGACCAGCAGGGCGACCGCGGCCCCGGTCAGCGCCACCGTCGCCGGCTCGACGTGCAGGGCCTGGTGGAAGAAGAAGGCGAGGATCGTCAGGACCAGGACCGTGCCGGTGCGGCGCAGCTCGGCCGGGTCGCGAATCGAGCCGACCGCGTCGAGCTTCATCACCGCGTCGCGGGCGCTCTCGGCGATCCGCAGCCGGTCGCGGTAGACGAGGTAGAGGAGGGGGATGACGACGGCGAAGGCGACGATGACGATCGGCGCCAGGTTGAGGATGAAGTCGTTGAAGCTGAGCCCGGTCGCGCCGGCGATGATCAGGTTCGGGGGGTCGCCGATCAGGGTCGCGGTGCCGCCGAGGTTGGAGGCGATCACCTCGATGATCAGCAGCGGCACCGCCTCGATCTCCAGCGCGTCGGCGAGCAGGAAGGTGATCGGCCCGACCAGCAGGATCGTGGTCAGGTTGTCGAGGAAGGCGGAGAGCAGCGCCGTCGTCCCCGCCATCGCCATCGTCAAGGCGAAGGAGCGGCCGCCGGAGAGCTGGCCGGCACGGATTGCCAGGTAGTCGTAGACCCCGGTCTGCTGGGTCAGGTAGACGAGGATCATCATCCCGACCAGCAGCCCGATCGTGTTGAAGTCGATCGACTCGATCGCCTGCTCCTGGGAGAAGTCGCCGACGAAGAGGACGACGATCGCCGCGCCGAGCAGCGCCACGTTGGTGCGATGCATCTTCTCGGCGGCGATGATCGCGATCGCGATCAGGAAGGTGGCGACGGCAATTGCCATCCGGGCAGCATTTCAGCGCCCGACACGGCGTGAAAGACTCCACGGGTGAACGTGCGTCGAACGGTCAGAGCGGGGGTGCTGGCTGGTGCGCTGATCGCGACCGCGGTTGCGGCCGTGCCGATGCCGTCGATTGCTGCGACGCCGGGTCCCGCCGACCCGATCCCGCGCACTGCTGCACCGACCCCCCGCAGCGCCGGATCGATCGACGATCCCGCCGGCGGCCCGGCCCTCCCGACCACCTCGTCGACGACGGTCGACCCGAGCAACGCTGCCGCATTCTGGACGCCGGCGCGACTTAGCGGAGCCCGGCCACTCGAGGTCACGCCAGCGCGGCCAACCGGCGACTCTCCGCGCTTCACCCCCAGCACCACCGCCGCCGGTGGCGTCCCTCCGCTCGATCCCGCCAGCGCCACCGTCAGCTCGGCCTTCGACCCGGTTGCCGAACCGGAAGCTCCCGCGAACCGGATCAGCGGGGCGATCTTCGTCGCCCTTGCCGGGGGCGAAGGCGTCGCTCGCTGCTCGGGCACCTCGGTCAGCGCCGGCAATCGCAGCCTCGTCATCACCGCCGGGCACTGCGTCTACGAGGGTCATGGTCGCTGGCTGGCCGGCAAGTGGGTCTTCATCCCCGGGTATCACGACGGCGTGCGTCCCTTTGGCGTCTTCCCGGCGAAGTGGCTGGGGACGACCCGGATCTGGCAGCGGGAAGGCAGCGAGAACGGCGACGTCGGCGCCGCCGTCGTCGGCCGCAACGAACGCGGCGAACTGCTGGCCGACGCGGTCGGCGCCGCCGGCATCGCCTGGGGGTTGCCGCCGCAGCAAAGCTTCGACGTCCATGGCTATCCGGCGGCGCCGCCCTACAACGGCTCCAGCCAGCGGCTCTGCGCGGCCACGCCCTACCTCGGCCACGACTTCGGGTCCTTCCTCTGGACGGGGCCGCTCAACCTCGCGGTCGAATGCCCGGTCAGCGGCGGCGCCTCCGGCGGCGGCTGGCTGATCAACGGCAACACGATCAACAGCGTCACCGACTATGGCTACGGCGAGGACTCCGCGACCGACTACGGCGCCTACTTCGGCGACGCCGTCCGCGACCTCTACAAGCGGGCGGCGAAGGTCAAGTGAGAGCACCGCGCTTACGCTTGGGCTGGCTCGCCGCCGCGGTCTCCCTCGCCAGCGTGCTGGTGATCGTCGCCCCGGCCCATGCGCAGCCGCCGCGCTCGCTCTCCTTCTCGCTTCGCAACGGCGACGGCTACCAGGTCACGGTGACCGGCTTCGGACCCTCCGTGGCGCTCGCCGTACACCGGCCGAAGCGCCCGGTCGGGACCACGTACCTGGTCCACGGCAAGGTGACGAGGAACTCGATCCAGGCGGTCTACCCCGGGCTCGGCCGCATCGACGTTCACTTCCGGCCGGCGCAACCGACGCCGAAGGGGAACCACCCGCGCTGCAACTCCGTGGTCCGCGGCCTGCACGGCGTCTTCGCCGGCCAGATCCGGTTTCGCGGCGAGGACGACTACACGACGGTCGAGGCACACCGCGCCAAGGGCAGGCTGATCGACTTCGGCCTGCTGCGCCACTGTTCGGGTGGAATCTCCTCGCACGGCAGGAAATCGAGGGCCGCGCTGATCAAATCGATCTTCGGCTCCGGCGGGCCAGAGGCGAAGACGACCCGGGTGCTGGCCGAATGGAAGCAGCCGCTCGGCGGCGTCTTCTTCGAAGCGACCCGGGTCGGCCGCGACCACGCCGAGTTCTTCGCGGTCGAGCAGCACACGGTCGGGCGGCTCGCCGTCCTGCATGTCGCCCACGCCGAAGGCTCGGAGAAGCGGCTTGCCTCCGACCCGGCGCTGAGCTTCGCCAGCGTCAGCCCGCCGGCCCCCTTCGGCGGCAGCGCCGACCTGCGGCACGGGCCCGACGGCCGCAAGCTCTGGACCGGCACCCTCACCGCCTCCTTCCCCGGCGCCCCGGACGTAGCCCTCACCGGCGCCGACTTCAAGACCGTCCTCGCCCGCAGCTGGGGCCCGCTGCCGACCGTCCCGCAGCCTCTGCCGAAGCGGCTGCTCGGCGACATCCCCAAGCAACTGCTGTTGCCGGGCCTCTAGGGACCCGGCCGCAACTAGGGCGCCGGTACTTCGGCGGCCATCTGCGCGTAGCCGGTCGCGCTGGGGTGAATCCCCGTGTCGCCGCTGATCACCCACGGCGAACCGCCGCCGGACGGGCCTTCGCAGAAGGAGAGGGCGTGGTCGACCTCGAGCTCGTCCTGGGTCGGGTCGGACTGCACGCTCGGCCCGTCGACCATGTATTCGAGGTAGGAGCAGGTGTACCTCGACGGGTAGACCGGGGAGACGTCGATACCGACGTTGAAGTGGGGCGGAGCGACCGGCCGCAGGCGCGCCTTGTTCACTTCCGCCGCTGCCGCGGCGATTTCGCGGTTGAGCAGGACGCCCATCTCGGCGATCTGGGTCGAGCTGTAGGCGAGCGCCGTCGAGGGCACCGTCAGCGGGTACTGCATCAGGTAGACGACCGCGTTGGTCTTGGTGACGAGCTCGCGGTAGAGGTTGACGAGGTTCGCGCGCAGCCCAACTTCGGCGAAGGCCCGTTCCACGCATTCGCTGAAGCCACCGACGATCTCCGACCAGATCGCGCAGCCCATGTTGTCGGCGCCGAAGAGGACGTCGGAGAGCAGCGGGTTGGCGCCGACCGTCATCAGGATGTAGTCCGGGAGTTCGGACTCGATCCGTTTCGTCGTCGCGTAGAGCTGACCGCCCGGCGCCCAGTCCTTCGGTTCCGAGCCCGAGACGGCGAGGTTGGCGTAGTTCTTGACGCTGTGCTCGTTCGCCCACTGGGCCGCCCAGGAGACGTTGTTGGATAGGCCGTAGTCGGGGGCGTATTCGAGCTTCGTCCCCTGCTTGTTGGTGCGGACCGTCGAGTTGGAGGAGCAGGAGTCGTCGTATTCGCCTTCGCCGGGCCGGCAGTTGAGCAGTTCGCTGAAGGGCATCGCCGCGCCTTCGTCGTAGTAGCCGAAGCCGGCGGTGACCGAGTCGCCCATCGCCCGCACGACCGCGCCTTCGCTGCGTTCGCTCAGCACCTGAACCTGGACCGGGACGGAGAGCGACTTCGACTTCTTCGCTGGGCTCGGACTATCGGCGCCCCTGTAGGGCCCTTTTCTGACCGCGCTCGCCCTGCTGCCCGGCTTGGCGACGAGCTCGATCGTCGCGGTGCCGCGGAAGTGGGTCCCGGAGCGGTAGACGAGGTGGCCCTTGTAGATGTGGGCGCCGCCGCCGCGAGGTCGCCCGGCGATCTGCCAGCGGATCATCGAGCCGCAGCTGGGCAGGGGCACGATCGCCCGTTCCCCCGGCCGGCTGCGCAGCTGCGGCACCGAGCCGCAGAGGCGGCGACTGGCGGTGAGGGAGGGAATGCGATGCCGGGCGTGGTCGCGCGAGTCGAGGTCGGCGATGCCGTCGCCGTTGACGTCGAGGGCGCCGCTGGCGTCGACGGCGACCCTCGCCGCCCCGCGGCGGGCCAGGCGCGTCTGTTCCTGGGTCAGCGGAATCGCGTGCACGAAGGTGAAGGCGCGGCGCCGGTCCGGCAGGCGGGGAGCGCCGGCGTTGGCGCGGACGCCGACGTCCCAGACGTAGACGGTCCCCTGGCCGGGCCGCTGCAGGGAGACCGAGAGCTCCAGCGGCTGCCCCGCCAGCTGGATCGGGTAGCGGATCGCGACCAGCAGCTGCGACCGACCGCCCACCGGCGCGCTCAGCCCGACCCGCTGGATCTTCACCCGCTCCGGTGGTTTCGAGTGGGCCGCGCCCGCCGGCCGTCCATCCGCCGTCGCGGCGGCGGGGAGGAGGAGGGCCAGCGCGGCGACCGCCGCGAGCGCCAGGTGCCGCTGTGACTTCGCAGCCGGGTGGGGAGCATGCTGTGACCTCCCACCCGGGCGAGGACCGAAGTCAGTGCGGCAGGGATGAGGAGAAGGGCGGCTCGGGCCGCCGGGCATGGCGGGCAAGGCACCCGCCCATGCCCGCGCCCAGTCAGTAGCCCGGCGGATGTCTGACCACGAAGCCGGCCGAGTTGGCCGCGTCCTCGTGCCAGCGTGGGCCGGTGCCGGAGCTGTTGCCGGAGGTGTCCCAGCGCAGGCCGGCGATCACCGCGTAGACGTGGCCGGCGTTGGCGTAGATCGTGATCCAGCGACCGGGACCGGGTTCGCCCCAATGGGCCAGGGAGCCGGAGACCATCGGCACGCCGAGCAGGCCGGCGCCGTGCAGGGCGTAGCTGACCGACCCCGAGCAGTCGTAGCCGCTGTCCCACCAGCGGCCGTGACCGCCGCCCCAGACGTAGGGCTTGCTGCGGATCCGGTTCGCCGCCTGGATCGCCTTGTGGACGGCGGCCGGGGCGTCGAGCGGCGCGACTGCCTTGCCGTTGACGAGGGCGGCGCGGTGGACCGGGCCGCTGCCGGGCGTCGGCGACGAGGTCGGGGGCGCCTCAGCGACCGGGGGCGTCCCAGGGACGGCCGGCGGTTCCGGGGTGACGGCCGAGATGCCTCCGTAGGTGGCGGCGTCGGCGCGGTGGGGCGACGCGACGACGAGCGCCGTCAGCGTCAACAGAGCGATTGCGATGAGATTGCGAGGGCGCCAGCGGACGCCAGGTGCTGCGGGCATGGATCCTCCTCCGTGGGCCGACGGGGTTAGCTGTCGGGCTAGCGCTGAAGGAGCCTGCGCCTCCACCCTGAGGTGGACTCGCCCCAACCGATTGGGTCCCCCGCTCCCGGGCCCAGCCCGGGATTAGGCGTGATTTCGGGCTTCAACAAGCCAAATGAAACGAAGTTGCGGCCGCGCGGCGGGATCGCGCCCGAGCAAGCCGCCGCCCGGCCTGGCGCGAGCGCGAGTTCGCCAAAGCTCCTCGGCAGGGGATGCCGTCGGCGATCTCACGTTGCCGCCGGCCCGGGGCGTTTGATCTGACAGAGCCATGAATCAATCCTCAGCCGCACCGGAGTCGAGCCGCATCTTCGCGAGCCCCGTCGGGCCGCTGACGCTGGTCGCCCGCGGCGGAGCTCTCCGCGCGGTGCTCTTCCCTCGCGACGGCGGACGCCCGGTGGCGGCCGCCGGACCTCCATCGCCGCGCTCCGATGCCGCCTCAGACCCCGACGAGGAGCTGCTCGTCGAGGCCGCCCGCCAGCTCGCCGAGCACTTCGACGGCGATCGCCGCCGCTTCGAGCTGCCACTGGCGCTCGCCGGCACACCCTTTCAGCGCCGCGTCTGGGCGGAGCTGCGGACGATTCCCTACGGCGAGACCGTCAGCTACGGCGAGCTGGCGCGGCGGATCGGCGCGCCGGGCGAGGCCCGCGAGGTCGGCAGCGCCGTCGGCCGCACCCCGACGCCGATCGTCGTCCCCTGCCACCGCGTGATCGGCGCCGACGGCGCCCTGGTCGGCTACGGCGGCGGCCTGCCGCGCAAGCGGGCGCTGCTCGATCTCGAGCTGGGTGTTCTGCCGCTCGGCCCAGTGGGTAACGAGGGTCCATGGCCACCGACCGAGACGCCGACCTCGACCCCGTCCGCCGCGACTACGCCCCCGAGGGCGCCGAGCCGGACTCCGGCTGGTTCGCGACGCTGAAGCGCACCGGCAGCGAGTTCCTCGAGGACAACCTCACCGACTGGGCCGCGGCGCTCACCTATTACAGCCTGCTCTCGCTGTTCCCGGCCCTGATCGCGATGTTCTCGCTGGTCGGGATCTTCGGCGACCCCACCTCGACGACCAAGAGCCTGACCGAAATCATCACCGAAATCGGCCCCTCCTCGGCGGCGGAAACCTTCAAGGGGCCGATCGAATCGCTCGCCTCCAACCAGAGCGCCGCCGGCTTCGCCTTCGTGCTGGGCCTCGCGGTCGCCCTCTGGTCCGCCTCCGGGTACGTCGGCGCCTTCATCCGCGCCTCGAACATCATCTACGAGACCCCGGAGGGCCGCCCCTTCTGGAAGCTGCGGCCGCTGCAGCTGGCGATCACGCTGCTCCTGGTGCTGATGATGACGCTGCTGGCGGTGGGCCTGGTCCTGACCGGGCCGGTGGTCAGCGCGATCGCCGATCCGGTCGGGATCGGCGACACCGCGGTTCAGATCTGGAACATCGCCAAGTGGCCGGTGATGGCGGCGATCTTCATCACCATGGTCTCGCTCCTCTACTACGCCTCGCCGAACGTGAAGCTGCGCGGCTTCCGCTGGGTGACCCCGGGCAGCCTGGTCGCGATCGTCATCTGGGCGATCGCCTCGGCGCTCTTCGCCTTCTACGTCGCCAACTTCGGCTCTTACGACAAGACCTACGGGACGCTTGGCGGCCTCGTCGCCCTGCTGGTCTGGTTTTGGATCTCCAACCTGGCGATCCTCTTCGGCCACCAGTTCAACTCCGAGCGCGAGCGCAGCGCCGAGATCTCCGAAGGCGTGCCCCGGGCCGAGCGCGAGCTGCAGCTGGAGCCGCGCGACGAGCCCAAGGACCAGCAGACCACCTGAGCCGCCCCTCGCCCCGGCATCCGGCAAGGCGCCCCGCAGCTACCCCGGGTCGCAGGCCCCGTGCTCAGGCCGGCGGCTTGCCGGGCTCGTAGAGCCAGCGCCTGAACAGCGGCGCCAGGTCCTCGCCCGAGACTTCCTCCGCCAGCGCTTCGAATTCGGCGATCGTGCCGCTGGAGTAGCGGTGCCCGGTCGCCCAGAGGCGGATCGCCGCCAGCAGGTCCCGGGTCCCGATCGCTTCGCGCAGCGCCTGCAGGGCCATGCCGCCGCGGGCGTAGACCGAGGAGCCGAAGAGGTGCCGGGGGGATCCCGGGTGGCCCGAGGGCGGGTCCCAGAAGCCGCGGTCGGACGCCGGGGTCGCGTAGAGGCGGCGGAAGGTCTGGGCCACGGTCGGGCCGCCGTGGCGCTCGGCGTAGAACCACTGGGTCCAGGTCGCGAAGCCCTCGTTGAGCCAAATTTCCGGCCAGCGCCGCAGGCCCACCGAGTCGCCGAACCACTGGTGCGCGGTCTCGTGGACAAGCGTCGCCACGTCGGGGGCGAAGGCGTAGATCGGCCGGGTCTGGGTCTCCAGGGCGTAGCCGAGGTGCGGGGCGTAGTCGACCACCGAGCCCGCCGCTTCGAATGGGTAGGGACCGAACAGCGAGCTGACGAAGCGGATCGCCTCCGGCAGCGAGAGCAGCGCCCGCTGGTGCTCGGCGTAGCGGGGGTCGACCAGGGTCCAGGCCGGCACGCCGGCGGCGCGGCCGCTGGTCAGCCGGCCGCGGCCGACGTCGAGCAGCGCCAGGTAGGGAGCCATCGGCTTGCCGGCGCCCCACTCGAAGGTGGCGAGGCCGCCGTCCCGGTCGACGCCGCGCAGGCGCCCGTTGGCGACCGCCTTCAGTCCCGCCGGCACGGTGATCGCGAAGGCGAAGCTCGCCTTGTCCGCCAGCGAGTCGTTGCAGGGGATCCAGGCCGGGGTGCCGACCGGCTCGCCGACCGCGAGGACGCCGTCGTCGGTCCGGTTCCAGCCCTCACTGGTCCCGTCCGGGTCGATCACCCGGCGCGGCCGCCCGTCGTAGGCGACGACGACCTCGAAGCTGGTTCCGGACGGGATCCGCCGCGCCACGTCGATCTTCAGCTTGCCGCGGCCGCGGTGGAAGCTGGCCGCCTCGCCGTCGACCGTGACCCGGCTGACGTGCAGGCCGTAGAGGTCGAGCGAGAAGCGGGTCAGCCCCTGCCGAGCAGCCGCCGCGATCGTCGTGGTCGCCCGGACCCGACCGCTGGCCGGCGCGTAGCGCAGCCGCACGTCGTAGGAGGAGACGTCGTAGCCCCGGTTCCCGGCCCGCGGGAAGAACGGTTCGCTGCTGCCGCCGGCATGCGCGAGCGGCGCCGCGAACAAGCCGGCGAGCAGGAGGCAGGGGAGGAGACGCTTCAGCCGGGCCACTTTGCGGTACCAATCGTATGTGCAGCAGCTCGGCTCGGAAAAGCTCTTCGACGGATACATGGTCGACGTCGCCCGCAAGCGCTACCGCCGCGCCGACGGCACGGAGGTCGAGCGCGAGGTGGTCGAGCACCCCGGCTCGGTCGGCGTGGTCGCCTACGACGAGCGCTTCGTCTACCTGGTCCGCCAGCCGCGCGAGGCGGTCGAGCACGATCGCCTCCTGGAGATCCCGGCCGGCAAGATCGACGACGGCGAGAGCACCATCGAGTGCGGCCGGCGCGAGCTCGCCGAGGAGGTCGGCCTCGAGGCGGAGCGCTGGAGCGAGCTGCACACGATCTACTCCAGCCCCGGCTACGTCGACGAGGAGATCACGATCTTCGCCGCCACCCGGCTGACCGAGGTCGAGGCCAATCCCGACGCCGAGGAGCAGATCGAGATCGTGCGGCTGCCGGTGGCGGAGATCGACTCCGCCCTGCCCGGGATCGCCGACGCGAAGACGCTGGTCGGCCTGCTGATGCTCAAGCGCGAGCTCGGGCGCTAGCCGCCCGCGCGGTCCCTTCGCCTCCCGCCGCGGCACCGGTCTCGCCGGCGCTGGGACGGATCGCGAGGATCACCATGTCGTCGCGCAGGGAGTCGCCGCCCCGCCTGACCGCGTCGGCCCGCAGGCGCGCGGCCAGCTCGTCGAGGCTGACGTCGGCGGTCAGCTCGACCATCGAGGCGAGGGCGTCGGGATCCTCGTGGGTGGCGGTCGGGCCGGCCTCGAGCCAGCCGTCGGTGCAGAGGACGAGCGTCTCGCCGGGAGCGAGCTCGACCTCGTGCCGGCTCACCTCCGCCTCCTCGTAGGCGCCGAGAAGGGCGCCGCCGCCGAGCTGGCGGACGCCGTCGGCGCCGCTGTGGATCGCCGGCGGATGCCCGGCGCCGGCCAGGGTCAGCCGCCAGGTCGCGCCGTCGCGCCGCAGTCGCAGCAACTGCGCGGTGGCGAAGTCGTTCAGGGTCGTGCCGGCGAGCAGCAGGTCGTTGACCCGGGCCAGCACCTCCTCCGGCTCGGCGATCACCCTGGTCAGCCCGGCGACCGAGTGGCGGGCGGCGACTGAGACTCCCGCCGCGGTGCTGCCCTTGCCGGCGACGTCGCCGATCAGGATCCAGCAGCCGTCCTCGGTCGGCAGCACGTCGTAGAAGTCGCCGCCGATCTCGATCCCTTCGCCGGCGGCCTCGAAGACGACCGCCACGTCGAGCCCCGGCACCGGCTCCGGCCCGCCCGGCCGCAGGCCGCGCTGCAGGTTCTCGGCGATCCGGTCGCGCTCGCTGTAGAGGCGGGCGTTGTCCAGTGCCATCGCCGCCCGGTCGCCGAGCTCGGCGAGGAAGTCGAGGTCGCGGTCGTCGTAGCGGAGGTCCGGCTCGGCGTGCAGGAAGGAGAGGGCGCCGAGGGTGCGGCCGCGGGCCCGCAGCGCCACCACCGCGGCGGAGTTGTAGCCGGCGTCGCTCATCAGCTGCCGGTGGTCTTCGTTCTGGGCAATGTCCTCGACGACGCCCGGGGAGCTCAGCTCCCGCCAGATCATCGGCCGGTCCTCGCGCAGCACCCGCGCGACCGGGTGCTGGCCTTTCGGGTCGAGCGGCGAGCGGCGGCGGATCTCCTCCAGCCGCGCCGCCATCTCCGGGTTGGCCCCGGCGACGATGCTGTCGCCGAGCCAGCCGTCCTCGCGGACGAAGTCGATCACGCAGATCTCGGCCAGCTCCGGGACCGCGGTGCCGACGATCGTGCGTGCGGTCTGCGCCGGGTCGAGCGAGGTGTCGAGCAGGCGGCTGGCGGCGACGAGGAACTCCTGCGCCCGCCGCCGCCGCTTCTCGGCGGTGACGTCCCGGGCGATCACCGAGGCGCCGACGACGCCGCGCAGGGGATTGCGAATCTGGGAGACGGTCAGGGAGACGCTGATCCGGGCGCCGTCGGCCCGCAGCCGCTCGGTCTCGTAGGTCTCCAGCCGCTCGCCGCCGCAGACGCGGCGGAGGATCTCCATCTCCTCGCCGCGGTGGTCGGGCGGGATCAGGAAGGAGATGTGGCGCCCGATCGCCTCCTCGGCGGTGTACCCGTACATCCGTTCCGCGGCCGGGTTCCAGGAGGTGACGACGCCCTCCAGGTCCTTGCTCATCACCGCGTCCTCGCTGCCGTAGACGACCTCGGCGAGGTGGTTGCGGGCTCGCTCGGCCTCCGCCGTCAGCTCTTCCTGCTCGCGCAGCTCGGCCTCTGCCACGCGGATCGCCCCGAAGGCGGCGAGCTGGTCGGTGGAGGCGACGAACAACGCCTCCTGGTCGGCGGAGGGCTCCCCCGCGGCAGTGAACGCGGCTAAGGCCAGCGGATGGCTCGCCTGCCCGACCACCACGCCGTTCGCTCCGTCGGGCAGCCCCGCCGTCGATAGCCCCTCCAGCCGCTGGGGCCAGCCGCCGCTGGGCGGATCTCCCCAGCTGGCGGTGAGAGTCATCGTGCCGCGATCGTCCGGCGACCACAGGGCCGCCGCCTCGCAACCGGTCAGCTCTCCGACCTGGGCGAGGAAAGCCGGCGCGGCAGCGGCCAGCGACTCGCATCCCTCGAGGACGGATGCGAGCTCACGCCGACTCCCCAAGTACCGGCCAAGCTGAGACTCCTGCATCGCTTCAAAGCTACCCGAGCGGTTCGCTCAGCGCCGGGCGAGACCGCCCACGGCGCCCGCGGCGGCGCCGAGGAATGCCCGGCGCAGGCTGGCCCGCCGCCGCCCTCGCCAGAAGCCCTCGGCCACGTGCGGCGGGTGGGGCGCGAGGACGTTGCCCGGCTCGGCGGGGGCCGACCCCGCCGCCAGGGTCCCCCTCGTGAAGGCGCCGTGCGCGAGCCGCCGGTACAGCGGCGGCACCAGCGCATAGAGGACTTCCAGCAGCCGGCCCGCCCGGCCGTAGTTCACCTCGCGCTTGGGAGATTCCGCGCAGGCCTCGATCCCCGCCGCCACCTCCTCGACCGCGAGCATCGGCGGGATCGGGCGCAGGCGGCGGCCGCTGTAGTTGCCGCCGTGGTCGAAGATCGGCGTGTCGACTGCCTGCGGGGCCATCGTCGTCACCTGGATGCCGGGCCGGTTGGCGAGCTCGCCGCACAGGCACTCGGAGAGCGAGCGGACGGCGTTCTTGCTGATCACGTAGGGGGAGACCAGCGGGCTGCTGACCCGTCCCCAGACCGAGGACATGTTGATCAGCACGCCCTCGTCCTGGGCGCGGAAGCGGCGCAGCGCCGCCCGGGCGCCGTGGACCTGGCCCATCAGGTTGGTCTCGATCACGGCGCGGAAGACGTCGCTGGGGATCTCGCCGAACTCGCCGTAGGCGATCACACCGGCGTTGTTGACCCAGACGTCGAGGCGGCCGAAGCGCTCTACCGTCGCCGCGGCGAAGGCCTCGACCGCGTCCTCGTCGGCGACGTCGAGCGCCCGCACGAGCACCTCGGCGCCGGCCGCCTCGCACTCCGCGGCGACCTCGCGCAGCGGCGCCTCGGCGCGGGCGCAGAGCGCCAGTCGCGAACCGCGCCGGGCGAAGCGCAGCGCCGCCGCCCGGCCGATGCCGCTGGAGGCGCCGGTGATCGCGACCACGGCTTCCTCGAGCGGCCGCGGCATCGGCTCTAGCCGAGCCCCTTCTCCTCGGCGGCTTTGTAGGCGATCTGCAGGAAGTCGGAGATCGTCAGCGCCGAGAAGACGGCAGCGAGCAGCCGGGTCAGCCGCGGCGCCACGATCAGCCCGATCGCGAAGGCGGCGACGACCCAGAGCCCGAGGCAGTACGGGCAGATCAGCAGTTCCCCGATCGCCCGGCGGGCGCCGCTGCCGCGGGCCTTCTCCTCCAGCTCCGAGGGGCCGCCGCTCCCTTCCAGCTCGGTGAAGGGAGCCCGCAGCGGGCTCGTCACCTTGTCCTTGGCGATCAGCCGGCTGAGCTTGTGCGAGGCGACCCCGACCGTGACCAGGTCGCCGGCGCCGATCCGCTCCGGCAGCTCGCGCCCGCGGCGCCGGGCCAGCAGCAGCGCCGTGGCGAAGAGGGCGTTGAAGATCGTCCCCAGCACCGCGTAGGAGCCGAGCGGGGGACGCTTCTCGGGCGGGGCGTACTCGTCCACTGAGAGCGGCTACCCCGCCTCCCCCCGCTGAACCATCGCGCCGACCAGTTCCGGTCGAGTGGCTGGGTGGCGAGGATCCGCTCCGGCAGCAGCAGCAGGGCGCCGGTGTCGGCGTCGAGGTCGCGCTCGTCGCTGAGCCGGCCCTGACCCCTCGCGGGTCGGGAAGACGGCGACGCCGCGACGCCGCGTTTGGGTGACTCCGATTGCGATCAGTTCCCCCTGCGCGCCAGGGCGCTGAGCGATTCGACGCCGCGGTTCAGCTCGTCGCGGCTGAGGTCGCCGCAACCGCCGGCGAAGAGGAGGGCGGCGAGGACAGCCGTTGGTCCGCCGCTCGCCCAAGCCAACGCTTGGCCATCGCCACCGCTCCGTTCCTTGCATTCGCATACCGTGTGCCGGCGTCGAATCCGTACCCCGGGGTGGGTGGCTGGAAACCGCTCAGAGTGAGTGACGCCGTTTCGGGGCATTCCGAACGGGTACGACCGACTGCGACCTAACACGAAGAGCGAAAGCAAGTGGAGGCAACAACGAGATGGCGGACTTGAACGAGCGAGACGCGAAGCTGGTCCAGTACCTCAGCGAGGCGTACGGCAAGGAGCAGGAGCTGGTGCTCTCGCTCGAGGCCCACATCGGGATGACCACCCGCGATCCCTACCGGAAACGCCTCAAAGCGCACCTCAAAGAGACGAAAGCGCACGCCAAAGGCTTGGAGCGCCGGATCAAGAAACTCGGCGGTGGCGGTCAGCTGACCCAGAACGTCGTCGGCAAGGCAAAAGCTCTCGCTAAGGGACCGCTGCACATGGTCCGCGGCGACGGCGAGCAGGAGAAAATGCTCAAGAACGCCAAGACCGAGTACTGGAACGAGCACGAGGAGATCGCCACCTACCTGGCGATCGAGGCCCTGGCGACCAAGGTCGGCGACACCGAGACGGCGAAGCTGGCGCGGGACATCCGCCGCGAGGAGGAGCGGATGGCGAAGTTCCTCGAGGGTCAGATCAAGTCGCTGACCGCCGCGGTCGTGAGCGAAGACATTCCGGCCGCCCAGCGTCGCGCCTCCTCGGGCGGTCGCAAAGCCGGCAAAGCGAAAGCCGCCAAAGCGAGCAAAGCGAAAGCCGGCAAAGCGAACGCCAAAAAAGCCGGAAAAGCGAAAGCCGGCTCGGCTAAAAAATCCAGCGCGAAACGGTCGGCGGCGAAACCTTCCGCCAGCACGAAAGCGAAAGCCAAAGGCGGGGCGAAAAAAACCCCGGCCAAAAAACCGGCGGCTAAAGCCAAAGGTGCTCGAAAAGCAACCGCCCGCGGTCGCAGCTGAGCAGGCCCATCGAGGCCCGCGGCGCCCGCCGGCGCTCGGTCGGGCTGCCCGGGTTGAAGATCTGAAAGCCACCTTCCTGCTCGTGCAGGGGGAGGTGGCTGTGTCCGAATATCACTGCGTCGGCGCCCGGAAAGCGCCGGCGCAGTCGCGCCAGGCGCCCCGCCTTCGGGCCGGCGTCGTGGATGATCGCGACGGTCCTGCCGCCGAGCTCGAACTCCAGCTCGGCCGGCAGCGCCCGCTGCAGGCCCGGCTCGTCGACGTTGCCGTGGACGGCGAGGACGGTGGGGCAGAGGCCGCGCAGCTCCTCCAGCACCGAGGCGGCGAAGAAGTCCCCGGCGTGGACGGTCGCCTCCGCTTGGCCGACGAGCTCGACGCAGCGCTCCGGCAGGCGGCGCTTGCCCTTCGGCATGTGGGTGTCGGCGAGGACGGCGATCAAACTGGGTGTCGATTCTGATGGCCGGCAAGCCGAAAGCGAAGAAGACGGCGGCTGCGAGGAAGAAGGTGGCCGCCCCCAAGCCGCGCGGCAAGGAGCCGCTCGGCGAGTACGAGCGCAAGCGCGACTTCGCGAAGACCTCCGAGCCCGCCCCGAAACAGCGGCGCCGCAAGAAGGGGGCGCCCCGCTTCGTCGTCCAGGAGCACAGCGCCCGCCGCCTGCACTGGGACCTGCGGCTCGAGCACGAAGGGGTCGCCGCTTCCTGGGCGATCCCGAACGGCATCCCGATGGACCCGGAGGAGAACCGCAAGGCGGTCCACACCGAGGACCACCCGCTCGAGTACCTCGAGTTCGAGGGGGAGATCCCGAAGGGCGAGTACGGCGCCGGGACGATGCGGATCTGGGACCGCGGCACCTATGAGGCGGAGAAGTGGGAGGCGGGCAAAGTCGTCCTCCGCTTCGACGGCGAGCGGCTGCAGGGGCGTTACGCCCTCTTCCGCGCCGGCAAGGACGAGAAGGACTGGATGATCCACCGGATCGACCCGCCGGCCGAGCGCCGCGACCCCTTCCCCGAGCAGGTCGTGCCGATGCTGGCCAAGCTGGCGCCCCTGCCGGCCAGCGACGAGGGCTGGGCGACCGAGGTGAAGTGGGACGGCGTGCGGGCGATCGCCTACTGCCGGCCCGGCCGGCTGGAGCTGCAGACCCGCAACGTCAACGTCGTCACCGACCAGTACCCCGAGGTGCGCCGCCTCTCCCGCCAGCTCGGCGCCCGCGACGCCGTCCTCGACGGCGAGCTGGTCGCCTTCGACGGCGAGGGGCGACCCAGCTTCGAGCGCCTGCAGCAGCGCATCCACCAGACCGACGCCAACGTGGTGCGGCGGCGGATGAAGTCCCACCCCGTCACCTACGTGCTCTTCGACCTCCTCTATCTGGACGGCCACGATCTCACCGGCGAGCCGTACACCCGCCGCCGCGAGCTGCTCGAGGGCCTCGGTCTCGAGGGCGAGAGCTGGCAGACGCCCGGCTACTCGGTCGGCCACGCTGAGGAGCTGCTGGCGGCGAGCGCCGCGCAGCACCTCGAGGGGATCGTCGTCAAGCGGCTCGACAGCGCCTACTCGCCCGGCAAGCGCACCGGCGCCTGGCTGAAGGTGAAGACCGTCGGCCGCCAGGAGTTCGTCATCGGCGGTTGGGTGCCGGGGGAGGGGCGCCGGCGCAACCGCATCGGCGCGATCCTGCTCGGCGCCTTCGACGCCGAGGGCAGGCTCCAGTACGCCGGCAAGGTTGGCACCGGCTTCAGCGAGCGCGACCTCGACGAGCTGCTGGAGCGGCTGCGGCCGCTGGCGCGCAACTCGAACCCCTTCGCCGGCCGCCGTGGTCCCCGCAACGCCAACTTCGTCGAGCCGGAGCTGGTCGCCGAGGTCGAGTTCCGCGAGCTGACCGCGGAGGGCATGGTCCGCCACGGCTCCTTCAAGGGGCTGCGCGAGGACAAGTCGGCCACGGAGGTGAGCCTCGAGCGTCCGGCCACCGCCACCGAGCCGGAAGCGGGGGCCGAGCTGCAGGGCGCCGAGCCGCAGCTGCGCGCCGCGGTCGCGGCCGGGCGCAAACGCACCCGCGTCGACGTCGCCGGCCGCGAGCTCTCGCTCTCCAACCTCGACAAGGTGCTCTACCCGGCGACCGGGTTCACGAAGGGGCAGCTGATCGAGTGGTACGCCGAGATCAGCGAGGTGCTGCTGCCACACCTGCGCGGCCGGCCGCTGACGATGAAGCGCTATCCCGACGGCGTCGACGGCGGCCACTTCTACGAGAAGCGCTGCCCCAAGCACCGTCCGGAGTGGGTGCGGACCGCGCGGGTCTGGAGCGAGCGCCACGAGGAGGAGATCGACTACTGCCTGGTCGAGGACCTGCCGACCCTGGTCTGGGCGGCCAACCTTGCCGACGTCGAGCTGCACACCTCGCTCTCGCTGGCGAAGCAGATCGAGCGCCCAACCGCGCTGGTCTTCGACCTCGATCCCGGCGCCCCCGCCGACGTCCTCGACTGCGCCCAGGTGGCGCTCTGGATCCGTGGCCTCTTCGAGCAACTCGGCCTCAGCAGCTTCCCGAAGACCTCCGGCTCGAAGGGCATCCAGCTCTACGCCCCGCTCAACACCGACGTCACCTACGAGCAGACCAAGCCCTTCGCCCGCCAGGTGGCGGAGACGCTGGAGGCGAAGTTCCCCGACCGCGTCGTCTCGCGGATGACCAAGTCGAAGCGGGCCGGCAAGGTCCTGATCGACTGGAGCCAGAACGACCAGCACAAGACGACCGTCAGCGTCTACTCGTTGCGCGCCAAGGAACGGCCGACGGTCTCCACGCCGCTCGAGTGGGAGGAGCTGGAGGCGGCCCTCGACGCCGGCGACGCGGCCCGCCTCGTCTTCGACCACGCCGACGTCCTCCGCCGCGTCACCGACCGCGGCGACCTCTTCGCCCCCCTGCTCAGCGAGGCCCAGGAGCTGCCTGTCTGAGTTGTGGTGCCTTTGGTCCGGATAGCGGACCTAAAGCACCACAAGTTTCACCCGCGCCTGCCGGGGAACTGTTGAGGCATGTTCGATGTTGGAGATAAACCGAGCGTCTTGGTGACGTTGCCAACCGCCGGCCCCCTCTCGGAGCTGGTCGCGGAGCTGCTCGCGCGCCCCGCCAGCGAGGCGCCGGAGTTCGCGGCCGTCGCCGCGGAAGCGGCGTCCCAGGTCGACGCGGTTGCCGATCCGCTCGGCGACGACGACCTGCAGCTGGCGCTCTACCTCTGCTTCGAGCTGCACTACCGCTCCTTCCCCGGCGTCGACCCCGACTGGGAGTGGAGCCCGGCGCTGATCGCGGTCCGCAATGAGCTGGAGCGCTGCTTCTTCGCGGCGCTGGAGGAGGCGGTCGGGCCGATCGGGCCGGTCGATCCGAACGGCGTCGGCGAGCTGCTCTTCCGGATCGAGGCCGAGGACGACGGGCCCTCGCTCTCGCGGCACCTGGAACGCGAGGCGGACCTGGAGCAGTTCCGCGAATTCGTCGTCCACCGCTCGCTCTACCAGCTGAAGGAGTCTGATCCGCACAGCTGGGCGATTCCGCGTCTGGACGGGCCGGCGAAGACGGCGTTGCTGGAGGTGCAGGCCGACGAGTACGGCGGCGGCCGCGCCGAGCGCATGCACTCGCGCCTCTTCGCCAAGACGATGCGCGGCCTCGGCCTCGACGACCGCGAGAACGCCTTCCTCGACCGGGTGCCCGGCACGACCCTGGCCACCGTCAACCTGATGTCGGCAACCGGCCTGCGCCGCGGCCGCCGCGGCGCCATCGTCGGCCACCTGGCGATGTTCGAGATGACCTCCTCGCTGCCCAACCGCCGCTACGGCAACGCCCTGCGCCGGCACGGGCTCGACGCGGAGACGACCGACTTCTACGACGAGCACGTCGAGGCCGACGCCGTCCACGAGAACATCGCCGCCCACGATCTCGCCGGCGGCCTGGCCCGTCAGGAACCGCAGCTGGCCGCCGAGATCATCTTCGGCGCCCGGGCCCTGCTGCTGCTCGAGGCCCGCTTCGCGCAGCACCTGTTGGACCGCTGGCAGCTCGGCGAATCGTCGTTGCGCCCGGGCCCAGAGCTGAGCTAGCGAGATGGCGGGCTCTGGCGAGCTTCGGTCAGAAACTGGCTATGTGCTGCCCCTGCGCTGGACGGGGGCCGGACCGATCGAGGAGCTCGCCGCCTACCTGCGCGGGATCGCCGCGGAGGTGGCGGAGATCCTCGTCGTCGACGGCTCGCCGCAACCGGTCTACGCCGAACACGCCGAGGCGCTGCGGGGCGTCGCCCGCCACCTGCCTCCGCACCCGGATCTGAGCTTCGCGATGGGAAAGGTCAACGGCGTCCTCACCGGCGTCCGCGAGTGCGGCTGCGAGCGGATCGTCATCGCCGACGACGACGTCCGCTACGACGCGCCGGCGCTGCGTCGCATCGCCTCCCTGCTCGACGAGGCCGAGCTGATCCGTCCCCAGAACTACTTCGACGAGCTGCCCTGGCACGCCCGCTGGGACACCGCCCGGACCCTGCTCAACCGGGTCTTCAGCGGCGACCCGGAGTTCCCGGTCGGCGACTTCCCCGGCACGCTTGCGGTCCGCCGCGCGGACCTGCTCGCCGCCGGCGGCTACGACGGCGACGCCCTCTTCGAGAACCTCGAGCTGATGCGGACGATCAGCGCCGCCGGGGGCCGGGTCGCCACCCCGCTCGACCTCTACGTCGCCCGCCGCCCGCCGAGCACGGCTCACTTCCGCTCCCAGCGGGTGCGCCAGGCCTACGACGACTTCGCGATCCCCGGCCGGCTCGGCTTCTTCCTCGCGGCGGCGCCGCTCGCCGGGCTGCAGCTGGCCGGCTGCGCTCGGGCGGACCGGCCGCGCCGTGGACTGTTCCGGCTGGCGGCCGCGGCGGCCGGGCTGATCGCCGCCGCCGAGCTCGGCCGTCGCCGCGATGACGGGGCCGCGCACTTTCCCGCCACGTCCTCGCTGCTGGCACCGGCCTGGGTCCTGGAACGCTCACTCTGCGCCTGGCTAGCGGTTGGCGCCCGCCTCCGCGGCGGCGTCCGCTACGGAGATGCCCGCCTGCGCCTGGCGGCGACGCCGGCGCGGGTCCTGCGCCGGCGTTACGGCTCGACGTCGGCGGGCAGCTCCGGCGGTACCGTCGCGGCCACGCCGCTGGCGGCACGGAAGCCGATCGCCTTGTGAGTGCCGTCGCAGAAGGGACGTATCTGCGACCGCCCGCAGCGGCACAGCGCCACGATCCGCCGCCGCACCTCGATCTCCCTGCCGTCCTGATCGACCAGCGTGATCGGTCCCCGCACCAGGTAGGGACCGTCGCGGTAAGGCGTTATCCGCGTCGCCTCAGGCGGCAGAGCGCATCGCCGCCTGGTTCTCGGCGGCCCGCCGCACCGACAGTCGTCGCTGCGTGATCCGCGCCTGTTCGACCAGCCGCTCGCGGGCCGCGCGGCGCTCGCGGCCGCCGGCACGCGTGATCGAACTTCGGTTCTGACTTGAAATCGCTGGCATCGCTTCCTCCCCTGGGTTCCCAAACAATCTGCTCCGGGCCGGTCGCGTCTGCTGCGTCCTCCGGTTCGCGAATCCGGTTACCCAACGGCTCCGCTCCCGAAACGGACTCCTCGTGCTGCGGTATCGTCGGCCCGAGTGCCCGAGCCGAAGTTCACTGCCGCGCAGGTCGCCTCGGTGGTGGGGTCGGCTCTCGTCGTCTTCGTCTTCTGGGCGGCGACCGGCGGCAGCACCGGCGCCGGGGTCAGCTTCTTCTATGCCCTGCCGGTCGGGATCGGAACCTGGTGGTGGGGGCGCCGCGCCGGCGCGGTCCTGGTCGCCGCCTGCATCGGCCTCTTCCTGATCGGCGACACGATCCACCCGACGCAGTACTTCTGGTCGGCGCTGATCGTGCGCAGCATCGCCTTCACCCTGGTCGCCGTCCTGGCCGCCGCCGCCCGCGAGCGCATCACCGTGCTCGAGCACTCGGCCGAGGAACTCGATGCGATCCGCGCCGCGCTGACCCCCTCGACGCTGCCGGAGCTGCACGGGATCGATGCCGCCGCCGCCTTCGTACCCTCCGAGCTCGGCCTCTCCGGGGACTTCTACCTGCTCACCAACGGCCCCGACGGCTCGACCGTGGCGATCGTCGGCGACGTCGTCGGCCACGGCCCCACGGCGGCCCGTCTCGCCACCTTCATCCGCGCCCGCTTCGCCGCCTTCGCCGCCAGCACCGCCGACCCGGCCGAGCTGCTGATGCTCGCCAACGGCGCCCTGATCGACCGGCCCGGCGGCAGCGACGAGCTGGTCAGCGCCGTCTGCCTGCGCTTCCGCCCCGACGAGCCGACCGTCTCCTGGGCGATCGCCGGCCACCCGCCGCCACTGCGGCTACCCGACCTCGCCGAGCTGCGACGAGACAGCGAGACCTTCCTGCTCGGCGCCAAACCCGAGTTGGCGCTGGACAACACCGACACCGTCCTCCACGGCGACGACGGCGTCCTCATCTACACCGACGGCGCCACCGACGTGCGCCAGGACGGCTCCTTCCTCGGCCTCGACGGGCTGGCGCGGCTGCTCAGCCCGCTGACCTCGCTACCGGCGGCCGAGATGATGTCCCAGGCCGAGCAGACGATCCTCAGCTGGACCGATGTGCCGATTCGAGACGATCTCTGCCTTGTGGTTCTGAAGCCTGAGTGACCAGCTCTTCAGGCAGCGTGAACGCCTTGAACGCCAGCGGCGTCGCGACCTTGTCGCGAACCTGGCACCGCGGGCAGTTCTCCAGCGCCACCGCGTGCATCGCGCTGTAGCTGCTTCCGCACCTCTCGCATCTGAACATCTCCCATTCCTCCCCAAAGCTCGTTTCCCACTCGTACAAGGGGGCGCTACCCAGCGGGACATCGCGGCCAAACCTGGGCGCCGGGACGATTGGATTGGCAATCCGATGAGTAAACGCAAGGTGCTCGGGGGTAGCTGGCCGGGGTCGAGGGGAGCACCCGGTCCCCGTCACCACACCCATGACTGCACACGGTTTCCGGCACGAGGCGCTGATCTATGTCGACGAGGACGAGTTCCTGGCCGGCACGTTGCCCTTCGTCCGCGAGGGGATCGGCGCAGGCGAGGCGCTGCTGGTCGCCGTCGGTCCCGAGAAACAGACCCTGCTCGAAGCGGCGCTCGGCGCCGACGCGGACGCGGTGCGCTTCTCCGACATGCGGGCCTGCGGCCGCAACCCGGCCCGCCTCATTCCCTTCTGGCGCGACTTCCTCGATGCCACCGACGAGCGACCGGCCCGCGGGGTCGGCGAACCGATCTGGCCGGGGAGGACGCCGGCCGAGATCGACGAGTGCCGCCGCCACGAGTCGCTGCTCAACGTCGCCTTCGAAGGGGCCGGCGAATGGGCGCTGCTCTGCCCCTATGACGGGACCGCCCTCGATGACGAGGTGCTGGCCGCCGTCGATTGCTCGCACCGCCGCGTGCGCCGGCTCGGCGCCGGCGCCGCAAGCGAGCGCTTCGCCGACGCGCCCGATTGCTTTCGCGGTGGCTTGGCCGCCTGCCCGGCCGACACCGAGACGTTCACGTTCCGCGTCGATGGCCTGCGGGACGTGAGGCGACGCGTCGCCCATGCGGCTTCCGCCGCGGGCCTGCCGGTCGGTGCGGCCGCCGATCTGGTCGCGGCCACGAGTGAGGTGGCCGCCAACAGCGTCACCCATGGCGGTGGCTGCGGTCGCCTGCGGTTCTGGCCCGCTGGCCGGGGACTCGTCGTCGAGATCGCCGATCGCGGGCGGCTCCGCGAGCCGCTGGTCGGGCACGTCCGGCCGACGCCGCCGCAGCAGCGGGGCCGCGGCCTCTGGCTCGCCAATCAGCTCTGCGACCTCGTCCAGATCCGTTCCAACCCCGCCGGCACCGTCGTGCGGCTGCACGGGCAGCCGGCCTGAGCCTCGCAGGAGGATTGACTAGCTCGGGGCGGCGCTGCCGTAAATCGCCCGCAGCCAGATCTCGACCAGGACGTCGAGCACGCGGTCGGTGCCGAGGGAGGGCTCCTCCTCGGAGAGGCTGGCGTACTGGGCGCGCTCGTTCATCTGCACCAGGGCGATCGCCAGCTCGCGGGCCGGCACCCCGGGAGGCGCCGCGCCGCGGGAGCGCTCGGCCTCGATCACCTCGGTGACGTCCTCGACCCAGCCCTCCATCACCTGCGCCCAGAGCCGCCGGGCTTCCGGGTTGGTGGCGCGCAACTCGGCGCCGGCGAGGATCAGCGAGCGGCGGGCACGGAAGGCCTCGTAGAAGGCTTCGATCCCCTCGCGCCAACCTGCCCGCGGGTCTTCGAGCAGCTTCGCGACCGCGGCCTCGCGACCGCCGCGGGCCTCCTCGACGAGCCGGTCGATCAGGGTCAGCACCACCGCGTCTTTGGAGGGGAAGTAGAAGTAGAAGCTGGGGCGAGAGATGCCGGCGCCGCGAGCCAGGTCGTCGACCGAGATCTCGTTCAGCGGCCGCTCGGCGAGCAGCCGTTCCGCGGTCGCGAGGATCTCCCGTTCGCGGTCGTCGCCGCTGGCGCGCGGGGCGCGGCGGCCGCGGGCGCCGCTCTCGGCCTGGCTGGGGGAGCTCGCCTCCATCGCCCCACCGTACACCGCGTCGAGCTTCTCGACAACAAGTTGACAGAATCGACACAGTGTTGATAACTTTGCCCCGATGGCCGAGCGAGTCCTGATAACTGGCGCTGCCAGCGGCATCGGTGCCGCCACCGCGGCGGAGCTGCGCCGCCAGGGGGCAGACATCGTCGGCCTCGACCTCGCCGCAGCCGACGGCATCCTCGCCTGCGACGTCACCGATCAGGCCTCGGTCGACGCCGCCGTCGATGCCGCGATCGAGCGGCTCGGCGGCCTCGACGCGCTCGTCAACTGTGCCGGCATCGGCATCCCCCAGAGCGCCGCCCAGCGCCCCGACGAGAACGCCGTGCGGGTGCTCGACGTCAACCTGCTCGGCACCTGGCGGGTCACCGCCGCGGCCCTGCCGGCCCTGCGCACCAGCCACGGCCGCGTCGTCAACATCTCCTCCGGCCTCGCCCATCTTGCCGTCCCCTTCGCCTCCGCCTACGGCGCCAGCAAGCGCGGCGTCGTCGGCTACTCCGACCAGCTGCGCGCCGAGGTCGGCGGCGAAGTGACCGTGACGACGATCTACCCTGGCTACGTCCGCACCCCAATCCACGACGCCGGCAAGGAGCTCGGCGTCCAGCTCGAGGGGATGGTGCCGCCGGAGCCGCTCGCCGCCGTCGTCGCCACGATCGACCGCGCCCTGCACGGCAAGCCGGCCCGCGACCTCGCCACCACCCGCCGCGGCGCCGTCAGCTACGCGCTGCTGCGCTTCCTCCCCAAGTCCTTCGTCGAGCGGACGATCGGCCGCCAGGTCGAGCGCGCCGCCCGCCGCGGCCGTTTCGGCGAGAGCCCGATCACCGCCGACCTGCTGGCGAGGGTAGGTCGATGAGCACCGCCGCCGAGACTGCGGTCGAGCACGTCGACGTCCTGATCGTCGGCGCCGGCCTCTCCGGCGTCGGCGCCGCCTGCCACCTGCAGCGGCAGCTGCCCGGCAAGAGCTACGCGATCCTCGAGGCGCGCGACGCGATCGGCGGCACCTGGGACCTCTTCCGCTATCCGGGCATCCGCTCGGACTCCGACATGTTCACGCTCGGCTACTCCTTCCGCCCCTGGGAGGACAGCAAGGCGATCGCCGACGGTCCCTCGATCCTTCGCTACGTCCAGCAGACCGCCCGCGAGTATGGGGTCGAGGAGAAGATCCGCTTCGGCCACAAGGTGCTCGCCGCCGACTGGTCGAGCGCCGAGTGCCGCTGGACTGTCACCGCCGAGCGCACCGACACGGGGGAGACGGTCAGCTTCACCGCCGGCTTCCTCTACAGCTGCACCGGCTACTACCGCTACGACCAGGGCTACACCCCCGAGTTCCCCGGCATCGAGCGCTTTGGCGGCCAGGTGATTCATCCGCAGCATTGGCCCGAGGGCCTCGACTACGCCGGCAAGCGGGTCGTCGTAATCGGCAGCGGTGCCACCGCCGTCACCCTCGTCCCCTCGATGGCCGAGACCGCCGCGCACGTGACGATGCTGCAGCGCTCGCCGACCTACATCGCCACCCTGCCCGCCGTCGACCGCCTCGCCCAGCTGCTGCGCCGCTTCCTCCCCCAGCGCGCCGTCTACTCGATCGTGCGCTGGAAGAACGTCGGCCGGATGATGCTCAGTTACCAGCTCTCGCGCCGCGCCCCGAAGCTGATGCGGCGGCTGATCCGCAAAGGCGTCGAGATGCAGCTGCCCGACGGCTACGACGTCGACACCCACTTCGAACCGAAGTACGACCCCTGGGACGAGCGCCTCTGCCTGGACCCCGGCGGCGATCTCTTCCGCTCGCTGCGCTCCGGCAAGGCCGACGTCGTCACCGACAAGATCGAGACCTTCACCGAGGGCGGCATCAAGCTCGCCTCCGGTCGCGAGCTCGAGGCCGACGTCGTCATCACCGCCACCGGCCTCAACCTGCTGATCGTCGGCGGCGTCCAGGCCAGCATCGACGGCGAGCCCGTCGAGATCGCCAAGGCGGTCGGCTACAAGGGAATGATGTTCGGCGGCATCCCCAACTTCGCGATCGCGCTCGGCTACACCAACGCCTCCTGGACTCTGAAGTGCGACCTCGTCGGCGAATACGTCTGCCGCCTGCTCGCTCACATGGACGCCCAGGGCTACCGCGTCGCTACCCCGCGCCCGCCGGATCCCAGCCAGCCCACCGAGGCCTTCATCGACCTGCAGTCCGGCTACGTGCAGCGCTCCCTGCACGAGCTGCCCAAACAGGGCGCGACCCACCCCTGGCGGCTGCACCAGAACTACCCCAAGGACATCCGTCTGCTGAAGCGCGGCCCGATCGACGACGAGATGGACTTCTCCCGCGGCCCGGTCGCAAGCCCGGCCGCGGAGGCGCTGAGCACGGCCTGAGGCCGGAGCCGCCGCGCCGGGCAGAATCCCGGCGGTGAGCGAGTTCCAGATCTTCATCGCGGCGCTGCTGGTCTCGGTGGCGCTGCTCAACGCGGTCGCCAACTGGCTGAAGGTCCCGTACCCGATCGTGCTGGTGGTCGGCGGCCTCGCCCTCGGCTTGGTCCCGGGGATCCCGGAGGTCGAACTGCCGCCGGACCGGGTCCTGCTGATCTTCCTGCCGCCGCTGCTCTACTCGGGCGCCTTCTTCTCCGACCTGAAGGCGCTGCGACGCGACGCGCGGGTGATCTCGTTGCTCTCGATCGGGCTGGTGCTGGCGACCGCGACCGCGGTCGCGGCGGTTGCCCACGGCTTCTTCGACCTCTCCTGGGAGACGTCCTTCGTGCTCGGCGCGATCGTCTCGCCGACCGACCCCACCGCGGCGACGGAGATCCTCCGCCGGGTCGGGATGCCGCGGCGGATCGTCAACGTGCTCGAGGGGGAGAGCCTGGTCAACGACGCCACCGCTCTGGTCACCTACAAGGTCGCCGTGGCGGCGGCGATCGGCGCCGGCTTCTCGGTCGCCGACGCCGGCCTTAGCTTCGTCGGCGGCGCCGCCGGTGGGATCGCGATCGGGCTGCTGGTCGGCTGGGTGGTCGCCGAGATCCGCAGCCGCGTCGACGATCCGAACACCGAGGTGACGATCTCCCTGTTCACCGGCTACGCGGCCTTCCTGCCGGCCGACGAGCTCGGCCTCTCCGGCGTCCTGGCGACGGTCACCGCCGGCATCTACCTCGGCTGGCGGGCGCCGCTGTTGGTCACGCCGCAGACGCGGCTGCGTTCCTACGCGCTCTGGGAACTGCTCGTCTTCCTGCTCAACGCGACGCTCTTCATCCTGATCGGTCTGCAGCTGCCGGTGATCGCCGACGGGCTCAGCGCCAGCGGCATCTCGGCTGGCACCGCTGTCGCCGACGCCGCACTCGTCTGCGCTGTCGTCGTCGCCACCCGCTTCGCCTGGATGTTCGGCACGACCTTCCTGATCCGCGCGATCGACCGCCGTCCCTCCCAGCGGGATCGCCGCGGCAGCCTCGCCACCCGCATCGTCGGCGCCTGGGCGGGGATGCGCGGCGCCGTCTCGCTGGCGGCCGCGCTGGCGCTGCCGTTGAGCACCGACGCCGGCGCCGCCTTCCCGGACCGCGACCTGATCCTCTTCATCACCTTCGGCGTCATCCTCTTCACCCTGCTCGGCGAGGGTCTGACCCTGCCGGCGTTGATCCGCCGCCTCGACATCCACGAGGAAGACGGCGCCGAGGAGAGCGAGGAGCTGCGCGCCCGCCTCACCACCGCCACGGTCGCCCTGCAACGGCTCGACGAGCTGGAGCTCGAGGAGTGGACCCGCGAAGACACGATCGGGCGCGTTCGCGGCCAATACGAGTTCCGTCGTCGCCGCTTCAAGGTTCGCACCGGCAAGATCGAAGACGAGGACGGGATCGAGGAGCGCTCGGCCTCCTACCAGCGGCTGATGCACGAGATCTTCGCCGCGCAGCGCTCGGCCCTGGTCGACTTGCGCGACCGCGGCGAGATATCCGGCGAGGTGATGCGGCGGGTCGAGCGCGAGCTCGACCTCGAGGAGACGCGGCTCGACTCGTGAGCGTGGGGCTCGGCGATTCGTCCGTCGCTCTATCGACGGGGACTATCGTTGCCCGCGCAACGTCCCCGATCGGAGCGTGAGATGAAACGTGTCACCAGGGCCCTGCTTTCCACCGTAGCTGCCGCACTGCTGCTGGCCGGCCTGACCGCGGCGCCGAGCTCGGCAGCGCCGACCGCCAGCGCCGCGACCTGTACCCCGGCGACCAACATCGAGGCGATCATCGACGACTCCTTCTCGATGGCCGGCAGCGACGCCGACAACCTCCGGGTGCAGGCGATGAACCTGCTGATTGGGACCCTGCCCGGCTCGACCTCGCTGGGGGCGATCGAGTTCGGCTCCGGCTTCCTCGGCACCCCGGCCGCCGACACCCTCTTCCCGCCGGAGCCGATCGGTCCCAACGCCGCGGCGATGAGCGCCGCGCTCAAAGAAAAGATCCAGGCCGACAGCGGCGCGACCGACTACAACTCGGCCTTCGCCAAGGCCGACGCGGACGACCCCGGCGCCAATGCCCGCATCTTCCTCACCGACGGCGGCCACAACGAAGGCGCCTACACCGAAGCGCACCTCGCCCACAACGTGCCGACCTACGTGATCGGCTTCGGGACCGGCCTCTCCGGCTCCGAAGACAAAGCGCGCTTGGAAAAGATCGCCGCCGACACCGGCGGGGCCTTCTACCCGCTGACCGACAACAGCCAGCTGCAGGCCGTGATGAACAGCATCGGCGCCGCCCTGACCTGCCAGACGCCGCCGACCCAGTTCACCGACAAGCTCGGCCAGGGCCAGAGCAAGCTGCACGCGGTGTCGATCGGCGCCAACACCAAGTCGATCCAGATCGCCTTGACCTGGGCCAGCCCCGCGGACGTCTTCAAGCTCGGCGGCCTGAAGCTGGTCTCCGGCAAAAAAGTCCTGGCGATCGCGCCGCGACCGCAGCGCAAGCCGGGGAAACTGCAGATGACCAGCAACGTCAGCTCGACCTTCGTCGTCCTCAAGGTCTCCCACCTGCACAAGGGCCGGCTCGTCTTCAAGGTCAAAGCGGCGAAGGTCGCCTCCGGCGAACCGCAGGCGACGCTGACCACCCAGGTCGGGCAGATCTCTCACAAGTAGACGCAGAGGTGGGCGCCGCCTCGGCACGGGGCGGCGCCTTGGTGGGACCTAGAGTCCCGGCATGGGATCGGTATCGCGCGGCTGGCGCGTAGTCGCCGCCTACGCCCTCGTCGCTGCCGCGACGCAGGTCCTCTGGCTCACCTACGCGCCGATCGACACCGCCTCGGCCCGCCACTACGGCGTCTCCAAGGAGGCGATCGGCTGGCTGGCGGAGATCTTTCCGCTGCTCTATGTGGTCCTGGCGCTGCCGGCGGGGCGGCTGCTCGACTGGCGCTTCCGCCCCGTGCTCGCCGCCGGTGGGGGCCTGGTCGCGGCCGGCGGCCTGCTGCGGCTCGGCGGGCCGACCTTCGCCTGGGCGCTGGCCGGGCAGACGGCGGTGGCGGTCGCGCAGCCGGTCGTCCTCAACGCCGTCGGCAAGCTCGCCGCCGACTACCTGCCGGAGCGGCAGCGCCCGACTGGGATCGCGGCCGGCGCCGGCGCCGGCTTCGCCGGCATGCTGGTCGCCCTGCTGCTCGGCCCGACGCTCGGCGGCGACGGTCACATCGAGCGGCTGCTGATCGTCGAGGCGGCGATCGCGCTGACCTCTGCGCTGGCGCTCGGCTTGGCCTTGCGCGCGCCGGCGCCGGGCGAGCTGGGTGAGCTGAGCGGCGAGGAGCCGGTGCTGCCGCCCGGATCGCCGGTCCCCCTTGGGCCGGGGAAGTCGAGCGGCAAGGTGCCGCTGCCGTCGGGCGGGGCGGCCATGAGCGCCGGCGTCGAGCCCGGTGCCGTCCGCGAGCTTTGGGCCCTGCCGGCGATGCGGACGATGGCCTGCCTCGTCTTCGTCGGCTTCGGCGTCTTCATCGCCCTGACGACCTGGCTGCAGACGCTGCTCGAGCCGGCCGGCGTCTCCGAACAGGGGGCAGGGGCACTGCTCGCGGCGATGCTCGTGACCGGGATGGTCGGCTGCGCGCTGCTCCCACCCTGGCTCGCCCGTCGCGGCGCCGAGCCGGCCTTCATGCGCGGCGCCGTACTCACCGCCGCCGCCGGCCCGCTCCTGCTCGGGCTGCTGACTGCGACCCCCGTCCGCGCCGTCGTCATCGTCGCGATGGGCTTCGTCCTCCTGCCCGCCCTACCCGTCGTCCTCACCGCCGCCGAGCGCCTCGCCGGCGTCGCCGCGGCCGGCACCGCCGGGGCGATCGTCTGGCTGGCCGGCAACCTCGGCGGTCTCGTCGTCGCCCTGGTCGTCCAGGCGCTCGTCCACCACCCGCTGCCGGCCTTCCTGGCGATGGCCGCGATCGCCCTACCGGCGCTGCCGCTGGCCGGTCGCTTCCCCGCCTCGCCAAGGAGCTTGGACGTTTGAGGCCCCTCCAGGGGCCATAGTCGTCCGCGCTTCTCAGGGCTCGGGAGTCGACCGCGGGACATCCCGCAGTCGCGCCGCGCGCTTGGTGAGGTAGCGCTGCTCGGGAAGGCTGTTGGTTCGCACCGCGGCGCGGTCGTATTCCGCCAGGGCGGTGTCGACTCGGCCGGCTTCCTCGAACAGGTGGGCGCGGGCAGCGTGCAGCCGATGGTGCCCGTCGAGCTGCTCGTCGAGCCCGTCGAGGAGCGCCAACCCCGCCTCCGGCCCCTCGGCCATCGCCACCGCGATCGCCCGGTTGAGGGCGACCATCGGGCCGCCGGCGACCCGTTCGAGCAGGGCGTAGAGGGCGGCTATCTCGCGCCAGTCCGTTGCCGCCGCGCTGGCCGCCCGCGCGTGCTCGGCGGCGATCGCGGCCTGCAGCTGGTACTCGCCGACGGCGCCACGGGCAACCGCCTCGGCCAGCAGCGCCCGCCCCTCCGCGGTCTTGGCCGCGTCCCAGCGCGAGCGGTCCTGCTCCGCCAGCGGCACCAGCTCGCCGGCCTCGTCGGCCCGGGCCGGCCGCCGCGCGTCGGTCAGCAGCATCAGCGCCAGCAGGCCGGTCACCTCGGGCTGGCGCGGCGCCGCCAGGTGGGCGATCCGGCCGAGCCGGATCGCTTCCTCGGCGAGGTCGGCGCGGGCAAGCTCGCTGCCGTCGCTGCTCACGTAGCCCTCGTTGAAGATCAGGTAGACGACGCGGAGCACCGCCCGCAGGCGGACCTCGCGCTCCTCGCCGTCGGGCATCCGGAACGGCTCCGCGGAGGCCTTGACCGTCTGCTTGGCGCGGCTGATCCGCTGCGCCATCGTCGTCTCGGGGACGAGGAAGGCGGCGGCGATCTCGGCCGTGCTGAGGCCGGCGACGGCGCGCAGGGTCAGGGCGATCGCCGAGGCCGGCGTCAGCGCCGGGTGACAGCACATGAACATCAGCGTCAGCGTGTCGTCGGCCGCCGCGCCCTCGCCGGGCGCGGCGGCGACCGGCTCCGCCGCCGCGACCGTGTCCTCGCGCCCGCGCCGCGCCGCCTCGCTGCGGATCCGATCGGTCATCCGCCGCGAGGCGACGTGGACGAGCCAGCCGGTCGGGTTCTCCGGCAGCCCCTGTCGCGGCCACTGCCGGGCAGCGTCGATCATCGCCTCCTGGACCGCGTCCTCGGCGTCGGCGAAGTCGCCGAAGCGGCGTACGAGCGCGGCGAGGACCCGCGGCGCCGCCTCGCGCAGCAGGTCCTCGGTCGCGGCAGCCCTCACCTCAGTGCTCGACCGCGCCCATCACCTCACGGACCTCGATCCGCTGCCTGATCGGCTCGCCGTCGGGCCCCGGCGCCGCCGAGGTGATCGCGGCGATCTCGAGGGCACGGTCGAGCGACTCGACGTCGACCATCCGGTAGCCGGCCAGCAGCTCCTTCGACTCCGGGAACGGTCCGTCGGTGACGACCGGCGCGCTCTCGCCGTCGGAGACGACGAACTTGGCCAACTCCGGCGCCGTCAGCGCCTGGCCCTCGATCAGCTCGCCGCGCTCGCGCAGTTCCGCGTTGAGGTCCTTCTGGAAGTCGATGTGAGCCTTGACCTCCTCCGGCTTCCACTCGGTCATCGGCCCGATGTCCGCTTCGACGCTTCCGTAGGCCTGCAGCAGCATGAACTTCATCGTCGCCTCCTAGCTCGTCGCGCCCTCTTTGCGGGTGCGTTCACCAGTCTGTCGGAGCCGCGAGCCCGTTTTCGACATGCCGCTCTCGTTTGCGGTCGAGGCCGCTTCCTCGGCACCGACGAACGGCGCCAGGGCGATATAGGTGCAGACGGGGGCCAGCCCTGGAAGTGACTCGGGCCCGCCCTCGCGGATCTGGCGGTAGGAGAGGGTGTAGACGACGCCCGCGACTGCCTCGACGGTGATGGCTGGGGCCTCCGGGCTGTGCTGGTGCCCCTTTTCGAGCAGCTCTTCGAGCGGCTGCAGGTTTTCGGCTCGGCGCCTCATCGCGCTGGCCCCGCCGGCATGGACCTCGACGATGATCAGCCGCGCCAGGGCCGGGCGGGAGGCGAGGAAGCTGAACAGCGCGGCGAAGCCCGCGCGGATGCTCCGCGGCCAGTCGGGCGCGCGCCGCACGGCCGGCTGAACCGCCGCGAGCATCTGCGCCGCGGCGCTGTCGATCGCCGCTGTCATCAGGTCGCGCTTGCCCTCGAAGTGGGCGTAGAAGGTGGTCGCCGACATCGACGCCCTCCGCACCACGTCGTCGACGGTGGTGGCCGCGAAGCCCTTCTCGGCGACGACGATCGCGAAGGCGCGGATCGCTCGCTCGGCGTGGTCGTGGGCCTCGGTGGGTTCCGCTCGTGGCGCCGGCATCCGGCCCGCTGGCCGCAGCGGTACCGGCGGCGCCCGGAAGGAGCCGATCAGCTCCCACATTTCCTCGACCACGCCGGGCATCTCCGCTTCGCGACCCTGCAGCAGTCGGTTGCGGGCGATTTCCCGCATCGCACCGATATAGGCGGTGATCATCTGCGCCGGAATGTCGCGGCGCTCCGGCGAGCGGCTCAGCATCTCCCGCGCCAGCGCCTCGAAGCCGGCGATTGCGACTTCCAGCCGCGCCAGCACCTCCTCCCCCGCCGCCGGCGCCTCGACGAGGATCATCTTCGCGGCCGCCGGCTGCAACACGATCAGCTGCGCGAAGGCATCGTCGGCCTGCCGCGCGAGTACCTCCCAGTCCTGCTCCTCGTCCCCGGGGCCGCTCGCCCCCGCGGTGACCTGAACCGCCCCCCCGATCATCGCCTCCAGCGTCGCCACGAAGCAGGCCCGCTTGTCCGCGAAGAGGTTGTAGAAGGTGCGGCTGGAGAGCCCTGAGACCTCGAGCAGATCGGCGACGCGGGTTTCCTCGTAGCCCTTTTCGGCGACGCAGGCGACCATCGCGCCGTAGATCCGTTCGCGCTGGTTTCGGACCACCTCCCGGCGCGGCACACCCGGCCCGGGGCGCAGCTTGCGCGTGCGGAGTGAGCTCGAATCTCCCCACGGGGTCAGGACCATCGACCAAGTATCGCCGCTTCCCGGAAGGAAATATTGATATGTCAATGTTTCTAACTTTTTACCTGTAAAACCGCTTAATTCATGAGTGAGAAACGGATTGTTCGCATTGACATGGATAGGCCAGTCTGTTTAACTGCGAAGCCGTCCGCCAGGGGAATGGCGAAATCGATCGGGTCCGACCGGCGGGGGAGCTGGCCGGCCCAGGGGAGGAGTTGCCGATGAAGGCACGCATCTCGACGCGCCCACGGTCGCTTCCGATCGGCTTGGCCGCTGTCCTCCTCCTGTCCGGGGCGAGAACCGCCTCTGTGATGCGGAGGCAAGCGACGTGACCTCGGTGGCGCCGGGACCGGAGCTCGAGCGGTCGGCGCCGGCCGAGGTCCCCGAGCGAGTGGTGGCGAGGCTGGTCGCCGCCATCAACGACGGCCGCCTGGGCGATGCGACGGAGTGCTTCAGCCGCAAGGGGTGCCTGGTCACACCGGACGCCACCGCCGTGCACGGTCGCGATGAGATCCAGCGGCTGCTGGAGCAGCTGATCGCTCGCCGGTCGCGGATCGAGGTGGTGCTGAGCACGGAGCTGCGAGCGGGCGACGTCGCCCTGTCGCGCCAGCGCTGGCTGTTGCACAGCGACGCCGACGACGGCAGCCACTACACCCAGCAGCTCACGGCATCGCTGATCTTGCACTTCATCGAGGGCAGCTGGAAGCTCGTGATCGCCGCTCCCTGGAGCTGAGGCCGCACCGGCAGGGGTTCGATTGCTCCTACCCGGGTACTTGTGGCCCGGCAGGAAACAGGGAGTAGAAGGAGGAGCAAATGGACACGCGAGCAGATCGAGGCGGAGGCATCGGCGGTATCTCGGTTGGCGGAATCATCGTCATCATCGGCATCGTCCTGATGTTCGTCTGGAGCTTCTGGATCGGCTTGATCGTCGCCCTGATCGGCCTGATCGCTTTCGGCGGCTTCGCACGGGGCCGTTGGTACTGACGGCCTGACAGGCATGGCGGCGGTTGGAGTCGTGGCAGATGCCTCGGCTCGCTGCCGGCCGCGGTCGGCCCGCCATCGCGCACGCGCCAAGTGGCGCACGCACATGGTCGACATATCTTGACCAATAGCAGTCGGGGCGCTATGACTAGCTCATGGTCAAGAAGCTGACGGCGCTGTCAGTCCTCCTCATCGCATTCGCGAGTGCGGCGGCGCTCTTCCTCGATCAGGGCGACGGCGTCAGCAGGGCGGAAGAAGGCGGACCCGTGTTCACAGGCGTCTCCACAAAAGGCGGCGTGCACGGAACCGTCTCGACCAAACTGACAGGCACGCAGATCGGCGCAGGCCTGAAGATCCACAAAATCAACGCCGGCACCGGCAAACTCGAACCGAACCCGATCGAATGCACGATCGTCACCTTCACCGGCACGATCCCGGCGGGCATCTCGACCGAAGCCACAGTCGCCCCCACGTTCGGCGGCGCCTGCAAAGGCAGCGGCTGGGTCGCGACAGTCAAAACCTCCGGCTGCTTCTTCCGCTTCTACAACCCGCAGAAAGTCAAAGCCGACGTCTACGGATCGACACTCGAACTCGAGTGCGAAACGAACAAAGACCTCGAGGTGCAGATGTTCTCCGCGGCCGATGAGAAAACCGAAGAATGCAAACTGACAGTGCAGACCGCCAACAACACCAAACTCGAGGGGATCACCTTCGACGACATCACAACCCTGAACCCGCTGACAGACGTTGTGGCGACAATCGACACCAAACTCGAATACAGCCAGAGCGGCAAATGCGGCGTCGTCAAAAGCGCCTTCGCGACAATGACAGGCGAAGTGACATTCACCGGCGACAGCGAAGTCACCCCCACCGAAGCGGTGGATGTGGAGATCAGCGGCTAGCTCGCGGCCGCCCATGTAGCCTCCTGCCGTCCCCGGCGAGGAGAGGTTCGAACATGAGCGAGCAACCGACAGCACCGACCGCGAGCCGCGAGGGGGAGCTGGTCGTGCTCGACCTCGGCGACGGCGAGAACCGCCTCAACGCCGACTGGGTCGAAGCGGTCGAGGCGGCCCTGCAGGAGGCGGAGGGCCTGGAGGCACCGCGGGCGCTGGTCACGGTCGCATCGGGCAAGTTCTGGTCGAACGGCCTCGACCTCGACTGGATGGCCGCCAACGGCGAGCAGGTCGAGGCGTTCATGGAGCGGGTGCACGGGGTCTTCGCCGCCTTCCTGGGCAGCGGCGTGCCCACGGTTGCCGCGGTGCAAGGGCATGTCTTCGCGGCCGGGGCGATGTTCGCGGTCGCCCACGACCAGATCGTGATGCGCGAGGACCGCGGCTTCTTCTGCCTGCCGGAGGTCGACATCCGCCTGCCCTTCACGCCCGGGATGAACGCCCTCCTCCGCTCCCGGCTCTCCCCGGCCGTGGCCCACGATGCGATGACCACGGCCCGCCGCTATGGCGGTGCCGAGGCCGCCGCGGCCGGGATCGCCGCTGCGGCGGTGCCCGAGGACCGCGTCCGCGAGGAGGCCTTCGAGCGCGCCCGAGCCCGCGCGGGCAGCGACCCCGCCACCCTTGCCGCGATCAAGCAGCGTCTTTACGCCGAGGCGCTCGCCACCCTGCGCGGTTCCTAGCTTTCAGCCGGCGGACGATCACGTCCGGCCGTGCGGTGAGGATTCCCGCTCGTGAATGCGTACGGGGACCGCGGCCGGCGGCAGCCGGGCGGTAAGTCGATTGCTCTCATCGCGCTCGCCGCGATCGCGGCGCTGCTGCTGCCGGCGCTGGCAGCTGCTGCCCCGATGGCGAAACCGGCGCCCACGCCGACCCCCGCCAAGGTCCGCCCCGAACGCGGCGCCCTCGTCCAGCTCCCCGGCCCGCGGGGCTGCGTGGTCGCCCGATCGGCCAAGGCCAAGGCCAAGGGCTGCGGTACGGCCCGGGCGCTCGAGGGTCCCGGACCCTTCATGGGATCGCGGGCGATCGCCGTCAGCGCAGACGGGCGCAACGTCTACGTCGCCGCGTCTGGGAGCAACGCGATCACGATCTTCCGCCGCAACCCCGGCAACGGCGCCCTCAGTCAGGCAGCCGGCGCCGCCGGCTGCATCGCCAGCAAAGCGATCGAAGGCTGCGGCCGGGCGATCGGCCTCGGCGGCGTCAACTCGCTGGCGCTCAGCCCCGACGGCCGCAACGTCTACGCCACCGCCCGCGGCAGCGACGCCGTCACCGCCTTCCAGCGCAACCCCTCGACCGGCGCCCTGCGGCAGTTGCCCGGCAGCGCCGGCTGCTGGTCGGGCCTGCCGATTCCGGGCTGCGGCCAGGGCCGGGCCGTGGTCGGTCCCGACGTCCTCGTCGCCAGCCCCGACGGCCGCAACGTCTACGTCGGCTCCTTCTTCGGCAACGCCGTCGCCGTCTTCGCCCGTGAAGCGAGAGGTGGCGGCCTGACCCAGCCGGCAGGCACGGCCGGTTGTATCGCCGCGGCGATCTCGGGCTGTGCGCCCGCCCTCGCGCTCGGCTCCCCCGAGGGGCTGGGAATCAGCCCCAACGGCGCCAGCCTCTACGTCGCCAGCTCGACCGCCAACGCGGTGCTCACCCTGGTCCGCGACGCCTCGACCGGGGCTCTCGCCCAGGCGACCGACGGCAGCGGCTGCATCGTCAATGCCCCGCTGACCGGCTGCTCGAACGGAGTTCAGCTCGAAGGCGCCAACGCGATCGCCCTCGCCGGCGGCAAGGACGTCTACGTCACCTCGCTGCTCAGCGACAGCGTCACCTCCTTCAGCCGTGCCAGCAACGGGGTGCTGACGCAACTGCCCAACACCTCCGCATGCCTGGTCTTCCTGCGCTCGGCCGGTTGCTCCTTCGGGCGGGCGCTGAGCGGGCCGGAGGGGATCGCCGTCGCGCCCGGTGGCGCCAACGTCTACGTCACCTCCTTCCTCAGCGGCGCGATCGACGTCCTCGATCGCAACCCCAAGACCGGCGTCGTCGTGCAGCGACCCGGCGCCGCCGGCTGCCTCGCCGCCGCGACGCAGCCGGACTGCACGCCGGCGCGGGCGCTGAAAGGCGTCGCCTCGCTGGCGCTCAGCGCCGACGGCCGCAACCTCTACGCGACCTCTTTCGGCAGCAACGCGGTGGACGTCTTCAGGAGAAACAAATGAGCGAATCGGAGAGGCGCGAAGGGCTGACGCGCAAACAGCTGCTCGGCGCCGGGGCCGGCGTCGCCGCCGGCGCACTGCTGGGACAGAGCGGCGTCGAGCGCGCCCTCGGCGCGGCCAAGGGCGGCGGCAAGAGCGCGGCCGGGATGAACGTGATCCTCTTCCTCACCGACCAGGAGCGGGCGATCCAGCAGTTCCCGCCCAATTGGATGCGCGAGAACCTGCCGGGGATGCGGCGTCTGCGCCGCCACGGGGTCAGCTTCGAATCGGCGACCTGCAACGCCTGCATGTGCTCGCCCTCGCGCTCGACCCTGATGACCGGCAACTTCCCCGCCCAGCACGGCGTCAAATACACGCTCGAGGAAGACATGTCGCCGGCGAACGGCAACCCTCAGGTCGAACTGCCGTTGCCGGGAACGATGCCGAACCTGGCGACGATGATGAAAGCCGCCGGCTACAACCCCGTCTACAAGGGCAAGTGGCACTGCGCGAAGCCACAGGAAAAGGAACACGACACCCCTGCCGACCTCGAACGGTACGGCTTCCTGCGCTGGAACCCGCCGGACGCCGGCGCCAACCAGAGCGTGCCCCAGGCGGCCGGTGGCTACGTCGACAACGACGGTCGCTTCGTCGACTCCAAGGGCGAAGTGGCGGCCGGCGCCGAGGGGACCCTCGAGTACCTCGGCTCGGCGGCGGCCCAGCAGCAGCCCTTCTTCCTGGTGATCTCCCTGGTCAACCCGCACGACGTCCTCTTCTATCCGAGCAAGACCTTCGCCGAAGCCGGCTACGACGAAACCTGGCTGGAAGGCGAGATGGAAGTGCCGGAGACCTGGGAAGAAGACCTGGCCACCAAGCCGAAAGTGCAGGAACAGTTCCTGCGCATCTTCAACCTCACCGGCATGCCGGAAAACAAGGCTGAAGTGCGGAAATACCTGAACTTCTATGGCAACCTGATGCGCTCCTCGGACAACTACCTGGTCGACGTCCTCAACAAGCTCGAAGAGACCGACCTCTTCGACAACACCCTGATCGTCCGCACCTCCGACCACGGCGAGATGGGCCTCAGCCACGGTGGCCTGCGACAGAAGAACTTCAACTTCTACGAGGAGACCCTGAAGGTGCCGCTGGTCTACTCGAACCCGAAGCTCTTCCCGCGCCCACAGCAGAGCGACGCCCTCGTCTCCCACGTCGACCTGCTGCCGACCCTGGCCGGCTTGGTCAAGGCCCCGGCCTCGTTCGCGTCCTCCTGCCAGGGAGTCGACTACTCCGCCACCGTCCTCAACCCGAAGACGGCTCCCGAGCCCCAGGACTACACCGTCTTCACCTACGACGACTACCAGTCCGGGCAGGCCAAAGGCCCCTACCCACGCGGCGCCAACCACATCGTCAGCCTCCGCGAAAAGCGCTGGAAGCTCGCCAAGTACTACAGCCCTGAAGGCAAGCACCCGCCGGAATGGGAGATGTACGACCTGCGCGAAGACCCGAATGAGGAAGTGAACCTGGCGGCGAAAGGGTTCAAACGGAGTGCGGGGCAGGAGGCGCAGTTCTTGCGGCTCAAGAAGAAGCTGGCGCGGGTCGAAAGTAAGCGGCTGCAGCCGGCGTAGGGACTGGGGGTTGGTGGTTGGGGACCGGGGTGGGTACCCCTCTCCCGAGGCCGTCGCGCAGCTGGGGCGAACCCGGCGATTCGATAGGTCGCCGCTTGAGCCTCTGGGAGAGGGGTACCCACCCCGGTCCCAAATCTCGATTCACTCTCCCTAGGACGACTACGTTCGAACCGCGCGAGTGTGTTGGCCGTCCGATTGCCTCTCACGCGACTGCAGTAGTTCCCCTGCCGACGCGTCTGCAGTAGTACCCCCTATGGGTGCGTAAGTGCAGACGCGTGAGATTGTCGGTGGCGTTTGGGGCCAGCCCCAATCTCTCCTAGGGGTGGATCGCTAGGAAGAGGAAGGCGGCGAAGATCACCAGGTGGATGCCGCCCTCTTGGACGGTGGCTCGTCCTGGGAGGACGGTGAGGGCGCCGACTACGACGGTGAGGGCGAGGAGGACCATCTGGGTGGCGTCGATGCCGAGGACCAGGGGGCCGTCGAGCCAGATGGAGGCGATCGCGATTGCGGGGATGGTCAGGCCGATGCTGGCCATCGCTGAGCCGAAGCCGAGGTTGAAGCTGGTCTGGACGCGGCCGCGGCGGGCGTTGCGGACCGCGGCGAGGCCCTCCGGGAGGAGGACGAGGAGGGCGATCAGGGCGCCGACCGCGGATTGGGCGGCGCCGACCGCTTCGACGGCTTCCTCGATCGGCGAGGACTCGAGCTTGGCGAGGCCGACGACGGCGACCAGGGCGAGGAGGAGCAGGCCGAGGCTCTTCAGGGCCTCGCGCTCTGCGGGCGGCTCGGCGTGGGCGTCGCCCTCGTCGGGGCTCGCGGCCGACCCGGCGGGCGCGCTCGGCTCGCCTGCAACGGGCAGGAAGTAGTCGCGGTGTCGGACCGTCTGCACGAAGACGAAGAGGGCGTAGAGGGCGACCGAGGCGACGGCGGCGAAGGCCAGCTGCGAGGGCGAGTATTGGGGGCCGGGGTGGCTGGTCGTGAAGCGCGGCAGGACCAGGCCGAGGGTCACCATCGTCGCCACGGTGGCGAGCGCCGTCGCCGTGCCCTCGGCGTTGAAGTCGGCGGTGCGGCGGCGCAGCGCCGCGACCATGACGGAGAGGCCGACGATGCCGTTGCAGGTGATCATCACCGCGGCGAAGACGGTGTCGCGGGCGAGGGTCGCGGTGTCGCCCTTGCCGGAGACCATCAGGGTGACGATCAGCGCCACCTCGATCACCGTCACCGCGACCGCCAGAAGCAGCGAGCCGAAGGGCTCGCCGACCCGGTGGGCGACGACCTCGGCGTGGTGGACGGCCGCCAGCACGCAGCCGATCAGCAGGAAGCCGACCGCGACCGCCACGGCCGGCGCCGGGTGATCGCCGAAGGTGGCGACGGCGACGACGGCGCCGATGATCGGCAGGGCCGTGCGCCGACCTGGGAAGACGCGCGCGAGCCCGGTCACGCCCTGATCCTACGCGGGCCCCGACCTGCGCTTAGCGGCCCGGGCGCCAGTCCCAGCGGAACAGCAGATCGATGCCGCCCATCGTGTAGCCGTCGACGCGCGGTTCGCCGACCTGGGTGGCCGGGAAGAAGCCGGTCGCCAGCGGCGCCCCGGTGGTGAGGCTGCCGACCGCTTCGCTGACGAAGAGCGGCAGGGTGCCGGCGCCGACGGCGCTGAGCGCGAGGAGGTCGGAGGAGTGGATCCGGTTCTGGATCGCCTTGCTGCGGACGTCGACGACGCGGACGTTCACCCTGCGCGTCGTCGTCGCGTTCGGCTTCGGGCGGAAGACCGGTCCCAGGTAGCGGGCCGTGCAGCAGGTGTAGGTGCCCGGGAGGTCTTCGCCGGTGAAGGTGTTGACCCGGCTCGAGCCGCTCAGCACGGTCAGGCGCAGCGGCGCCGGGTTGGCGCCGGCCTTGACCTGGATCCTGGTCACCGTCCCGGTTCCGGGCACCACCGAGGTCGGCTGCAGGGAGCCGACGTAGCCGCTGTGCTTGTAGGTGCAGGAGCGCTGGTTGGTCGGCGCCAGTTCGACGCCGCCGATCACGCCGAGGATCAGCGCCGACTCGCAGCCGTAGCTCGCGTTCGGCGTGCCCTGCATGGTGCTCCCGAACCACTGCGCCGAGGCCGGCCTGGCGATCGCCAGGCCGAGGACGAGTAGACAGGCGGCGAGCGGCAGAATCCGGGGACGAGGCACGGCGGCAATCCTATGCGGACGATCGTCGCAAGCGACTGTCAGGGGATCAGGAGTGCTCGTCGTGTCCCCTCTGCGGCATCTCGAAGGAGACGAGGACGACGCGGGCGCTGAAGGTCTCGCTGAGGCGACCGCTCGCTTCGAGGCGTTTCTGCGTGCGCCGCTGGATCTCGATGCACTCCTCCATGGAGGTCGCCAGCGAGTCGTGCAATTCCTGCCAACCGCGCTCGTCGAGCCGGACCGGAAGTCGGACCAGGAAGCGCTCGGGGCGAGTGTCGAAGGTGCCGGCCGCGGTCGCCTCCTCCATCTCTTTGTGGATCAACGTTTGGACTTCGGCGGACATCTGTTCCTGCTCCTCGAGGCTGAACTCGGCCCACTGCGGAGTCTCGAGCAGGGGCCAGCGGTTCTCATAGAGTCGCTCGCCGTTCTCGCCTTCGACGACCGCGAGTTCCGCCAAGGGTTCTTCTTCGATCCGCGAAAGCGAGAGCTCCACCTCTTGTGGCGAGAGCTCGATCTCAGCGGCGATCTGCTCGACGGTCACCGGGCCGTGACTGAGGGCGACGAGGAGACGGTCGCTGAGCGGATTGATCGCGGCGAGACGCACCTCGTCCCCGGTGACCACCAGGGGCGGTCGCCGGTAGCTCTTCCCTTCCGCCGCCGCGGTTGCGGACTCAGTGCCCAGCAACGGCGCCAGGGCGATGAAGGTGCTGATCTGGACGAGGCCGGGCAGGCCGGCGGCCCCGGCCTCCAGGAAGCGACGTCGAGCGATGCCCAGGAGGCCGCCAAGAATCGCCCCCGAGACCACCTTGCGAGCGGCGGCGAGCGGGGCCGGAGCAGCTCGCATCAGCAGCAGCTCGAGTGGCCAGAGTGCTTCGCTGCGCCGCTGCAGTGCCGCCGCGCCCCCTTCGAAGGCGCCGCTGAGCAGGAGGTTCGCCATGTTCGGCCGGGAGCCGAGCAGTCCGAACAGCGCCCCCAGGGCGCCCCGGACGCCGTCAGAGGGGTTGTCGGCGCGGCGGTAGGCGGGCAGTGCCGCCGCCACGACCAGGGCGCCGGCGCTGTCGATCGCCGCGAGCATCAGCTCCTCGCGTCCGGCGAAGTTGGCGTAGAGGGTCCGTACCGACATCTTGGCCCGTTTGGCGACCTGCTCCATCGTCGTCTCGATGAAGGGCTGCTCCGCCAACAGCGCCTCGAAGGCGCGCAGCGCCCGCTCCGCGTGGTCGCTCGCTTCCTGCTCCTCGGGCCGCGCCTTCGGCGGCCGCGCGGCGGAGCGCAGCGGCCTCGTCGGCGGCTCGTAGGTGAAGAGCAGGGTGGCGATTTCTCCGGCCACCTCCGGCAGCAGTCGCCCCTGCCCTTTGAGGAGGCGCGACCGGAAGCTGTCGATGAAGGCGATCACCGCGAACCTGGGCATCTCCGGAGGCAGGTCCGACCAGCGGGTCGTCGCTTCGAAGCGATCCCGGATCATCGCTTCGACGCGGACCAGGGAGTCATCGAGCAGCTTTGCCGCCGCAGGCCCGCCGACATAGGTCTCGATCAGGCACATCCTCGCCGCGGCCGACTGGGTCGCGGCGAGCGAGGCGAGATCGGTGAGGCGGCGGCGAAGATCCTTCTCCCAGTCGTCCTCGCGCGGCTGGGCGAGGACGAACTCGACCGTCCCCTCGAGGATCGCCTCGATGGTGGCGACGAAGCAGGCGTCCTTGTCGGCAAAGAGGTCATAGAAGCTGCGCAGCGAGACGCCGGAGATCTCGGTCAAATCGGAAACGCGCGTGTTCCAGTACCCGCGCTCCGCGACGCTTGCGACCATCGCTCCGAAAAGGCGGCGGCGCTGGTTCTCGGCAACGGCCTGGGGACTGTTAGCGGGTCCAGGGGGCAGCATTTGCTCCCGCAATGCAGCCGAATCTCCCCACGGAGTCATCACCATTGAGAGCACCCTAATGGCCACGTCCCCAACAGGGAAGGCTCGGGAAAGAAAAGGTTTCCCATCGCCTGGCCTCTTTCTGCTCCTAGTTTCCCGACCATTTAGCGCTTGACATGGAAATGTGAGCTTCTCTATCCTGCCGCAACCGTGCGGAGGCGCGGAGAGGAGAGATTCGTGCTCGAACTGAGCAGAAAAATCGACAGGCATGCGATTGCTGTCCGGGAGCTGATCATCCGGGGCGAAGTCGGGGTGGAGGACGATCCGCAGCTGAGGGATCGCGAGAACTGCTTCGCCGAGATCTACGAGGCCGAGGCCGAGGCGCTCTGTGTGGCGATCCTCGACGCCGGGCGTCAGGAGGAGAGCTGGCGGGAAGGCGTTCGCGCCGCCCTGATGACCCTGCTCGAGTTCGCCGCCGCGCGACCGAAGGTCGCCAACGCCCTGTTCCGCGAGGTGCACGTGGTCGGCGGTCCGGCGCTGGCCAAGCGCGAGGAAGTGGTGGAGCGCCTGACCAGAGCCCTCGAAGGCGGCTATGACGGAGCCGAAGACGAGGCGATCGTCACGCCGCGTCCGGCGCGGTTCGTAGTCGGCGCGGTCGAGGGAGTGGTTGCCGGCCACCTCTCGCGTGGCCAGGCGGAGCGACTGCCTGGCATCGGGCCGGAACTGACCCGGTTCATCGTCGGCGCCTTCCTTGGCATCGAGGCGGCGACCGGCGAGCTCTCCGCGGACGCGTGAGCTCGCCGACGAAGTTGCGGTGCGGCAAAATCGCCGCACCGACAGTGAAAATCTGGCTCACCTCACTCGATGACGTCGACCCGACGCCGGCGCGCGGTGTGCTTTCCGCCGACGAGCTCGCGCGGGCCGATCGCATCGTCTCGTCGCGGCGCCGGCGCAGGTTCATCGCCCGGCGCTGGGTGGCGCGAACTCTGCTCGCCCAGGAGACCGGCACCGCCGCCGAGGAGCTGGTGCTCGAGCAGCGCTGCCAGCGCTGCGGCGAACTCCACCCGGCGAGTCCACTCGTCGCGGCGGGGCGGCGGGTGTGGTGGTCGGCGACGAGCTCGGCTGGCCTGGGGGCGCTTGTGATTGGTAAGCGACGGGTCGGCATCGACCTCGAGAGGCGGGTCGAGCGGCGTCGCCGGGAGGGAATCGCGCGGCGCTTCTTCAGCGAAGGCGAGCGCTTCGCGATGGCCGGCTCGGCGGTCCGGTTCCTCGAGCTCTGGACGCTCAAGGAGGCCTACCTCAAGGCCCTTGGGAAGGGCTTGGCTGGTGGGCTGGATGCCCTCGACTGCGCCCGC
Source organism: Solirubrobacterales bacterium (assembly GCA_040510155.1). Taxonomy (GTDB): domain Bacteria; phylum Actinomycetota; class Thermoleophilia; order Solirubrobacterales; family 70-9; genus VAYN01. The sequence goes on along the minus strand of JBEVJP010000011.1, from coordinate 33,160 downwards.
CTGGAGCCGGCCGATGACGGGTGGAGCAGCGGCACCGAGCATCCTGGCTGGCGATTTCGCAACCTCGAGGTCGACCCCGGCTTCGTCGCGGCGCTCGCGGTCGAGGGGGAGCCGGAAGGCGTCCAGCTGCGCTACTGGGCCGGGCACTCGCCCGGCGCCTGACCTGGCTATACCGCGGCCGGGTCCTGCTTCGGCAGCATCGCCGCCGCCCGCTCGATCGTCTTGACGTCGCGGAAGGCGCCGGTGTCGGCCGAGGTCGCCATCGCCGCGTAGGCGCGCAGGGCTGGGGAGACGACGCGCTCGCGCGCCAGCGGCGCGTAGCCGCCCGCTTCCTCCAGGGCTCGCCGGCGGTCGGCCAGCTCCTCGTCGTCGACCTCGAGGTGGATGCCGCGCGAGGGGATGTCGATCGAGATCGTGTCGCCGTTCTGGACGAGGGCGATCGCGCCGCCGGCCGCCGCCTCCGGGGAGACGTGGCCGATTGAGAGGCCGGAGGTGCCGCCGGAGAAGCGGCCGTCGGTGATCAGCGCGCACTCCTTGCCGAGCCCGAGACCCTTGATGTAGGAGGTCGGGTAGAGCATCTCCTGCATGCCGGGGCCGCCGCGCGGTCCCTCGTAGCGGATCACCACCACGTCGCCGGGCTTGACGCCGCCGCTGAGGATCAGGTCGACGGCCTGGTCCTGGGACTCGACCACCACCGCCGGCCCGCTGAAGGTCAGCAGCGACTCGTCGACGCCGGCCGTCTTGACCACGCAGCCGCGCTCGGCGAGGTTGCCGTACAGGACCGCCAGGCCGCCTTCGGTCGTATAGGCGTGCTCGACGTCGTGGATGCAGCCCTCGGCGCGGTCGAGGTCGAGAGACTCCCAGCGCTCCGATTGCGAGAAGGCGCTGGCCGACCGCACGCACCCCGGCGCCGCGTGGAACAGCTCGACGGCGACCTCGGACGGTTTCGGCCCGGCGACGTCCCAGGTCTCCAGCCACTGGGCGAGCGTCGGCGCGTGGACGGAGTGGACCCCGTCGTTGAGCAGGCCGCCGCGGTGCAGCTCGCCGAGGATCGAGGGGATGCCACCTGCCCGGTGCACGTCCTCCATCAGGTAGTCGCCGTTCGGCGCCACCTTGCAGATGCAGGGCACCCGGCGCGAGAGCTCGTCGATGTCGCGCATCGTGAAGTCGACCTCGGCCTCGTGGGCGGCGGCGAGGAGGTGCAGGATCGTGTTGGTCGAGCCGCCCATCGCGATGTCCAGCGTCATCGCGTTCTCGAATGCCTCGCGGGTCGCGATCGCGCGCGGCAGGACGCTCTCGTCGTCGTCCTCGTAGTAGCGCTCGGCGATCGCCACCACCGAGCTGCCGGCGTCCTCGTAGAGCTGGCGGCGGGCGGTGTGGGTGGCGAGGGTCGAGCCGTTGCCGGGCAGCGAGAGGCCGAGCGCCTCGGTCAGGCAGTTCATCGAGTTGGCGGTGAACATCCCCGAGCAGGAGCCGCAGGTCGGACAGGCGGCCTCCTCGATCCGGTCCATGTCCTCGTCGCTGACCTCGTCGGCGACGGCGTCGGCGATCGCGGTGATCAGGTTGATCCGTTTGCGGACGGTGCCGTCGACTAGTTCCGTGGTGCCACCCTCCATCGGGCCACCGGAGACGAACACGGTGGGGATGTTCAGCCGCAGCGCGGCGTTGAGCATGCCCGGGGTGATCTTGTCGCAGTTGGAGATGCAGACCAGGGCGTCGGCGCAGTGGGCGTTGACCATGTACTCGACGCTGTCGCTGATCAGGTCGCGGGAGGGCAGCGAGTAGAGCATGCCGCCGTGGCCCATCGCGATCCCGTCGTCGACCGCGATCGTGTTGAACTCACGCGGGACTCCGCCGGCGGCCTGGACCGCTTCGGAGACGACCTCGCCGACCGGCTTCAGGTGGGTGTGGCCGGGGACGAACTGGGTGTAGGAGTTGGCGACGGCGACGATCGGCTTGGTGCCGATGTCCTCGCGGGCGACCCCAGCCGCCCGCAGCAGCGAGCGAGCGCCGGCCATGTTGCGGCCGTGGGTGACAGTGCGTGATCTCAGAGCTGGCATGGCGTCTCCTTTCGCCGAAGCGTGGGGCGCGGGAAAGCGGTTCCCACAGCCCTGCAGCCAAGGATAGCCCCCACACTGAACCGGTCGGACGGGTGATCCGCGCTGGGCGGTGGATCGCGGCGAGGTCGGTCGGCGATCTAGCCGGCCGCGGCGAGCCAGCGACGCTCCTTGGCTCGCATTACCGGCGTGGCGATGAGGCTGCCGAGGCGGCGCTGGGTAGTGCGTAGACGCGAGGCGTGATCGGACGGCAGCAGCTTGGCGAGCTGGCGGTACTCGCGGGAGACCTGGCTCGTCCGGAAGACGGTGGCGACCGCGGTCAGCAGCTCGGCCGGGTCGGCGACCGTGCCGCGGGCGATCTCCTCGCCCTCGAAGCGGATCGTCAGCTCGGCCGGGTACTCGCGGGCGGGCGGTGGCTGCGGCGGCGCCGCCAGGGCGGTGGCGATCGCCCCGCGCAGCTCGGCGTGGGCGGTGGCGGGATCGGTGGCGCGCGCCCGGCCCCGGCCTTCTCCCTCCTTGACGGCAATCAGCTGGGCACCGCCGAGCTCTCCCTCGCCGAGCTCCTCGATCAGCCAGCGGTCGCCGGCGAGGACGAGGATCGGCACGCCTTCGCCGGCCAGCGCCTGCGCATAGACCTGCGTCTCGCTCAGCGACTCCCCGTCGAGCAGCACCTCCATCTCCCAAACGAAGGTGTGCGAGCAGAACCCCCGCGGGCTCGGCGTGCGGGCGTGGTGGCCGATCATCACCACCGCGTCGAGTGGCCCGCCGTGCGCCTTGCGGATCGAGGGCTCGGCCTCGGCCAGGGCCAGGTCGGCGATCGGACGCACCTCGACCCCGGCCGGCATCCGCCCGCGTTCGACGTTGGTGCCGACCATGTGCCAGTCGCCGACCGAGATCGTGCCGGCGCCTCCGGCCCGCAGGGCTTCGACCGCGACCACGACCTCGTCGGTAAGCAGCCGCCGCCCGCGCGCGTACGCCGCCGGGTGAGAGGGCAGGCAGTCGCCGTAGTCCTCGATCCCGGCGATCCCCTCCATGTCGGCGGCGATCAGGACGTCCACGGTGGGCAGCCTAAACGCCCGCTCGCCGAAGTAAGTAGACAATCTTGATAGACTTACACAACAATGCAGAGGATCGACGTTCACCAACATCTTCTCGGTGAGCCGCTGCTGGCCGAGCTGGGACGGCGGCAGGCCCCGCCGATGCTGGTGCGCCGGCGAGAGGGGTGGACCTTTCGCGTCGCCGGGGAGCCCGACAGCGTGCTTGCCTTCGCCGCGACCGACGTCGCACTGCGCGGGGAGGAGCTGCGCCGCGGCGGGATCGACCGGGCGCTCGTCGCACTCTCGGCGGCGCTGGGGATCGAAATGCTTCCGGGCGAGGAGGCGCTGCCGCTTCTGGAGGCCCACCACCTGGGCATCGAGGCCCTCCCGGCGCGCTTCGGCGGCTGGGGGGCCGTGCAGCTCGAGCAGCCCGCCGCGGCGGAGGTGGACGCGGCGATCGCACGGGGCTGCGTCGGCGTCTCGCTGCCGGCAGCGGCGCTCGCCTCGCCCGACGCGCTGGAGCGGGTCGGCCCGCTGCTGGCGCGTCTGGAAGCCCGCGACGCGCCGCTCTTCGTCCACCCGGGCCCGGTCGCCCGCGCCGGCGAGCTCGACGCGACCGCCTCGCTGCCGCCCTGGTGGCCGGCCCTGACCGACTACGTCGCCCAGATGCAGGCCTCCTGGTTCGCCTTCCTGCACGCCGGCCGCCGAGCGCATCCGCGCCTGCGGGTCCTCTTCGCGATGCTGGCCGGCGGCGCGCCGCTGCAGCTCGAGCGCTTCGCCGCCCGCGGCGGCCAAGCCGACGCCGGACCCGACCCGCTGGTCTTCTACGACATCTCTTCCTACGGGCCGCGGATGTTCGAGGCGATGGTCGGCGCGGTCGGGGTCTCGCAGCTGGTCTTCGGCTCCGATCGCCCTGTAGTCGACGGCAGCTCTCCGATCCTTGACGCCGCGCTCGCGCGGGCCCTGCTCAGCACCAATCCCCAACGCCTGTTCACCTCCGGAGAGGAAGGAGATCCCGCATGACCGAGCCGATCGACGGCCTGACTCGGCCGGGCGGACGCGACCTCGACGGCGAGGAGCTGCTCGCCGTCGCCAACCAGATCGCCGCCCGCCCGGACCTCTGGTCCGCGCATGTCCGACACGACCCGACCCAACGCACCTTCAGGGAGCTGCTGCGCGACGAGCACCTCGACGTCTGGCTGCTCTGCTGGTCGAATGACCACGACACCGGCTTCCACGACCACGACCTCTCGGCCGGTGCGGTCGCCGTCGTCGCCGGCAGCGTCCGCGAGGAGCGGCTGCTGCTCGGTCGCTCCCCGCAGGCGCCGCTGGCCCGCACCGCCGGCGCCGGCGATTCCTTCCAGTTCGGCGCCAGCGACATCCACCGGGTCCTACACGCCGGCGGCGAGCCGGCCGTGACGATCCACGCCTACTCGCCGCCGCTGGTGCGGATGGGCAGCTACACGATCGAGCCGGACGGCCAGCTGCACCGCCACGTGGTCTCCCACGAGGAGGAGCTGCGTCAGCTCGACGCCGCCTCGAGTTGAGGTTCGCTCAGTAGCGCGGCGGTGGGTCGCGCCGATCGTCGACCAGGACTTCGGACTGGCGAGCCCGGCGGGACAAGACGGCCCACTGCCAGATCGCGATGGCCAGGCCGATGGCGCCGGCGATCATCAGGATCAGCCCGATCGTGCGGAGGTCGAGTCCCTTGACGTGCAGGTGGGTCGCGAAACGAAGAATCGCGCCCACCGCAATCAGGAAGATGCTGCCCGCGAAGGTCATCTGGCCGGCCCCTCAGACGACCCGGCGGAAGAGGTAGATGGCAAGCAGGACGAGGATGATGACGATGAGGATTCCGACGATGGTCATGCAGGGGCTCCTTCTGGTTGGTTGCTAGGGAACTTCGTGAAAATCGGGCGCGGACTCACAGTTCCTCCTCGATCTCGTCCGCTTTGCTGCCGTGCTGGCGGGCCCGCTCACGCTCACGCTCGACCCTGGCCGCGGCCTGATCGGCTTCGGCGGCCGCCCTCTCGGCCACGGCCCGCTTCTCCCGCTCCTCCTCGGAGAGCTCGCTCGCTTTCGCGGCGCGAGCCTCAGCCTCGTCGCGGTGGGCGCCGGCCCGTTCGGCCAGTCGTTGCTTCTCGAGGCGACGCCGGGCGGCGGCGCGCCGGCCGATCGCGACCGCGGCTGCTGCCAGGGCCAGGACGACGATCACGATGACGACGATAAGCACAGTGGACATGTCTCCCTCTCGTTAGGGCCGACGACGAACTCGTCGCTTGCGCTGCCCTAGAGCTCAGAGAGCCGTGCGGCGCGGTTGACTCGCAACCCGATTGACTTTCTTACCCTTCTCAGCCGTCCGGAAAACTGTCCTTCTTGACTTGGGCCGCGGCGACGACGCAGCGGGAGAACGGGGTGCCTTTCTGGCCGTCGACGTGCTTCTTGGAGAAGCCTCGGCAAGCCTCCCGTGCCGTCGTGCTCTCACTGTTCGCGGCCTTCGCCATCGCCGTCACGCACTGGCTGAACGGCGTGCCCCTCTGCCCCTTGACGTGTTTCTTGGAGAAGCCCCGGCAGTAGACGCCGTAGGCCTTCGCCTTCTCGGGCAGCGGCGCCTTCGGACCCGGCGCCGGGTGGGCGGGATGCGCTGGATGTGCCGGGTGCTCGGGATGTGCCGGCGTGTATTCGACGCCATCGGCAAGCGCGGCGGCCGGCGTCAGCGTCAACGCCAACGCGCCCACCAACGCGGCGACCCTGCTCTTGAAGTTCATCGACCCTCCTCTGCTCAGCGGTCCCTGCTCGGGCCCGATTCGTTACGCAGACCAGGAACGGGCCGGGTGCATCGCCGTCAGGCCCTACTTCGGCCCCTTGCCTTCGGGCTTGGTCGGCGCGCCCGCTGCTGGGGGAGGGACGGTGGGTTCCGCGGGTTCCGCGGGCGGGGCCTGCCCGGCCGATTCCGCAGGGTGGGACGGATGCGCGGGTTCGGGCGAGCCGGTGGCCTCGGCGTCGGCCGGTTTGCCGGCGCCATTCCCGGACTTGTGCCCGGCTGCCGTTTCCTGTCCATGGGCCGCGGCCGCCGGGGTCTGCTTGGCGTGACCGCGGCCGTGCGGATGTTCGACGCCTGACTTGCCAGGAGACTCGGAGCCGACGTTCCTGCCGCCCTCGTTGGCCGGCGCCGGTGACGGCGCCGATTCCGACTCGTTCGCCGGCGCCTGCTCGGCCACGGGGGGCGGTGCTCCCGACTTGCCGGTGTCGCGGCGCGTCCCGATCGAGCTTTGCGAGCCGGCCGGGTCGGAGCTGCCGCCCGCCGAATCGGGGTTGGACGGCGTCGGTGCGGGAGTCGCTTCGGGCGAGGAGGGTGCGCCCCCGGACCCGCTGCCGGATCGGCTTGCCGGTGCCGGGTCGTTGCCGCCGATGTGGATCAGGCCGCCCCGGTCGGCTGCGCCCACCCCGATTGCGGCGACGACTGCGACCGCCGCCGTCCCCTTCAGCAGGGTCGCGGTGCCGACCGATTTCACCACGGTTCCACCGAGGGCTCCGCCGGCGGCACCCGTGCCTCCGGCCGCCGCCGCACCCGCCCCGGCCCCGCCGCCAAGCAGGCCCTGCAGCAGCGCCGCCGCCGCGACCGCGGGGAGCGGCGCGATCGCGGCCAGGTCGCCGCGCCGCGAGTCGATTTCCTCGGCGAAGCGGCGGCAGTCGGCGCAGTCGCGCAGATGGGCTCGGATGTCGCGTCGTCGCCGGACCCTGCGGTCGCCATCGGAAAGAGCCTTGCTGACGGTCACGCAGTCCATCTCACGCCCGGCGTCCATCTGGCGCAACCCCAGGCGCGCCTCGTAGAGCGTCTGGCGGGCAACCGCCGCGGAGGTCCCCAGCGCCGCTCCGATCTCCTCGAAGTCCAGCCCGCCGGCCTCGCGCATCAGCAGCGCTCCCCGCTGGCGCTCCGGCAGCGCCTCGAGGTCGACGATCAGCTGCCGCAGCCGCTGGCGCGTCTCGACCTGCTCGGCGAGCCCCTCTGTCACGCCCGCCTCGATCTCCTCGGTTGAGGCGCTCGGTCGTCGGCGCCGCAGCAGGTCGATCGACTCGTTGTGGGCGATGCGGTAGAGCCAGGGCTTCAGCGCGATCGTCCGCTCCTCGCCCGGAAGCGACCGCAGCACCTTCAGCATCGTCTCCTGCAGCGCGTCCTCGGCGTCCTGCCGGTTGCCGAGGATCGCCAGGCAGTAGCGGTAGAGCGGCTGGTGGAACTTGCGGAAGATCTTGCCGAGGGCACGCTCGTCGCCACCGCTCGCTTCGCGGACGAGGGCGTCGTCGATTCCCGGGGGACTCACGCGCGGCTCGTCTCCTCGATCCGCATCCCTGCAATGTAGGGGGCTCCGCGCTCGCGGCCTTCATCTCGTCACAGGAACGGCGTCCCCGGCCCGGCGTCAGCCCGTTTCTCGCCTCCGCGGGTTGGCCCTGACAGAAGCTCCCCGCGGCCGTTTTACGAAGAGATGGCTAAGCAACGGACCCAGGGCCGAGAAGGCACTCCGTCGAGACACGGAGAGGAGCGACCATCTCGATGCTCAGGTGCAAACGCTGTGGGACCGGCTTTGGCCCGATCCAAGCCGCCGTTCTCGAGTTCTGCCCGCGCTGCAGATCCCGAGACCAGGTGTCCGTTCCGCTGATCGTCAAGCGGGTTCTGGATCCCGAAAGCTCGAGCTCCGAAGCCGCGGAGGGCAAACGGCGAAATCCCACCTAAAGCTGACGAGCGCGTGCGGAGTGAGCCCGCTCGGGGCCCACTCCGACACGGCCTCAGCGGCGGGCTTGCTCGCTGACTTCCTCGACGCCTTCCTTGGCGCTCTCCTTGAGCTCGCCGGCCTGCTCCTGACCGGCCTCTTTGGCCGTCTCGAGAGCTTCCTGGCCGGCGTCCTTGACGTCTGCCACGACCTGCTCGGCTACCTGACCGGCGACGTCCTTGCCGCGCTCGAGGGCCTCCTGGCCGGTTTCGACGGCCGTTTCCTTGACCGTTTCGGCCAGTGGGCCGACGCGTTCGTCCTCGATCCGCGTGCTCGGCAAGAGCATCCCGACGAGAAAGCCGCCGGCCAGTCCGGCGAGGGCCAGGCCGAGGGGATTCTCCTCGGCGACGCCCACCGCGCGGTGTGCCCCGTCCTTCAGCTGCTGACCATCGGGGGTGGCTTCGCCGATGCTCCCGGTCGTTCCCTTGATTTGCCCGACGAAGCGATCCCGCTTGTCGGCGACCGACTCCTTCACCCGGGTTTTCACGTCGGCTTTGTACGCCAGGGCATCGACGGTCTCGCCCATTTCCGAGCGGGTGTCCTCTATCTCCTGGCGGATTTGGCTTGGCTCTTGGCCCATTGCACGTCCTCCTTCACGGTTTCGACGGTTTGCTCCGGGGCGGCTGGCATGCCCCGCTTGATTCGTTCGCGCCCGTTGAGGGCGAGGAAGCCGGCGATCGCCGCGTAGACGAGCGTCACCAGCAGCGCCGCCAGCGAGAAATCCATCGCCTTGTCCAGCAGCGAGAGGATCAGCGCCGTCAGCGTCCCCAGCGCGAGCAGCCCGACCACTGCGGCGCCGCCGAACATGCCGGCGCCTTCTCCCGCGGTCTTGCCTTTCGCGGACAGCTCGGCCTTGGCGAGCTCGAGCTCCTTGCGGACCAGGGTCGTGGTCTGCTCGGAGAGCTGTTTGACCAGCTCGCCGGTGGAGTGCGAGCGCAGCTCCTCGCCCTCGCCGATCGCACTCATGGCGCGACGACGGGACTGCCCGTCGGCTCGGGGATCTTCGGCGTCGGCTCCGGAATCCGGGGCGTCTGCTCGGGGACCCGGGACGCCGGTGGCTGCGCCGGGCTCGGGGTCAGTGCTCGCGGCTGTGAGGATCCGCTCGATGCCGACCGCTGCTGGTAGCGGCTGCGACTCGAGGCCTTCAGGAAGCGTGCCGCGACCGCGCCGAGGGCGAGTCCGCCCGCCAGCATCGCCCAGGGCCGCTGACGGCCGAAGTCCTCGACGTCGTGGAGCATCTGATCGGGACCGGTGCCCGACAGGTAGGAGCCCACCTTCTCGGTCTGCTCCGCTGCCCGGTCGGCGATCTTCGCCGGGCCGTCCTTGCCCTGTTTGCGCAGCTCCTCGCCGACGCTGCGCAGGTCCCCGGCGGTGCCGCTGACCTGCTCACCGGCCTGCTTGGTCCGCTGATCGACCTGCTCCTGCAGGGTCTTTTGGGCCTTGCCGGCCGCCTCGCGCGCTTTGTCCTGGGCCTGGCCGGTGGCTTCCTGGACTTTGTCCTGCGTGGTGTGGTTTTGCTGGGCGTCGCCCGAGCCCGCGGGGCCCGGCGACGCGGCGCCGTTACTCATACGTCCTCCTTGAGGTCGCTCGTTTGGCTCGCCTGTGGCGAGAGTCAGCCCCGGGATCGGCACGAACCGGGGTCGGGACGGCACGACATCGGGGTGGGCTTCAGTACCGGCGGAGCGAAAGCGTTGCTCGACCCCGTGCGGTCCGCTCCAGTTACCCCGGGGGTGCGGCGCGAAACGGGCCGTGGCGGCAGCAGCGCGGCCTCAAGCCCGGGCGGCTCCGGGGAGGGTCAGGCGCACCGATTCGCCGCCGGCGACCGTCACCTCGAAGCCGCGGTCGAGGCCGCCGTCGCCGACGAGCGGCATGAGCAGGCGGTGGACCTGACCGTGGACGCCGTAGAGCAGCAGCTGTCGGCCTTGATCGGACAGGATCGGCCGGCGGCGACGAGGACCGCCAGGCCGCTCGAATCGATGAAGCCGCAGTCGTCGAAGCTGAGCAGGACGTGGCAGGGCTCTGCCTGCGCGGCATCCAGGGCTATGCGGAGCTGATCGGAGACGGCGAGGTCGAGCTCGCCTTCGATGCCGATCTCCAGGCAACCGGGCCAGATGCGCTGCTCGAACAGTCTGAAGGGGCGGATCCGACTTTGAGACGCCGTCGGCGGATTCAGTTGAGGCATGAGACTCCCATCGTGGTCAGTGAGGAGAGTCCGCGTCACCGGGGTGACGGTTCGCGTGCCTCTGGGAAGAGAGGGACGGCTTTGGCAGCAGAGTCCAAGACGTCTCAACCACCGTAGTGCACCGCATAATCGGCTCCGCGGGGGGTAGGAACTAGAGAGGATGAGTGACGAGGACCTTTCGATCACGGATCGCCCCGGGACGCCAGACGGGCTCGATGGCGCTGGTGCGGGGGCCGAGGAGCGGGACTCCGTGCGGGCCGAAATCTCCCGCCAGATGGTCCGCCTCTACAAGGAACAGTTCGGCCGCGGCCCGACCAAGGTGAGGACCGACTTCGCCGGGCCGGATGTGGTGGTGACCACGCTGGAGAACAGCTTCACCCCCGCCGAGCGGCGTCTGGTCGAGATGGGGGAGGACCAGCGGATGCGCGACACCCGGCTCTACTTCCAGCACGCCACCGAAACGATGTTCGTGGAGACGGTCGAAGAGATCCTCGGCCGCAAGGTCCGCGCCTTCCTCAGCGGCCTCGACGCCAGCGCGGACGTTTCGGCCGAGGTCTTCTACCTCGAGCGGCGCGACGAGCCCGGGGCGACGTCGCCTCGAGCGGTTGACGACGCTAGAGCGGGGTAGCCCTGAGTGACGGTCTCACCGGACTGCGGGACGGGAGGCTGAGTCGAGGGCCGGAGTCCCAGTTTCCCTGAGGCATGGGCGACGGTCTTTGGTCCCCTTTGGGGGTCGAGCCCAGATCGCCCTGGCTCAGTTCGCGGCTTCTCCGTCTTCGTCACCGTCTCCGACCAGCTCCAGCAACGGAGAGGTATCGAGGACGAAGACGAAGGAGATCAGGTCCGGGCGCTGCTGGCTGCTGGACATGAAGCCGACGACTTTCCGAGTCGTATGGCGCTCGACCACCTCGACCAGCGGTCCGCGGATCGTCTCCGAGATGTCTACGCGTCCCTGCGCCACCCCGCGGCCACCGCCGGCCTCGAACATCGTCTCCTCGCCCCGCGTATGCCCCTCGCGCAGGAGGATGACGACGCAGTCGTCGTGGATGTAGGTCTTGGATTTGGTGGGGCCACGGCCGACCAGATCCTTGAGCAGGCCGACGACCTCCCGCGAGATCGCCGCCAGGCGACTTTGGTGCTCCTCGTGGCCCGTCTCCACTCAACTCAGTTTCGCACACAAGCAGGTGTTTAACCTACTGTCGCGCCATCGCCACCCGGAGGCGCTCCTCCGGGGAGATCAGGTGGTCTGGGTCCGCCCTTGTACTTGTCCGACCACTCCGGCGGGACGTGGTGGGGTGCGTGGGTGGCGCCTGGCGCGAAGTAGGCGAAGAACGGTTTGTCGGGAGTCAGCGACTTCTGCTCGCGGATCCAGCCGACCGCTTTGTCGGCGAGGTCCTCGGTCAGGTGGTAGCCCTGCTCGGGGGTGCGGTCGGGCTCGATCGGGGTGGTGCCGTCGTAGAGGGCCGGGTAGTACTGGTTGGTCTCGCCGGCGACGAAGCCGTAGAAGCGCTCGAAGCCGCCACCGCCGCTCGGCCACTGGTCGAAGGGACCCATCGAGCTGGTCTCCCAGACCGGCACCTCGTGGCACTTGCCGAACTGCGCGGTCGAGTAGCCGTTCAGCTTCAGCGTCTCCGCCAGCGGCGCGGCGGTGTTGGGGCGGATCGAGTTGTAGCCGGGCGCCGAGGTGGCGATCTCGGTGATCCCGCCCATCCCCACCGAGTGGTGGTTGCGGCCGCTCAGCAGGGCGGCGCGGGTCGGCGAGCAGAGCGCCGTGGTGTGGAAGCGCGTGTACTTGAGCCCCTTGCCGGCAAGGGGCTCGGCGACGGGGGTGTTGCAGGGACCGCCGAAGGCGCTGGAGGCGGCGAAGCCGACGTCGTCGAGGAGGACGACCAGGACGTTCGGGCCCCGGCCGGTGGCCGCAGCGGCTCGATCGGCGGGAAGTCGGTGTCCGGGTCCTTGGCGTCGTAGGTGATCAGCCCCTCATAGGGCTGGTCGGGGATCGGCAGGACGTCGCGCTTCGGCGCCTCTTTGCTCACGCTCCAGCCCCGAGGAGTTCGAGGCTGAGAAGAAGCGCCTACTGGCCTGACGCCAGTCAGGGGCCGTCGAAGGGGGGCGCCGAAGCGCCCCCTGTCGCGCAGTCTGTCGAACGACCTAATGCCGAGACGAATCGCGGTCTTCTTCGGCGTCGTAAGGCTCCCGTGAGCCGGACTTCGCGAGGCCGCGGCTGATCATGTAGCCGACGGCGACGATGGCGACGTAGAGCCACGCCTGCCGGGCGATGAACTCGTCGGTCCCAGGGGCGGTGTCGCCACCCTTGATCGTCGCGGCGGCGACGAGGATGCCGACGATCACCCCGACCATCGCCCAGAACTCGGTGGTCTTGAAGGCCGCCTTCGTCTCCGTCGAGAGACGTCGAACGACGTTGCGTCCCGCTGAGCGGTCGACGCTCGAGCTTCCTGCTCGGCTGGTTGCTGACTCCATGCTCATCTCCTCCTGAGTGGATTGCGTGCTCCAAGTTCGGCCGAGCCCTGTAGAGACGGCGCAACCATGGGTTGAGATTCGGTGCCCGAGGAGTCTTCCCATGACTTGTAAGGGACTCTGGCAATCTTCCTGGGCAAGGCCTGGCTACCCCGCCCATCTCCGGGGAAACCCGCTAGGCGTGCGGAAATCAGCTCCCAGGCACGGATTGCGGCGTGCGTTTACGCCCGCCGCTCGACCAACTCCGCGAGTTGCCGCGTCACCGTGCCCCAGCCGTCCCGGAAGCCGAGCTGCTCGTGCCGGTCGCGGTCGGCGGCGCTGCGGTGCATCGCGGTCGCGGTGTACTCGGTGCCGTCGGGGTGGTCCTTCATGACGATGCTGGCGGTCATGAAGGAGGAGTCGGCGGGACGCCAGCCCGCTACGAGCGCGTCGGTGAAGACGATCCGCTCCAGCTCGTCGACGGCGAGGAAGCAGCCGGTCAGGTGCGGGCCGAACTCGGCGCCGTCCTGGCTGATCTGGGTGCGGAAGGAGCCGCCGGCGCGGAGCTCCATCTCCCGCACGCGGCAGACCTCGGGGGCGGGCACCCACCACCGCTCGAAACTGGCGGGATCAGCCCAGGCATTCCAGACCGCCGCGCGTGGGGCGGCGATGACGCGAGCGATGCTGAGGTCGAGCTGTGGGTCAAATGACGTGGTCATTGGGACGTTTTTCCTTGTCTTGAGAAGTGACGAATTGCTCGAGCCGATCGGTGCGGCCCTCCCAGATCCGCCGCTGCTCGTCGAGCCAGATCTCGATCGCGGCGAACGACTCTCGCTCGAGCGTGCAGGTGCGCACCCGGCCGGACTTCCGGGTCCTGATCCAACCCGCCTTCTCGAGCTGATGGATGTGCTTCATGAACGAGGGCAGCGCTATCTCGAACGGCGCCGCCAACTCGCCGACACTGGCCGGGCCCTGCCCCAGTCGGCTAAGCACCGCCCGGCGCGTCGGATCGGCCAGGGCCTGGAAGGCGCCATCGAGCTGCGATGAATACTGAGCCATAAGGCTAAGTATATATGACTGAAATGCCCTAGCGACGGGCTGCGAAGAGCGCGACCAGGCGGTGCTTGATGCCCGGGCCGGTCAGCTGCGCCTTCAGTCCCCGTTTGCCCGCCCCGCGGACCGCGGCCAGTCCCGGCTTGGTGAGCTTGATCGAGAGGTTCACCGAGGTCGAGCCCGGGATCGCGAAGGCTTTCGTGCCGATCGGCAGCCGCTTCTGCCTCACGGTCTTGCCACGCTTGATCTCCACCGCGGCGATCAGCTTCGGGACGCCTTCGCAGCCCGCCGGGCTGGTGCAGTGAATGCGAAGCTGGGCGCGGCGCCCTTTGACGAGGACGTTGCGGCCGGCCCGGGCCTGCGGGTAGACGGTCACCGTGGCGCTCGCCTCCGTGCTCCTGCCGACGGCGTCGGCGGCGACCACGCTGGCCCGGTAGGTGCCCGGCCGGGCGTAGGTGGTGGAGACGGCCAGGCCGGTCGCGGTGGCTTCGTCGCCGAAGGACCAGCGGATCGAGGCGATCGGCGACCAGACGTCGAAGGGGGAGACCGAGAAGGAGACGGGCTTCCCGATCGTCGCGACCGCCGGGATCGAGACCGTCCTCAGCTGCGGCGCGGTGCCGTCGAAGCCGATCGCCTGGACGATCGGGTGCGAGCCGGACTCGCGGGTCCAGATCCCGACGCCGTCTCCGTCGGGGTCGAGGGCGATCTGCGCTTCGACCGAGTTCTCGCCCTGTCCGGAGAGCTGCCGACGCCCTTCCCAGCCGCCGCCGGCGGGCCGCGTGGCGCTGAGGATCAACGAGGGGCTGGCAGCGCTGTCCGACCAGACCACGATCGCGTCGCCGGCGCGGTCGACCGCGACCTGCGGCGCCGCGGCGATCGATCCGCCCGAGGAGAGGTCGGCCGGTCCCGACCAGCCTCCGCCGGGGGGTCGCAGGGCGGCCTGGGCGAGGGTGTTGAAGCCCGCCGCTTCGCGGGTCCAGACAGCGACTGCTTCGCCTCCCGGCGTGAGGCTCACCTGCGGTTCCTTCGAGTTGCGGCCCACCGCGGAGAGATCGACCGCTCCCGACCAGCCTCCGCCGGCCGCCCGGGCAGCACTCTGGACGATCAGGTTGGCGCCGTCGTTGCGCGACCAGACCGCGACCGCTTCGCCGCTCGCGCCGATCGCGACCTGCGGTTCACCCGCCGAGCCCCCCACGGTCGAGAGGTCGGTCGCGCCGGTCCAGCCCCCGCCCCCCGCCCGGGTCGAGGCCTGGACGATGAAGGCGGAGCCGCTGTTGCGCGACCAGACCGCGACCGCGTTGCCGGAGCCGTCGATCCCGACCTGCGGTTCGATCGCGTCGCCCCCGGCGGCGGAGACGTCGACGGCCCCCGACCAACCCCCGCCTGCCGGCTTGGCGGCGGCTTGGACGATCTGGTTGAAGCCGTTGAAGCGCGACCAGACGACGACCGCGTCACCGCCGGCGTCGACGGCGACCTGGGGCGCGGTGGCGTTTCCTTCGGCATTGGAGAGGTCGACAGGCGCCGACCAGCCGCCACCCGCCGCCATCGTCGCCGCCTGGATCACGGTGCGCAAGCCGTTGACGCGTGTCCAGACCGCGACCGCGTTGCCGGAGCCGTCGATCCCGAGCTGCGGTTCGGTGGCGTCACCACCGGCGCCGGATAGGTCTGCCGCCCCCGACCAGGTTCCGCCTGCCGGCCTGCTCGCGGCCTGGATGACCTGGGTGGCGCCGTTGAAGCGCGACCAGACCGCGACCGCATCGCCGGCGGGATCGACCGCGACCTGGGGGCCGGCGGCGTCCTGGCCGCCGGCAGAGAGGTCGACGGGCGCCAGCGGCACCGGCGCCGCGGAGGCGCCGGTCGCGCAGAGCAGAGCCAGCGCCGCTGCGGCCAAGGCCAGGCGGGCTGCCCGACCGCTCATCGTCCTCCGGGCTTGACTCTGCAGGTTCGGGTCAGCGTCGACGAGAGGGTGCGGCCGTCGTCGAACAGCATCGTCGCGAAGGCGAACTTGAAGGCAGCTTTCTGGAGGTCGCGCGGGGCGCGGCAGGGAGCCGAGAGGTAGCTGAGGTGCTTGCCCTTGTAGGTGTAGTCCCGGTGCAGGCTGAGGCTGATCCGTTTCAGGTAGCCCCAGCGGGTGAGGTTTTCCGGGACCGATCCGGTCAGGACCGTGCCGAAGGTGCCGCTCGGGTGGGTGATCTTGAAGACGATGATCCCGGTGCTCGGCGCCGGGCTGCCGCTGTAGACGTGGCCGAGGATCACCGCCTGTCCACCGATCTTGCTGTTGAAGGCGAGGATCTTGCCCTGGATCGAGGTGTCGGCCTGTTCGGGGAAGGTCGACCGCGCCCGGTAGCGGCCTTCGCCGACGAGCGCGTCGCCGCAGGCCGCGAGCGCCTCCTTGGTCGAGGCGAGCTCGATCTGCGCCATCCGACAGACCGGCAGGCCGCGGGTTTCGAGGTGACCGTCGCGGTTGACGCCGATCGTGATCTCACGCAGCGAAGGCGGCTTCTCGCCCGAGAGGGTGCGGACCTGACCAGCTATCCAGACCGTTACCGGCGCCCGTTCGTCGCGCGGCAGGACTTCCGGTTCGATGTCGCCGTCGAAGTTGATGAAGAGGTTGCCGCTTGCGGTCAGCTCAGCCCGCGCCAGCGAGGCCGTCACGGCCCCCAGTGCCGCAACGAGGCAGAACAAAACCAGCAGCCGCCGAGTCCCCCTTCCCTGACCCACGAACTCCAGTGTACTGGTGTGTCCAAGCGGGTTTCGCCCAATCCCTCCTGGTGCTCAGAGATCGCCGCCGGGCGCCTTGTAGGGGCCGGGCTTCGGCCGCGCCTCGCCGCCGGGGAGGGCCAGCCGCAGGATCGTCCGCTGCACCATCCCGAACTGCTGCAGGAACGGCCCGGTGTTGTACGGCAGGCCGTAGCGCTCGCAGACGTCCCTCACCTGGGGGGCGATCTCCGCGTAGCGGCTGCTCGGCAGGTCGGGGAAGAGGTGATGCTCGACCTGGAAGCTGAGGTTGCCGCTGGCGACGTGGAACAGCGGGCTGCCGTCGATGTTGGCGGCGCCGACCATCTGCCGTACGTACCAACCGCCACGGCTCTCGTCGACGACCTCCTTGGGGCTGAAGGTGTAGGTCTGGTCCGGGAAGTGACCGCAGAAGATGATCGCGTAGGACCAGAAGTTGCGGACGATGTTGGCGGTGGCGTTGGCCGCTGCCGCCTTGCGGTAGGTCTTTCCCCCGGCTACCAGGGCCTGGCCCAGCCAGGGGCCGAGGCCGGTGCGCTGGCGCCGCCGTCCCCACCTGGTCCGGCTGCTCTTGCCGCTCGACTCCTTCAGGGTCTCGCGGGCGAGCTCGAAGCCGGCCGCGGCGAGGCCGCTGATCAGCGGCCAGGCGACGTAGTCCTTGACCACCTGGCTCTTTGCCTTGGCACCGATGCCCTTCAGCTCCCGCTTCACCTGTGCCTTCGACTTGGTGCCCTTGCGGATCGCCTCGAAGTCGAGGTCGTGCAGGGCCACCCCCCACTCGAAGAAGGAGGCGAGGATCAGGTTGTAGAAGGGCTGCAGCAGGTAGACCGGGTGCCAGCGCTGCTGCGGGTCGATCCGCATGATCTCGTAGCCGAGGTCCTTGTCTTTGCCGCGGATGTTGGTGTAGGTGTGGTGGACGTAGTTGTGGGAGTGCTTCCAGGCCTCGGCGGTGGAGGCGGTGTCCCAGTCCCAGGTGGTGGAGTTGATGTCGGGGTCGTTCATCCAGTCCCACTGGCCGTGCAGGACGTTGTGCCCGATCTCCATGTTCTCGAGGATCTTGGCCGCCGAGAGGGCCGCCGTGCCGCCGATCCTCGCCGGCCGGTTGGCGGCGGCCAGCAGCAGCACCCGGCCGATCACCGCGAGGCGTCGCTGCATCTCGATCATGCTCTCGATGTAGCGACGGTCGCGGTCGCCGAGCTCGGCGAAGGTGCGGTCGCGAATCGCGTCGAGCTCGTCGGCGAGCGACTCGAGCTGCTCTTCGGAGAGATGCGCGAGGGGGCTCTCGACCTTGTCCGTCGGCGAAGTGGGGGCGGTCTGGGTCTGGGTCATCTCGGGCCTTTCATCGGTTCGCGGTGTGCCTTCCCAATCCTCAAAGTGCGATCTCAATCGAGCCTTCTGGGGCGTTGACGCAGGTGCGGATCATCTCTCCCGGGCTGCCGTGCACGTCGCCCGTTCGCAGGTCGCGAACCTCGCCCGAGCAGAGCCGGCCGACGCAGGTGTGGCAGATCCCCATCCGGCAGCCGAACGGGAGCGTCGCGCCGGACTCCTCGCCGACCACGAGGATCGGCACGCCTCCCTCGCTCTCGGCCTCGACCCCGCTCTTGAGGAAGCGGATCGTGCCGCCCGCTCCCTCGCCGCCGGCGTCGCCGATGATCGGCTGGAAGCGCTCGAGGTGGAGCAGGTCCGGGTCGCCCTCGCTCTCCCAGTGCTGACAGAGCGCGTCCAGCATGGCTGCCGGGCCGGAGACGAAGGCCTGACGCTCGCGCCAGTCCGGGCATCGCTCGTCGAGGTCGGCAGGCGCGATCCGCCCGTGTTCGCCCGAGAAATGGAGCTGCAGGTCGAACCGCGGGCGGGCCTCCTCGATCCTCTGCAGCCGCTTGGCGAAGATCACGTCATCCGCCGTGCGCGCCGAGTGGATGTGGACGACGTCGGCGAGCGCGTCGCGCCGGTCGAGGTCGCGGACCATGCTCATGATCGGGGTGATGCCGCTGCCGGCACTGATGAAGAGCAGCTTCTCGGCCGGCTCGTCGGGGAGCACGAAGGTCCCTTCGACGCCGCCGAGGCGGACCAGGTCACCCGGCCTCGCCCGCCGGGTCAGGTAGGGCGAGACGACGCCGGACTCGACCAGCTTCGGGGTGATGCTGATGCAGCCGTCCGGCCGTCCCGGCTCCGAGGTCAGCGAGTAGGCGCGCCAGTGGTGGACTCCGTCGACCACGACGCCGATCCGCAGGTACTGGCCCGGCCGGTGCCCCGGCCACTCGTACCCGGGCCGGATCAGGACCGTAACCGCGTTCGGGGTCTCGTGGTCGATCCGCTCGATCCGCCCCCGCAGCTCCTTCGTCGACCAGAGCGGGTTGATCAGCTCCAGGTAGTCGTCGGGCAGCAGGGGCGAGAACAGCGAGCGCACCGCATCGAGCGCTTTGCGCCGCAGCTTCGGGACCTGAGGTGTCGCGCCTCGCTCAGCCATCCGCGCCAATGGTTACATGGATCGGTGTAGAGGTCTGTGACGAGCGCACGGATGTAATGCGGCAACCCATGGGAGCTACCTTCCCGGCGGGGGAGAAACTGAACCTGCATCTGCGCGGCTGGTCTGAACCATCGGTGCCGAGGATCGGTCCGCGTCAGGGGGCCGAGCCGAGCTCGTTTTGGTGCCGGTGAGCCCACAGGGCGGCCTGGGTCCGGTCGGTGACGCCGATCTTCTGGAAAACCGCCGAGAGGTGGTTCTTGACGGTCTTCTCGCTGATCCCGAGCCGCAGGGCGATCGCCTTATTTGCATGGCCGTCGGCAACCATCTGCAGCACCTCTAGCTCTCGCGGTGAAAGCGCCTCGCCACCGCCAGGTGCCTGGCGCGTGGCGAGGACCTCCCGCGCCGCCCGCGGATCGAGCGGCGACTGCCCCGCCGCGGCCGCCTCGATCCCGCGGACCAGCTCGTCGGGGTCGGCGTCCTTGAGCAGGTAGCCGATCGCCCCCGCGTCGAGCGCGTCGAAGATGCGGGCGCGATCGGAGAAGGAGGTGAGGACGACGACCGGGAGGTCAGGCAGCTCGCGCCGGATCCGCCGGGTCGCGGCGACGCCGTCGACCTCGGGCATCGAGAGGTCCATGAGGACGACGTCCGGCTGTTGCTCGCGGGCGCAGGCCAGCGCGTCGGCGCCGTTGGATGCCTCGCCGGCCACCTCCATCCCCGATGCCTCGAGCAGCGCCCGCAGGCCGGCGCGGAAGGCGGGGTGGTCGTCGACCAGGCAGACGCGGATCACGGCAGCGGCACCTCGGCGCGGACCTCGGTGCCCTCGCCCGGTCGCGAGCGCAGCTCGAAGCTGCCGCCGGCGTCCTCGGTCAGCGAGCGCAGCGCCCGCAGGCCGAAGTGGCCGCGCGGCGAGACCGCCTCGGCGTCGAACCCCCTGCCGTCGTCGCGAACGTCGATTCGCACCCGCCCATCCTCGCGGTCGACGCTGAGCAAGGCGCGCTCGGCGCCGGCATGGCTGAGCACGTTGCGCACCGACTCCTGGGCGATGCGGAAGACCAGCGACTCGGTCTCGGGCGGCAGGTCGAGGGAGTCGGCGAGCGTGAGGTCGACCGTGACGCCGCGGCGGCCGGCTCCCTCGGCGAGGTCGTCCAGGGCGGCGGCGAGCCCCTCGCGATGGAGCGTCGGCGGATAGATGTCGACCAGGGCGTTGCGCAGTCCCCGGGTCAGCTGACGGCCGGCGTCGGAGATCCGCCGCAGGCGCTTGGCGGCATCGGCTTCGCCCCGCGCCTCCGCACCGCGTGCCTCGGCGGCGACGGAGAGAGCGAGGCCGTTCATGTCCTGCACCACCCCGTCGTGGAGGTCGGCGGCGATCCGCCGGCGCTCGCGGTCGGACGCCTCGATCGCTGCCTGCAGGTACTCCTCGCGCTCGCGGCGGGCGCGCTGGACGTTGCGGGTGAGGGCACGGGCCAGCGGCAGGTTGACGAGCCAGAGGATCAACAGGCCACCGACCAAAGCCGGGACGAATGCGAGGGTCAGTTCGCGGGTCGTATCGCTGATCGCCGCGGTTGGCCGGTAGGACTCGAACAGCAGCGGGGTGCCTTGCGGGGTCTCGACCCGCATGTAGACCTCGAGCAGCTCGCCCTGGCCGCGCTCGAACCGGTTCTCGGGCTGGTCGAGGTCGCTCACCTCGGCGGCGATGCCGCCGTCGCGGAGGATCTCTCGCTCGTCCCCCCCGAGCGTGAAGCGCTCGCCGATCAGCTGCGGCTCGTCGGAGTAGACGACCCGACCGTCAGCCGACCAGAGCTTGATCCGCTCGATCCCCGCCACCCGCAGCGCCTCGCGGTTGAGCTGGCGGTCGAAGCGCTCGACCGCTGCCGGCCGCTCCCGCACCAAGCCCTCGCTGAGGCCGGGCTCGATTGCCGCGGCGACGCTGACCTGGGTCAGGTGCTTGGCCTCGTCCAGCGCCTCGTCCTCGGCGATGGCGCGGATCGCGAAGACCGCGATGAGGCCGATGATGGCGACGCTGAGCAGCCCCGAGAGGGCGAACTCCAGCACCGTGAACCTGCCCTTCATCAGCACAGAATCGCCCCTCCCAAGCCATTTATCGAGGTCCTAGGACCTATTTCCCAGTTCGGAGAGGACCCAATCCGGGGCAAGATGTGGCCAGCAGGCAGTCACCACGAAAGGAGTGCAAGTCGATGTTCGGGAAGCGAATCACCTCAACTTTGCTGGCGGGGGCGCTGGCGGTCCTCGCACTCGCGCTGGCCGGGCCAGCGGGGGCACGCTCGAGCGACGACAACGGGCGCAGCTTCCACGGCACCGTTGCCAGCATCGCCAAGAACGGCCAGGCGCTGACGATCAACCGCGCCGGCGGGCAGACCCGCTTCGTGGTCCGGGCATCGACCACCTACGAGCACGTCTCGGGCCTCGGCGGTCTCTCCAAGGGCACCGCGGTGGAGGTCCACGCCTTCCGCAACGGCGACCGCTGGATCGCGACGCGGATCGAGGCGAATCCCGGCGGCGACGACCGCGGCGGCGATGACAACGGCGGTTCCCGGGGCGGCTCGGACGACCCTCCGGGTGACGACCACGGCAGCGGCGGTCATGGCTCCGACGACTGACGAACCCGCGCGTCGAATCGCTGAACGAGGGCCCCCGGCGAGCGGGGGCCTTTCTATTTGTGCCGACCTGAAGTTGCGGCCCGACCCGGTGCGTCCAACTCCTGACGTCGATTTCGGCATCGCTCGTTCGTCGCCTGGGTAGAGGCGTGGCACGGAGCCGCACCGACGAAAAGGAGGCGGAAGGATGTCCGCGACTGTTCTCTATATGTCGATGTCTCTCGACGGGTTCGTCGCGGGACCGAACGAGCGGCCCGACAACGGCCTCGGCGACGGCGGCGACCGCCTCCACGAGTGGATCTTCGCCGGCCCCGCCACCGAGCATGCCGGGGTGCCCGGGCGCCCTGAGGGCGTCAACGGCGAGGTGATGGACGAGGCGATGGCGACCGGTGCGGTGGTCGCCGGCAGGGGGACCGTCGAGCCCGCCGAGTACTGGGGAGGCGACCACCACGACGGCGTGCCGATCTTCATCCTCAGTCGCGAGTCGCACCCGGCCGAGGAAGAGCGGTGGCCGCTGGTCAGCTTCGTCAGCGACGTCGCGACGGCGATGGCCCGGGCGAAGGAGGCCGCCGGGGACAAAGACGTGCTCGTCCACGGTGCCGGCACCGCCCAGCTGGCGCTCGCCGCCGGCGTCCTCGAGGAGCTGCAGATCCACCTGGTCCCGGTTCTGCTGGGCGAAGGCAGGCGCCTGTTCGAGCACCTCGGCGCCAAGCACGTCGAGCTCGAGCAGACCCGGGTCCGCGAGGGCGAGGGCGTCATCCACCTGCGCTACCGGGTGGCGTCATGAGCGGCTTCGCGGCCGCCGGCTGATCCTCCACATGTCGGTCTCGATGGACGGCTTCGTCGCCCGCCGCGACCACGACCTCGACTGGCTCACCCCGAAGGACGGCCGGCTGCCGAACCACGGCGACCAGCGCCACCGGCTCAACCTCGAGCTGCTCGGCCAGGTCGGCCTGATCGTCTTCGGTCGTCGCGGCTACGAAGACCTGTTCAGGGGCTGGTCGGCTTCGGACAACCCGATGGCGCGGCTGATCAACTCGCTGCCGAAGCTCGTCTTCTCGCAGACCTTGCCGAGCGTCGAGTGGGAGAACGCGACGCTGACCCGGCGCTCGATCGGCGAGGAGATCCCCGAGCGCAAGGCAGAAGGCGGCAAGGACATGGTCGTCTTCGCCGGCGCCAAGTTCGGCCACAGCCTGATTCGCGAGCGTCTCGTCGACGAGTACCGGCTCACCGTCCATCCGGTCGCGCTCGGCGACGGCCTGCCACTGATGCACGGCCTCCCCGAACCCCAGCGCTTCGAGCTGATCAGCAGCACCGTCTACGCCGACGGCTGCCTCGCCCAGGTCCTGCGGCCGCCCTCGGGCGGGTGAGCCGGGTTCAGCGCCGCGGCTGCGGTTTGGGGAGCTTGACTCGGAGCGAGGTTGCCTTGGTCACCGCGGCTCCCGCGGGGGGAGTGAGGGTGGCCTGCAGCGTTACCAGCAGTTGCTTGCCTTTGTTCAGCAGCTGCTTGGCGGCGGCGCTCGGTCTGAGGTCCAGCGCCATCTTGCTGGCGCCGGTCACCGATGCGGAGCCATAGAAGCGCTGGACGAATTTGGGTTTTTTCGGACGCGGCGCCCCTTTCGGAACCGCCGCGCGGGCTTTGTAGCTGGCGTCGACGCGCGTGGTCCCAGCGCCGCTGCTCTCGAGCACGACCGTGATCCTGCCGCCGCGGCCCGCCGTGGCGGAGACGATGCGGAGATCGGCCGCGCGCGCGGTCTCGGGGGTCGGCTGCGTCGGCTCCGGCGGAGGCGGAGGTGGGGGCGGCGGGGCCGGGACGAAGCGCGAAAACGCCAGCGCCGTGCCGGGGAAGTTTCCGGCAACGTAGAGGGCGCCGCCGTTCGGGGCCATCGCGAGATCGGAAGGCCGCATGATGCCCGGCGCCTGCCCCTGCGTTGCCCCCCCAACCGCATCGCAGGAGGTCACCCCCGTTTTCGTCTTGCAGCCGTCGAAGACGAGGCCGCCTGCCGCGTCGCGCCGGAATGCGACCACGAACTCTTCGCCGGAGGCGACCGAGTAGACGTTGGCCCCGTCGGGACTGATCACCACCGCCGAGGAGCTCGCCCCCAGCACCCTGCCGTGGGTGTTGCCGGCGACGTTGTCGCAGGTCGCGGTGAAGAGGATGGCCAGGCAGCCGTCGCTGACTAGCCGGCCCGGGGTCGGCCCCGAGGTGTCGCGCTTGAACGCGGCGGTGTAGGCCTGGCCGGCGACGTACACGTTGGCGCCATCCGGGCTCACCACCAATGCCTGCGGGTTGGAGATTCCCGGCGCCTGCCCCTTGGTGCTTCCCGCGACCGCATCGCAGACGGTGCGGGCGGTCTGGGCGAGGCAGCCGTCGGCGACCAGGCGTCCCGGCGTCGGGCCGGTCACGTCACGACTCAACACCACGACCGCCCCAAAGACAGAGGAGACGTAGACGTTGCGCTGGTCGGGGCTGAGCGCGACGTCGTCCGGCGCTTCAAGTGCGGGCGCTTCCCCGTGGGTGCTGCCCGGGACGGCGTTGCAGAGTCCGGTCCCCGTCAGCGCCAGGCAGCCGTCGCTGCTGAGGCGGCCCAGGGCCGGCCCCGAGGTGTCGCGCTTCAGGACCGCCACCGCGTTGCCGGCAAGGCTGGCCACGTAGACGTTGGCGCCGTTGGCGCTGATCGCCAGCGCCCAGGGCCCGTCGAGCCCGGGTGCCTGCCCGTGGGTGGTGCCGGGGACGAGGTCGCAGGTGGTGGTGCCGGTATTTGCCAGGCAGCCCTCGCTGGTCAGCCGGCCGACGTTCGGCCCGCTGGTATCGCGGCGGAAGACTGCGACCGCGTCACCTTCGGGGCCGACCGCATAGAGGTTGCCGCCGTCGGGGCTGACCGCGAGGTCGCCGCTGCCGCCGCTGCCGACTTTGAATCCCGGCGCCGCCACCGGGCAGGGGTTGTTGACGCCCAAGCTCGCGTCGCCGATGCAGGTCACGTAGGAGAGGCTGCCGTCCGCCGCCACATCGAACTGCACCAGCGTGCTTTTGCTGGTCAGCTGGTAGACGCTGCGGCCGTCGGGGCTGGCGGTCATACCCGCGCTCAGGCCCGACTGCCCGTCGAGTCCCGGCTGCGAGGTGCAGCCGGTCACGCCGGTCGTCGAGTAGCAGTTGAGCGGCGTCAGTTCCCCGAGCGTCGCCGCCGAGGCAGGCGATCCGAATGGGAGCAACGCGAGCAGCGTCACCCCGAAGATCGAGACGAACCACCGGGACCGGCGGTGGGTTTGCCGCACCTCTCGCACGGC
Organism: Solirubrobacterales bacterium; assembly: GCA_040510155.1. Taxonomy (GTDB): domain Bacteria; phylum Actinomycetota; class Thermoleophilia; order Solirubrobacterales; family 70-9; genus VAYN01. The sequence continues at coordinate 8,499 of JBEVJP010000011.1, read as the reverse complement.
CCCGATGCTATCCCGCTCCGGACGGAAATGGGAGCAAGTGACTCTCAGCGCGGCGGCGCGTAGACCTGCAGGTCGTTGCCGTCGGGGTCCTTGAAGGGGGCGATCCGGCCCCAAGGGTGCTCGGAGATCTCGCCGGAGAACTCGACTCCCTCTCCCCGCAGGCGCTCGACCGTCTGGTCGAGGTCATCGACCGAGAATGCGATCACCGCTCCTCCGGATCCAGCTGGGGACTCGTTGGCGTTGAGGCCGATCACGGCGTCGCCGGCCCGGATCTCGGCCCAGTCCCCGTCGTGTTCCTCGACCTCCAGCCCGAGGCTGTCGCGATAGAAGGCGACCGCCGCGCCCACCTGGGACACCGGCAGCCAGACTCGTGCAATTCCGTCGATCATCGTCTTCCTCCGTGGTGGGTTTCGCTCAGCGGCTACCCCGGGAGGCGAGGCGCACACCGATCGGTCCCCGGGCACGGTCCAGGTCGACCGGCTTGCCGCCCTGCGTTGTCTCGACCCGACCGGCCTCGACGAGTTCACCGGCCGCCTGCCGGACCAGATCCATCAGCGGCCGGAACCCGTCGTCCCCGCCGAGCGCGCGGGCGGCGTCGGACGGGCAGATCGTCTTGCCGGGACCGCGCTGCTCGAGCAGCGCGAGGATCGTCTGGCGGGCCGCCGCCCTGGTCACTCGGGGCTCGGCGCTCATCGGAACGAGTCCGTCTCGGGCTCGATGCGACCGTCGCGCCAACCGAAGCCGCGTTCGATGAGCTGCTCGCGGAGTCGCTGCAGGGCGAGGTCCTTTGCCTTCGCCTCCAGCATCAGGTCGAAGTCCCGGCCGGCAGCGGGTCCGCGCAGGAAGTCCTCGAACCCGATCGGGTCGATCATGTCGGCGTGGGCGCGCAGCGGCGGCAGGACGAGTCGGCGCTCGACCCGCCGCCCCTTCTTCGTCTTGCGCTCCTCGACGGCGGTGCGGGGGGAGGAGTAGTGGATCTTCGGCACCTGCTCCGCGGGCCAGGTCGCCAGGGCGAGCGATAACGCCTCGGCGATAGGGATCCGGTCCGGGTCGTAACAACGGTGGTGGAGGACGTCCCAGACGACCCGCAGGCCGCTGCGCTCCGAGAGCGCGAGCACGTCGGCGAGGCCGAAGCGCCCGTCGTCGTTCTCGATCACCAGGCGCGCCCGCGCCGCCTCGCCGAGCTGCTCGAAGCCGGCGAGGAAGCGGTCGATCGCCGCCGCCTTGTCCTCACCGACGCCGCCGACGTGGAGGACCACGACCGCCTCGGGGCCGAGGCCCATCGCGTCCAGCACCGAGGCCTGCAGCTCCACGTCGAGCGCCGCGGCCGCCCGCACTTCCTCGTCCTCGGAGTTGAGGACCGCATACTGGCCGGGGTGGAAGGACAGGCGCAGGTCGGCCGTCCGGGCCCGGGCGCCGATGGCCGCCAGCGCTGCCCCGCATTCCTCGACCTGCCCGTGGAAGCGATCCATCTCGGGATGGCTCCCGTAGGGCACCAGCCCCGAGGCCATCCGGTACATCCGCACGTCGTGCGCGTCCAGGTAGTCGAAGATCGCTGCGAGCCGTTGCAGCGAGACGCTCAGGTGCGGGCCGGACTGCCAGCGCCGGGTGTCGTGGGAGGGAAGGCCGCCGTCGCCGAGGACCTTCACCGCGAAGCCGAGCCGATGGGGCACGGGAGTCGCTTACCCGAGCTGCCGCCCGGATAGACGTCAGGCCGCGAGGCTGGCGCGGGCCGCGGGGTGGAGCCTGATCGGCTCGACCCAGAAGCGCACCCCGATCCGCAGCTGCAGGAGCGTCGAGCGCAGCAGCGCCGCGCGGGCCGGGTCCCAGGGCAGGGCGAGCATGGTGCGGATCTGCGCCGGCAGCAGCCCGGCGCTGACCAGCCGGATCATCTCCGTCAGCGGCGCTGCCACGACCTTGGCCAGACCACCGAAGGGCGGATCGAGGACCATCGCCACGGCTTCGCGGCGGCGGTCCTCGGAGATCCAGAGGCTGCCGTCGGTCAGCCGCCCGTCGATGTAGGCGCGCAGGCCTTCGAGGGTCGCCGGCATTGCCTGCTCGGGTAGGCCGAGCAGCTTGCCCACCCGGCGATATTCGACCCAGTAGCGCTCCCGGTCCGCCGCCGGGAGTCGTCCGAAGACGCGCTCGTAGTACAGCAGCGCCGAGTCGGCCAGCGAGGCCAGGACCCAGAGCCCGAGCGCCGGGTCCGACGCCGCGTACGGCGTCCCCTTGGCGATCGGCCCATAGTCCGCCGCCGCCCGCCCGCGGACCTGCTTGTGCATCGCCCGCACCATCGCCCCCGTCCGCTCCGCCTCTTCCACCGTCCCGAAGTAGATTCGCGACATGTGTTCGTCGGTTCGCCGGAGCCGCGCCGCCGGATCGTCATAGATCGCCGAGTGCCGCGCGAAGCCAACGACCGCCAACGGATCACAGGCCTGCATCAACAGCGCCCGCACCCCCGAGAAGCTGACGACCCGCTCCCGGTGCAGCCGCCGCACCATCGAGCCGGCCGCGAAGAACCCATCCACCTCCTCCGCCCGCGCACCCTCCGTCCGCGAGCCACCGGTAAGCAACGAGGAGAGCTGCGCCGTTCCAAGCACTCACCCAAGGTAGCCAGCCGCGCTCGTCGGCTCGGGCGGAGCGCGGATGCGCCGGAGCGAAGCCGGGTGAGACGCCGGGCCCTAATCCACCCGGCGATACCGGACGTGCGTCGCCAGCGGCGAATGCAGCACCTCGACCGGCTCCATCGCGAAGTTCTCGACCCCAGCGAAGATCCGCTCCCCGGACCCGAGCAGGACGGGTGCGATGTCGAGCGTGAGCTCGTCGACGACCCCGGCCACAAGCGCCTGCCGCACGGTCGAGGCGCCCCCCGCGATGTCGACGCCCTCGTCTCCAGCGGTCTCACGCGCCTGCGCGTAGGCGGCGTCGAACCCGCCGGTGACGAAGTGGAAGGTCGTCCCGCCCTCCATCTCGATCGGCTCCCGAGCGTGATGGGTGAGCACGAACACCGGAGCGTGGTAGGGCGGCTCGGGCCCCCACCACCCACGCCAGTCCTCCTCCCACTCACCGCGGATCGGCCCAAACATGTTGCGACCCATCACGTAGGCGCCACGCGGACGCATCAGCCAGCCAGCCGCCACCTCATCCGCCGCGTTGGCCCGCTCGTCCCCCAGATGCCACGTGTGTACCTCCCGCCCCCGCTTTCCCAGTGGATCGTCCCGACTCTGCTCCGGCCCGGCGACGAAGCCGTCAAGCGAAATCGACATATGACACGTGGTGTCTGGCATCAACACCCTCCAAGTGGTCGTGATCTGCGTCGGCCCGCTCACCCTAAGCCAGGCAATCGCCAACCGGCCGCGATCGCCTCACCCGGGCGGCGCAGCCGAATCGTCCGCCCTCGCCTCGGCGCCGCCGCGGGCCGCCGCCCGTGCGGTGGCGCCGAAGTCGAGGGTGTGGCCGCCGAAGGCGATTGCGCAGGCGGCGAACCAGGCCCAGCCGAGGGCGAGGCCGGCGATGACGTCGCTCAGCCAGTGGACGTCGAGGAGGACGCGGCTGGCCGCGACCGCGACGCCGATGCCGACGGCCAGGCCGGCGAGGGCGGGCCAGGCTCGAGAGCCCCACCAGCGGCCGGCGACGAGGGCGAAGGCGGCCCAGGAGGCAGCGGCGGTGGAGGTGTGGCCGCTGGGAAAGGAGGGGCCGAGGGTCGCGGCCACGGGCTCGATCGCCGGGCGGGCCCGGTCGACCAGCTGCTTGATCGCCTCGGTGAGGAGGGTGTTCCCGAGCATGACCGCCAGCAGGAACGGGACGACCCAGCGGCTGCGGCTGCGGGCGATCTCCACCGCCGCGACCGTGACCGCGACGAGGATCACGCTCCAGGTCTCGCCGAGGCCGGTGACGAGGGTGATCGCCGCGTGGGAGAAGGCGGTCCCGTGCCGGTCGCCCCACTCGGCGACGCTGGTGTCGAGGTTCGCCAAGGCGTCGGAGCTGCGGACGGCGACCGTCAGCAGGGCCAGCACGATGCCGCCGACAAGGACCACCGCGACCGCCAGCGTCAGCGCCAGCCCCGTCACCTTCTCGGGATCGAGGCGGGCGGCGCGGAGCGCGCGGCGCGCCGTCGGGCCGGTCGCGTGGCGCCCGGCCTCGCGCGCCGCCTCCACCACGCGGGTCGCGGCGGTGCGCCGCCGGTAGAGACGCGTCACGAAGGCCGCGGCGAGCCCCGCGGAGGCGGCGATGACCAGGAGCAGGAGAAACGGCATCGGTCAGGGGGCGCCCGCGAGCGGGAAAGCGGGTTGGAGGGGGAAGGGGCTTACTCTGCGGCCAATCCGGGCATAGATCGTTGCTGTGGAGGTTGGACAACCATCTCGAAGTGCTCCGGCACCGGCGCGGGCAGCAGGGAAACCGGCCCGCCAGCCGGTCCCGATCCTCACCGCCCGGCCCGGTGGGTATGCCGATCGCTTCGCCACCGCGCTCGGCAACCGCCACCCCGTTCTGGTCTTCGCGGTGGCGCTGCTCGGTGGCCTGCTGGTGCTCCTCGTTGCCTCGATCCTGCTCGCCTTTTTCGTCGTCGAGGTGCTGGCCAGCGGCAGCGGGCTCGGCCTCGGCGGCACCGACGAGAGCTTCAACGAGACCCTGGCCGCCCACCGCAGCGGCACGCTCACGACGCTGGCCGAAGTCGGCGCGCAGCTCGGCGCGGCGGTCCTCGTCGTCTTCGTCTGCCTGATCGTCATCGCCTGCGCGATTACCCGGCGCTGGCGCATTGCAGCCTTCGCGGCCTTCGCGCTGATGCTCGAGTCGGCCACCTATTTCGTCACCTCGTTCGCGGTGCCGAGCGACCGTCCGTCCGTCCCCAGGCTGGAAAAGCTCGAGGTCGACACCAGCTACCCCTCGGGCCACACCGCCGCCGCGGTCGCGGTCTACGCCGGCCTCGTCCTACTGCTGACGAGCCGCTTCACCAGCAGCCTGACGCGGGCGCTGGCCTGGACTGGGGCGATCCTGCTCGTCACCTTCATCGCCCTCTCGCGGATGTACGAGGGGATGCATCACCCGCTCGACGTCGCCGGCGGCATCCTGGTCGGGATCGGCGCGATCCTGGTGGCGCTGTTCGCCTGCCGGGCGGCCGGCGCGGCGGCCGAGAGGCGGCAACGAGCATGAAGGTCGCGGTCGTCGCCCATGCGGGGAAGACCCTGGGAGGCGGGCTCCCGGAGCTGCGGCGCACCCTCGCCGAGGCTGGCGTCGCGGAGCCGCTGTGGGTCGAGGTGCCAAAGAGCAAGCGGGCGCCGGCAGCGGTCGAACGGGTGCTGAAGGAAGGCGCCGAGCTGATCCTCGCCTGGGGCGGTGACGGCATGGTGCGGCGCTGCGTCAACGCGCTCGGGGACACCCAGGTCCCGCTGGCGATCGTCCCGGCGGGGACCTCGAACCTGTTCGCGACCAACCTCGGCATCGAGCGGGACATCGCCGCGGCGGTGCGGGTGGCGCTGCTCGGTGAGCGGCGGCGGCTGGACGTCGGCCGCTTCGCCGGCGAGCGCTTCGCGGTGATGGCCGGAGCCGGCTTCGACGCGGCGATGATCAAGGGCACCGACGACCTCAAGGATCGCCTCGGCCGCGGGGCCTACGTGCTCGGCGGCGCCACGCAGCTCAACGCCCCCAGCTTCGAGGCGAAGATAAAGATCGACGGGACCCGCTGGTACAAGGGGCCGGCGAGCTGCATCCTGGTCGGCAACGTCGGCGCCCTCTTCGGCGGCATCGAGGTGTTCGCCGACGCCCGGCCCGACGACGGCCTGCTCGACGTCGGCGTGCTCACCTCCGAGGGGCCGGTGCAACTGGTGCGGGCGGTCGCGAGGACGGCGCTCGGCAGCGCCGAGAAGTCGCCGTTCGTGCGGGTCACCCAGGGGCGCAAGGTCCGCGTGAAGCTGGACCGCAAGGTCCCCTACGAGCTCGACGGCGGCGACCGCAAGGACGTCAAGTCGTTCAAGGTCGGCGTCGAACCCGGCGCGATCACGGTATGCGTCCCGCGCACGCGGGAGGAAGGCGGCACGGGATGAGTGAAGGCGGCGGAGTGATGGATCTCGGCGACAAGGCAAAGCGCGAAGGCCACAACCTCGCGGGCGCGAAGCAGCTCGGCTGGCTCGCCCGCGCCGGGCTGGTCGCCCGCGGGGCCGTCTACCTGATCATCGGCGTGCTGGCGCTGGAGCTGGCACTGGGGATCGGCGGCAAGGCGGCCAACCAGCAGGACGCCCTGAAAGCGATCGCCGAACAGTCCTTCGGCAGGGTGCTGCTCGTCCTGGTCGCGATCGGGCTTGCCGGCTACGCGCTCTGGCGGCTGGTCCGCGCCGCGGTCGGCCACGGCGCCGAACAGCGGGACAGCGGCGGCGACCGGATCGCCGCGCTGGCCAGCGGGGTCGCCTACGCGATCCTCTGCGTCACGGCGATCGAGATCATCGCCAGCTCCAACAGCAGCTCCGGCACGCCGAAGGAAGCGACCGGGGGCGTCCTCGGGTGGTCCGGCGGCCCCGTGCTCGTCGCGATCGCCGGCGCGATCCTGATTGGCGTCGCCGGCTACCAGGCTTATAAGGGCCTCGCCAAGAAGTTCGTCGAAGACGCGAAGACGGGGGAGATGAGCCCGAGCGTGCGCAAGAGCTACACCGCGCTCGGCGTCTTCGGGCACGTGGCGCGGGCGGTCGTCTTCGCGCTGATCGGCTACGGGCTGATCAAGGCCGCGGTCAACTACAACCCGAAGGAAGCGGTCGGGCTCGACGGGGCGCTGCGCCAGCTCGCGGACTCCTCCTACGGCCCGCTGCTCCTGGGGCTCGTCGCCGCTGGGCTGGCGGGGTTCGCCCTCTACTCGATGGCCGACGCCCGGTATCGGAAGGTCTGATGCCCGACCTCCTGTTGGGCCCGCTGCTGCGCTACGTATCGGAGACCAAGGCGACGATCTGGGTCGAGGTCAGCGAGCAGTGCGAGGTCGAGATCCTCGGCCGCCGCGAGCCGACCTTCCGCTTCGAGGACCACCACTACGCGCTGGTCCGGCTCGAAGGCCTCGATCCCGACTCCGCCTACGAGTACGAGGTATCGCTCGACGGGCGCCAGGTCTGGCCGGCGCTGGAGGGCATGCCGCCGAGCGTTATCCACACCCTCGGCGGCTCGGGCCCGCTGGAGATCGCCTTCGGCTCCTGCCGCGTTGCCCTCCCGCACGAACCGCCGTTCACCGACGGCGCCGACCACGAGAACGGCTTCGAGCCGGATGCCCTCTGGGTGCTGGCGAAGCAGATGGCCGAGGACGAACGCTTCCGCCGTCCCGACCAGCTGTTCCTGCTCGGCGACCAGGTCTACGTCGACGAGGGCTCGCCGAAGACCCGGGCCAGGATCAGGGAGCGGCGTGGCACCAAAACGCCGCCGGGCGAGGAGATCCTCGACTTCGAGGAGTACACCTGGCTCTACCGCGAGAGCTGGCAGGAGCCGCTGATCCGCTGGCTGTTCTCGACGGTCTCGGTCTCGATGCTCTGGGACGACCACGACATGAGCGACGACTGGAACATCTCCCGCGGCTGGCTGCTGGAGATGCAGCAGAAGTCATGGTGGCACCGGCGCGTCGTCGGCTGCGTCGCCAGCTACTGGATCTACCAGCACATCGGCAACCTCTCCCCGCGCGAGCTGCGCGAGAACGAGATCTACCAGCAGATCCGCGGCAACCAGACCGGCGAGGAGGTCATCTTCGCCTGGGCGCACCGGATCCAGGCCATGGGCGACGGCACCCGCTGGAGCTTCTGCCGCGACTTCGGCCGCACCCGCGCGGTCTTTATCGACGCCCGCGCGGCGCGGGTGCTGGAGGACGGCCGCCGCTCGATCGTCGACGACGAAGAGTGGGAATGGATCGTCGAACACTGCGAAGGGGACTTCGACCACCTGCTGATCTGCACCACGATCCCCTGGCTCCTCTCCCCCGCCTTCGAGCGGATCGAGGCCTGGAACGAGCAGCTCTGCAACGGTGCTTGGGGACAGCCGGCGGCCTGGCTCAGCGAGAAGCTGCGGCGCGAAGTCGACTTCGACCACTGGCCCGCCTTCGGCGAGTCGTTCGCGAAGCTGCGCGACCTCCTGCACGAGGTCTCGACCGGCAAGCACGGCAAACCGCCCGCCTCGATCGTCGTCCTCTCCGGCGACGTCCACCACGCCTATCTCGCCGAGGTCGCCTTCCCGAAGGCGGCGGACGGCAGCTCGGCCGACCGCGCCCCCGTCTACCAGGCGGTCTGCTCCCCCTACCGCAACCCGCTCGACGAAAAAGAGCGGCGCGTGGTGCGCAGCGGCTTCGGCAAGCCGTTCACCGTCCTCGCCCGTTTGATGGCCAAGGCGGCGGGCGCGCCGGACCCGGGGATCCGCTGGCGGACGATCAACGGCCCCTGCTTCGACAACCAGGTGGCGAGCCTGCACCTCGACGGCCGCAGCGCCTCGATGCGGCTCGATAAGACCGTGCCCGGCAAGGACGGCGAGGAGGCGCTCGAGCTG
>JBEVJP010000010.1:0-5857 GCA_040510155.1 Solirubrobacterales bacterium | reverse complement strand
CCGGCCGGGACCTCCACAGCATCAGCATCGAGCACTTTGTCGGCCACGGCGAGTCAGTCTAGGGGCTGAAAAGGCGTCGCGACGGGTAGGCGTGGGACAATTTCCGGCAATGAGCGAGGCTATCTCCCCCACCGCCCGGATCGGGACCGACGTCTTCGCGAAGGCGCGCAACCACGATCGCACCGAGCAGCTCGAGATGGCGCGGCAGGCGGACATGCTGCCCTACTTCCGGCTCCTGACCTCACAGGCCGGCCCGGTGGTCGAGATGGAGGGGCGGAAGACGATCATGCTCGGCTCCAACAACTACCTGGGGCTGACCACCGACGAGCGCGTCAAGCAAGCCGCGCGCGACGCCCTCGAGGCCTACGGCACCGGCGTCACCGGCTCGCGCCTGCTCAACGGCACCACCCCTCTGCACCTCGACCTCGAGCGCGAGCTGGCCGAGTGGATGGGGACCGAGGACGCGATCGTCTACACGACCGGCTACCAGTCGAACGTCGGCTGCCTGGGCACGATCCTCGGCCCGGGCGACACGGTGATCTGCGACTCCGGCGACCACGCCTCGATCCTCGACGGCTGCCGCCTCGCCGGCGCCAAGCTGCGGCCCTTCCGCCACAACCGCATGGACAAGCTGGAGAAGATGCTGGAGCGCGGCGCCGGCGACGGCGGCGGCGTCCTCGTCGTCGTCGACGGGGTCTTCTCGATGGAGGGCGACGTCTGCGACCTGCCCCGCATCCTCGAGCTCTGCCAGCGCTACGGCGCCCGGCTGATGGTCGACGAGGCGCACGGTGCCGGCGTGCTCGGCGCCCGTGGCGCCGGGGCCTGCGAGCTCTTCGGCCTCGAGGGCGAGGTCGATCTGCGGATGGGCACCTTCTCGAAGAGCCTCGCTTCCTGCGGCGGCTTCATCGCCGGCCCGGCCGAGGTGATCGAGTACCTGCGGATCAGCTCCCGCTCCTTCATCTTCAGCGCCTCGGCGGTGCCAGCCGCGGTCGGCGCCGCCCTCGCGGCCCTGCGGGTGATCCGTGCCGAGGGCCCGCGGCTGTTCGAGCGCCTGCTCGCCAACGCCGAGTACCTGCGCGAGGGGCTGCGCCACCTCGGCCTGAAGGTGATCGAGCCGGGGACGCTGCCCGATGGCACCGTGGCGACCACGCCGGTGGTGCCGGTGATGGTCGGCGACGACTGGCAGGCGGTGCTGCTCTGGAAGGCCCTCTTCGACGCCGGCGTCTACACCAATGTCGCCATCCATCCGGCGGTGCCGCCGGGCGGGGCGCTGCTCCGCACCAGCCTGATGGCGACCCACGAGCGCGAGCACCTCGACGGCGCCCTCGGCACGATCGCCCGGGTGATCGGGGACTTCCCCGACCTGCCCCGCGCCGCCGATCCTTCCTAATCCGTGGGTAACCGCTTTTTGACATCCCCCGTCGTGGGTAGTTTCAGACTCGGCCGAATCCGTGGGGCCGCGGCGATGTTCCGAAATTGTTGCTCTTAGCGACCGAGCTGCCGACGCAATCGCCCGCGCTGGGTTGACGCGAAGTACCGATTCGACGTAGCTTGGCCTCCTCGCCGACACCCCCCGGGCGGGGCGGACGGGCACCAAGCTCGTTCCGGCCCAGGCCACCGCGACAGCGGCGTCCTCCGGCCGAAGCGAGCTACCCAGTTAACCGATTCCTTGAAGGGAGGAGTCCAGTGGACGCTGCCTCTGTGGCAACCGAAACGACGATCGCATCATCTCCGGTGGAAACCCCGCAACACATGCGGGCGCTGGAACGAGCCAACTCCGTGCGCCTGGCGCGCGCTGAGCTGAAGCGCGCGATCGCACGGGGCGATAGGGAGGCCGCCGAGGTCGTCGAGGCTTCTCCGTGGGAGACCGAGAGCATGACGATCGCCGAACTGCTGACCAGCCAGCGCCGCTGGGGACAGACCCGCGCCCGCAAGTTCTTGATGCCGCTCTCGCTGAACGAGAACAAGCAGCTCGGCACGCTCACCTCACGCCAACGCCGACTGCTCGCCGCCGAGCTGGCCGCCCGCGCGAGCGGACGCGCCGCCCTCGTGTCCTAGTCCTAATCCGCTAGCCGCGGAGTCCGCCGACGCGGAAGCTGAGGCCACCGCTGGCGCGCTGGAAAGCCCGGCGCGCCAGCACGAAGGCCACCAGGAAGGCGACGGCGCCCGCCGCCAGACAGACCGCGAGGATCTGGTTGGCGAGATAGAAGAGGGCGCCGACGGTGAAGACAAAGACCGTTCCCGCCAGCAGGGTCGTGTGGGATCGGTATCCGGCGAAGTGCTCGCGGATCGCCACCTCCATCCCTCCCAGCCCAGCCAGGGCGACGCCGATCCCGAGAACCTTCGGGTGCCCGGCGATGAACCCGGTCGCGAGGCAGACGATGCCGGCGAGGATCACCAGCTCGGCCAGCGGGAAGGAACCCCAGGGGGCCGGTGGACGCTCGTCAGGCGCGCCTACCCTCTTAGCCGACTGTTTCCCCTGCTTGGCGCTCAACGGCCGCAAGCCGCCCGGCTAACGGGCATCCCGAGGAGACCTTGACCCGCCACCAGCCCATCAGCAACCCGATCGGTCCCAGCTGGGGCCGCGAGTGCCAACCGCCGCAGCCGGGCTCGCCGACGTCGTGGCGGCTGATCTTCACCCACTTGTGCTCGGCAGGGTTGGTCAGCACTTCACGCAGCAGCTCGCGGTTGTCGGTCTCGACCAACGCCCGCTCGCGCAACTCGGAGCGCGCCCGACCGATGCGCTCGGCGAGTTCGTCGCGGACCCGCTCGAGGCCGCCGAGGTCGAGGACGTGCGCCTCGCCGGTAGCCGGTCGCAGCCGGTGCTCGATCTCGATCCGACCGAAGGCCTCGCTGACGAGCCCGCCGAGCTCCTGCTCGAGACGGCCGATCTGGCGCCGCAGCTCGACCCGCGCAAGGCGCTCGTCGACCCCGGCGCGAAGCGCCGGCTGGTCGTCTCTTGCGATCAGATCCAGCATCGGCACCGGAAAGTCTAGCCGGCCTTGAGGCTGGTGGCGACCATCCAGAGTGCCTCGTCGACGGCGATCTGCGGCACGCCCTTGACCTGGATGGCGGCGATCGCCAGGCGCCGGCTGTCGCGGTCGACCCCGTAGCCAGCGCCGGTGCTGCCGAAGAGCAAAGCCACGGGTCCGCGCTCGTCGCCGATCGCCAGGGTTCCCTGGACGAGCTCTCCGGGGCGACCCGGCAGGGACTCCCCCGGTGCCGAGTCGCGGATGCAGAGCCCTCCCTGCAGCCGCTCGGCGTCGAAAGCGCGAAGGGCCACCCCGGTCTCGACGGTCGCGATCGTCAGCGCGTCCGCTGGCAGTCCGCGAGTGACGAAGGCCCCGTCGTGCAGGCGCTCCAAGGCCAGCTGCTCGACTGGCGTTCGGTTGCGATCCGGGTCGAGCCCGATCTGCCGGTAGAAGACCCGGTATGCCCAGGGGATCGGCCGTTCGCGCATGTGGATGGCCTGGGCGCCGAAGAAGCGATCGGAGAGATCGCGGAGCCGCCGGCGCACGCCATCGGGGCTCTTGCCCGGCTCGGCGTCGACCTCGATCCAGGCGATGCCGAGGCCGGGAAACTCGGCAGCGAGGTGCGGCGCCACCCAGCCCTGCTGGGGAGAGGGCTCCCAGCCGATCGGCCGCGCGGCGCCCGCCCCCACCTCAGCTCCGCTCCGCCGCCCGGGTCGCCGCCAGCAGCCGCTCGATCCGTGCGTCGAGCTGCCCGGCGGCGGTTTCGCCGACGGTGGCGCTCTGCAGCGTGCCGCCGGGATACGCGAAGGCAATGGTCGGGCAACCCCCGACCCGATAGAGGCTGGCGACGGCACCGTCGCGGTCGTAGCCGACCGGCATCGTCCAGCCGTGCTGACGAACCACCTGGCGAACCGTTTCGCGATCGTCGCGGACGTCGAGCGAAAGGAAGTTCACCCTTCCACGGTAGCGCCGGTAGGCGGCCTCGAAGACGTCCTGCTCGGCGGCGCAGTCGCCGCCCTTGGTGAACCAGAACGAGATCACCAGCGGTCGCCCGAAGAGGTCGCAGACGCGGATCGCCCCAGGCGTGCGGATCTGGCAGGCGGGAGTGCGCCGGTCACCGGAGGGACACGGCACCGCGCCCGATTCGCAGTCGTCCTGGGCGACGTTGGCGTCGCCTTCCAGCGGCCCCGCGGCTGCCGGCACCGCGAACTCGGGCAGCGCCCAGCGATCCGGCTGACGATCCAGTCCCAGGGTGTCTTCGCCCCCCTCGCTGGAGATGTTGATCGTCGCGATGACGATGACGACGAGGAAGATCAGGCCGACCGCGATCGAGTACCGATCCTTCACACCAGCCCTCCCCCGGCGGCGCCGTGGCGCCCCACCGGCCTCAGTCCATCGAGAGCGGGCCGGTTACGTCCGCGTTGAGGAACTGGCTGACGAAGGGATTGCTGGAGTCGAAGAGCTCTTCTTTGGGTCCAGACTCGACGATCTTGCCGCTCCACAGCACGGCGATGAAGTCGGCGATCCGCCGCGCCGTGCCGAGGTCGTGGCTGATCACCAGGTAGCAACCGCCGTGCTCGGCGTGGACCTCGCGGATCAGCTCGCAGAGCAGCGCCGTCCGCACCGGGTCGAGGCCGGAATCGGGCTCGTCGAACATCACGATCGCCGGTTCCAGCACCAGAGCCCGGGCGAAGCCGGCGCGCTTGCGCATCCCGCCGGAGAGCTCGTTCGGCATCTTGTAGGTCGCCTCGGTGAGGCCGACCTCTTTGAGCCGGCGGTTGACGATCTCGCCGATCTCCTCCTCGCTTTTGTCGGTGTGCTGCCGCAGCGGGAAGGCGGTGTTGTCGTAGATGTTCATCGAGCCGAAGAGGGCCCCGTCCTGGAACAGCAGGCCGAACTTTTTGCGCACGTCGAAGAGTTCGTCGTCGGTCATGTTCGGGATCGACTCGCCGTGGACGAGGACGTCGCCGGTGTCGGGGTAGAGCAGGCCGACGATGTGCTTGATCAGCACGCTCTTGCCGGTTCCCGAGGGGCCGAGGACCATCGAGACCTGGTCCTCGGGCAGGCCGAGGTTGAGGCCGTTGAGGATGCGGGCGCGCCCGAACTGTTTGACCAGGTCGATGATCTCGATCGCGTCGGTGCCACCGTGGTCGCGCTTGCGGCCGGTGTGAAAGCGGTAGGGGTCGTGCTCCTGCGGATCGACGCCGGGGATGACGAAGTCGCGGCCCATCATCGCGCCGTCCTCGCTCACGTAGGGACCGGAGTCGGTGGCGCTTTTGGGGTGCCCGGGGGTTTCCGGATCGGCGGCCTCGACCGGTTCGGCCAGCTCAGCGCTGGTCTCCACCTCGGGCTCGTACTGCTCCTCCCCGGCCTGGTTGAAGCGCTCCTGCTCGTCCATCGATTCAGCCTCCTATTGGCGCTCGCGGGTTCGCACCCCAGAAGACCAGGGTTCCCAGCATCCCGATGATGTGCACTAAGACGATGTTCAGCACCATCGACTTCGCCGTCGCGGTGCCCACTCCCACCGGTCCGCCGGAAGCCGTGTAGCCGTAATAGCAGCCGACCAGCACGATCGCGGTCGCCATCACCATTCCCTTGATCAAGCTGTAGATCAGGTCGGGCGGGTTCTGGAACATCCAGAAGATCAGGAAGTAGCCGCCCGAGGAGACGTCGCCGATCTGCTGGACGACGGCGATGTAGCTGGCCAGGTACATGATCCCGATGCCGACCAGGTACATGAACGGGAAAGCGATCCAGGCGGCGAGCAGGCGGGTCGCGCAGAGGAAGGTGACCGGCGGCACCCCCATCACCTCGAGCGCGTCGATCTCGTCGGAGATCCGCATCGCCCCGAGCTCGGCGACGATCCCGGTCCCGACCTTGGCCGC
>JBEVJP010000009.1:0-3365 GCA_040510155.1 Solirubrobacterales bacterium | reverse complement strand
TGATGCTGGTGCTTTCCGTGCCCGTGGACCAGGGCAGCATCAACGGCTGCCGGGGTTCCGCGGCGGCGGGCTGGCTGAGCGCGATCACCGCGTCAAGCAGCCCGGCGTCCGAGTAGTCCTCGGCGAAGCGCCGGGCGCCGAGAGCGCCGATGCTGCCCCCGTCCGAGGAGACGAAGACGAGCGTCTTCTCATGGGTCGATCCAGCGAAGGCCGAGGCGATCTCCAGCAGCGCGGCCGTGGAGGCGATCGTCGAAGCGGCGCCGCTGCCGGTGAGCACGTCCCGATTGGCGATCACGGCGACCTGGCGCTCGGAGGGCCCGGGAAGGATCCCGATCAGGTTCCGCAGCTCGACCTCGTCGCCGTCGTAGGAGCCGCTGAACCGCTGCTCGGAGACTTCCATCGCGCTGATCTCCTTGAAGCGCGCCAAGACCGCCTCGGCCAGGCCCTGGTCCTGTTCTGAGCCCGGCCGCGGGCTGGGGTGCGCCCGCGCGAGGTCGCGCGCGAGCGAGGCCGCGGCCTCGGTCTCGAAGGCGTCGGGAGGCAGCGCGGGCTCGGCCGGCCGGGGCACCTCCTGCAGCGAGAACATGGCTACGACCAGCGCCAGAGGCACGGCGAGCAGCACGATTCTCCACAGGCGCAGGTCGATCATCGAACTAACCTTTCCAGCATGGCGCCAGGACAGGCGCGGATTCTCCTCGTGGACGACGAGCAGGCCGTGCAGACGCTTCTCACCTACCCCCTCCGCAAGGAAGGCTACGAGGTGGTCGGGGCGGTGGACGGGCAGGAGGCGCTGGACCGTTTCGCGGAGCAGCGGTTCGACCTGGTCGTGCTCGACCTGATGCTGCCGAAGCTGGACGGGGTCGAGGTCTGCCGCCGGCTGCGCACCCGCAGCCAGGTGCCGATCATCATGCTGACCGCGAAGGGAGACGAGGTGGACAAGGTCACCGGCCTCGAGATGGGCGCCGACGACTACATCACCAAGCCCTTCTCGGTTCGCGAGTTCCGCAGCCGCGTCAAGGCCGCGCTGCGCCGGGGCAACATGGCCGGGCGGGGGCCCTCAGGCGAACAGCCGATCTCGGCCGGCCAGCTGCAGATCGACTTCGAGCGCCGCGCCGTCAGCGTGCGCGGCAGCGACGCCCAGCTCACCTACGTCGAGTTCGAGATCCTGGCGGCACTGGCCAGCGCCCCGGGCCGCGTCTTCACGCGCGAGATGCTGCTCGAGCACGTCTGGGGCGACTCCACCTACCGCGACCCCCGGACGGTGGACGTGCACATCCGCCACCTGCGCGAGAAGCTCGAGGCTGACGCCAAGCACCCCGAGTACCTGTACACGGTGCGTGGCGTGGGGTACCGCTTCCGCGACTCCGAGCGGGACTGACCCGGCCGCCGGCAGCATGCGCCTCTCCCGCCTCGACACCCTGCGCAACCGGCTGGCGCTGCTGATCTTCGCGATCACCGCGGCGGCAATCGGCTTCGTCTACCTCTACGTCGTGCCCCAGCTGGAGTCAAGCCTGACCGCCGAGAAGCTTCGCCGCCTCGAGCGCCTGGGCGCCGAGCAGGGGCCGCGCCTTGCCCGGGCGCTGGAGCAGGGCGACTCCGAGGCCCGGGTGCAGAACCTGGTGCGGATGATCTCTCAGGACACGGAGAGCCGCGTGACCCTGCTGGCCGTCGATGACAGGGCGGCCTCGGGCGGAGGGGAGTTCGTGCTCGCTGACTCCGAGGGCGAGCCGACGGCGATCCAGGGCAGCTATCTGGCCGCCGAAGCGGCGGCCGAGTCGGGCAGCACCCGCTCGGGGGTCGACCGCGTGGCGGGGGAGCGGGTCGGCACCTCGGCGGTGCCGATCGGCGCCGGGGACGAGGCCGAGTGGATCGCGGTCCTCTCCAGCCCGCTGGACGACGTCGAGGACAACGTGGCGCTGATCCGCCGGCAGATCCTGATCGCCGGTGCGATCGCGCTTGCGGCGGCCTCGCTTGCGGGCTTCTGGGCCGCGGGAGCCGTCTCACGCCGGCTGCGGCGGCTGCGGCGCGCCGCCGAGCAGGTCGCCGACGGCGACTTCAACCACCCGATCCCGATCGAGTCCTCGGACGAGCTGGGACAGCTCGCGCGCAGCTTCAACGAGATGCAGCGCCGCCTGGAGCGCCTGGACAGCGCCCGCAAGGAGTTCATCGCCAACGCCTCGCACGAGCTGCGCACGCCGATCTTCTCGCTTGGCGGGTTCGTGGAGCTGCTGGAGACCGAGAATCCGAACCCACGGGAGCGCAGGGAGTTCATGGCGGAGATGCGCGGTCAGGTCGAACGCCTGCAGAAGCTGACGGCCGACCTGCTGGACCTGTCCAAGCTCGACTCCGACGCGATGGAGCTCAGCCGCCAGCCGGTCGACCTGAAGGCGGTCGCCCGGGAGGTGACCCGCGAGTTCAAGGCCTCCGCCCGGCGCCACAATTCCAAGCTGCAGGCGCGGGGCCGGGGGGCGGCGGTGGCGCTGGCCGACCCTGATCGGGTCACCCAGATCATCCGTATCCTGCTCGACAATGCTCTCACCCACACTCCCGAAGGGACGGTGGTGACGATCACGGCCGTGCGCGGCGACGACGCCGCAGAGCTGATCGTCGGCGACGACGGACGCGGGATCGAGCCTCGCGCCGTCGAACGCGTCTTCGATCGCTTCTACACCGGCGACACCGCCACCGGCTCCGGGCTCGGCCTGGCGATCGCGGCCGAGCTCGCTGCCCTGATGGAGGGACAGCTCGAGGTGGTCTCCCAGCGAGGCTTCACCGCCTTCACGCTGACGCTGCCGCTGGCCGAGCGGCCCCGACGCAGCCGCGAGCCCGTAGAGGCCGCGGCGTGAGCCGCGGCCGTCTCCCGGGGCCGGCCGCGTGAGCGCGCCCAAGCGGCTTATCGGCGCGGCTATAGCCGCGGCCGCCGCCCTGGCGCTCGCCGCCTGCGGTGGGGACGACGAGGGCTCCTCGGAATCCTCGTCGGAGGGAGCAACGACCGCGACCGAGCAGGTGATCGTGCAGGCGGGCAGCGGCGACTTCAATCCGGCCCAGGTCTATGAGAAGGCGGCGCCGGGCGTGGTCACCGTGCTCTCCATCTTCGATGGCTCCGGCGCCTCGGCGCTGGGCGGGGGCGCGGGCCAGGGCTCGGGCTTCGTCATCTCCGACGAGGGCGAGATCCTCACCAACGCGCACGTGATCGCCAGCGGCGGCCAGGGCAACGGCGGTGGCGCGCCGAGGCCGGCCAAGCAGGTGTTCGTCGAGTTCAGCGACCGCAACCGGGTCGCGGCCGAGATCGTCGGCTTCGACCCGGATGCCGACGTCGCCCTGATCAAGGTCGACCCCGACGACCTGGTCGGCGCCGAGGACCT
>JBEVJP010000008.1:0-59111 GCA_040510155.1 Solirubrobacterales bacterium | reverse complement strand
CTTCGTGCGAGCAGCGCGATCGTTGACGCGTGAACGGCTCGCCGCTAGCGGCGTTCGACCAGAGTCGAGACGATCGCCTCGTAGAAGCCGTCGCCCATGCTGCCCTCGGTGACGGTGGCGTTGCTCCAGGCGGCGAGGGCGGCGCGCAGGCCGGGGTCGCGCTCGGGGCCGTTGGCGACGACGAAGAAGCGGCCGACCGCGGCCGCCACCTCGAGGTCCTCGACCGAGTCGCCGACGCCGATGCAATCGGCCGGGTCGTAGCCGCGGGCGCGGGCGTGGGCGCTGACCGCGTTCGCCTTGCTGACCATCTGCGGGACCAGGTGGTAGGCGTGGGCGCGGCCCTCGATCCCGGCCATCTCGCGGACGATCGCGCCGTTGTCGAGCAGGCGCAGGTCGTCGTCGCCGTGCTCGCCGAGCAGGGCGTTGGCCTCGTCGACGTCGACCTTGCCGCGGAAGAGGTGGGAGAGGACGCGCCCGTGGTGCCAGGGCGAGTGGTACTCGAGCCGACCCTCGAAGTGCTCGAAGAGCCGCGCGGGCACGCCGCGGTCCTCGATCTGCTCGTAGATGTTGCCGCTCTCGTCGGGCTTCATCTCACCGGTCATCAGCGTCTTCTCGCCGTCGATCGCGAAGGCGCAGCCAGCCTCGTAGATGTAGGAGGTCTGGCCCATCAGGCGGGCGGCCTCGTGGACCTGGGGCTCACGGCGACCGGACATGATCACGACCTCGACGCCAGCCCGGTCGCAGGCCTCGAGCGCCCGCGCCTGGGCCAGCGAGAAGCCTCCCTCCGCGTCCCGGAACAGCGAGCTTCCCCGGCCGAGCAGGGTCCCGTCGAGGTCGGTGTAAGCGCAGCGCAGTGCCATGCGGCCGGGTCGCTACGGTAGCGGGAGTGCGTTGGCGGCTCGCCGACAGGACGCTTGACCTGGCGCGGCCGCTGGCCGCGGGGATCGTCAACGTCACCGTCGACTCGATGTTCGAGGGGGCGCGCAGCGGCACGCCGGAGCAGGCTGTGCGGGACGGCATCGCCCTGGTGGAAGCCGGCTTCGAGATGCTCGACGTCGGCGCCGTGGCGGCGAAAGCCGGGCCACCGGTGGCGCCGGATGACGAGGCGGCGGCGCTGGTGCCGGCGATCGAGGGATTGGTGGCGGCGCCGGGTGCCGTGCAGGTGGGCGGCGAAGACGCTGGGAGGCTCGCAGTCGCCGGCCCGGTGAGCAAGGGACACGGAGATGACACTTCCGTCCCGGCGCAGAGGGCAGCCGGCGCCGAGCTGAGCGATGCCGATGCGGCTGGGCACCAGCGCGCGCGCGTCCCGATCTCCGCGGACACTTTTTCGGCCGCCGTCGCGCGGCGGGCCCTGGTCGCTGGCGCCACGGTCGTCAACGACATCTCCGGCGGCGAGGAGGAGATGTTCTCGCTGGTTGCCGAGAGCGGTTGCGGCTACGTGCTGATGCACATCGAGGGGCCGCCGCGGGTCGACCGGCCCTGGCGCGATTACGGCGACGTCGTCGACCACCTCAAGGCCTGGTTTGAGGGGCGAGTCGAGCTGGCGCGCGAGCTTGGCGTCGCCGAGGAGCAGATCGCCATCGACCCCGGACTCGACTTCGACCTCAGCCCCGAGCAGGATCTGGAGATCCTGCGGCGGCTCGGCGAGCTGCGTTCGCTCGGCCTGCCGCTCTATGTCTCGCTATCCCGCAAGGACTTCATCGGCGCCGTTCTCGCCGGCTCCTGGGAGGGGCGGCTGCCGCCCGGCGAGCGCGAGTGGGGGACGGTGGCGGCGGTGACCTTGGCAGTTCGCGAAGGAGCGGACGTGCTCCGCATCCACGACCGATCGTCCCTCCAGGCGATGCGCGTAGCGGGGCGGATCCGCGGATGACGGGCTCAGGCGTCGCTGGGCGGTGTCTCACGAGTCCTCGGGCCGATGGTTAAGAGCTTGCTCGACACCTCTTGGGCGGTTGCGATCGACCCCGCCCGCCGGGACGGGCGCGTCGTGGCCGAGGCCGCCGAGGACGATCGCGCCGCCAAGCCGGTTGGGCTGCCCAAGGCCCTGGCGCCGGGGCTCGTCGAGGCGCTCGAGCGCTCCGGAGTCGAGTCCCTCTACACGCACCAGCTGGCGGCCTACGAGACCGCCGCCGAGTCGGATCTGGTCGTCACCAGCGGCACCGCCTCGGGCAAGAGCCTCGCCTTCAACCTGCCGGTGCTCGATGGGATCGCCCGGCAGCCGAAGCGGCGGGCGCTCTATCTGTACCCGACCAAGGCGCTGGCCCAGGACCAGGCGCGCAAGCTCCTGCAGCTGCGACCGCCCGGCCTGCGCGAGGCGATCTACGACGGCGACACGCCGCGCGAGGAGCGGCCGGCGATCCGCCGCAAGAGCAACCTGATCCTCACCAACCCGGACATGCTGCACGTCGGGATCCTGCCCCACCACAAGAGCTGGGGGGACTTCATCGCCAACCTCGGCTGGGTCGTGGTCGACGAGGCGCACACCTACCGCGGCGTGTTCGGGTCCCACGTCGCCAACGTGCTGCGGCGGCTGCGGCGGATCGCCCGCGCCTACGGTGCGGAGCCGCGCTTCCTGCTCGCCTCGGCGACGATCGCCAACCCGGTCGAGCTGGCCGAACGGCTGGTCGGCACCGAGTTCGAGCTGATCGACGACGACGGGGCGCCGCGGGCCGGTCGCGAGCTGGCGATGTGGAACCCGCCGCTGATCGACAAGGCGACCGGGACGCGCCGCTCGGCGCTCTCCGAGGCCGCCGATCTGCTGGCCGAGCTGGTCACCCAGAACGTGCGGACGATCTGCTTCCTGAAAAGCCGGCGGGGGATCGAGCTGATCCAGCGCTTCGCGCTCGAAAACCTCGAGCGGCGGGGGAAGCCGGAGCTGGCGGCGCGGATCGCCCCCTACCGCGGTGGCTACACGCCGCAGCAGCGTCGCGAGATCGAGGGCCGGCTCAGCCGCGGCGAGCTGCTCGCGGTGGTCGCCACCGACGCCCTGGAGCTGGGGATCGACGTCGGCGAGCTCGACGCGGCGATCTGCGTCACCTTCCCCGGCACCGTCGCCAGCCTGCGGCAGATGTGGGGCCGGGCCGGACGCCGTCGTCGCGGTCTTGCCGTCTACGTGGCCGGCCAGGACGCGCTCGACCAGTTCTTCTGTCGCCACCCCGAGGAGTTCCTCGGCCGCCCGGTCGAGGCGGCGATCCTCGACCACGGCAACGATCAAATTGCCTCCCGCCACCTGATCGCCGCCGCCTACGAGCTGCCGCTGACCGACGAGGACGATGAGATCTTCGGACCGGAGTGGCGGGGGAGGGCCGAGCGGCTGGTCGCCGCCGGAGAGCTGCGCGGCACGGGCGGCAAGCTGCTCCCACGACGCAGCGAGTTCGTCGCCTCGCGGATCCCCCTGCGCTCGGCGTCGGCCGACTCGGTGGCGGTGATCGAGCGCGAGTCGGGGGAGATGCTGGGCCTGGTCGAGGCGGAGCGGGCCTTCACGACGATCCACCCCGGTGCCGTCTATCTCCACCTCGGCCGCTCCTACGAGGTCGAGCGCCTCGACGTCGAGGAGCGCCGCGCGATCGTCTCCCGCTTCGACGGCGACTGGTACACCCGGCCGAAAAAGGAGACCGAGATCTACATCGAGCGGCTGCGCGAGCAGCGGCAGGTGGCGGGGGTCGAGCTGCACTTCGGCGAGGTCTCGGTGACCGAGCAGGTGATCGCCTTCCAACGGGTCTCGATCTCCGACCAGGAACCGATCGACATCGTCGCCCTGGAGCTGCCCGAGCAGCAGTTCGTCACCCAGGCGCTCTGGTACGTGCTGCCGCAGCGGCTCAGCGGGGCATTGCCGACCGACGCCCTGCTCGGCTCCCTGCACGCCACCGAGCACAGCCAGATCGCGGTCCTGCCGCTGATCGCGATGTGCGACCGCTGGGACATCGGCGGCCTCTCCACCAACGTCCACTTCCAGACCGGCAGGTCGACGATCTTCATCTACGACGGCCATCCCGGCGGGGTGGGGATCACGCGCCGCGGATACGAGGAGTTCGAGCGCCTGCTGGGCGACGCCGAGCGGCTGATCGCCGAGTGCCCCTGCGAGGCCGGCTGCCCGTCGTGTGTGCAGAGCCCGAAGTGCGGCAACCTGAACGAACCGCTGCACAAGGCGGGGGCTTTGGAGCTGATGAGGTCGATGCAGGGGGCGGTGCGGTGATGGGCGAGGGTGGGTCTCGCCGTCGCGAACTGCGGGGAGGCTCCGTCGAGACCCACCCTCGCGCATCACTCCAGCGTCGGCGGCAGGTCGCCGTCATTGGGTCGGGGCGCCTTGATGCAGGATCGGAGTTGGTGGAGCTGGCCGAGGAGGTGGGGCGGGGGGTCGCGGCGGCCGGCGTGACGGTCGTCTGCGGTGGGCGTGGTGGCGTCATGGAGGCTGCCGCTCGGGGTGCCGCTGAGGCGGGGGGTGAGGTGATCGGGATCGTTCCGGGACACTCAACCGAGGAGGCCAACCCGCACTGCACGCACGTCGTCGCTACCGGGGTCGGTCAGGCCCGGAACCTCGCGGTGGTCGCCTCCGGCGAGGTCGTGATCGCGGTTGGCGGCGAGTGGGGGACGCTCTCGGAGATCGGCTTCGCGCGGGCGATCGACCGGCCGGTGATCGCGCTGCGCAGTTGGACCCTGCGCGGCTATGACCGCATGGAGGGGGCGCCGGGGGTCCTCGCGGTCGAGACGGCCGAGGAGGCTGTCGCGGCGGCCCTTGCCGGGCTTGGCTGACTCTCCTTGCAGTTGGCGCCGCCTGGCTAGGAACGGCAAGTCGTTCTACTCGTCGACAAACAGGCGAGCCATCAGCAGGGCCGAACGCAGCGAGCCGTCGGCACGGCGGTAGTGGTCGCGGCGCAGGCCCTCGCGTTCGAACCCGGTCGCCTCGTAGAGGCCGATCGCGGCCTCGTTGTCGGGGAAGACCTCGAGCTCGATCTTGTGAACGTCGGGCGGCCGAGCCGCCAGCGCCGCCTCGATCAGCAGGCGGCCGCCGTCCCTGCCCCGCCAGGCGGGCAGGATCCACATTCCGAGGGCGAGCACGCCCGCTGCGCTGGTCTGGTTGAGGCCGAGTGCGCCGACGATCTCCTCGCCGTCGACCAGCGCAAACAGCAGGTTTCCCTCCCGAATGGAGAAGCGGAAGCGCTCGGTCAGCTCCTCAGCCGAAGCGGGGGGCTGGGTCGCCAGCCAGCGATCCTCGTCGACGACGACCTTCATGCCGCGACCGAGGGCCTCGCAGTCCTCGTTCCGTGCCGGCCTTGCTTCCACTGGGCGAGGATAGGCGCCGCTCCGAGTGGCATCACTGCCGTCCTAATATGACCGTGATGTACGAGGAGTCGATCCGCGCAGAGTTCACGCACCAGACCGAGGCCTTCGCCAGCTCCCCAGCGATGAGCACGGCTGAGACGCTGGGAGTGCTCGTCGACCTCGTGCCGGCGGACCCCGAGGCCCGTTGGCTGGAGACGGCAAGCGGACCCGGGCTGGTCGCGCGCGCGATCGCGGCACGGGTCGGCTCGGTGCAGGGAGTGGACCTGACCCCCTCGATGGTCGCGAAGGCGGATACCGAGGCGCGGGCGCAGGGCCTTGCCAATCTCGGCTTCGCGGTCGGCGACGCGACCGCCCTCGAGTTCCCCGACGACAGCTTCGACGGCGCCGTCAACCGCTTCAGCCTCCACCACATCCCAGCGCCAGGACGGGTGCTCGAGGAGATGGTGCGGGTGGTGCGACCCGGCGGCTGGGTGCTCGTCTCCGACCACCTCACCGACGCCGACGGCGACGCCGCCGCCTGGCACGAGGAGATCGAGCGCCTGCGCGATCCCTCCCACTGGGCCTGCCTGACCCGCGAGCGCCTGCTGCGCTTGGGCGAGGCGGCGGGCCTGGAGCTGGACGAGGAGCGGATAGTCCCGCTCGACCTCGACTTCGGCGAGTGGCTGAAGCGCGGCTCCGGCGGTCCTGGCGCCGCGGCGCTGATCGAGCGGCTGCTGACCTCGCCGCCGCCGAGCGCCGAGAGCTTTCGTGTCGAGGGGGAGGGCGGCGAGCGTCGGCTGCTCCTGCACAGCTCGGTGACGCGTTGGCGCGTGCCGGCCTGAGCCCTTCCGCTTTCCTACGTGCCAGATGACGTAAGAAGTCGGGAACGCTCCTGACTCAGTCGGTTGGCCAGAGTTCACGCAGAGCCAGGATCGCGAAGGCGTGAGGCCAGGCGAGCGGCGTGGTCGAGCGGGGGCTTCCGGAATGGAAGTCGACGCGCTCGGGGAGAGTGCCGAGCGGCGTCGCGGCCCGGCGCAGATCAGCGAGTAGGCCAAGGGCGGCGCGGCGGTCGGCGCGGGCGAGCGCAGGGCGGCCAGCTCGCCGAGCCCCTCGTGCCAGCGCCGCGAACGCCCAGGCGCTCCAGGCCGTGGGCGCGGACCAGGGATCGCGCTCGGGCCAGTCCGCTGATGGGACGATGCCGAACCGGCCACCCCGGGCGAGCAGGCGACGCAATGAGACTCGCACCTGTGCCGCAAGACCAGGCAACGCGAAGGGGCGCACCGCCCACGCGGCGGCGGAATCGGCACCCGAGCGGGGACTGTGGGCCACCCGGTTGAGTCCCGCCGCGCCGAAGGCACGGGAGATGCTTTCTGCTGCCGTGAGCCGTCCGGAGGGCGAATCAAGCGCCGTGGCGGCGATCGCGTTGCCGAGGTATTCGGCAGCCGATTTCTCTTGGTAGTCCGGGGCTACGGGGTCGCTCTCGCGGGGGCCGGTCCGCAACGCGACCCCGCTGCTCAGCCCTGCCCGTTCGGCGGCAATCGTCACCCAGCCCGGCGCGTCTCCCTGTGCTGCCCGGCCCGCGACGGGTGAGCCATCGCCGTTGAAACGGGCGGCCGCGGCAAGGTCGAGGGAGAGGAGGAAGCGGGCCGTCTGCCTGGACTCGGCGCCGCGGCCGGTCGCCGCGAAGGCGAGCGTTGCCGTGGCGGCATCGCGCGGCCAAACATAAGCCCAGCCTTCGCGGGCGCCCGCGGCGACTGCGCCGGTGCTGCGGTCGGTGAAGGCCCGCAGGACGAGCTGCGAGCGTCCGTACATTCGTGCTGCCCAGGGAGGCGCCGCCGCAGTAAGTGGCGAGGCGGCCGCAAGCCAGCGCCTGTCCGATCGCGCGGCGGCGACCAACATGGTTCGCGCCATCGGTTCGTTGCAGCGCAGGCGACCCGCGGTGGCCTTCGCCGCAGGGCCCGGGATGTCAATACGCACGATCGCCGCGCGAGGATGGGCGCTCCCGCCATCCCCACCTGCCTCGCCGTCGCTCCTTGTCACACTCGTCAGGCAGGCGAGAGTGGCGTTGTCGGCGCCGTAGGTCACGCTTGCCCGCAGTTGTCCGAAGCGGGCCGTCGTCACCAGCAGGTTCGTACCCGGTCGGTAGCGCTGAGCGATCGCGTCGGCTCGCCAGAATGGCAGCATCCGGCCGTCGGGGAGGCGGACCCGCGGCACGATCGCCATCTCCGGTGCCACGGCCCCCGTCACCTGTCGGGCAGCAGGCACCGTCAGCGAGGCCGGCCCTGCCGGCGAGGTACGCAGATCGACGATGTCGCCGTAGGCGTCGACCGCTGCCGCTATCCCGCCGCCACCGACGACGGCAATACCGAGGAACGGTGGAGGAAGACCGGGCAGCCCGTCCGGCGTCCGCGGGTCGGCGTCCGAGCCGCCGGAGACCAGCAGCAGTCCCACGGCCACGGCCGCGACCAGCGTCAGCGCTGCGGAGACCCGTGCCACGCCCCAATGCAATCAGCCCGATTCCCGCGCGGTCGCTAGCCTTCCCGTCCCGGGCGAGGTAGCTCAGTTGGTAGAGCACACGACTGAAAATCGTGGTGTCGTGGGTTCGATTCCCACCCTCGCCATTCACGTCCGCTGCTCCGCATTTACGGGGCGGTCTCGGCGACCGGCGGGGCATTCTGCAACCGGGTGACAATCTCGTCGAGTTCGTCGCTCCGTTCAGCGATCAGGCGGCTGGCGGCTTCGGGCAGCACCTTTGTGAGGTTCACTTTGCTGGCGTCGTCGAGCGCGATCGGGTCGTCTAGCTGTGCCTGCAAGCGGTAATAGCGGGGCCCTCGCCCGATTTCCTCCCGATCTGGGACCCTCTCGCCGGGCTCATGGTTGAGCAGCATGTGCGCCCAGTAGTCGGTCCCGTCGCTGACGCCGCCCAGGATCGCGTCGAGGATCGGTGGGCCGTCGCTGCCGAGGATCCAGCGCAGGGCGCCCCATCGTCCGGTTTCGCTCTGCTCGAAGCCGGCGCTGAATTCGCCGGTCCCGATCGAGACCAGGAAGAGATCGGAGGGATCGAGCTTCGCCGGCTCGTCGCTGGCGCGGCCGAGGGCTTCGGCGATCGCCGCCATGGCTGGGTCGTTGGCGAAGACGCCCGACCAGCGCCCGTTCGCCGATCCTGTGCGAACCGAAGTAGGTCGGCGCGGCGGAGGTGGAGAGCGCCGCGGCGGTAAAGGAGACGTCTCGCCGTTGGTTTTCCCGGGCCCGCCAGCGCTTGAAGAAGAACGGTTCGCTGCTGTGCATGTCGTAGGAGGTGACCAGCAGGTCGCGGCTCGCTTTCGAGATCGGGTAATCCCCGACTTGGGATTCGATTGCCTCCTGGACTGAGGTCGTCGCATACTTGGGACCGAGGAGCCCCCAGAGGGTGAGCAGCTTGCGCCCGAAGCTGCGGCGGAAGATGCGCCGCCCGTAGTCGATGTAGAATGAGACCAGCGCGTCGGCATTAAGCCCTTTCGGCGAGGTCAGCGCCAGCGTCGCGAGGCCCCCTGCGGAGGTGCCGGCGACGAGGTGGAAGTAGTCGGCGATCCTGGGTTGGCACGCCATCCCGATCGCGGTTCAGGCGGTTCTCTATCTCTTTCAGCACCAGGGCTGAGATCAACCCGCGGATGCCACCGCCATCGATGGCGAGGATGCGAAAGCGATCGTTGGGTTCTTCGCTGCTTGGGCTCACTGCGCACCTCTCCCGTTTCGTGTGAGGCGGCCGAGCCAGGAGGACCGTAGCTGACGCCCGGTCCGACCGCTTAGATTGCGGGCTTGGCAGCAGCGGAGGGCAGGATCGAGATCGACGGGCGACCTTTTGCCTGGACCTCCGTGGGCCAGGGACCACCGCTGCTTCTGGTCAACGGCTACGCGGCGAGCGGGGCCGACTGGGACCCGACCTTTCTCGGTGGGCTCGCCGGTGCCTTCGAAGTGCTCTGCCCGGACAACCGCGGGTTTGGCGGCTCCGAGCTGGGTGCGGCGGAGGGGCTGACGATCGAGGCGATGGCAGCGGACTTGGAAGCTCTGCTCGACGAGCGCGGACTCGAGCGGTTGCCCGTCGTGGGCTGGTCGATGGGCGGGTTCATCGCCCAAGCGCTGGCGCTGCGGGCACCCGGGCGGGTCTCGGCACTGGCACTGCTCGGCACTGATCCAGGCGGCGCGGCGGCGATCCCGCCCGACTCTGCAGTTTGGTCGCGCCTGACCGACCACTCCGGGACGCCGCGCGAGCAGGCCTCGCGACTGATCGCACTGCTTTTCCCGTCGGAACTCGCCCCCCGGATCGACCGCGAGTTCGGCGAGCTCGTCGCCACCGCGCGGACGCAGATTTCGCCGCAGGCGCTGCGGGCGCAGGAGGCGGCGATGGAGGCATGGCACGCGGTCGAACAGGCGAGTCCTCAGCAGCCGCCGCCGGTGCTGGCCTTGCATGGCGGGAGGGACGTCGTCATCCCAGCGTCCAACGCTGGTGCCCTCGCCGATCGCTGGCGTGGCGAATTCGATCTCTTCCCTGGGGCCGGCCATGCCGTCATGGCCCAGGAGCCACAACGCGTCGCGACGCTGGTGCGCGCGTTCCTCGCCTGAGCCGGCCGAGCGCCTACGCCTGGTATGAGCCCCTGATGCGAACACTGCCCCACGACCCGAGCAAGTTGGCGGCGATCTATCTCGGCGGCGTCGTCGGGGCGCTGATCAGGGTCGGCCTCGCCCAGGCCGCCTCGGTCGGCCCGGGGCAGTGGCCGTGGCCGACCTTCGTGGTGAACATGGTCGGTGCCTTTCTCCTCGGCTACTTCTTCGCGCTCTTTCGTGACCGCCCGGAGGAGACTCTCCGCCACCCGTTCCTGGCCACCGGGCTTTGCGGCACCCTGACCACCTTCTCGACCATGCAGCTGGAGATGTTCGACTTGGTCGACGATGGCTACGTGGGACTTGCCATCGCCTACGCCGGCGCGACGGTCGCACTGGGCTACTTCTTCGTCCGCGCCGGGATTGCCCTCGAGCGGGGGCGGGGCGAAGTTGCTGCCGCATCAGAAGCAAATGCGGCGCCCCAGGAGGAGCAGTGAGCGTGCTCGGCTGGATCGTGGTGGGACTGCTCGGCGGCGTCGCGGCGGCGGCCCGCTTCGCAATCGACGCCGAGATCGCGGCGCGGGCGCAGAGCGAGTTTCCGCTGGGGATTCTCGCTGTCAACCTCAGCGCCTCCTTCGCGCTCGGGATAGTCGCCGGCGCCGCCCTGCACGGGGCGGCGCTGACGATCGTCGCCGGCGGCGGGATCGGCTCCTACTCCACCTTCTCGACCTGGATCCTCGATTCGCACCGGCTCGGCGCCGCCGGCCGGGCCGACCTCGCCTGGCTCAACGTCGGGCTCTCGCTGGCGGCGGGCTTCACCGCCGTCGCGTTCGGCCACTGGCTCGGCACCGCGCTCTAGGGCGTCGGACCCGCAAAACATCCGCATATAGGGGGTTTTTGTACGGCCGCCGGGTCAGATTGACCGTCCGGTGGCGTCCCTACCTTGAGTCGAGAGATGAACGAGCCGACCCTCTTCCCGTCTCCCGAGCCGATTGCAGCGGAGGCGATTGCGCCCGAGCAGATCACTCCCGACCCGGCAGCGCCTCAGCGTGTGGCAGTTGAACCAGCCACGTCCGATCCTTTCGAGGCACCGCCGCTCGAAGAGGCGCCTGAGATCGCGGTCGCCCGCGTGGCTCTCGCCGACCTCGAGGACGGCCAGCGGGTCAGCGGCATCTACGCGGTCCGGGGCCGCGAGTTGCGGCGCAAGCGCAACGGCGAGCCTTGGCTGCGGTTGACGATCGGCGACTCCAGCGGTGGCGCCGAGGCGGTCTGCTGGGAGCAGGCGGAGGAGCTGTACGCGCTGGCAGCACCGGGCGGCGCCGTTCACCTCACCGGCCTCTTCGAGGTCAGCGAACGCTGGGGAGCGAAGGTGAAGCTGAGCGGCCTGCGCGTCGCCGAGGCGCACGAGTTCTGCACCGAGGATCTCGCCCCGCCCTCCGAGGTCTCGCTGGAGACGCTCGAGGCCGATCTGCGTGCCCTGCTCACGACTATCCAGGACCCCGAGCTGAGCGAGTTGCTCGAGACCTTCTTCGCGCCGGGCACTGAGGCCTGGGCCCGCTTCAGCGAGGCGCCGGCGGCGAAGACCTATCACCAGGCCTACCGGCACGGGCTGCTCGAGCACACGCTCTCGGTCGCGCAGGCGGTCAGCGCCGCCGCCAACTTCTTTCCGGGCATCGACCGCGACGTCGCCGTCGCCGGCGCACTCCTGCACGACATCGGCAAGACAGAGGCCTACAACGACGACCCGCTGGCGATCGACCTCACCGACGCCGGCCGCCTCCAGGGCGAGATCCCGCTCGGCTACTACCTGGTGCGCCGCCGCATCGAGGACATCCCCGGCTTCGACCCGCACCTCGCCAAGTGCGTCCTCCACATCATCCTCAGCCACCACGGCTCGCTCGAGCACGGCTCCCCGGTCGTCCCCGCCACTCGCGAGGCCGTCCTCGTCCACATGATCGACAACCTCGGCGGCCGCCTCGGCAGCTTCGACCGGATCGAGCGCGAGCTCCCTGCCGGAGAGAGCTGGTCCCGCTTCGACCGCGCCCTTTCCGGCTCGGCGTACTTCGCCCAACGCGCGGCCGCCTAGTTCGCCCTCAGCTCAGAATTTGACGGTGCAGCGGCGGATTTTGCGGGCGTCGCCGTCGGCCTTCTCAATGCAGTGGATCAGTCGCTTCGGGCTGCCGTTCTTCTGGGCGACGTGAAATGAGCGGCGGATCTGGCGCTCGACCTGGCGGTTGACGTCGTCGAAGGTCTTCGAGAGGTCGTCGATGCCGCTGCCGCTGAATGACTTCTCGAAGGTCTTGTTGGCGCTGTCGATCGCGTGGTCGGTCGTCTTCAGGACCGGCTTGACGAGGAAGAAATAGGCCGCGGCGAGGATCCCGACCGTGACCAAAAGCCGGATGATGCCGGAGGTAAGGCTGCCGAAGAGGTTGCGCAGGATGTCCATGGGGACTGCCGGAGACTATCCTGCGCAACGTGGCCAAGGACACCGAGAAGCTGATCCGCCAGCTCTCGCTGATCTCTTTCCTGATGGCCCAGGGGAGGCCGGTTTCAGCTCTGGAGATCAAGCGCGAGGTGGAGGGGTACAGCGACATGAACGACGACGCCTTCGCGCGTCGCTTCTACGCCGACCGCGCGGAGCTGGAGAGCCTCGGCATCCAGCTCGGGGTCGAGAAGCCCGGCGAGGGGTTCTTCGAGGCCGAGCTCTACTCGCTGCCGCCGGAGAACTTCTACCTCGACGAGATCGAGTTCGACGCCGCCGAGCTGGCGGCGCTCTCGACGGCGCTGATGCTGCTCACCGACGGCGGCTTCGCCTACGCCGAGCCGCTGCGCCTCGCCCTGCAGCAGGTCGCCTGGGGCCACCCGAACCCGCTCAAGGAGGGCGAGCGGGCGCCGGTCGAGATGGCGATGACCGCCTCCGCCGGCGGTCGCGACCTCTCCCAGCGGCTCTCCAAGATCGAGACCGCGATCAGCCGCCGCAAGACGATCGAGTTCACCTATTACACGATGGAGCGGGGCGAGACCGAGAAGCGCAAGGTCGACCCGTACCACCTCGTCTTCCGCGGCGGCCAGTTCTACTTGATCGGCCTCTCGCACGAGCGCGAGGCGGTGCGCGTCTTCCGCCTCTCGCGGATCCAGGGCAAGGTCGGCTACGCCTCCAAGGCCGAGCACGACTTCTCGCCGCCCGAGGACTTCGACCGCCGCGACTACGGCAGCCGCGCCGACTGGCAGCTGGGGGAGACCCAGGGGACGGCGAAGATCTTCGTGCGCGAGCGGATCGCCTGGATGATCGAGCGCGACTTCGGCGAGTACGGGACCCTGCGCGCCACCAAGAAGTCTGACGGCGCCCCCGGCAAGGGCCGCGTCTTCGAGACCCCGTACGCCTCCAACCGCGAGCTGATCGCCTGGGTCCTGCGCTGGCGCCAGAACGCCGAGGTCCTCGCCCCCGACGACCTTCGCGAGGAAGCCGAGAGGCGGGTGGCACTGCTGCGCAACCGCCATGAGAACGGCTTCGAGCCGGCTGAGATCGTCGACCGGCCGCTGCGCGACGCCAGCCGTCGCCCCCGCTCCAACGGGCGCGGGGAGGCGGCGATCCGACCCGAGCGCTTCGCCCGCCTGGTCACCCTTGCCGGGATGCTGATCGAAGCTGCCAAACGCGGTGAGCGCCTGCTGGTCGCGGACCTCCGCGAGCGCCTTGAACTGACCGACGAGGAGCTGCGCGAGGACGTCGAGCTGCTCAACGTCGTCAACTTCGGCGGCGGCACCTACGTCCTCTACGCCGAATTCATCGGCGGCGAGATCGAGGTCGACTCCGAGCCCTACGGCGACAACTTCGCCCGCCCGGCGCGCCTGCTGCCGCTGGAGGCGAAGGCGCTGATCGCCGCGGTCGACCTGTTCGGCGACCACCTGCCGCAGACCGACCTGCAGAAAGCCCGCAAGAAGATCGTCAAGGCGCTCGGCCACGATCCCTCCGAGGAGGGCCTCGAGATCGCCTCAGCCGGCGGAGGCGACGCCGCCGTGGCCCGGGTCATCAACGACGCGATCGCCGCCAGCAAGGTGCTGGAGATCAAGTACTACAAGGAGAACGAGGACCAGTTCACCGATCGCGAGATCGAGCCCTACCGCCTCCAGAACGGCTCCGAGGGCTGGTACGTCGCCAGCTACGACCAGACCCGCGGCGGGGTCCGCCATTTCAAGCTGGACAGGATCAAGGAGGCGACGCTCTCGAAGCAGGGCTTCGAGCCACGGCCGGAGGTCGAAGAGTTGGCCGGGGTGGAGGGCTGGATGACCCACGGCGAGGTGCCGACCGCCGACGTCGCCCGGGTCTGGGTCTCGCCCGAGCGGGCCCGCTGGCTGCGCGAGGAGCGGACCGTGGTCGAGGAGCTGGCCGACGGCGCCGTCGTCGTCGAGCTCCCCTACGCGGGCACCTCCTGGCTGGTCCGCGAGATCCTCCGCGGCGCCGGCGACCTGGTCGTGCTCGAGCCCTCCGACGCCCGCGAGGCGATCGCCAAAGAGGTCTCCGGCTGAGCCTCGCTCCGGGTCACCCGGATGTGTTGAAGATCGTCGCGCCCAACCCGGGGCCGCTGACGTTGGAAGGGACGAATACCTATCTCTACGGGGTCGATCCGTGTGCGGTGATCGATCCGGGCGTTGAGGACGAGTCGCACCTGGCGGCGATCCGTGAGGCCGGTGCGGAGCGTGGTGGCATCGGCGTCGTCCTTCTGACCCATTCGCACGGGGACCACGTGGGGGGTGCTGAGCAGCTCGGCGCCGCGGTCGTGCTGCCTGGTGGCGGCGAGCGCCACGGTGGCTTGCGCGCCCTCGCCACCCCCGGTCACGCCGATGATCACGTCTGCTTTCTCAGCGACGACGGGGTCTGCTTCAGCGGCGACCTGGTGCTGGGACTCGGCTCGACGATCGTGCCGCCAGGCGGCGGCGCGCTGCGAGCCTTCATGGACTCGCTCGCCCTGCTGCAGGCGGAGGAGATCGACCTGATCGCGCCCGGCCATGGCCCTTGGATCACCGACCCGTCGGCGAAGTTGGCCGAATACGTCGAGCACCGGCAGATGCGCGAGGGGCGCCTCCTCACCGCCCTCGAGCGCGGCGAGCGCTCCCGCGCCGCCCTGCTTGCCGAGGCCTGGGACGACGTCCCGGTCGAGCTGCTGCCGATGGCGGCGATGGCGATGGACGCCCACCTCGAGAAACTCGAGGAAGATGGCCGGCTCTCAGACGAGGAGCTCCTCGCCTGAGAGCCGGTGGCGCCTAGCGCCCGCCCAGGTAGCGCGCCAGGGCGAAGCCGCCGCCGGTGCCGAGCAGGCCGCTGACGACGGTGATCCTGCCCTTGGCATCGACGTAGAGCTGCGCCGCCGCGGCGCTCGAGGGGCCGCCGAAGCCGGTCCGGACCGAGCCGCGACGGCCGAAGGAGCGGTCGCGGCTGCCTTCCTCCGTCAGTCGCGTGAGCACGAAGCTGGAGCGCCTGAGGCTGTTGGTGTGCTTGCCGCGCACCTGCTTCTCCGCCTGACCGCCTAGCAGGATCCGTTCGCGGCGGTCGACGCCGATCGTCGAGTAGGACACCAGCCTCTGGGTGATGACCCTGAGCCGGCCGGTGCGGCCGAAGCTGGCGTCGAGGCCGCCGCTGCGGGTGAGGCGAACGATCAGCTGTGACTTGCCGTGCTTGCCACCGAGCAGGAGGATCTTGCCCGCTGGAGTGAGAGTCACGGCTGGGGCGCTGTCGAAGTTGACCGAGCGGAAGCCGGCGAGGCCGAAGCTGGGACGGAGGTTCCCTTCCGGCCCGAACTCGGTCAGCAGCACCGGCGCCCCGGGGCTCTTGTATTCGCAGCCGGACCGTTTGACGCCCACTGCCAGGAGCGCTTTGGAGCGGAGGACGTTCGCCTCGCCGAAGGAGGCGAGGTCGGAGATCGTCCGCAGGCCGCCTTCGCCGAAGCTGGGGTCGGGTGCGCCGGCGCTGGTCAAGCGGGCGACGAAGCCGTTCGTGACCGTTTCCGAGGAGCGGCAGAAGCTGGCCCGGATCACGGCGGCGCCGGTCAGGACGGGGCGGCCCTGCGAGTCGACGGCGATGCTCATGAGGCCGAGCGAGGAGCCGAGGTACTCGCCGGTCGGCACCGTCGGCGGTTTGATCCCGAAGTCGGTGACGAGGATGCCTTCCTTGCCGAAACCGCGGTCGAGGTTCCCGTCGGCGTCGAAGCGGATTACGGCCGCGGCGCTGATCAGCGGGTCCGGGGTCGAGGAGGTCGGTTGCGGGCGGGCGGTGCCGGCCAGCAGGATCCGGCCCTGGGAGTCGACGGCAATGTCGGCGAGGACGAAGGTCATCCCCGCCGGCCGGGGCACTTTGACGGTGCCGCGGGTGCCAAAGCGCCGGTCGAGATTGCCGCTGGGGAGGACGCGGACGAGCTGGGTGCTGCCGGCGACGACGGTTTTGCCGCCGGGCGATGGCGCCATCACCAACTGGCCGGCCTTGAATTGGAACGGAAGGGCGTATTTGACGCCGACGCCGCCGGCGTTCTCTGGCGGGAAGGCGAGCAGCAGCTTGCCGTCCTTGCTGAAGCTCCGGTCGAGCCTGCCGGCGGCGGGCTTGCCTTTGCCGCCGCCTTTGGCTGCCGCCGGGGCGGCCACGACCGCGAGCAGGCATGCCGAGGCGACTAGCGCCCTCAGGTTCCGCGCCTCCCTACGACTGAACCAACTCCCCCTGTCTAGCTATCGGACAGCCGCAAGAACCGGCGACCCCCACAGAAGTAGCGGTCATTGCTGGAAGGAAGATATTCGCTCAGCGAACTTCCTGGCTAGGTAGCCAACTGACAAACTCCGGGCATGGGGCGACAGCGCAAGCGGAAATCGAGGCACGGCGCGGCGCAGGTGGGGCTGGTGCTTGGCGCCGCCGGGACGGGCCTCGCCGCCGCCACGACCGCCGCCGCCTGGCACTGGCTGGCGCGCCGACCCCTGCCGCAGGTGGAGGGGGCGATCGAGCTCGACGGGCTCGAAGGTCGGGTGCGGGTGCACCGCGACCGCTGGGGCGTGCCGCACGTCGAGGCCGACGCGGCTCATGACCTCTACTTCGCCCAGGGCTTCGTGCACGGCCAGGACCGGCTCTGGCAGATGGACTTCTACCGGCGGGTCGTGCAGGGACGCGTCTCCGAGATGGCCGGGGCGGAGGGGCTGCCGATCGACCGGCTGGTCCGCACCTTCGGGATCCGCCGCGTCGCCGAGCGCGAGGAGGCCGAGCTCGACCCGCGCCTGCGGGCACTGCTGGAGCGCTTCTGCGCCGGCGTCAACGCCGCCGCGGCGAGCGCCAAGGCGATGCCGTTCGAGATGCAGCTGCTGCGCTTGGGGTTCGAGCCCTGGCGCCCGGTCGACATCCTCAGCCTCGGCAAGCTGCTCGCCTTCGGGCTCTCGACCAACTGGGAGCGGGAGCTGCTGCGCGCCGACATGGTGCGGATGCTGGGCGCGGAGCTGACCGCCAAGCTCGACCCCACCTACCCGGCCGACAACCCGGTGGTCGACCAGGAAGCGTGGTCGGGCGATGGCCTCGCGATCGTCGAGCAGATCGACGCGGTGCGGCGCTCGCTGGGGCTGGCGGCGGAGGCGAGCGGCTCCAACAACTGGGCCGTCAGCGGTGACCTCAGCGCCACCGGAACGCCGCTGATCGCCGGCGATCCCCACCTTCCCCCGAGCATGCCGGGCATCTGGTACCAGGTCGGCCTCAGCCACGGCGGCCGCAGCGTCCGCGGTGCCTCGATGCCCGGCATGCCGGGTGTCTACATGGGCCAGAACGACGACGTCTGCTGGACCTTCACCAACGTGATGGCCGACGTCGAGGATCTCTTCGTCGAGCGGCTGGACGGCGACCGCTACCTGTTCGAAGGCGAGTGGCGACCGCTGGAGATCGTCCGCGAGGAGATCGCGGTCAAGGGACGCGACGCGCCCGAGGTGCTCGACGTGCGGATCACCCACCACGGGCCGATCGTCAACGAGGCGCTCGGCGCCGACGAGGCCGAGCCGCTGGCGCTCTCCTGGCTGGCGCTGCGCGAACCGACCGCCTTCGCCGGCATGTTCGAGCTGCTCGAGATCGCCTCCGGCCCGGAGCTGGTCGAGAAGCTCAGCGGCCACACGGCGCCGGCCTCGAACCTGATCTGGGCCGACCGCCAGGGTTCGATCGGCTACAAGCTGATCGGCCGCCTGCCGCGCCGGCGCGGCAACTGCCCCGACCTGCCGAAGCCGGGCTGGACCGGCGAGTACGAGTGGGAGGGAACGATCCCCTACGAGGAGCTGCCGGAGGTCGTCGACCCCGAGAGCGGCTACCTGGTCACCGCCAACAACCGCATCGTCGGCGACTCCTACCCGCACCACATCACCAGCGAGTGGCTCGACGGCTTCCGCGCCAAGCGGATCGAACAGCTGCTGGCCGAGAGCGACGAGCACGACCTGGAGAGCTTCGAGGCGATGCAGTCCGACAACCTCTCGCTGCCGGGGATCGAGGCGGCGCGCCGCCTCTCGCGGTTGCACCCGCGCGGCCAGCGTGAGATCAGCGCCCTGGAGCGGCTGCGCAGCTGGGACGGCCGGCTCGACCCGGAGACGATCGCCGGGACGATCTACCAGGCCTTCATCCTCCGTCTCGCCCGCGAGGTGGCGCGATCGGCGATCGGCGACCGCGACCTCTGCGAGCGCTACCTCGACCGCGCCGACAACGGCTTCACCCCGCACACGACCTCGCCGTGGCGCTGGCACTCCCACCTGATGCGCCTCTGGGAGGAGGCCGACGAGGAGCTGATCGGACGGCCCTGGGACGAGCTGGTCCTCGAGGCGCTGGCCGGCGCCCTCGACGACCTGGGCGACCGCTTCGGGCCCGACCCCGAGGGTTGGCGCTGGGGCCGCGTCCACGAGATGGAGTTCCCGCACCCGCTCGGCGACGCCAACCCGCTGCTGCGGCGGTTGCTCAACCGGCGCTTGCGCGCCGGGGGCGCCCAGGAGACGGTCAGTCAGATCGCCTACGACCCTAACGATCCCTACAAAGCCGTCTGGGCGCCGAGCTGGCGGATGGTCGCGGACCCCACCGACCCGGGCCGCTCGCGCTGGCAGATGTTCACCGGCCAGTCGGGCCACCCCGCCAGCCCCCACTACGACGACCTCCAGCCCGACTGGCTCGAGGGCCGCACCCAGCCGATGCGCGGCGAGGGTCCCTGGCGAGAGCTGGATCTACTGCCGCGGATTTAGGGCTGCGGAGTTTTTCCGCCCTATGGCGTGAAAAATGTACGCAGCGCAACTCCGAGGGGTGCGGCCGGGTTCCGGATGCATCGGAGGCGCTCGTCGAAAAGTTGTCCTGGGAATGGTCCTTGCCCTGGTTGCGCTCGCCGCGCCGGCCAGCGCGCAGGCGTTGCCGCGGGGCTTCTTTGGGATCGTCCCGCAGACTGAACTGCGCCCCGCCGACTACGGCCGCATGCACGCCGGTGGAGTCGAGACGATCCGCGTCCCGGTCGCCTGGAGTGCGGTGCAGGGCTCGCCGCGCGGCGGCTTCGAATGGAGCGGGTTCGAAGCGACCGTCGAGGCGGCGGCGAAGAAGCGGATCGAAGTGCTGCCGTTCCTCTACTCGACCCCGCACTGGGTCTCCGGGGACACCCGGCGGCTGCCGGTCGACGGCGGCCGGCAGCGGCGCGCCTGGAGCGAGTTCGTCAGCGCCGCGGTCGAACGCTTCGGCCGCCAGGGCAGCTTCTGGGCCGAGCACGGCCCGGGCACCAAGGACCCGGTGCCGCGCTTGCCGATCCGGGCCTGGCAGATCTGGAACGAGGAGAACTTCTTCTACTTCACCCGGCCAGCCTCTCCAGGCCGTTACGCGCGCCTGCTGGTGATCTCCCACCGGGCGATCCACCGCGCCGACCCGCGCGCCGACGTCGTCATCGGCGGCCTCTTCGGGGAGCCCCGGGGGCGGGCGCCGCAGGCGATCAGCGCCGCCGAGTTCCTCGACCGGCTCTACCGGGTGGGCGGCGTCAAGGCGAACTTCGACGCCGTCGCCCTGCATCCGTACGCGGCCGATACGGCATCGCTGGCATCGCTGGTCTCCTCGGTCCGGGCGACGATGCTGCGCCACGGCGATCGCCGCTCGGGGATGTACCTGACCGAGATCGGCTGGGGCTCCCAAGACGACCCGGCGGTGGTCGCCTTCGAGGTTGGCCGCAGCGGCCAGGCCCGCGAACTGCGTTCCGCCTACCGCTACCTGATCTCCAACCGCGGCCGGCTCAACCTGCAGCAGGTCGACTGGTTCACCTGGAAGGACGCGCCGGGCCTCTGCAACTTCTGCGATTCCACCGGGCTCTTCCACGCCGGCGCCGGCTTTCGGGCGAAGCCGGCCTGGCGCGCCTTCATCCAGATCGCCCGCTGAGGGCGCGGCGCGCCGGGCGAGGGAGCCGGCGCGCCGCCCTCATGGCGAGCAGCTGCTCAGGCCGGCTCCAGGGAAAGCGAGCCGTTGGCCTCGGCGACGGCGTTGACGACTTCGACGATCGGGGCCGGCGCCTTGTCGGGCGAGCCGCAGTCGAAGGGCGGGTCCGGGTCGTACTCGATCCCGAGCTGGATCGCCTGGGCCACCTCCGGCCCGGCCTCGCGGGAGACCAGGTGCAGGGCCATGTCGATCCCGGCGGTGACGCCCGCCGCGGTCAGCAGCTTGCCGTCCTCGACCCAGCGGCCGCCGACCTCGGTGACGCCGAAGCGGGGGAGGGCGTCGAGCAGCTGCCAGTTGGTGGTCGCGCGCTTGCCCTCGAGCAGGCCGGCGGCGCCGAGGATCAGCGCGCCGGTGCAGACCGAGCTCGTCCATTTGCTGGTGCGGTCGACCGCCCGCAGCCAATCCAGCGTCTCCTCGTCGTGCATCGCCGCGCGGCTGCCGATCCCGCCCGGCACCAGCACCAGGTCCGGCTCGCCGGCCTCGGCGAGGCTGGCGTCGGCGACGAGACCGAGGCCGCCTTCGCAGCGCACCTCGCCCGGCTGCTTGGCGACGAAGCGAACCTCCCAGCCCGGCACGTTGCGCATCACTTCGTAGGGCCCGGCCGCGTCGAGCACGGCCAGCTTGTCGTAGATGAGGATTGCGATGTCCATGGCGGCATGGTGGCGCTGACGGGCGCGTTCCGCCAGTGGCAGGATTGCCAATGTCCGCTAGATTTCTGCCATGAGTCCGAGCAGCGGTCGAAACGGGTCGAGGCCGCCGGGACGTGTTGGTCGAGGCCGCGGCACCAGGTCACGAGGCGAGGCCGAGCAGGCAGCCGGCCCCGCGCGGCGCCACCGCGTCGTCGCCCTGTGCCTGGACGGTCTCGTCGCCTTCGATCTCACCGCGCCCGCCCAGGCGTTCGCGCTGGCCGCAACTCCTGAGGGCACACCTCACTACGAGTTCTCGACCTGCTCGGTGGACGGCGGGCCGGTGCGGACCACCAGCGGCTTCGAGATCACGCCGCAGGGCGGTCTGCGGGCGCTGGCTCGTGCCGACACGGTCGTCGTTCCCGGCTACGCCTCGCTGCTGGAGCCGCCGCCGGAGCCGGCGCTGGCGGCGCTGCGCCGCGCTGGCAGCCGCGGCGCCCGGGTGCTCTCGGTCTGCACCGGCGCCTTCGCGCTCGCCCACGCCGGCCTGCTCGACGGCCGCCGCGCCGCCACCCACTGGGGCTACGCCGAGCTGCTGGCGCACCGCTTCCCGGCGGTCGAGGTCGACGCGGCGGCGCTCTTCGTCGACGAAGGCGAGGTGCTGACCTCGGCTGGGCTCAGCGCCGGGATCGACCTCAGCCTTCACACGATCCGCAAGGACCATGGTGCCGCCTGTGGCGAGCGGGTCGCCCGCCACATGGTCGCGCCGCCCCACCGCGAGGGCGGACAGGCGCAGTTCATCGAGCGCCCGCCCTCGAGCGCCGCCGGCTCCCTGGAGGCGACCCGGGCCTGGGCGGCCGAGCGGCTCGAGCGGCCACTCGACGTCGCCGCGATGGCCGCCCACGCCGGGGTCAGTCCCCGTACCTTCGCTCGCCGCTTTCGCGAGGAGGCCGGGACGACGCCGTTGCAGTGGCTGCTCGGGCAGCGGGTGCTGGAGGCGCGCCGCCTGCTCGAGGAGTCCGACTTGCCGGTCGAGTCGATCGCCTGGCGCTGCGGCTTCGGCACCGCCGCCTCGCTGCGCGACCACTTCCGCCGCGCCACGGCGACCACCCCGACCGCTTACCGGCGCGCCTTCGCCGGGTTAGAGTCAGCCGCGGTATGAGCAGGCGCGACCAGATCAAGCTCAGCGACGCGGAGCTGCTGCAGCTGCTCGACGAGGAGCGGATCGCCGTCGTCTCCAGCCTCGGGCCACGCGGCTGGCCGCACTCGATGCCCCTCTGGTTCGTCCCCCGCGAGGGCGAGATCTGGATCTGGACCTACGCGAAGTCGCAGAAGGTCCGCAACCTCGAACGCGACCCGCGGGCGACCGTCCTGGTCGAGGCGGGCCACGAGTACGGCGAGCTGCGCGGGGTGATGATCGAGGCCGAGGCGGAGCTGCACCGTGACTTCGAGACCGTGATCGGCTTTGCCGAGGAGCTGACGCTGCGCTATGCCGAGGGCATCTCCTCGGTCGAGGGCGATGCCAAGGCGGCCCTCGAAGCGCAGGCCCCGAAGCGGGTCGCGATCCACTTCAAGCCGGTGCGGACGGCGACCTGGGACCACCGCAAGCTCGGTGGCACTTACTGAGTCCGGGCGACAACTTCGATACATCCGGTCGCTCTTCGTGTTGGAGAGTGACCTGACCGCTACCTTTCCCTGCTCGATGAACCGCCGCCCAGTCCTCTCACTTGCCCTAGCCGCCCTGATCGCCGCCGTCTTCGTCGGCTTCGTCGTCCAGCCGGGCGAGGCGCCGGCGCGGCTGCTGCCGAAGCCGCCGAAGGAATTCTTCGGGATCGGCCCGCAGACGACGCTCACCGACGAAGACGCCGCCTACATGAAAGCGGGGGGGATCGAAACCGTGCGCTGGCCGGTCTCCTGGGCCGGCGTCCAGCCGACCAAGACCGGCGGCTACAACTGGGAATCGGTCGACGGCGTCGTCGCCACGGCCGCCCGCCACGGCCTCCGCATCCTTCCTTTCCTCTACAGCACCCCACGCTGGGTCGCGCACAAGGCGACCAAACTGCCGGTCGACAACGCCACCGCCCGCTCGGCCTGGGCGGCGTTCCTGCAGGCGGCGGTGAAACGGTACGGACCGGGCGGCGAATTCTGGGTCCAGCACTCGCCTGGCGTGGTCCAGTACGAGACGCCGATCAGCCGGCCGCTGCCGATCCGCGCCTGGCAGGTCTGGAACGAGGCCAACTTCTTCTACTTCGCCTACCCGGTCTCGCCGCAGCGCTACGCGCGGCTGCTGAAGATCTCGACGCCGGCGATCAAAGCCGTCGACCCCGGCGCCAAAGTGATCCTCACCGGCCTCTTCGGCGAACCGACCGCGCGCGGCGCCCGGGGGATGCCGGCCTCGCAGTTCCTCGAACAGCTCTACCGGGTGCCGGGGATCAAGAGCCTCTTCGACGGCGTCGCCCTGCACCCGTACGCGGTAGACGCGGAAACGCTCGAAGAAATCGTCGAAGCCCTGCATGAAGTGACGGTCGCGAACCACGACCGGGTGCCGCTCTACATCACCGAGATGGGCTGGGGCTCGCAGAACGACTTCAACATCGTCGCCTTCGAGCAGGGGATCCGGGGCCAGGTGAAGCAGCTCAAGGCCGCCTACGGCTACCTGCTGGAAAACCGCAACAGGCTCGACCTCAAGCAGGTCTACTGGTTCTCCTGGAAGGACCTGCCGGACTCCTGCAGCTTCTGCGACTCGGTCGGCTTCTTCCGCCAGGGCCCGAAGTTCAAGGCGAAGCCCGCCTGGCACGCCTTCATCGGGCTGACCGGCGGCCGCGCTCGTCCCTAGGGGGCGGCTGCGGCCCTCCTAACGCCTGCCCGTCAGCGGCGGGACGATCCGCAGCGGCGCTGCGACCGTGGCGGGGGAGCCATCCCCAGCCGCGACCATCGCCCTGAAGGTGGAGCGATGGCGAAGGTGACGCTCGAAGTGGGAGGTGCACCCTGGGCCGAGCTTGGCGCTGCCGTTCGGCCGGCCGCCGCGGCGCAGCTTGACCAGCTCGCCGCTCCGGCCGGCACACGGCTTCAGCTTGGCAGTCACGGTTACCGCGGCGGGGTCGCCGGGATCGCGGCTCGCGGTGAGGCTGAGCGTGGCGGGGCGCTGCCGACCGGCAATGCCGCCGCGCTTGCCGCCGTCGGACGCTGAGGAGCCACCCGATCCGGTCGCGGCGCCGCCGGAGCCAGCCGAGCCGCTCGGCG
Source organism: Solirubrobacterales bacterium (assembly GCA_040510155.1). Lineage (GTDB taxonomy): Bacteria > Actinomycetota > Thermoleophilia > Solirubrobacterales > 70-9 > VAYN01. Next base: position 34,955 of record JBEVJP010000008.1, on the reverse strand, counting down.
CTGGGGTGGCGCCACCGCCGGAGCCATCCGGCACCGGCGGCGGGCAGCTTGCCGGCGGCTGTCCTGACAGCCGCAGGACTTCGCCGGCCTGGGTCACGACGTAGACCCTGCTGGCGGCGTCTTCGCCGAAGGAGACCGGGCTGCTGACCTTCAGGCCGGTCCAGCAGTCGTCGCCGGCCACGGCCTCGCCCGCGGCGGGCAGGCGCAGCGAGCGGATCGCGCCGCTGCAGAGGTCGGCGTAGAGGTAGCGGCCGAAGAGGTCGCCGAGGGCTTGGTCACGGACGACGTAGCCGCCGATGACGGCGCAGCGGCCGCCGCCGCCCGGCACGTCTGCCTCTTTGGCATGCGGGTAGTCGAAGACCGGCGCGACGAAATCACTCGCGCTGCTGCCGCCGCAGCCTTCATCCGTCGCCGGGCCGCCCAGGAAGCCCTCGCGGCAGTTCCATCCGTAATTGGCGCCGCCACCGCCGACCTGGCCCGGGCCGGGGCTGCGGGCCATGTCGATCTCCTCGCGGGCGACCTGGCCGACGTCGCCGATCAGCATGTCGCCGCTCCCGCGATCGAAGGAGAAGCGGAAGGGGTTGCGCAGGCCGAGGCTCCAGATCGACGGGCTCGCGCCCGGCTGCGGGGCGACGCGAAGGATCTTGCCGAGCAGGCTGGCCGGGTTCTGGGCGGTGTGGAGTTCGTCGTTGCCGCCGCCGCCGTCGCCGGTCGAGGAGTAGAGCATCCCGTCGGGGCCGAACTGCAGCTGGCCGCCGTTGTGGTTGGCCTGCTGGGAGTGGGGGACGCTGAAGACCGGCGCCAACGTCGCCAGGCTGGCCGTTTCCCGCCCGGGCAGCGCCGCGGTCAGCTCGTCGACGTGGATCGTCCCGGTTTCGTCGTTGGCGTACTGGACGAAGAGGTGGCCGCTGCTGGCGAAGTCCGGAGCAGGCGCCACCGACATCAGCCCCCGCTCGCCCTGGCAGGAGCCTTTGCATTCCACTTTCGAGTTGAGGTCGACGAAGGTGTGGGCGAGGCCGCCGGTCAGAAGTTGGATCTTCCCTTCGCGTTCGCTGACGAAGAGGCGGTTGGGGTCGCTGGGGTCGGAGATCACGTAGGTCGGTTGGTCGAAGCGGCCGACGGGTTCGAGGCTCAGGGCGCGGGCCTGCCCGGCGCCCAGAGTCAGGGTTGCCAGCAGGGCGATGGCGACAGTTCGGCGCAGCACCGGCCAAGTAGTAGCAGCGAGCCTCACCGGCCTCGGTTACCCGGCCAGTTCCACCTCACTCCCGTGCCCCGGCGGCCCTGGCAAACTACCGCCCGGTGAGCGCAGGGCCAGCGGATCAACGGGGACCGGCTTGGGTCGTCCTCCCCACCTACAACGAGGCGGCGAACATCGAGGATTTCGTCGCCCGAGTCCGTGCCGCGGCGCCGCCGCAGACGCGAATCCTGATCGTCGACGACAACTCTCCGGACGGCACCGGCCGGATCGCCGACGAGCTCGCCACCGCCGACCCCGGGGTAGAGGTGCTGCACCGGCCGCACAAGGAAGGGCTGGGCCCCGCCTACATCGCCGGCTTCCGCTTCGCCCTGGCGGAGGGTGCCGGCTTCGTGGTTGAGATGGACTCCGACTTCTCCCACGAGCCCGACCAGCTGCCGCGCCTGCTCGAGGCCTGCCAGCGCGCCGACCTGGCAATCGGCTCGCGCTACGCGCCTGGCGGCGAGATCGAGAACTGGAGCGCCCTGCGGCGGGTGATCAGCCGCGGCGGCAGCACCTACGCCCGGCTCGTGCTCGGCCTCCAGGTCAAGGACCTGACCGGCGGCTACAAATGCTTTCGCCGCGAGGTCCTCGAGGCGGTCGACCTCGACGCCATTCACTCCAAGGGGTATGCCTTCCAGGTGGAGCTGACCTACCGGGCGATCCAGGCCGGCTTCACGGCGGTCGAGGTGCCGATCACCTTCAAGGAGCGCCGCGCCGGCGCTTCGAAGATGGATCGCTCGATCGTCGCCGAGGCAGCCTGGAAGGTGCCGCTGCTGCGGATGCGCAGGGCCGGCCAGGGCCGCCCGTGAGCTTGCTGGAAGCGGCCGCAAGGCTCTGGGCCCATCGGCCCGTCCGGATCGTCCTCGCCCTGCTCGCCTTCGCCGCGGTCACTGTCGCCACCGCCCTGATCGCCCATCCGCGGATGTTCAGCAGCTTCGCCTCCTACGACGACGAGGGCTACATGCTGACGGCGCTGAAGGGGTTCGTGAACCACGGGCACCTCTACGACGACGTCTTCACCCAGTACGGCCCCTTCTACTACGAGGCCTGGGGCGGGCTCTTCTCGCTGCTCGGGCTGAGCGTCAACCACGACAACGGCCGCACCGTGACGATGATCGCCTGGATCCTCTCCAGCCTGCTCCTTGGCCTTGCGACGATGCGGATGGCCAGGAGCCTGCTGCTCGGCCTGGCCACGCAGGTGCTCGCCTTCACGGCGCTCGGCGTGCTGACCAACGAGCCGATGCACCCGGTCGGGATCATCGCCGTGCTGCTGGCGGTGGTCGTGGTCATCTCCTGCTTCGTCTCGGCGCGGCCCTCGCCCTACGCGATGGCTCTGCTCGGCGCCACCGTCGCCGCCCTGGTCCTGGTCAAGATCAACGTCGGCTTCTTCGCGGCTGCCTCGATTGCCTTCGCCTGCGTGGTCAGCTACCCGTTGCTGACGGCGCGGCGCTGGCTGCGTCCTCTCGCCGAGCTGGCCTTCGTGGCGATACCCGTGATCCTGATGCTGAGCAAGTTCGGCGAAGGCTGGGCGCGCCACTACGCCCTCCACGTCGCGATCGCGGCGCTGGCCGTGGTGATCGCGCTGCGCGCCCGCGAGGACGGGCAGCGCTCCAATGAAGAGCTGCCCTGGCTGCTCGGCGGCTTCCTGGTCCTCGGCGCCGCTTCCTGCCTGGTGATCCTCGCCACCGGCACCAGCCCGAGCGGGCTCGTCGAAGGCGTGATCTCCCAGCCGCTGCGCCAGTCCGACGCCTTCACGATCCCGATGCAGATGGCCCGCCGCGGCTACGCGCTCGACCTGATCGCGCTCGGCGCCGCTGGCGCCTACTGGTACTCGCGGCGGCGCGGCGGCGTCGAGGGCCCGGCCTGGCTCGCCCTCACCTCGCTGTTCAGCATCGGCGTCGGCGTGCTGATGGCGCTCTCGGTCAACGGCACGGCGCTGCCCTGGGACTCGAGCAGCTTCTCCGGCTACCAGCAGAGCATGCTCTGCTTCGCCTGGGTGGCACTGATCGCGGTCCCGGGAGCCTCGCCGTCGACCGCCTTCGCCCGCCTGCTGCTGCCGCTGCTGGCCGTCCTGCAGGCCCTGCACGCCTACCCCGTGGCTGGCAGCCAGACGCTGCTCGCCGCCTTCCTGCTGATCCCAGTGGGGGCGCTCTGCGTCGCCAACGGCGTCCGCGGCATCGCGGCGACGGTGGCCGAGGGCGCCGATCGCCGCGCCCTGGCTGGCTTCGGCATCCTCGCCGCCGTCGTCCTGCTCTGGTTCGTCGGCAACTCCTACCTGCGCGAGCCGCTGCGCGGCGCCCCCGGTGCCTACGACGCCGGCGTCGCCCTCGACCTGCCCGGATCCAGTTCGATCCACCTCGGCGAAGAAGACGCCGAACGCTACGAGCGGGTTACCGCGCTGCTCGATCGCAACTGCCCGGCGATCGTCATGGAGCCGGGGATGGACAGCTTCTACCTCTGGGCCGAACAGGAACCGCCCTCCTACACGGCGACCGGCTGGGAGACGCTCTTCGACGACACCCACCAGCGGCGGGTGATCGAAGACACCCGCGGCGTCGCCGGCCTCTGCCTGCTCCGCAACGGCGCCCTCGCCTCCGGCTGGGGCGAATCGCCCGGCCCATTGGTGAGTTACCTGGAAGAAGGCTTCGCGCCGGTGGCTAAGGTCGGCGACTACGAACTCCTGAAGCGCCCCGGGATCTACCGATGAGCACCTGGATCTTCACCCCCGTCTACCACGACGTTCCCTCCTTCCGGATCCTCCGCGAGCGGCTGCTCGAGGAGCTGGCCGCCTCATCGGCGACGCCGCCCGGGCCGATCCGCTTCGTCGCGATCGACGACAGCGCCGGCCAGGACCCCGAGGTCGACGGGCTGGCCGAGCTCGACGACGTCACCGTGTTGCGGCCGCCCTTCAACCTCGGCCACCAGCGCGGCCTCGTCTACGCGCTCCGCAAGACCCTGCCCTACATCGCCGACGAGGACGCGGTGGTCACCCTCGACGCCGACGGCGAGGACCGCCCCGAGGACCTGCCGCGACTGCTCACCGAGCTGACCTCGAAGCCGCCGACCGACCGCGAGGTGGTCCTGGCACTGCGCACCAAACGACGCGAGTCGCTCGGCTTCAAGGTCCTCTACCGCGGCTTCCGCCTGCTCTTCCGCTCGCTGACCGGGGCGACGGTGCGCTCCGGCAACTACGCGGCTATGCCGGGCTCGATCGCCAAGCGGGCGCTGATGCACCCGACCTTCGACCTCGCCTACTCCTCGGCGATCCTCGCCCTCGACCTGCCGATCGCCTACGTCCCCTGCGAGCGCGGCGAGCGCTACGCCGGCCGCTCGAAGATGACCTACGGCAAGCTGGCGATGCACGGCTTGCGGATGCTGATGCCGTTCACCGACCGGATCGCGATCCGCGCCCTCGGCGCCTTCGTCTTCTTCGGGATTCTCGGCGCCGTCCTCGCCGCGGTGGTGGTCTGCCTGAAAATCTTCACCTCCTCCTCGATCCCGGGCTGGACCAGCTACATCGCCCTCGGCGCCCTGATCGTCTCCCTGGTCGCCCTCGGCAACTTCGTCAGCCTCTTCGTGCTCTTCTCGCAGACGCGGGCGGTCTCGCTCGCCAACATCGAGGAGTTGACCGACGAGCACTCGTTCGACGAGCTCGAGGGCTTCGCCGGGCGCCCCCGGCCGTGAAGACCGAAGCCGCCAGCGTCGCCCCGATACGCTCCTTCTACGAGCGGCACAAGCTGTGGGTCTGGGCCGGCATCTGGCTGCTGACGCGAGCGGTGATGGTCGTCCAGGTCGGGTTCTGGAATCACGCGACCGGCCTGCAGCTGGAAGACACCGGCCTCGTCTACCAAGGTTGGTCGGACGAGCTCAGCAGAGGCCTGCTGCCGGGCGGCGAAACCTGGCAGTACCCGCCAGGCGCCGCCCTGGTCCTGCTGCTGCCGCGACTCGGGCTCGGCCTGACCGAATTCGGCCAGTCGTTCGTTGCCTCGATGCTGCTCTTCGATCTGATCGGCTTCGGCTTGATCGCCACGCTCAGTCGCCGCGAAGGGAGGGACACGGGGGTCTGGGCCTGGCTCCTGGCGATGCCGATGCTGCGGACGCTGCCGCTCCTCAGGTTCGACCTCTCGGCGACGGTGCTGGCGGTGGGAGGGATGATCGTCGTCCACCGCCGCCCGGCGTGGTTGGGCGCACTGGCCGGTCTGGGCGCGACCATCAAAGCCTGGCCGATCGTCCTCCTCTTCGGCGAGTGGGACTGGCGCGGCTTGCTGCGTTCCGCTCTGGCCGCGGCCGCGGCGATCGCGCTCGTCTTTGCGATCTCGGCAGTCGCCTTCGACGGCAACCAGCTCGGCTTCCTGAGCGAACAGGGCGGCCGCGGGCTGCAGATCGAATCGGTCGCCAGCCTGCCCTGGCACCTGCGGCAGCTGGTCACGGGGGAGGCGCCGAACGCGGTCGTGCGATACGGCGCCCTGGAGATCGCCAGCCATCCGGCTGACGTCGCCGCCAAGCTCCTCGACTGGGCGACGCTCGCCGTCCTGGTCGCCGCCGGGGTCTGGTGGCTGCTGCGGACGCGGGCGATCGGCCGCGGCCGCAACGACCTCGCCAGCGTCGCCCTCAGCCGCGACTTCGTCTTCACGGTCGTGCTGGCGCTGATGGTGACCAGCCGGGTGCTGAGCTCCCAGTACCTGGTCTGGAGCTTGGGGCTGGCGGCGGTCCTGCTCAGCACGCGAGGGAGTCGCCTCTCCCGGCCGGCCTTGATCACGGTCGGGGCAGCGGTGATCACTGCCGCGGCCTACGGCCCGCTCGGCGCCGAGGGGCCGTTCCCGATCTGGGGCTCCCCGTTCAACATGGTGGTCCGCAATCTCGCCCTGCTCGTCGCCGTGGTCGATGCGGCGCTGACGATGGGCCTGGCGCTGCGGGCCCAGCCGGATCCCGGCCCCGCGCCGGAGGAGACGGACCTCGCGCCGCCGCTCAGCGGGAGCCGGCCCGCAGGCGCGCCAGCCGCTGGCCCAGCCGCGGACGGCGGCGGACCCAGGCCAGAGCGCCGCTGAGCTTCGGCATCCCGTGGTCCAGGTGGGGGTTCGAGTAGGGATCGACCCCGGTCAGCGGCAGCCAGCGGGCCAGGAACTGCTCCTTCTCCCAGTCCTCGACCTCGGTCGAGCGGCTGGACGACTCGAAGTGGTAGAGCAGGGTGTCCGGGTCATAGGCGACGCGGAGGCCGTCGGCAATCAGCTTCAGGCAGTAGTCCATGTCGTTGTAGTTGATCGGGAAGGCGATGGTGAGGCCGCCGAGCCGTTCGAAGACGTCACGCCGCGTCATCAGACAGGCGCCGGTCACCGCCAGGAAGTTCTGGGCGACGAGGACCTTGTTGCCGTAGCCGTTGTAATCGCCCGGGAAGCCGTGGTGCAGGTGTCCCGGCAGGCCGTCGATGAACTGGATGCCGACGTGCTGGAGGCGCCCGTCCTGCCAGAGCAGCCGACCGCCGACCGCCCCGACTCCCGGCAGCTGCGAGTACATGACCAGCCGCTGCAGCCAGTCGGGCTCGATCACCTCCATGTCGTCGTTGAGCAGCAGCAGGTGCTCGCCACGGCTGTTGACGGCGCCGAGGTTGATCTTCGCCGAGAAGTTGAAGGGCTCCTCGAAGGCGACGAGGCGGAGGCGCTCGCCGCCGATCGCGCGCAGCTCGTCCAGCACTCCGACCGGGGTGCCGAGGTCGTAGACGACGACGATCTCGTAGTTCCCATAGGTCGAGGTTTCGACGATGCTGCGGACGCAGTGGGTGACCAGGGTGGTCTGCTCGTAGCGGATGTCGCGCCGCTGACCGGCGGTCGGCATCACGATGCTGACCAGCGGCTCCTCGTTCAGCTCCGGTCGCAGGTGGTAGACGCCGGGGTGAGCGGGGTCGCGCTCGGCGCGTGCCTGCATGCCGATCCGCTCGCAGTGGGCCTGGATCGCCCTGGTGCCGGCTTCGAATGCCCACGGCTTCGCCTCTTCGCCGCCGCCGGCGGCCGAGGTCTCGAGCATCCGCCAGTGGTAGAGCACCCGCGGGACGTGGGCAACCGCCCGCGCCCGCTCGCTCACCTTGAGGACCAGGTCCCAGTCCTGGGAGCCCTCGTACTCGGCGTCGAAGCCGCCGACCGCCTCGACCAGCGAGCGGCGCAGGACGCTGAGGTGGCAGGTGTACATCTGCGTGCGCAGCCGCTCCGGCGAGAAGTCCGGCTTGAAGAACGGCCCGAGGTGCAGGCCGCTGGCGTCGATCTTGTCTTCGTCGGTGTAGAGGTAATCCGCTTCGGGGTCGGCGTCGAGCGCCTCGGCGACCAGCGCCAGGGCGTCGGGGTGGAGGGTGTCGTCGTGGTCGAGGAGGACGACGAACTCCCCCCGCGCCATCGCCAGGGCGTCGTTGGAGGCGGCGACGATGCCGCCGTTCTCGGCCCGCTGTTTGAGTCTCACCCGCGGATCCGCCGCTGCAGCGGCGGCGAGCGTCTCGGCGACGTGGGGGAGGGCGGAGGCGTCGTCGACCAGGCACAGCTCCCAGTCCTCGTGGCCCTGGCGGGTTACCGAGGCCAGCATCGCCCGCAGCACCTCGGGCGGGGTTTCGTAGACCGGCGTGACTATCGAGAAGCGGGGCTCGCTCACGCGCTCAGCCCTGGCGGCGGAGGCGCCGCAGGGCGCGCACGCCGCTGCGGAGGAAGCCGGGCGCGTAGGCGCGGGCGAGGTCGATCAGCCGGGTGACCCGGGTGGCGCGGTGCTCGAGCACCGCCACTTTTCCCAGGGCCTCGCCCAGTTCGGCGTCGCGCGCCAGCAGCAGGTCCCGCAGCCGCAGCAGCTCGAGGCTCTGGCGCTCGAGCTCGGCGCGCAGCTCGGTGACGTCCTGCTCCGTCTCGTTCGGCATCGGGGCGCGAGTGTACCCACGCCCGGGCACGGGGCCGGCCGCCCGGGTGACCTGACAACCTTGTGACGTGGCGAACGCGCGGAGCCAGGTCGGGGCGTGAAGGCAAACGGCGAGCTGGTCGCGGGCCTGCTGGCCCACCTGATCCTGCTGGGCGCCCCGGGGGTCGCCGCCGCGCTGTACGCGGTCAAGCGGGGCGTTCGCAACGTGCCGGCGATCCTCGCGATCGCCCTGGTCGCTTCCGGCGCCACCGCCTACGCCGCCTTCTGGGCTTACTACGGGGCCTCCGGGCTCGGCCAGGCCTACGACTTCCTGCTCTTCCTCGCCTCGGCGGCGGCGATCGCCTGGTGCTGGCGCAGCGGCGATCTGGACCGCTCGACGCTGCGCGAGCTGCGGGCGCCGCTGCTGCTCTGGATCCTCGGCAGCTGCTTCGTCGTCTTCCTCGGCTTCCTGCACGGCGGCGTCGACAACGCGGTGACGATGTCGTCGTTCCGCTTCTCCGGGCAGCTCCCCTCCGACAACGACATCCCGCGCTACTTCGCGGAATGGTTCTCCACCCACGGACATAGCCAGCCGCTCCCCGTCTACCCCGGCGAATGGCTGAGCAGTGACCGGCCGCCGCTGCAGATCGGCTACGTGCTCGCCCAGCGGGGCTTCTTCAACACCCCGCAGTACCTGCACTACGAGATCCTCTGCGTGATCGAGCAGGGGCTCTGGATCGTCGGCATGTGGGCGGTCCTGACCGCGGCCGGGCTGCGGGCGCGGACCCGCGGCCTGGCGATGCTGGTGGCGATGGTCAGCGACATCGCCCTGGTGCACGGCTTCTTCGTCTGGCCGAAGCTGATCGCCGCCGCCTTCGTCCTGGCCGCCTTCGCCCTGGTGATCTCACCGGCCTGGAAGCAGTGGCGCGACAACGTCGGCATCGCGGCGCTGTTCGGGGCGCTGCTGGCGCTGGCGATGCTCTCGCACGGCTCGAGCATCTTCGGCGTCATCCCGCTGGTCCTGATCGCCGCCTGGCGGGGGATTCCCAGCTGGCGCTGGCTCGGCGCCGCCGTGCTCGGGGGCCTCGTCCTGATGGGGCCCTGGATGGCCTTCCAGCACTACGAGGCGCCGCCCGGCAACCGCCTCCTGAAGTGGCAGCTGGCCGGTGAAACGGGAGTCACCCCGAAAGGCACCGTCGAATCGATCGAGGACGCCTACGACCGGGTCGGCCTCAACGGGGCGCTCGACCTGAAGGCGGACAACCTCGGCGAAATCGTCGGTTGGCCGCGCCTGAAGACGGAATACAACGGAGCGGTCGCCAACCTGGAAGCGGATAAGCCGGGCTACGCGATGGCGAACGTCCGCTGGCTGCGCTTCTTCTCCGAGCTTCCCTTCCTCGGCTTCCTCCTGATCGGCCCGCTGGCGATGCTGATCGCGCGCCTGCGTCGTCAGCGCCACGAGGAGAACGAGTGGCGCTTCGCTCTGCTCTGCTTCGGCTTCTACGTCGTCGCCTGCGTCGCCTGGGCGCTGCTCGAGTTCGGGACGCCGGAGGCGCGCACGACGATCCACGTCGGCAGCCTGGCGATCCCCCTGCTGGGCGCGGTCGGCTGCATCGTCGGATTGCGATCGTGCTTTCCGCGCCTGGCCGCCTGGGTGGCCGGCTTCAACATCCTCTTCGTGCTGGCGCTCTACGTGCCGGCGCTCGAACCCGACCCGGGGACCAGCTACTCGCCGCTGACGGCGCTGCTGGCGGCGGCCAGCCTGGCGGGGATGGCTTTCGTCGCTCTGCGTGGCACCTCGCCGCCGCCCGATCCTGCCGCCCCAACCGAGGTGCCGGCCGCTCCCGAGGCGCTCGCGCATAGCTGACAGCTATCGTGGCCCCCGCATGGGGAACGACTCGCCGCAGCACCGGAAGGTGCCGATCCTTTATCTCGGCCCCTGGATCGACTACGGCGGCACCGACAAGAACACGATCGACTGGTTCCGTGGTCTCGACCGCGAGCGCTTCTCGGCGTCGCTGATCACCACCCAGCCGTCCGAAAACCGACGGCTGCGCGAGATCGAGGACTTCGTCGACGAGACCTGGATCCTTCCCGATTTGATGCCGGCCGAGGATATGCCGGCCTTCATCCTCGACTTCATCGTCTCGCGGCAGATCGAGGTCGTGCACCTGATGAACGCCCGGCTCGGATTCGATCTGCTCCCCGACATCACCTGCCTGCCGCAGGCGCCGGGAATCGTCGTGCAGCTCCATGTCGAGGAGGCGGACCGCTCCGGCTACGTCCGCTACGTGACGACCAGGTACGGCAACCTGGTCGACCGCTTCTCGGTGACCAGCCACCACCTAGACCGCGCCGTCCAGGACTACGGCATCCCGGCCGATCGGACCAAGGTCATCTACATCGGCGTCGATGCCGAAGAGGAATTCGACCCCGACCAGGTCGAGCCGGTCGAGGGGCTGGCCGAGGACTGCTTCCACATCCTCTTTCCCGCCCGGATCGTGCCGCAGAAGGACCCGCTGCTGATGGTCGAGGTCGCCGCGGCGCTGCGCGATCGCGGCATCCGCTTCCAGGTTCACATCCTCGGTGAGGGAGAACTCGAGGACGCGGTCCGCTCGCACGTCGCCGCGCTGGACCTCGGCGAGCAGATCCTGATCCACCCGCCTACCGCGACGCCGCAGCGCTGGTACGCCGCCAGCGACGCGGTCCTGTTGACCAGCGAGTTCGAGGGGGTGCCCGCGGTCGTCTACGAGGCGATGGCGATGGGGCTGCCGGTCGTCGCCTCGGCGCTGCCCGGAAACGTCGAGCTGCTCGGCGAGACCTACGACGGCTTGATCCAGCCGCGCGACTCGGTCGAGGCCTACGTCGAGGCATTGGCGATGCTGGCCGAGGACCGGTCCTACAAGGAGTCCCACGGCCGCGAGCTGCGCGAGCGGGCGCTGGAGAGGTTCACGCTGGCCCAGATGGCGGCCGGGCACGCCGAGCTCTACGAGGAAGTGCGGCGCCGTCCCGAGGTCGAAGCCGGGGGGGCGAGCGGGGATGTGGCCCCCGAGCCCTTGCGCTTCCGCGACCGTTCGCTGTTCGGCGAAGAGCTGGTCTCGGTCCTGGTCCCGCATTACAACCAGGCCCGCTTCCTCGGCGATTGCATCGACGCGATCTGGGCGCAGACCTACCCGAACGTCGAGCTGGTCGTCGTCGACGATTGCTCCACGGAGACTGATGCCGCCGCGGTTCTCGACGAGCTCGAAGGCCACGACGACGTCACCGTCGTTCGCCTCGACCGCAACGGCGGCCCCAGTCGCGCCCGCAACATCGGTCTCGAGCATTGCTCGGGGCGTTATGTCCTCCCGGTCGACTCCGACAACCTTCTGCTTCCCGAGGCGATCGCGACGCTGGTCGAGCAGCTCAGCACCGCCGGCGAGGAAGTCGGCTTCATCTACCCGAACCTGCAGTTCTTCGGCAACCGCGAGGACTACTTCGAGCCGCCCGAGTTCAATCTCTACACGCTCCTCCACGGCAACTACTGCGACACCTGCTCGCTGATCGACCGAGCGGTCTTCGACGCCGGCCTGCGCTACCGCGAGGAGATCGTGCTCGGCCACGAGGACTGGGAGTTCGTGCTGCGGCTGGCGGCGCACGGGGTGCGTGGGGAAGCCTGTCATTCGCCGACGCTGCTCTACCGAAAGTGGGGGTTCAACCGCTCCGACGCCGTCGACCACGCGCCTACTCCCTTCGACGAGGTGCTGAAGGAGATATCGCCGTTCGTCGGGGAGGAGGAGCGGATCAAGTCAGAAGAGTCCCCGGCTCTCTCGATCGCTGTCCTGAGTCCGCTGGTCGCCGGGGCCGGACGCCAGCGGGTAGCGGAGCGCCTCGCCGCCCAGAGCTGCAAGGACGTCGAGTTGATCGCGCCCTGCGACGATGAGTTTCCTGTCGCCGCGGCCGTGCCGCCGCTGCGCCGCCTGCCGACCGGTGTAGCCGCCGACCCGCTCGCCGCGCTGCGGCGCGCCCGCGGCCTGATGCGCGGCAGGTTCGCCGCCGTCGGCGACGATCCCGGGCTTGGCATCCTCGCCGATCCCGCCTTCGTCGAGAAGGTGCTGCGCCGCTTCGCGGTCACCGGCGAGCACCCTGACGCGATCGCCTTCGCCGACCTCGGCGAGGCCGCCCGCTACGGCTTCCGCTCCCTCTCCGAGGAGGAGCTGAGCGCCGGCCCGAGGGCGCACGCCATTGTCTGGGCGACCGCCTGCGAGGAGCGCTTGCCCTGGGGCTTGCACATCGATCCCGACCAGCCAGCCCACTCGATCGCCCGGCTGCTTTCCGGCGCTGGCGCTCGGGTCGAGTGGCGACACGCCCCCATGGAGGGTGAGTCCCGCGGCAGCGCTGCCGAGCCGTCCTGGTCGGAGGCCGGTCCGCTCGGACAGGCCGCGGAGGCCGGCGCCGACGTGATCCCGCTGCTGCCGGGCAAGGACCGGTACACCGTGCCGCGCTGGGAGCACACCATGACCTGGGCCCCACCGCTGACGACCGTGCTCGTCCGGTACAAGCACCGGCTGACCGAGCACCGCGTCATCACCAACAGGCCGCCTCCCTTCGGCTACGCGCCGGAGCACTACCTCGGCGCTCTGCGCTCCACCGCCTTCGAGGGGACCGAGCGGTTGCTGCGGGTTGGCGACGACTTCGTCACCAGGCCCCGGGGCGAATGGCAGCAGCCGCCGCCGGACGGGGAGGAGCTCGGCTACCTGGAGCAGGCTCCGCTGCCGCTCTTCAACTGTCTCGGGCTGGGCGTTCACCGTGCCACCCGCCAGCGGATCCTCGTCTCGATGCCCGACGACCCTCTGATGGACGAAGTCGATCTGATCGAGGCGCTGGGGTTCATCGAGCCGTTCCCGATCAAGCCCGGGTACGAGCCTCAGGCACCGCTGCCGCTCGGTCTGGTCGGGCTCGCCAAGTCCGTCGATCAAGAGGCCCGGCGCCATCGCTATGCCGTCGGCTCGCTGCCCGACGGCGAGCTGGTCGGTGAGCTCGGCGCGCTCGCCGAGTCCGAGCTGCAGGGATCGATCGGGGCCTGGATCGTCGACGGGCGCCTGGTCACCGACCGCCATGCCCCCCCGGCAGGCAAGTCCACCGCGGCGAGGGCGACCCGCTGGGTCCTCGAGCCTGCCGCGTGGCAGGGGCTGGCCAGCAGCCAGGCGCGCGCCAAAACCGCCCTGCGACGCTCCAGCATCGCCGCCACCAAACTGGTCAAGGCGCCCCCGCCACCACCACAGCCCGCGGGCCGCCCGGCGGGATGGTTGTTCGAGGCCGACCTGCCGGGCCTCTCGCCGCTCTACGCGGCTTATCACCCCGTCACTGGCGATCAGCTGCTGACCCGTTCGCCGCAGGACGGTCCGCAGATGGGCTACGAGGGCACGGTGCTGCTTGGCTTCGTCCGCCTTGCCGCACCTCTCACCGGAGATCTCGATCAGCGGGCGTTCCCGGTGCCATGGGCGCGCCGCTTCGGGGCGGTCCCCCGGCTCGGATGAGCGCCACGGCCGACAGCCTTGCCGCCTGGGTCGCCGCGCAGGCCGATCTTTCCGATTACGCCGTCGGCCGTGTGCTCGAAGTCGGCGGTAGCGACGGCGAGGAGTATTTCGGGCGCCTCGGAGCGGCCGAGTTCGTTTCGCTGCCGCAGCCCTCCGAATCCCTCTCCGCTAACACGCCCTTCGACCTCGTCCACTGCAGCGCCGACCTCGAGACCGAGCTGCACCCACTCTCCGTCTATGCCTGGCTGCGCACGCTCGTTGCCCCCGGAGGGATGCTGCTGGCCGGCTCTTCGGTCCTCGCGGAGGCGGCCCACTCTCAGTACGCGGAGTACGTCAGCGCCGGCGATCCGGCCGCGGCCCGCTGGCTGCCAGGCCGTCTGGCCTTCCGCTGGATGGTCGAAGTGTCCGGCTTCGACGTGCGGAACTGGCTCGACGACCCGCCCCCGAGCGGCGACGGCCAGCCCCGCGCCTACCTGTTGGCGACCGCGGTGGAGCGCGTGCCAGCCCTGGATCTCTCGCGCCAGCCTCTCGGCCGCTGAGCCAGCGGCGAATAGACTGGCGAGCCCGTGGCTGCCCTCGCTACCGGCCCTGTGATCCTGGTCAGCGATGGCTGGCTCGGCAATACGGGCGACGCCGCCAGCTACCAGGCGACGACCGCCTCGCTTCGGCGAGCCATGCCCGGCGCCCGGGTGGCGGTCGCCGCCCACCATCGCGAGCTCGTCGGCGATCGCTATCCCGACCTCGACCTGGTGCCGCCGCTCGACGTGGTCGCCGGCGTCAGCTGGCCTTGGACGACAGCGGCCGATGTCGAGGAACGCAATGTGGTCGAGCGGGTTCTTGACGAAGCCGACCTCGTCCTGGCCGCCGGTGGGGGCTACCTGCTTGAACGCTACGGGCCGGAGCCGCGGATCCGCATCTACGAGGAGGTCCTGGAACGCGGCAAGCGGTTGATGTTCTACGCGCAGTCGATCGGGAGGTTTCGCGAAGCCGAGCTGCGGGGGCGACTCGTCGCCGTGCTCGAGGCCGCCGCCCTGATCCTGGTCCGGGACGAGCCCTCGCTGGCGATCGTCGATGAGTACCGCGGCGCCGAGAACGTCCACCTGACTGCCGACGAGGCCTTCCTCTTTCCCTCGGTGCGCCGGCTCGCCCGGCCGCGAACCCTGCTCGCGACGGTTTCTCTGCACCCCTGGGACCGACGCGAGGGCGAGAACGAACTGGACGACGAGTCCCACCTCCCTGAGATCGCCGCCGCCCTGACCAGGCTGCTCGAAAGCGAGGCGGTCCGCACGGTGACCTTGGCTTCCACGGCGCAGGGCCTCGGCGGGCCTGCCGCCCTCGAGGACGACGCGGTTGCGGCTCGGGCGGTCTACCAGCGGATCCCAGCCAACTGGCGCAACCGAGTGGTTCTCACCAGCGGATACCTGACCCCTCGGGAGTACGCCGAGCTGGCGGCGCACCACACGGCGTTGGTGACGATGCGGATGCACGGCGCGATCCTCGCTGCCACGGCGGGAGTGCCGGTACTGATGCTGAACGCCTCCGATAAGGCCCGCGCTCTTTCGGCACGCACGGGCGGCGGAATCAAAGCGATCGAAGCTCGAGAGGACCTGGCCCGGATGGACGAGCTGGTGCTGCCGATCCTCACGGATCCCGGCGCCACCCTGATCGGTCAGAATGCGGCGCTGGAGCAGATGAGGAACCTAGCGCGCAAAAACGCAATGCTCGTAGCGGGGGCCCTGGCGTGAGCGATTCGATGGCCCGGATCCGCGATGAAGTGACCCACCAGCTGGGCACGCCCGACTCGGTCGACAACGCCTTCGACCCGGCGCAGGCGACCCGCTTCGCGGACGACCTCCCGGAGCGGCTCGCCCCTGAGGAGCGCGAGCGGCTGGTGGCCCGGGCACGGGAGCTCGAGCCCTGGCTGCAGGGACCCTTTCTGCTCGGTGGCGACCTGGTGGTCGGCGGCGTCTGGCGGATCGACAGCCGCTGGGAGAACCTTGGCACGGAGATACCCGACCTGACCGGGCTGAGGGTGCTCGACGTCGGCTCCAACGCCGGCTACGACCCGTTCATGTTCAGTCTTCGCGGCGCTGGTGAGGTGCTCGCCTGCGAGCCGTTCGAGTTCATCGAGCAGGCGCACTTCCTCGAGTCGCTCTACAAGACGGGTGTCGACTTCCGCCAGATCGGCTGGCAGGAGCTGAGCACCGAGGAGCACGGCCAGTTCGATTTCGTCCACTGCCACGGCGTCCTCTACCACGAGGTCGACCCGGTTGGCCTGATCCTCAGGCTCTACGAAATGACGAAACCGGGCGGCGCGCTCGTGTTCGGCTCGATGATGCTCGCCGACCCGCTTCTCGCTGAGCTCTCGCGGTTCGTGCCGCGGGCCTACTTCCGCGACGACACCTGGTGGTGGGTGCCAGGCCCGGTGGCGCTGCGGACGATGCTCGAGTCGGTCGGGTTCGAGGTCGACGGCTACTTTGGCGAGTCGGGGGGTCCAGCGGGGGAGTTCGGGACGATCAACGGGTACTTTCGCGCGACCCGCCCCGGTTGAGATGGGCCCCGCCGCCAGGTTTCGTGCCGCGATGGGCCGCCTGGTTTCGCCGACCAGCGCCCTGACCAGGCGCGGCCGGGCACGCCGCCGCTTCAACTGCGGAGACCAGGCTAGATGGGAAGACCGGGCGCGCAGCGCCGCGGCGCTTCTCAAGGCTCACGAGGCGCAGCTGCCCTCGAAGACGGGCAAGCCGCTGGTGATCGCCGACCTCGGCGCTGGGAACGAGCGCCTGCGGTCCTTGCTCGGCGAGCTGCTCGACGGCGAGCACCGCTATCTGCCCTTCGACCTGCATCCTCAGCTTCCGACCACCACTCGCCTCGACGTCAAGCAGGGCTTGCCGGACGATCGCTTCGACGTGGGCGTCTGCCTCGGGCTGCTCGAGTACCTGCCCAACGTCCCCGACTTCCTCGACCGCCTGGGGGAGTCGTGCTCGTTCGCGCTGATCTCGTACGTCACCTGCGACAGCCCGGTGGCGATGCCGCGCGAGCAGCGACTCGAGCATCACTGGGTCAGTCACTTCGCCGCCGCCGAGCTCGAAGCTGCCTTTGCTGCCGCTGGGTTCAAGCCGCTCGATAGGACGGATTGCGAGGAGGGCGTGACGACTCTCTGGCTGCTCCGTCAGTAGCCGCTGGCCAACACCGCCGGCCCGGCTGCGAACTCAGCGATCACCCGACGGCAGGCGGCCCGGTCGCGCGGTCGAGCCGACTGCCCTGTCGCGGCGTTGAATAGCAGTGCGCTGCCGTAGGGGCCGGTCGGCATCGGTTCCGACCCGGTCAGCGCGACGCCAGTGGGTTCGCAGACGAGTTCCTGGACCGGCAGTGCCGCCGCCGCGTAGGCGGTCAGGTCGCCGTTCTCGAAGCGCTCCTTGACCATGCCGTTGAGGCTCCAGGGCGCCTCGAAGATCGGCACCCCGAGGGTCTGGAAGGCGGCGGTACCGCCGACGAAGAGGGTCTGCTCGGGGGAGAGGTCGGGAAAGCGCTGCTGGATCTTCTCGGCGACCAGCACCTCGTTGTCGTAGGCGGCGTTCCAAATATCGCTGTGGCGCTCGAGCGTGTGGACGTAGGCGGCTCCCAACATCAGCGCCAGTGCGACGATCGCGGCGCTTGCCACCCGTCGACCGGGCTTGAACAACTCGGCGGCCAGAGTTACTCCGGTCCCGATCGCCGCATAGACGAGGATCACGACCCCGAGGCAGGCGATCGCGTTGACCCGGTTGGTCGAGCCGAGCACGCTGGGCGTGTAATAGGGGTCGGCGGGGATGAACATCGCCCAGCCCAGCACCGCCACGACAAGTCCGGCGGCGCCGAGAGCGAGCCAGCGGGGCAGTCCCCAGTCGCCTTCGACATTCCAGCGCTGACGATCCCAGAGGTAGGCGCCGGTGCCGGCCGCGAAGACCGCGAGCAGGATCAGCAGCATCGGGGTGGTGTGCGAGTGGGCACCGACCGGCCAGAGGGTGCGACCGACGATCGTGCCGCCGCCGCTGATGATTTCGCCGAGGTGTTCGAGGTCGCCCCCGATGGTCGAGACCGCGCGGTTGGTGTGAGCGGCGTTCCAGAGACCGGCGGCGACCACGACGAGCAGGTCGATGCCCCAGCGGCCCCGCGCCCGCACCCAGCCGGCGCGAAGGACGTAGAGGAGGCCGAAGCCGGCGATCAGCGGCAGGGTGATCTCGTAGGTGAGGATCGAGACCGCGTAGAGGGCCGCGGCGAGAAGATGCAGCCACAGCGAGCGGCGGTCGAGCGCCGCCAAGGCCACCAGCAGGCCGACCAAGGCGATCGCGATCGCCAGCGAGGGCAGGCTCGCCGCCTCCCAGAACTTGGTCGAGTCCGACCACGGGAAGACGATCGTCAGCGCCGCGATCGGCCAGGCGTGGAACCAGGGGACCGAGAAGAGCCGCAGGACCGCGTAGAGAAGCGCCGCCACGATCGCCGCGAGGCAGACGGCCCAGGCGAGCTGCAACCCCGTATTCGCGCCTAGCACCCAGTACTTGAGAGGCACGTAGAGGATCAGCCCAGGCCGGTAGGGGAAGAGGTGCGAGTAAAAATCGAGGGTGGTGTGGAAGTCGCCGCCTTCGGGCGGGTAGAGCGTCGCCGCGATGTCAGCCCAGTCGTCTGAGTAGAAGCCGCCGTGGGCAATGTGCGGCCAGTAGGCGACCAGGCCGACGGCGACCAGGGTCAGCAGTGCAAGGACGGCCTCACGTGGCTTCGGGAACCCCACGGTCAGTTACTGCTCGCGCCGGTAGTCGCCGCGGCTGAGGGTCATCTCGAGCCAGACATAGAGGACGATGAAGAGGTAGCGGCTGCCCATCTCTTTCATCTTCAGCTTGGCGACGCCGGTGGCGCGGTTCGTCCAGTCGGTCGGGATCACCGCGTAGGTGTGGCCGCGGACGATCGCCTTGAGGGGCATCTCGACGGTGAGGTTGAAGTGCTTCGAAAGCAGCGGCTGGATCGTGTCGACGACCTCGCGCTTGTAGGCCTTGAAGGCGTTCGTGGTGTCGTTGTAGCGGTGCCTGAAGAGGACGCGGATGAACCAGTTGGCGAGCCGGTTGATGGTCAGCTTCAGGCGCGGGTAGTCGTAGACCTTGGCGCCGGACATGAAGCGCGAGCCGAAGGCGCAGTCCCAGCCTTCCTCGAGCAGGCGGTAGTAGCGGATCAGATCCTCGGGGTTGTCGGAGGCGTCCGCCATCACGATCGCCACCGCGTCACCGTCGAAGACGTCGAGGCCGGCCCGGATCGCCATCCCGAAGCCGCGTTCGTAGTGGGAGCGGTGGCAGCGGACACGAGGGTTGGCGGTGCCGATCGCCTCGACCACCGCTTCGGTCGAGTCCTCGCTGTCGTCGTTGACGACGACCACCTCGTAGTCGATCCTCTCGCGCTCGAGCACGGCGGCGACCCCTTCTACCGTCTTCGCGACCGACCCCTCCTCGTTCTGGGCCGGCATCACCACCGAGAGCTTCATGCGGGGGCGGCCGTCCAGCGCTCGAGGTTCTGCTCGTACATCTCCTGGAGGATGTCCTCGACCCCGTAGCGGAGCTTGAAGTCGGGATAGTCGGCTTCGAAGGGGGCGAGGTCGGAGATCCACCAGCGGTGATCGCCGATCCGCGGCTCCTCTCCCATCTCCCAGTCGAGCTCGCGGCCGGCGACGCGCTCGCAGACGTCGATTGCCTCCAGCATCGAGCAGTTCGAGAAGCGGCCGCCGCCGATGTTGTAGACGGCAGCGGGCTTGGGAGCCTTGCGGAAGGCGTCGAAGGCGGCGATCAGGTCGGCGCTGTGGATGTTGTCGCGGACCTGCTTGCCCTCGTAGCCGAAGACGGTGTAGGGGGTGCCGGTGACGGTGCACTTCATCAGGTAGGCAAGGAAGCCGTGCAGCTTCGCACCGGCGTGTTGCGGTCCGGTCAGGCAGCCGCCCCGAAAGGCGACGGTCGGCATGTCGAAGTAGCGGCCGTACTCCTGGACCAGCAGGTCGGCGGCCGCCTTGGAGACCCCGAACAGCGAGTGGGTCGAGGAGTCGATCGACATCGAGGTGTCGATGCCCTTGTAGTAGGGGTGGTCCTCGGGCAGCTCCAGTCGCTTCTCGAGAGACAACAGTGGCAAGCGGTTCGGGGTGTCGCCGTAGACCTTGTTGGTCGAGCAGAAGACGAAGGGCGCCTCGGGTGCGTGGGCGCGGGCCGCCTCGAGCAGGTTGAGGGTGCCGTTGGCGTTGACGCCGAAGTCGGTCTGCGGCTCGCTGGCCGCCCAGTCGTGCGAGGGCTGGGCGGCGGTGTGGATGACCAGCTCGACCTTGCCGGCCTGCTCGCGGAAGATCCGCTCGACACCCTCGGTGTCGCGGATGTCGACGTTCTCGACCCGGAACTCGGGGTGCTCAGCTACCAGCCTCTCGGTCACGTGGGAGGTCGAGGACTCAGGGCCGAAGAAGCGGGCCCGCATGTCGTTCTCGATGCCGATCACGTCGAACCCCTCGCCAATGAAGTGCTCGACCGCCTCGGAGCCGATCAGGCCCCCGGAGCCCGTGATGATCGCTACCGGCATTCGCTGTTACTCCCTTCCCCCCGCGGGGGTCTCGATGTTGAGCGCCGCGGCGATCCGCTGCTCGTCCGCCGCGATCCACTCGTGGATGTCGGTCAGCACCTGCTTGGCGCTGCGGCGCGGCCGCCACTCGTCCAGGCCGAACAGCCTGGAGCAATCGGAAAGGTATACGGGCACGTCCCCCTGCCTCGTCTCCAGCACCGGGGAGATCGGCACCTCGTTGCCGGTCAGGCGCTGGCAGATCGCCGTCGTCTCGCGCAGCGAGAGGCTGCACTCGCGGCCGCCGCCGACGTTGACGGTGCGCCCGTCCCACTCCTCCGGGGCGAGCAGCTGGCGCTCGACCAGGTCGACCAGGTCCTCGACGTGGAGCAAGTCGCGGACCTGCTTGCCGGTGCCGCCGAAGCCGATGTAGCTGAGCGGGTTGCCGAAGTGGTGGGCCAACATCCAGTGGGTGAACACGCCCTGGTCGACCTTGCCCATCTGCCATGGGCCGGCGATCACCCCGCAGCGGTCGATCACCGCCGGCACGCCGAGGCCCTCGCGGAACTCCTCGATCAGCAGCTCCGCCGCCAGCTTGGTGGCGCCGTAGAGGGTGCGGGCGCCCTCGAGCGGGAAGGCCTCGGAGATGCCGGCGGGGGAGACCCCGGGGACAGCCTGCTCGGCGGCGATCTCGAAGCGGGTCTCGCCCTCCTCGAGGGCCAGCTCGACCTGTGGCGCGACCGGGTAGACGCGGCTGGTCGAGAGGAAGACGAAGAAGGCACCGTCGCGGCGAGCCAGCTCGAGGCAGTTGTAGGCGCCGGTCAGGTTGGTGTGGACGAGGTAACTGGAATCGCCGTCGATGCCGCTCATCACCGATGGCTCGGCCGAGCACTCGATCATCGCGGTCAGCTCCGGCAGGGCCTGCAGGTCGGCGGGCTCACGGACGTCGCCCTTGACGAACTCCACCCCCGCCGCCTCCAGCCGCGGCAGGTTCAGCTGGGAGCCGCGCCGGTAGAGGTTGTCGAGCGCGATCACCTCCCAATCCGGGTGGCGTTCGGCGAGGGAGACGGCGAGGTTGGAGCCGACGAAGCCGGCGCCGCCGGTGATCAGCAGACGGGTCATAGCTAGAGATCCTCCGCGATCCGGGGCGCCTCTCGGTTGAAGATCCAGACGGCGAAGACGCAGACGCCGACGAAGATCGCGAAAGCGGGGAGGAGGCCAAGCCAGCCGCCAGCGGCGTCGACCACGGTCGGCGCCATCGGTTCGTGCAGGACCCAGATCCGCACCTGCTCGAAGATCACAGCCAGGGGGTTGATCATCAGCAGGTGTTCGAAATCGCCACCCGGTTTGAAGTTGACCGGATAGAGGATCGGCGTCGCATAGAGGAGGACCTGGGCGACGACCGTCCAGATGATCGCCACATCGCGGAAGCGCACGTAGAGCACTGAGAGCGCCATGCTGGTCGCCACCGTCAGCATGAACAGGGGTATCAGGGCGACCGGGAAGAGCAGCCAGGTCCAGGCGGGCTCGACGCCGAAGGCGAGGATGAAGACGACGACGATGATCAGGTTGAGACCGAAGTTGAAGGCACTGGTGAGGACCGTCGAGAGCGGGATCACCAGGCGCGGGAACTGGGTCTTGCGAACCACTCCCTCCTGGGAAACGACCGAGGTGACCGAGTTGGTCGTGCCTTCCTGGAAGAAGGTGTAGAGGACGATCCCGAGCAGCAGGTAAACCGGATAGTGCTCGACTTTGTCGCTGCCGACTTTGAAGACCTGGGTGAAGACGACGAGGAGGACGCTGAACAGCAGCAGCGGCCGGATCAAGGACCAGAGGTATCCGAGCACCGTGCCGAAGTAGACCCGCTTGAATTCGGTCACCGAGATCAGCCGCAGCAGGTCGTAGAAGCGGCGACTGCCGCCACCGAGCGCCGACGGCCCGCGCACCTCACGCAGCTCCGACCCGGTCTGCGGAGGGATCGCGCTCACGATCCCTCCCCCTCGATGACTGCTTCGGTCTCCTGGGCGAGAAAGACGATCCCGCGGTCGTTGGGCCCACCGAAGACGACGAAGTCGATCGCGTTGGGGACGTAGAGGGCAACTCCTCCCCCGAAAGCCCGATTGACACCGCAGTGGACGAAGTAGCGGCCAGGCGCCAGCGGGTTGGCGAGCCGCGACGCGATCCGCACTCGCTGTCCCGCGGACACCTCGCGTGCCTCGGGCTCACCGGCGATGAAGTCGAACTGGAAGACGCCGATGCCGTCGGCGTTGGTGATCACCAAGCCAACGTCGAGGCCGGGTTGATCATGCTTAGCTTCGAGGTCGATCCGCAGTTGGATCTCCTCGCCGTGCTCGAGCGAGTCGACCCGCTGGCCGGCGGAGTTCTCGAGGTAGGCGTCGAGGACCCGCACCTCCTCGCTTTCCTCGCCGACCCCTCCTGGGGGCGCGCCCTCGCCTTCGAAGTTGAGCCGCAGGTAGTGGCGGCCAACCTCGGCCGGGTCGCCGATGTGTTGGATGCGCCCGTCGCTGATCAGCATCGCCCGGTGGCAGTAGGCCTCGACCGCGGCCATCTCGTGGGTGACGAGGACGATCGTCTTGCCCGCTGCTTTCATCGCGTGGAAGGCGTCGGCGCACTTCTGCTGGAAGGAGGCGTCGCCGACCGCCAGCACCTCGTCGATCAGGAGGATGTCGGCGTCGACCTCGAGCATCAGCGAGAAGGCGAGCCGGACCAGCATCCCCGAGGAGTAGTTCTTGAGCTTCAAGTCCGCGAACTCCTCCAGTTCGGCGAACTCGATGACGGCGTCGAGGCGACTGCGCGTTTCCTCGGGGGTCAGACCCATCATCACTCCGTTGAGGACCACGTTCTCGCGCGCGGTCAGCTCGGCGTTGAAGCCGACCCCCAGCTCGATGAAGGGAGCCAGCCGGCCCGCCATCCGGATCGTCCCCGAGTCGGCTCTGTAGATGCTGGCGAGCAGCTTCAGGAGGGTGCTCTTGCCGGAGCCGTTACGGCCGACGATGCCGAAGAACTCGCCCTGGCGGATCTCGAAGGAGACACCGTCGAGGGCATGCAGCTCGCGGTAGTCGCGGGCGGCGAAAGGCCTGACGATCCGCTCTTTGAAGGAGTCCACCCGGTGGGTGGGGATCCGGAAGGACTTGTGCAGGTCCCGCACCTCGATCGCCAGGGAGGCATCGGGGCCCGGCGCGAGGAGGGGCTGCGTGCTTGCGGTGGCGTTGTCGACGGGCATCGGGTCTCGGCGGCCGGCTGGGCCGGTCACGGAACGGGGGAGAACGCTAGCGGTCGGTCCCCATGTCAGGCTTTCGCGGCGTGAATGAGCCCAAGTCGGCAGCGGTGGTGATTCCCAGCTGGAATTCCCGGGACCTCCTGCCCCAATGCCTGGACTCCCTCACTGAACAGGGAGCCGAGCTGGAAGTTCTGGTCGTTGACAACGGCTCCAGCGATGGCTCGGTCGAACTGCTGAGGCAGCGCGGCGTGCGCCATCTCGCCCTGCCGGACAACATCGGCTTCGCGCCGGCGGTCAATCTTGGCGTCGCTGAGACCGCAGCGCCGGCGGTCCTCGTCCTCAATGCCGATGCGGTGCTGGAGCCGGGTTGCGTCGGCACCCTGCTGGAGGCACTGGCGGCGGAGCCGCGCCTGGGCGGCGTGCAGCCCCTGATCCTCCAGTTGGAGCCCGGCGGCGCGCGCGATCCCGGCAGGGCCCGCGTCTACAGCCGCGGCCAGGCCTTGACCAGGGATGGTCGGGCCCTCGAGGAAGGCGCCGGCGAGACCCGCGCCGCCGTGCCCGGCGAGCAACGCGAGGTCTTCGGCGTCTGCGGCGCCGCCTGCCTGCTGCGGCGCCAGCTGTTCACCGAGCTGGGTGGCTACGACGAGAGCTACTTCGCTTTCTACGAGGACGTCGACCTCAACGTCCGTGGTCGCGTCGGAGGGTGGCGCTTCGCCTGCCAACCCGCCGCCCTCGCCTGGCATCTCGGCAACGCTTCCTGGCAGGCCGGGTTCGAGCGACCGGGCGCGGAGAACGCACGGCTCGTCGCCCGCAACCGGCTCGCCACCCAGGTCAAGTTCATGCCCGTCGCCTCGGCGCCGCGAATCGCCGCCGTCGAGCTGGGCGCGCTCGCTCGCGCCGCCGCCCAGCGTCGCTTCCTCCCAACCCTGCGCGGCAAGTTGGCAGCTTTGCGCTGGCTGCCGCGCCTGCTTCGCGAGCGCCGCGAGCTGCGCCGCCGTGGCGACCTCGGCGCCGCGCGGCGCTGGCTCGGCGTCAGCGCCGGTAGCTGAACTCGGCGACGTCGGCGCAGGGGGCGACGACGCCGAATGGTGGCGGCGAGGTGGGAATGCCGGCCAGCTGATCGTTCCTCGCGACGCAGCTGGCCGCCGCTCGGTGAGTGCCTCCTCCCAGCGCGGCCGGTCGCGGCCGGGCTGCTCATCTCAAAGGACGTGACGACCGCCAGGGCAAGGATCGCCAGCGCGGCGAGGACCGACGGCGGCAGCTCGCCGCGTTCGCCGTACTGAACCAGGACCCCGTCGAGGGTGACGACGCTGGCGCTGAGAGCAGCCAGAAGCAGCCGGCCAGCATGACCCAGCTGACGTAGGCGGCCGAGTCCAGCGTCTCCTGGCCGGGCGACTGCGCTGAGGGTCAGGGCGGCTGCTAGGCCGAGGCGCAGGTAGCGGTTGTGGACGTAGTCGGCGCTCGCCACCCAGACGACGATGCCACTCAGCGCGGCAAGCAGCGCCGCGACCGTCGCGATTACGGCACGGCGTCCTGCAACGGCACCAGGGTCGCCAGCTCGGCGATCGCCGCGGCACGACGACTAGGTAGCCCGCGTAGGGCGTGAAGACGGCATGCACGAAGCCACCGGCCAATGCCCGCTGCAGGAGGATCGGCCCGTCCTCTGCCCAGATCGTTTCCAGCGAGACGGACCAGCTCGGCCGACGGTGAACCTCCCCCTTCGTGGGTCCAAGCTAGTCGCGCCGCCGCCGCCGCAGTGCCAGTGCCTGCCGAGCAGTGAGGTCGCCCAGCGGCACCTCGCCGAGCTGCCGCCGCTCCAGGCCACCGGCCTCGCGCCAGCCACGCAATCGCCCTCGCAGGCCGCCGAGATTGCGGTCGAGCAGCAGCTGTCCGGCGCAGATCGTCCCCTCGGTGGCGAGCACATGGGCGGCCTGGCGCGGGCTCTTCATCACTCCGTAGCGGCGCAGCATGTAGCCGCGGCTCCAGCCGGTGCGTTCGTACTTGGCCGCGGTGGCGGCACCGAGGCTGGCCGAGTAGGCGTGGCTGGCGGTCGCCGCCGCGGCGAGTCGGCAGCGGGCACCGCTGCTGGCCAGCCGCAGGGCGAGGTCGAGGTCCTCGAAGTAGAGGAAGATCCGCTCGTCGAACCCGCCGACGCGTTCGAAGGCGCCGCGGGCGTAGAGCGCCGCACCCCCGGTTGGGCCGAGCGGGTCGGCGGCGGCGGTGGCACGCGCCAACGGCTCGCCGTGCAGGTAGTCGAAGCCCATCAGGCTGTGGTCGGCGATCACGCCCGCGGAGTCGATCAGCTCCGGCGCCCGCTCCTGGGTGAGCACGCCGGCCACCGCCTCCGCCCCGGTCGCGTGGGCGTCGAGCAGCGCCTCGACGAAGCGGGGGGAGGCGACCGCATCGTTGTTGAAGAGGATCAGCGGGTCGGCCGGGTGCTGGGCAACCGCCCGGTTGAGGGCCGGTCCGAAGCCGAGGTTGTCGCCCATCTCCAGCAAGCTCACCTCGGGGTGGCGCTCGCGGACCAGGTCCAGGGAGCCGTCGCTGGAGCCGTTGTCGACGACGACGACGTCGACAGGCCGGGTCTGCTCGCCCAGGCTGTCGAGGGCGGCGCCGAGGTGGCGCTCACCGTTGAAGTTCGGGATGTAGACCGCGGGGCGGATCGGTTCAGCGCCCGCGGCTGAGGCGTTCTTTGGCGACGCGCAGAGGCCTGGTCAGCTGCCAGCTCGGCGACGACTTGACGGCGCGCAGCTCTGCCTCCCGTTTGCCGACCTCGGCCTCGAGCTCGGCGACGTGGTCCTGAAGGGTCGCCAGCGTCGCCGTCTCGAGCGGTGCCGGCCACTCGCCGCGCTTGCGCAGGACCGCAACCAGCTCGATCCCGTTCTGGACGAGAGCCTCGATCTCGAAACCCTCCTCGCTGTCCTCCTGGCAGTGCAGAACCAGCTGCAGGAACGTTGCCTGGGTCCATACGTGGGTGTGGATCGAGGCGTTGGCCGCTTCCAGCTGTCGGGCTCGTTCCAGGGCCTGCTGCTCGAACTCCGGCAGCTCGCGGATCTCGCCGTCCTCGATCGAGAGCAGCGACCATTCGTCGTAGTGCTCACGGCGCGAGCGCTCCGGACCCTCCTCGTGGTCGCGGACCATATGCTCGATGGTGGTCAGCTGGCGCCGGAAGTCGAAGGTGTAGCGCTTGTCCGGGACCGCGTAGAAGAGAACGCCTCCCGGGCGCAGCTTGCTGAGGTGGTTGGCGATCGTCCCGATCGGGTCTTCGGTGTGCTCGAGGAAGTGGTTGGCGACGATGAAGTCCTGCGAGGCCGGGGCGATCGTGCCGAGCTTCTCGCCGTCGTCGACGACGGCGATCCGTGGCAGCGGCTGCTCGGCCCACTCCGGGTATTCGCGGCGCAGGTCCTCGCTGCTCATCCGGTCGACGTAGCGAACGCGGGCGCCCGGCGGCATCTCGAGCGGCAGGTTGAAAGCACCGATCTCGAGACCCTCTCCGCGCAGGTAACGAGCGGCGAGCTCCGCCCGCACAGCGAAATAGCTTGGGGGAGGATCGGCCGGACGCGAGGGCGAGGCATCCAGCTTTGGCCTTGGGCTCGGCACCCGACAGAGGTTACTTCTGGATAGGGTTGCAGCCTCGCATGGATGCCCTCAAGGGACTGATCCTGTCGGGTGGGGCCGGCACTCGGCTGCGCCCGATCACCCACACCTCGGCGAAGCAGCTGGTGCCAGTTGCCAACAAGCCCGTGCTCTTCTACGGGATCGAGGCGCTGGTCGAGGCCGGGGTCACCGAGATCGGGATCATCATCGCCCCGGAGACCGGCGACGAGATTCGCGAGGCCGCGGGCGACGGCTCAGCTTTCGGCGCGGAGATCACCTACATCGTCCAGGACAAGCCGGCCGGCCTGGCCCACGCGGTGCTGACCGCGAAGGACTTCATCGGCGATTCGCCGTTCGTGATGTACCTCGGCGACAACCTTCTGCGCGACGGGCTCAAGGGGCTCGTCTCGACCTTCCGTGAGCACGCGCCGGATGCACTGATCCTGCTCACCCCGGTCGAGGAGCCCGAGCACTACGGCGTCGCCGAGCTCGACGGCGAGCGGATCGTGCGGCTGATCGAGAAGCCCAAAGACCCGCCTTCGAACCTCGCGCTGGTCGGCGTCTACCTGTTCAGCCCGCTGATCTTCGCCGCCTCCGAAGCGCTCGAGCCCTCCTGGCGCGGCGAGCTCGAGATCACCGAGGCGATCCAGGGCCTCATCGACGACGGCAAGCAGGTCCAGTCCGAGGTGGTGCGCGGCTGGTGGAAGGACACCGGCCAGCTCGCCGACATGCTCGAGGCCAACCGGCTCGTCCTCGAGGAGATCGAGACCGACCTCGGCGGCGAGATCGACGAGGGGTCCCGGGTGGAGGGACGGGTGATCGTCGAGCCGGGCGCGACCCTGACCCGCTCGGTCGTACGCGGGCCGGCGGTGATCGGCAAGGACGCCTGCATCGAGGATGCCTACATCGGCCCCTACACCTCGATCGGCGCCGGCGTCCACGTGCGCCGCTCCGAGGTCGAGCACTCGATCATCCTCGCCGGCTCGGTGGTCGAGGACCTCGGCACTCGCATGGAGGCCAGCCTGCTCGGTCGCGAAGTGAAGCTGACCCGCAGCGACGGGATGCCGAAGACGCTGCGGCTGCTGGTCGGCGACAAGTC
This sequence comes from Solirubrobacterales bacterium, assembly GCA_040510155.1. Taxonomy (GTDB): domain Bacteria; phylum Actinomycetota; class Thermoleophilia; order Solirubrobacterales; family 70-9; genus VAYN01. The sequence continues at coordinate 6,840 of JBEVJP010000008.1, read as the reverse complement.
CGAGATCGAAATCGTCTGACGGGAACGGCTCCGGTTTGACCTCGGCGCGCCTGCGCTCCGATTGGCGTCTCCACTGGCACTGGCTGATCCCGGCCGTCGTCATCGCCGTCCTCGCGGCGCCGCTGCTGAGCGACCGCACCTTCGCCTCGGACTGGGGCAACCATCTCTGGTTGGTCCACGCCCAGGGCACCAACATCTCCCAGCTTGGGCTGCCCAGCTACTACCTGCAGTCCGACCTCGGCGCCTTCTACCCGTACTACGCGTTCTACGGCGGCACCCTCTACACGGTGCTCGGCTACGGCGCCTGGCTGCACAGCGCCAACGCCGCGGTCGTCGTCGGCCTCTTGCTCGCCCTCGCGACCTCCTACCTGGCCTGGACCTGGATCGCCGTGCAGGCGGGGATCCGCGGCTGGCTGATCCAGATCCCCGGCACCCTCGCCGTCACCGCCCCCTACGCGATCAGCAACAACTTCGGCCGCGGCGGCATCCCCGAGGTGATCGGCTGCTCGATGATCGCCCTGGTCGCCGCCAGCGGCATCGCGATCTTCCGGGCCGAGCGGCTGCGGGTGATGCCGGCGGTGGCCTTCGTGGTCGGCCTCATATTCCTGACCGGCTCCCACGTCCTCACCACCGCCTGGGGGTTCACCTTCCTTGCTCTGGTCGGGGCGATCATGGTCGCCGCCGACTGGCGCTCGGCCCGCAGCCATGCCCGTCGCGGCCTGCGGCTGGTCTGGCTCGCCGTGCTCGGCATCGGGATCAACGCCTGGATCCTCGTCCCCGAGCTGCTTCTGCATGGGCGCCTGGTCGAAGACGCGGCCGACGAACTCACCCAGCTCGAATACACCGATTCCAGTCAGCTCTTCAGCTTCGTCCGCGACGGCGCCCACCTCAACCCGGTCATCCACGGCGACATCAACGCCCAGCTGCCGCTGCTGATGGTGATCTGGACGATCGCCGCCGGGATCTTCTTCTGGTCTTACCTCAGCCCCCAGCGCAAGCGGCTGGCGGCCGGCCTGGCCCTGCTCGGCGGCTGCCTGCTGCTGCTGATCATGGCGCCGTCGCTGGTCATGCACCTGCCGAGCTTCCTCACCTACATCCAGTTCCCGTACCGGCTGATGACCTACCTCGACCTGGCCCTGGTCGGGCTGACCACGTTGGCGATCGCGGCGATGCAGCGCTCCGGCCGCTCGACGCGAATCCCCGCGGCGCTGCTGGCGCTGGTCACCGCGCTCAGCTTCGCCGCCGCGATCAAGCAGACCGCCGAGGTGCGCTCCTGGCTGCCGAACCGCGAGGCGGCGGTCGCTTCAGCCAGCACGCCGCCGGAAAGCTGGTACGCCTTCGTGCAGTTCGGCGACGCCTCGGCGCCGGAAGTCACGCCGACGCTGCCCGGGACGATCGCGGTCCCGGTCGACGAAGGCCCCCGTGACAGCTACACGGTCACCGTGCCGCCGGGCCCCGCCGGGACGATGCTGACCAACGTCGTCACCGGCACCTACTTCGTCTCCGTCGAGGGCGCGAAGCCGGTTGGCCGCCAGGAAGTCGACATGGTCGTTCGCCTGCCCGCCTCCCGTGAGCCGCGCCAGGTCACCTTCTCCTCACATCACGAACCGGCGGTGACCGTCGGCATCTGGATAACCGTCGCCGCCCTGCTCGCCTCGGCGGTGGCGCTGATCTGGGGCTTGACCGACCCGGCCCGGCGACCGCGCCTGCATCGCGACCGCCCGGCAGAGGCGGCAGCAGGGGATTAGCCTGTTCCAGCCTTGCCTGCCCCTCTCGCCACCCCAGATCGATGAAGCTGCTCGTCACCGGCGCCGCCGGCATGCTCGGCCGCGACGTGATGCTCGCCGCCGGCAATGCCGGCCACGTGGTCGTCGGTTTCGGCCGCGCTGAGCTCGACGTCACCGACGCCGCCGGGCTGGAGAAGAAGTTCGACCTCGAGCGTCCCGACGTGGTCATCAACTGCGCCGCCTGGACCGACGTCGACGGCGCCGAGGAGGACGAGCAGGGGGCCTTCGCGATCAACGGAACCGGCGCCGGCAACGTCGCCGCCGCGGCCGCCGCCGTCGGTGCCTCGGTCGTCTACGTCTCCAGCGATTACGTCTTCGACGGTCGCAAGGGCGAGCCCTACGTCGAAAGCGACCAGCCGGCGCCGCTCTCCGCCTACGGGCGCACCAAGCTGGCTGGCGAGGAGGCGACCGCCGCCGCCAACAAGCGCCACTTCGTGGTCCGCTCCTCCTGGCTGTTCGGGATCGGCGGTGGCAACTTCGTGGAGACGATGCTGCGCCTCGCCGAGGGCCGCAGCGAGGTCTTGGTCGTCCGCGACGAGGTCGGCACCCCGACTTACACCTGGCACCTCGCCTACGGGATCGTCCGCCTGATCGAGGGTGTCGAGTTCGGCATCCACCACATGCCCGCCGCCGGCCAGTGCTCCTGGTACGAATTCGCGCGCGAGATCTTCGAGCAGGCACACGTTGAGTGCAAAGTGCTCTCCACTACCGCCGCAGAGTTCGGCCGCTCCGCGGCCCGCCCGCCGTACTCGGTCATGGTCAGCCAGCGCGAGCACGCGATCCGCCTGCCGTCCTGGCAGGACGGGCTGGCCGGCTACCTGGCCCAAAGACAAGCTGAGAGGGAGGAAGGATCTTGAGGCTCCTGGTCACCGGCGCCGCCGGTTTCATCGGTTCCACCTACGTCCGCCTGGTTGGTGAGGAGCACGACGTCGTCGTCCTCGACAAGCTCACCTACGCCGGCAGGCGCGAGAACCTGCCCGAGGGCACCGAGCTGATCGAGGGCGCTATCGAGGACCCGAAGGTCGTCCGCGAGGCGATGCAGGGTGCCGACGCGGTCGTCAACTTCGCCGCCGAGAGCCATGTCGACCGCTCGATCGACGACCAGGACGCCTTCGCCCGCACCCACGTGATCGGCACCGGCACGCTGCTCGACGCCGCCCGTGAGCTCGGCGTCGAGCGATACCTGCAGGTCTCCACCGACGAGGTCTACGGCTCGATCGACTCCGGCTCCTTCACCGAGACCTCGCCGCTCGACCCCTCCTCGCCCTACTCGGCGACGAAGACCGCCGGCGACCTGCTCGTCTCCGCCCATTGGCACACCTACGGGATCGACGCCTCGATCGTGCGCGGCTCCAACAACTACGGCCCCCGCCAGTACCCCGAGAAGCTGATCCCGCTGATGGTCCTCAACGCCGTCCACGGCGACTCGCTGCCCGTCTACGGCGACGGCAAGCAGGTCCGCAACTGGCTCTACGTCGAGGACTTCTGCCGGGGCATCCACACCGTCCTGACCAAAGGCAAGGCCGGCGAGGTCTACAACGTCGGCGGTCCCGACGAGTGCGAGAACCTCGAGGTCATCAAACGGGTGATCGAGCTGACCGGCAGCGACGAGTCGCAGATCGAATACGTCAAGGACCGGCCCGGCCACGACCGCCGCTACTCGCTCTCCTCGGAGAAGTTGAAGCGCGAGCTCGGCTGGGAGGCCCAGGTCCACTTCGCCGAGGGCCTCGAGAAGACCGTCAACTGGTACCGCGAGAACGAGGAGTGGTGGGGTCCGATCCGCTCTGGCGAGTACCGCGAGTACTACGAAAAGCAGTACGGCAAGGCGCTCGGATAGTGCCCCGCGCACTGGAGACGAAGCTCGCGGGCGTCGTCCTGATCGAGCCCGAGGTCCACGGCGACTCGCGCGGCTTCATGGTCGAGAGCTACGCCGAGGGGACCTGGAAGGAGCTCGGCGTCGACGCCGACTTCGTCCAGCACAACCACTCCCGTTCTTCCGAGGGGACTCTGCGAGGTCTCCACTTCCAGACCGAGCCGGGGCAGGCGAAGCTGGTTCGCTGCCCGCGCGGCGCGATCGTCGACGTCGCCGTGGACCTGCGCCGCGGCTCGCCGACCTTCGGCCAGTGGGAGGCGCACGTCCTCGACGACGAGAAGCACCACCAGCTCTACGTCCCGGTCGGCTTCGGCCACGGCTTCGCGGTGCTCAGCGACCTCGCCGACGTCACCTACCTGCTCTCCAGCCTCTACGACCCGCTGACCGAGGCGGGCATCGCCTGGGACGACCCCGACGTCGCGGTCGAGTGGCCGGTGGACGAGCCGCTGCTCTCCGAGCGCGACAAGCAGGCCCCGAAGCTCTCCGAAGTCGCCGAGACGCTTCCCTTCGAGTACTGAGCGGTTAGCCGCGGCCGCGCACAGCGGTGATGGCCAGGCTGGTCGCCAGCTTGGCGCCGATCCCGGCGTAGACGGCGGCGTTCAGCAATGGGCTGCGCTCTGGCGCCTCGAAGCGCCGGTAGAAGCGGGCCATGCCGCGGTGGAAGGCAATCTCCTGGCGGGCGGCCCGGCGGGCGGCGCTGGAGCCGCCCTTGACGTGCAGGGCGACCCCGGCAGGCTCGTAGAAGACCTTCCAGCCGGTGTCCCAGAAGCGGTGGCACCAGTCGAGGTCCTCCATGTAGAGCCAGTAGCCCTCGTCGAGCAGGCCAACCTCGCGGACCGCCTCGCCGCGGCAAAGCATGAAGGCGCCGTTGACGGCGTCGACCTCGCCCGGCTCGTCGTCCCCCAGTTCGGTCGCCCTGTACTGGCTGAGTGCGGCGCCGGCACCGTCGTGGCGACCGACCCCGGTGAAGTGGGCCAGAGCGGCGAGAGGAGTGGGGAAGGAGCGCTTGCAGGCGTGGTCGAGCTCACCGCTCTCGGTGACCAGCTTGATCCCGACCATGCCGATCCGCGCGTCGACCGCCAGCCGCGCCAGGGCCGCGTCGAGGCTGCCGGCATAGACCTCGGTGTCGGGGTTGAGCAGCAGCACCGCCTCCGCCTCGCTCTCGCGGAGGACGAGGTTGTTGGCGGCCGAGAAGCCGATATTGCCTTCGCGCAGAAGCCGCACCTCGGGAAACTCGCGGGCGACCATCTCCGGCGTGCCGTCGGGGCTGCCGCTGTCCACCACCGTCACCCGCATCGGCGTCGTCGCCGGCGGGTGCTCGCGCAGCGAGGCCAGGCAGCGCCGCAGCAGGGCTTCGGCGCCGTGGCTGACTATCACCACCTCGAGGTCCACCGCTGGACTGTATTCGGGCAGGGGCCGCCTCTATAGGCTGTCGCGCCACTTGAAGCACGAGACGACAGCGACAGCCGGTGGCGGCACCCGCCTCAGGGCTGCATGGCGGGCGTTGCGCGGCGAGCCAGGCACAGCACCAGCCGAGCCGGCCCCGGCCGCCGACGCGCAGGATCCGGTCGGTCGGGCTATCGAGGTGCTTGCCGAGACGCCGCTGCTGGAGGTGCAGAAGCGTGGCTATCACTTCCAGCCCTGCGACTTCTACAGCCCCCTCAACGACCTCCAGTTCCTCGCCGATAACCGCGACCTCTGGCACGGCCGGCCGATGCCGAGCGCGGTCGACTGGGATCTGCCGGGCCAGCTGGAGACGCTTCGGCGCCTCTCTTCCTACTGGATGGAGCTCCTCGAGGTTCCCCAGGAGATGCCTGCCGGTCCGCCTCGCTATCACTGGCGCAACGACTTCTGGAGCGGCCTCGACGCGCTCGTTCAGTACGGCTTGGTGCGGGACTCCAAGCCCGGCCGGGTGGTCGAGATCGGCTGTGGCTGGTCGAGCTTGTTGCTGAGCGAGGCGCTGGCGCGCAACGAGGCCGAAGGCGCGCCGCCCGCCGTCGTCGACCAGATCGAGCCCTATCCGCGCAAGGAGCTGCTGCGCGCCCTCCCCGACCATTGGCGCCTCCACGAGACGATCTTGCAGCGGGCGCCTCTGCAGTTGTTCGAGTCCCTGGGAGAGGGAGACGTCTGCTTCTATGACGGCTCCCACGTCGCCCGGCCGGGAAGCGACGTCGTCTGGTTCTTCTTCGAGGTGATTCCACGCCTGCGCCCGGGCGTACTCGCCCACGTGCACGACATCTTTTGGCCAGCCGACTACCCGGACGAGTGGATCTTCGAGCGTGGCCAGACCTGGAACGAGCAGTACGTCCTGCAGGCGTTCCTGATGTACAACCGCGACTTCAAACCGCTCGTCTGCAACGTTGCGCTCTTCGCCGAGTTTCGCCAGCAGCTCGACGAGCTGTTCGCGGTTCTGCCTTTCGACCCGGGCGCCGGGGGCAGCGTCTGGCTCCAGCGCCGATCCGAGCGCGACGCGGCTGCTTAGCGCTTCAGGCGCCCTCGCCGCGTACGACCGCGCGCGGCGTCCGCAGCAGGATCGCCAGGTCGGTCAGCAGCGAGAGGTTGTCGAGGTAGTCGCGCTCCATCGCCAGCCGCTCCTCGAAGGTGAGGTCGCTGCGGCCGTAGACCTGCATCGGCCCGGTCACCCCGGGCTTGATCGCCAGGCGGCTGCGCTGGCGCTCGTCGTAGAGGGCGACCACGCTCTCCTCCTCGGGCCGCGGCCCGACCCAGGACATCTCGCCGCGGAAGACGTTCCACAGCTGCGGTAGCTCGTCGATGCTGAAGCGCCGCAGGGTTCGGCCGCTGCGCGTCACCCGCGGGTCGTCGGGGATCTTGAAGGCCGGCTGCTCGAGCTTCTCGATGTCGACCAGCTCGCCGAGGCGCTCCTCGGCGTCGGCGACCATCGTCCGGAACTTGACCATCGAGAACGGGTTCCCGTCCTTGCCGGCGCGCCGCTGTTTGAAGAGGACCGGACGGCCGGTGTCGAGCAGGATGAGGATCGCGATCGCCGCCAGTAGGGGGGAGAGGAGGACGAGCAGGGCAGCGGAGATGGCGATGTCCATCGCCCGCTTCATGGCGATCGTCGAGCGCGGCGGGTCGGAGAAGCGGAAGTCGAGGACCGGCAGCTCGGCGAGGCGGTTGAGCTCGATGCCGGGCCCCAGAAGCCCGTAGTGCTCGGGGAGA
>JBEVJP010000007.1:0-3410 GCA_040510155.1 Solirubrobacterales bacterium | reverse complement strand
GTCAGTGCGAAGTTGACGATGACGACGAGTACGAGGAAGAACAGGAACATCACGCCGACGCCGCGCGAGAGGTTGAGATACCAGGCGGCGACCAGCAGGAAGGCCACCAGTGCTCCGCTGCGCACCCCGATCTCGAGGTAGCTCTGACTCACCAGATTGGCTGCCGCCCGCTGTCGTGCGCGCCGCAGGAGGATCCATGCGTAGGCGGCCGCGGCCAGCCCTGCCGCGATGTACGACGCCCAGGCCGGCAGGTACCACTGCTGGGCGAACTCCACGATCCAGGAATCGAACGGGAGCCCGATCGATCCGGTGTCGCCCAGGATCCAGAGCTGAAGACCCAGGAATCCCAGCAGCCCGGCCAGTGTGATCACGAAGCTGGGCAGCCCGAAGCGCGTGTACAGGAACCCGTACAGCAATCCGACCAGCGCCCCCGCGGCGATCGCTGCGATCAGGGCGAGCACCAGGTTCCATTGCAGCTGCACGAAGCCCACCGCGAGGATCGCGGCGGCCAGGCCCGACACGGATCCGACCGAGAGGTCGATCTCGCCGAGCAGCAGCACGTAGACGATCCCCACCGAGATCAGCCCGGTGGCGGTGATCTGCAGCATCAGGTTGGTGAGGTTCTGGGCTGAGAGGAAGCGGTCGTTCTCGAACTGGAAGATCGCCCAGATCACGGCGAGGCCGAAGACGACGCGCAGCGACGCGAGGTCGCCCTGGACGACGCGACGGATGGTCGCGCCGACCCGGCCCCGCTCCTGATCATCGGTCGGCGGTGCCGACGGGGTCTCAGCCGTCGCGTCGATCGCCCTCTCCCTCCCGGTCGCGGTGCTCGGCCTTGTCGATCTCGTTGCCGCCGACGCCGGTGATCGCGGAAACGACGTGCTCCTCGGTGGTCGCTTCGGCCGAGAAGTCACCGGCGGGGCGGCCGAGGCGAAGGACGAAGATGCGGTCGGCGACCTCGAAGACGTCGACCAGGTTGTGGCTGATCACGACGACGCCGAGGTTGCGCTCTCGCAGGCGCCGGATCAGGTCGAGGACCTGGGCGGTCTGGGCGACGCCGAGCGCCGCGGTTGGCTCATCGAGCAGCACGACCTTGGGTTCGCCGAGCAGCGAGCGGGCGACAGCCACCTGCTGGCGCTGGCCGCCGGAGAGGGTCCCCACCTCGCTGCGCAGGCTGGGAATCGTCACTGCCAGGTTGGAGAGCAGCTCGCCGGTGCGGTGCTCCATCTGCGCCTCGTCGAGTTGGCGCGAGAACCTCCCCGGCCCCGACGAGACCACCTCGCTGCCAAGGAAGAGGTTGGCGACGACATCGAGGTTGTCGCAGAGCGCCAGGTCCTGGTAGACGGTGGCGATGCCGAGCGCGGTCGCATCCTGAGGCTTCGAGATCGAGACCCGCTGGCCCTCGAACTTGATCGCCCCGGCGTCGGGCCCGTGGATGCCGGCGATCGTCTTCACCATCGTCGACTTGCCGGCGCCGTTGTCGCCGACGAGGCCAACGACCTCGCCGGCGTGAACGGCAAAGTCGACCCGGTCCAGAGCCTGGACCGGGCCGAACTGCTTGCTGACTCCCTCCAGCTCGAGGAGGGGAGCGCCGTCGCTCATCTCACCCCGAGATCCCCGCTTCTTTGCAGGCCGACGCGTAGGAGCCGGTGCAGAGTTCAGAGGCGGTGACGAAGCCGTCGGCGACAACCGTGCTCTTCACGTTGTCTTTGGTGACGGCGATCGGTTTGAGCAGCACTGCCGGGACCTTGCCCGCGCCGTTGTCGACTTCTTCGGTGACTTTGTCCTGCGGCACGCCTTCGCCTTCAGCCAGGGCGACGGCAATTTCCGCGGCAATCTTCGCCTCCGGACCGATTTCCTTGTAGACCGTCATGAACTGCTGGCCGGCGAGGATGCGCTGCAGGCCGGCAACCGTCGCGTCCTGACCGGTGACGGGCTTTTCTTCGGGGTTGATGCCGGCGCCTTTGAGGGCGGCGATTGCGCCACCGCCGGTGTCGTCGTTGGCGGCGTAAATGCCGGCGAAGCCGTTGTTGCCGAGCGCGGTGATCGCCTGCTGCGCCTCACGCTGGGCGTTTTCGGCGGACCATTCCGGCGTGTCGTACTCCTTGGCGATCTTCACCCCGGCGGCTTCGAAGCCGGTGTGTGCGCCTTCCTTGAAGAGAGCGGCGTTGGGGTCAGCCGGGTCGCCGTTGATCATGATGATCGGCCCGCTGGCGCTGCCGTCTTCCTTGAGTTTGTCCGACAGGGTTTCTGCCTGCAATTCGCCGACTTTTTTGTTGTCGAAGGAGATGTAGGCGTCGACTTTGCCGTTTTCGATCAGGCGGTCGTAGCTGACTACCGGCACGCCCTGGGCCTGCGACTTTTCCGCAATCGCCGCCGCCGATTTGGAGTCCATCGGGTCGACGACCATCACTTCGGCACCCTGGGTCAGCGCCGATTCAGCCTGGCTCTGCTGTTTTTCAGCGTCGCCGGCGGCGTTCAGGTAGATCAGTTCACAGTCTTCGCAGAGTTCGTCGAGCGCTTCTTCGAAGTCCGGCTTGTCGTTGGTTTCGTAGCGCGGCGTTTCGTTTTCGGGCAGGAGCAGAGCGATCTTCGCTCCACCACCACCGTCGCTGCCGCCGCAGCCAGCGATGACGAGGGCGATCACGAGCAGGGCGCCAAGCGCAAGTGCCACTCCGCCGCGTCTCGAGACAGCAGATCTGGACATTCGGAACTCCTCCTCTCCCAGCACCCTTCCGGCACCGGCGAATCGAACTTACCCGTACCAACCGGTTTCATGCATGGCCCGGCAGGCCAAACCGGAGCGGCCAGCTGGGCCGTCACGGCCAGTCCGCTCGGGTGGGAGCTCAGGCGGCGAGCGGTTCGCGGCGACGGGCGCCGCGCTTCGGCTTCGCCGGCTCGACCAGCTCGGCGAGGAAACGGCCGGTGTAGGAGTCAGCGACGGCGGCGACCTCCTCCGGCGTACCGGTGGCGACTATCTGCCCGCCCTCGTCGCCGCCCTCCGGACCGAGGTCGACGAGCCAGTCGGCGGTCTTGATCACGTCGAGGTTGTGCTCGATCACGACCACCGAGTTGCCGGCGTCGACGAGGCGGCCGAGCACCTCGAGCAGGCGCTGGACGTCGGCGAAGTGGAGGCCGGTGGTCGGCTCGTCGAGGATGTAGAGGGTGTCGCCGGTGGCGACTTTGGAGAGCTCGGTCGCGAGCTTGATCCGCTGTGCCTCGCCGCCGGAGAGCGTCGTCGCCGGCTGGCCGAGGCGGATGTAGTCGAGGCCGACGTCGTGCAGGGTGCGGAGGCGCCGGGCGATCTTCGGCACGTTCTCGAAGAAGACGACCGCCTCCTCGACCGACATCTCGAGGACGTCGGCGATGCTCTTGCCCTTGAAGCGGACCTCGAGCGTCTCGCGGTTGTA
>JBEVJP010000006.1:0-25054 GCA_040510155.1 Solirubrobacterales bacterium | reverse complement strand
GTCCCAGCTCCGTTCCTATATCCGACCACCCTACTTCGACTCCGGCCGATTAGCGAGACGCTGAACCCCTGTTCCGGCGGATGCACGGCGCGGCGGCCTTGATCTCTTGGGCGCGCTCAAGCGCTTCGGCCTGAAGATCGCGGATTCGCTCCATGCCTCCTCGTCGAGCTCCATCGAGAGCCACACCAGCGGACGGTTGCGCGGCGGCCTGTATAGAGCCTTCAGTCTCGCTTGCGGGCGCGGCAGCGCGCAATCTCGGGCGGCAGAGAGCGGGACGAAAGCCCGGTTGCCTTTCCGGCTACCTTCGGAGCCCTCGCCTTCGAATCGCCGCCAACCACCTGCCTGCAGAAGAGCAGCTAGCCGCCGCTGACAAAGGTGAATGCGCCCGACGGGAGTCGAACCCGCGACCTGCGGCTTGAAAGACCGACGCTCTTTGGGCCCCCGAAAGGACCCGTTGACCACTGAGCTACGGGCGCTCGATAGGGAACGATAGCCGCGCAACGGAAATTGAGCGGCGCGGGTCGGTGGGGGTGGGCTCGGGCACTGTGAAGCGGCGCGCGGCCATCGCGTCGAGGGCTTCCTGCCAGTGCCGGGAGGGACTAGGTGCTGGTGGCAACGCCTCCGCCGTTTCCCCCTGATCTCTCTTTTTGGTCGGCGGGCGCTGCTGGGGGTTCAGGCGCGCGCCGGGAGTACGATCCCGGCGACGACCGTCTCGATAACGAGCTGTTTGGCAGCGACGCTGTGCTCGATCGAGAAACCCATAAGAGGTGGCCAGTGTAGCGGCCGAGCTACATTGACTCAATGGACTTGGGCCTAGACGGGCGGGTGGCGCTGGTGATGGGCGCCAGCAAGGGGATCGGTGCGGCGATCGCGGCAGCCCTCGCCCGCGAGGGCGCCCGGGTCGCGATCTCCAGCCGCTCGCAGGAAGCGCTCGAGGCGACCGCCGCCGAGATCGACGGCGACGTCACCGCGATCGCGGCCGACACCACCGACACCGAGGGCCTCGCCAACCTCCCCGCCGAGGTCGGCGAGCGGCTCGGCCCGGTCGAGATCCTCGTCACCAACACCGGCGGCCCGCCGCTCGGCGGCGCCCTCGACCACGAGCTCAGCGAGTGGGAGCGCGCCTACCGCTCCCTGGTCCTGGCGCCGCGGGTACTCGCCGGCACGGTCGTGCCCCGCATGCGCGAGCGCGGCTGGGGACGGATCGTCAACGTCGGCTCCAGCTCCACCCGCGAGCCGATCCCCCACCTCAACCTCTCCAACTCCCACCGGATGGCCTCGGTGGGATTCCTGAAGACGCTCTCCCGCGAGGTCGCCGCCGACGGGATCACCGTCAACACCGTCGCCACCGGTCGCTTCGCCACCTACCGCCTAGCCGACAACGCCGGCTCGATCGAGGCCGCCGAAGCCGCCGCCCGCGAGGAAGTCCCGGCCGGCCGCCTCGGGCTGCCCGGCGAGTACGGCGACCTCGTCGCCTTCCTCTGCTCCGAGCGCGCCGCTTACATCACCGGCACCGTCATTCCGATCGACGGCGGCCTGCTGCGCTCGGCCTTCTAGCGGCTGGCGTGCGCGCTGGGATTCAGCTTCAGGGTCAGCGGCCGCGGCGTCGTCGCGGCACTGCCGCCGAACGGCGCGAAGGTGATCGTCGGCCTCAACTTCACCTTGCCGTTGGCGACCAGCTTTCGAGCCTTACGGCTCTTCGCCTTGACGAGCAGCTTCAGTGTTTCGGCTTTGCGCGCCGTCAGTTGCCGCCCGACCACCCCTTTGCCGCCGAGCACGACCGTGCCGGGACCGGGGACGGAGACCACCAGCGTCGCCGTGCCCTTGCCTGGATGCCGCTCGAGCCTGCCGAGGCTGATCTCGTTCGAGGGCGCGGTCGGGGCCGTCGGCGCGCGGCCCCCGCCACCTCCGCCGCCTGCGTCTCCACCGCTGCCCGGGCAGAGCTCGGTAGGGACGAGCTCGTAGGCACCGATGTCCGGTGCGGGAGGGCCGCCGATGCAGCGCGGCAGCACCCGGGGCGCACCGAGCAGATCGAGGGCGCCTACTAGCAGGGAATCGCTCGCGCCGGCGTCAACCGTCGGCGAGGTCGGCAGCTGCCGGAAGTCACCGCTGTCGGCAGCTACGAACTGCGGCGGCGCGGTCTGGTTGCCGTTGCTGCCAGCCGGCGTGTAGGTGAAACCGGCGCCGGAGCTCAGCGAAGAATCAACCGAGTTGTAGTTCGAGTTGCGAGCCGTGACCTTCACGACACTTCCCATCGAGGCGTCGATCAGCAGCCCGCTTTTGGAGGTGAACGGCGAGATCACCGGCAGCGCGACCGTGTTGATCAGGTTGGCGTTCATCGTCGCACCGCCGTTGGAGCCGATCACCACGGGGTTGGCGGTGACGTTGACGAGGTTCGCGACGACGCTTTTCGGCTGGTTGAAGCTGACGAAGATGCCATCGCGGCAGACGCTGTCGCGCAGCGTCCCGGTTTCCATGAAGCAGCCCTGACCTCCGAGCCCGGCCGGGTCCGCGTAGACCCGTTCCACCGTCCCTGACGAGAGATAGAGCGGGTACCCCATCGTCGGCTCGCTCAGCTCGATCCGCAGGTCGTGCACGATCGCCGCCGGGCTTTCGACTTCGAACGGATCGGAGCCGGTGCGGAGCGTCGGCGCCTGGCCGGGCAGGCCTCCGAAGGAGATCGCCTTTGCGATCTTGAGGCCGTTGGGCTCCAGGTAGCTGCCGGGCGCCAACACGACTTCATCGCCGGCGACGGCGACGGTCAGCGCCGTGCCGAGGCTGCAGGGCGCCGGGTTGCAGGGAGCTTTGCCCGAGGCCCCGGATGCGGCGAAGCGCACCGTCGCGCCGGCCGGCGCGACGGCCACGAGCAGCACCAGCAGGACGCCTGCGAGCGCGCCAAGGCGGCGCACACCATCCAGCGTCGAGGAGTCGGCCGAGACACCCACGGCCGCGCAGAATACGCGCCGCGGCGGCGGCCTACTCGCCGGCGGCCTCGCGCATGGCCGGATAGATGATCACGTCACGCAGGTTCTTCGAGCCGGTCATGATCATCAGCAGCCGGTCGATCCCCAGCCCGCAGCCGCTCGCCGGGGGCATTCCGTATTCGAGCGCCCGCACGAACTCTTCGTCGTGGGGATGGGGATCTTCCTCGGCGCCGGACTCCTGGCGTTCGCGCTGTTTGATGAAGCGCTGGCGCTGCTCGACCGGGTCGTTGAGGTCGGTGCCGCCGCCGACGATCTCCATCCCGGCGACGATCCCGTCGAAGGCCTCGCAAACCTTGGGGTCGTCGGGGTGCACCTTGACCAGCGGCCAGATGTCGATCGGCAGCACGGTGATGTAGGTGGGCTGGATCAGCTTCGGCTCGATCAGCTTGCCCTGCAGGGTGTCGACGAGGCCGGCCCAGTCGTCGTTCTCGTCGGCGTCCTCGCCGGCCAGCTCGGCCAGCTCGTCGCGGCTCGCCTCGTAGATGTCGACGCCCGTCTCCTTCAGCAGCTCGTCGCGGAGGACGACCCGCGGCCAGGGCGCCGCGAAGTCGATCTCGACCCCGTCGCGCATCACCTTGGTCGTCCCCATCACCTCCTCGACCACGGTGGCGACCAGCACCTCGATGAAGCGCATCACGCCTTCCCAGTCGGCGCCCCCGACGAACATCTCCAGCATCGTGAACTCGGGGTTGTGCTGCGGCGACATCCCCTCGTTGCGGAAGAACTTGCCGAACTCGTAGACGTCCTCAAACCCGCCGACGATCGCCCGCTTCAGGTAGAGCTCGGTCGCGGTGCGCAGGAAGAGGTCGCGATCAAGCGCGTTGTGGTGGGTGACGAAGGGCCGCGCCGCGGCGCCGCCGGTGAGGCGCTGCAGGACCGGCGTTTCCAGCTCGGTCCAGCCGTGCGCGTCCATGTGGTTGCGGATCGCCAGGGTCAGTTTCGAGCGCTTCTTGAAGATCTCCCGGGACTCGGCGTTGGCCATCAGGTCGAGTTCCCGCTGGCGGTAGCGCAGCTCCGGGTCGGAGATGCCGTGGAAGAGATCGGGCGGGTCGAGCAGCGCCTTCGCCAGCAGGGAGAACTCCCGCACCGAGATCGCCAGCTGACCGCGCTTGGTGACGTAGACCGGTCCCTCGATCCCGACCAGGTCGCCGATGTCGAGCTCCTCGACCCGGTCGAACAGCTCGTCGCCGAGCGTGTCGCGGCGGGCGTAGCCCTGGATCGAGCCGGTGATGTCGCGGACGTCGAAGAAGACCGTCTTGCCGTGACCGCGCTTGCCGGTGACCCGGCCCATCACCCGGTAGGTGAACCCCTCGTGCTCGCCCTCCCCCAGCGCCTCGGGGTCGTGGGCGGAGTGGATGTCCTCAGCGTGAGTGCGGTCTTCGAAGGAGTGCGGGTAGGGATCGACTCCGGCCGCGCGCAGGCGGTCGACCTTGGAGCGACGCTGCGCCTCACTCGCGGCACCGGAGCGATCACCGGTCGAGTCCGGGGAACGCTCCTCAGTCCGCTCGGCCTCGGAGGCCTCGCTCATCGAATCGAAGTCAGCTTCATGGAGCGAAGCCGACAGTCACCCGCTCGTCACCTTCATAGTCCTGAAGGGTAGTGGCGTCGCGCAGCAACTCGCGCATCGCCGGCCCGTGGTGCGTGTCGTGCTCCATCGCCAGCTTCCAGCCGGAGGGCGTTTCGCCGATTAGCCCGCGGATCACGCCGAGTCCGTCCTCGCCGCAGGATCCCGTCACCGCGATTCGCGGCTCCTTTTGGATCTCCGGCGAGCGCTCGAAGATGGTGCTGTCGGTGACGTAGGGAAGGTTGGCGATCACCAGGTCGACGCCCTCGAGGTCGTCGGGCAGGCCGGTGGCGACCCGCACGTCGAGGTCGATTCCCAGCCGCTCAGCGTTCTCACGCGCCGCTTCGACCGCCTCGGGCGAGAGGTCGGAGGCGCTGACGCGCAGGTCGGGGCGCTCGGAGAGCAGCGCCAGGGCGATCGCCCCGGAGCCGGTGCCGACCTCGTGGACGCGGGCGCCCTCGGGCAGATCGGCGCCGACCTCGACCAGCAGCTCGGTCTCGCGGCGCGGCCAGAGAACGCGGGAGTCGACGGCGATCTCGAGGTTGCGGAAGGGCGCGCGGCCGAGGATGTAGGCCATCGGCTCACGGTCGATGCGCCGCTGCACCCGCTCCTCGATCGCTGCGGCGACCTCGGTCGGCACCTCGCCGGCCCCGTCGACCCGCAGCTCCTCGGGCTTCACCTCAAGCGCGTCGGCGACGAGCGTTTCGGCGTCGGCCCGGGCGTTCCCGCAACCGGCGGCGGCGATCCGCTCCGCGGCATCGTCAAGCACGGCGCTGACCGTGCGCGCCGAGGGCCCGTCCTGACTCTGAATGTCCACAGCCGCCATCGAAAAACCGCCTCCCTAGTTGACTGCTCTAAAAGTCCTGCGCAAGGGTAACAGTCCTAACTCTGACAGGCTCAGGCGCTCGCCGACGCGGCCAAGCCCTCGCTGGGACGGGAAATGCCGCCGTGCCGATGGACCACCACGGCGATCCAGATCGCCCCGGCGGCCATCATCACCAGACTCTCCAGCTGCGCGGTGGTCAGCCCGATCGAGTCCTCGGTGTTGCGGCGCAGGAACTCGACCAGGAAGCGCTCGGTCCCGGCGTAGACGAGGTAGATCGCGAACAGCACGCCGGCCCGGACCCGGTCGCGCAGCTGCCAGAGGATCCAGGCACCGAGCCCCATCGCCAGCGTCTCGTAGACCGGCGTCGGGTGGACGGTACGGTCGGTCGGCACGGTGCCGTCGGGGTAGGACATCGCCCAGGGGCCGTCCCAGGGCTTGCCGTAGTCGCCGTCGCCGGAGAGCTGGCAGCCGCAGCGCCCGATCGCGTAGCCGAGCGCCAGCGCCGGGGCGGCGACGTCGAGCAGGGTGAGGTTGAGGAAGTCGCGGTACCAGGCCCAGGCGAGGACGGCCAGGGCACCGCCGATCGCGCCGCCGTACCAGACCAGTCCGGACCCGGAGAAGAGCGTCCCGAAGAAGTCGTGCTTGACGTCGTCATAGTTCTGGACCATGAAGTAGACGCGGGAGCCGACGACGCCGCCGACCAGGGCCGCGAAGCCCATCTCGTAGGCCCAGTCGCCGGGCTTGCCGAGCTCCGTGAACCGCCGCCAGATCAGCGCCCCGGCGGCGAGAAAAGCGAGCGCGAACATCAGGCCGAAGGTCTGCAGCGTGATCGGGCCGATTTCGAGGTGCGGGTACATGCGCGCGGAGGGGCCGCGGGCCTAGGCGGCGAGCAACTGCTCCAGCAGCGCCTTTTGCGCGTGCAGCCTGTTCTCGGCCTGGTCCCAGACGGCGGAGGAATCAGAGTAGAGGACGTCGGCGGTGATCTCCTCGCCTGGGTGGGCGGGCAGGCAGTGCATCACGATCGCGCTCTCCTTGGCCGCCGCCAGGAGGTCGGCGTCGAGGCGAAAAGGCGCCAGGTCGGCGCGGCGGCGCTCGGCCTCGGCCTCGTCCCCCATGCTCACCCAGACGTCCGTATAGAGAGCGTCGGCACCGTCGGCAGCCGCTCGCGGGTCACCGGTCAGCTTCACCCCGTGCCCCTCCTCGAGCTGGTAGCCGGGCGGCGCCGCGACGACGACCTCGAGCCCGGCCAGCTCACCAACGATCGCCAGCGAGCGGGCGACGTTGTTGCCGTCGCCGACGTAGGCGAGACGGAGCTGGTCGAGGTCGCCGAAGCGCTCGCGCAGGGTCATCAGGTCGGCGAGCGCCTGGCAGGGGTGGTGGAGCGGCGTCAGCGCGTTGACGACCGGCACCTCAGCGGCCGCTGCCAGCTCGGTTACCTCCTCGTGGCTGCCGGAGCGGATCACGATCGCGTCGACGTAGCGGGAGAGCACCCGGGCGGTGTCGCCGGCCGACTCGCCGCGCGAGAACTGCATCTCGTCGCCGCGCAGGACGATCGGGGTGGCCCCCAGCTCGGCGACCCCGACCTCGAAGGAGACCCGGGTCCGGGTCGAGGGCCGCTGGAAGATCAGAGCGACGCTGCGACCGGCCAGCGAGTCGGCGCCGAGCCGCTCGCCGCGGCCGGCTTTCAGCTCGAGGGCGCGATCGAGCAGCTTGCCGAGCTCGAAGGCCCCGAGCTCGTCGCCGACGATGAAGTCCTGCTTCGCCAAGGCGCGGATACTAAGAGCCTGCCCCAAAACCCCGGCGCGTGGCTGGCGAGCGCCGGACCAAGCGGGGCAAGGACACAGGGAGGCCGCATAGCAGCGCTATGCGGCCGACTGAGGACGCCGCACCGCGAAGTGTCCGCCGCCGCCAGACGCGTGCGGGGGTTTCGCCAAGACCTCCTAGCCAGCGGAGGCGGGGCGCGATTATGGTGGGCGGATGGGGCTGGAGAAGGTGGCCGACGGCGTCTGGCTGTTGCGGGGCGACTTCCGCGGCGCGATGAACATCTATTTCATCGAGGACGGCGACGGCGTCGTCCAGTTCGACGCTGGCACCAAGGCGATGCGGCGCAAGGCGAAGAAGGCCGCCGACCAGCTCGGCGGGGTCAAGCGGGTCGTCCTCGGGCACGCCCACGCCGACCATCGCGGCACCGCCCCGTACATGGGGGTGCCGGTGCACTGCCATCCCGACGACGTCGCCGACGCGGAAAGCGACGCCGCGATCGCGCCCTACATGGACCTCTCGCAGCTTCCGGTCGCCTGGGTTCGCCACCTCTACCCCTTCCTGCTGCGGCGCTGGGACGGTGGTGCCGTGAAGATCGACGGCACCGTCAGCGAGGGCGACGAGGTCGCCGGCTTCCGCGTCGTCCACTTCCCCGGACACGCGCCCGGCCTGATCGGCCTCTGGAGGGAGAGCGACCGGGTGGCGCTGGTCAGCGACGTCATCTACCTGGTCGACTCGGCGCGGCTGAAACCGCTGCCGGAGGGCGAGGCCAGCGTCCCCCACCCCGCCTGGGCCTGGGACCACCAGAAAGCCAAGGAGTCGGTCCGGAAGCTGGCTGCCCTCGAACCGCGCGTGGTCGCCCCCGGCCACGAGCACCCGCTGCGCGGCGAAAACCTGCGGCCGACGCTGGAAGCGGCGGCTGAGAGGTACTGAGCAGGACTGTCGCCGGCCGGGCATCCGGCCCGCCACTGCCATAACTTGCCGGGCCTGATGATCGAGACCTACGTCTCGGCGGCGTTGATCTGCGCCGCCTCGCTGCTGGTCGGGCGGGCGATCTTCTCGCTGGCGGGGCGGCAGTCGTGGTCGTGGCTCGAGCCCGCGGTCGGCTTCGCCGCGGTGTTGACCGTGACCGGCCTGCTGGCACGCGCGCCGGGACACGGGACCAGTGCCACGCTCGGCGCCCTGATTCTGGTCCTGGTCGCCGCCGCAATCGCCTGGCGCCTCGACTACCGAGCGCCGGGGGCGCTGCGCGTGGGGCTGCCGGTGGTGCTCCTCGTCGTCCTCGTGCTGGCGATCCCCTTCGCGGTCAGCGGTCGCTGGGGACTGCTGGGGGTCGGGTTCAACAACGACCTCGGCCTCCACCTCGCCTGGGCCGAGTGGCTGCGCAGCGGCCTCGGGCCCGCCCCGGATGCCGGCTACCCGCTCGGCCCCCACGGCCTGGCGGTCGCCGTCGCCGCACTGCCGGGGATCGGCCTCGGCCAGGCCTTCATCGGCGAGATCGTCGCGATCGGGGTTCTGACCGGCCTGACCGCGCTCGGCGCCCTCGGCGGTCTCTCGGCGCCGCGTCGCACGATCGCCGCGGCGCTCGTCGCGGTCCCCTACCTAGCCGCCTCCTACTTTGCCCAGGCCGCCTTCAAGGAGACCGCCGAGGCGCTCTTCGTGCTCGCCTTCGCGATCTTCCTGACCGCCCCGGGCGGAATCCCGAGCGGATCCTGGGCACGGTTGCGGTTCGCGCTGCCGCCGCTGGCCCTGGCCGGCGGCATCTTCTTCTCCTACAGCTTCGCCGGGCTCGCCTGGCCGATCGCGATCCTCGCCCTCTGGAGCCTCACTCAGCCGGCGGTGAGGCATGCGTTGCGGCCGCGCTCGCTGCTGCGCTTCCTGCTGCGGCGGGCGGTGCTGGCGACGATCGCGGTCCTCGCCGGCCTGGCGATCGTGGCGACGCTGGTCGGCCCGTTCGGCTTCATCCACAGCTTCAACAAAGTCGCCGGCAGCAACACCTACGGGCCGGTCTCACCGCTGGAGGCGCTCGGCGTCTGGCCCGCCTCGAACTACCGCCTCGACGCCGCCGGCGGGCCCCACCTGACCGGACTGGCCGCGGCGATCTCGATCCTGGCGCTCCTGGCCGGGCTCGCCTGGTGGCTGCGCCGTCGCGAAGCGACGATCCCAATCGCCTTCGCCGCCGCGGCGCTCCTCTACCTCCTCTCGCTGCCGTCGAGCGGCGACTACTCCCAGGCGAAGGCGCTGATGATCGTCGCGCCGCTGGCGATGTTGGTGATCGCGCGACCGCTGCTGGCCGAGTTTCCAGCCCTGGGTCGCGCCCAGGCGCCGCCCGACGAGGCGGCACCGACGGCCCCGCTCGGCTCACCCACCGGCAGCGGGGGCTGGGCGCCGCTGCTGCGCCTGGCCTGGGCGATGCTGGCCGTCGCCTTCATCGGCGGCGCGGTCTACTCGAGCTTCCTGGCCCTGCGGGACGCACCCGTGGGGCCGCCGGGGCACGGATCGGAGCTGAGGTCCTTCCTGCCGATCCTTCGCGGCCAACCGGTTCTATACGCCGGGCAGGACCGCTACGCCGCCTACGAGCTGATGGGCGCCGACACGCACGTTCCGCTGGTCGAGTTCCCCGACCCCGAAGTGTCACAAAACCCGGAGAAGCCATTCGACACCGGCAACGCCTATAGCCCGATCGACTTCGACTCCTTCTCGCGGGGTACCCTCGACCGCTTCAAGTACGTCGTCACTGGCCATGCCGCCTGGAACAGTGAGGAGCCGCCGAACTTCCGGCGCATTGCCGCCACGCCCTCCTTCCTCCTCTGGGAACGAACGAGCTCGACGCCGCCCGACCGCCATGTTCTCCTCGAGGGCACCGAGGCGGGGGCACGGGCCGATTGCGCGGCGCCCGAGATTCGCATCCTTCTCGCCGACGGCGGTCGCGCCGGACTCTTCCCGAGCGCTGCGATCGGGCCGAAATCGGATTGGGAGAACGACGGTGTTCTCGGTACCGGCGAGCGCACCTCGCAATCGCTGCGGCTGCCGGCCGGCGACTGGGACCTCTCGCTGCAGTACTTCTCCCCCTTTGACCTCACCCTGCGCGGCCCCGGCTTCCAGCAACCGCTGCGAGCGGGTCTGGACGGCCAACGGCCGAACACGATCAGCCTCGCCAGCAATGGGCAATTCTGGCCGGCGGGTCGCTTCCACAGCCCCGGGGGGCGGACCCGGTTTATCCTCGAAGCGGCTTCGGCATCGGCTCTGCAGAGCCTTGCCGGCTATGACGGCAAGGCCTACGTCGGCGAGCTCGTCGCGATTTCAGCCGGCCCCCGTCGCGAGGTTCCACTTGCCGCCGCCTGCGGCGGCTGGATCGATTGGTACCGGTCCACGACCTCGCCCTGACCCAGGTCAGGTCCACTTTCCAAAAAAACCACTGCTGTACACAGATTCACCGTCCAGATCGGACGATTGATTTGCGCAAGTGGCTGCCGACCTGTATACATGGCTTCCCCACGGGATAAACGTTCTGTTTCTCAATCGATCGAGAGACCGAGTTCCGGGGCTGGTTGAGAGGGAAGCCTCAACCATGGTTGTTCATTAGGGCAAGGAAACGCAGGGAGAGATTGTGATTACAACGCCGCAGGTCACCGTCGCACCCCGGACCGCCGGGTGGTTGGAAATGATTGCCGATCCGATCCGCCTCGGCATCCTGCGCTCGCTGAGCCAGGTCGCAGAGGCAACGACCGCCGACTTGGCGAACTGGGGGCAGGCCAGCAGCCAGACGCTGCGCCGACATCTGGACGCCCTGGTTTCGGTCGGCGTCATCCTCGAACACCCGGCCAGAAGCGACGGCGAAACCCCGGGCCGCCCAGCCGCCCGCTTTAGCCTCCCGGCGGAGATGCGGGAGAGCGTGCGCTCGGTCCTGGAACCGCGTGAGCCGGTTCCGAGCAGGCGACGCACCCGCGGCGGTCAAGCCGTCGGCGTGCCGGCGATGGCGGCGACTTTGGTCTCGACGACCTCCATCGCCGCCGCCGGACCGATGAACGGGGCCAGCGCCACGTAGGCAGTCTGCGGCAGCAGCTCGCGCATGCGGGCGGTGCGGCCCTCATAGACGACTCGCCGCATCATCCCGAGGACGGAGGCGGCGATCGCCTCGGAGCAGAGGCGAGGCAACCGGGCCGCCCGGGGCCGCTGTCGGTAGCCATCCTCGAGGAAGAGGGTGTAGGCCATCAGGTTGTCGAACGACCGGCGCAGTGCCGCGCCCCCGACCGCCGGGCTCTCGATCACGTCGAGGTAGATCAGATCGGGCTGGGTGGCGGTGAATGTAAGTAGGGATTCGAGGCCGCTCCAGACTCGCTCTGACCAGCTCTCGCCGGTGAAGAAGCCTCCCGCCGCGACCGCGACGCTTGACTCGAGCCCGGTCGACTGGGCGGCGAGAAAGGCCTCTTCCTTGCTCCTGAAGAGGCGATAGAACGCCTCGCGGGTGACGCCGGCCTCCTTGACGACGCCGGCGACGGTCATCTCCGTATAGATCTTCGTTCGCGCCAGCTGGGTCATCGCGTAGAGGATCCGTTCGCGTTGCTCCCCCGCGACGGTCTCCGGCGGCAGGGCGCTGCGACCGCGGGGCAGCTTGGGGGCGGCGTCCTCGGCCGGCTTCGGCGGCGGGCTCGAGTCGACGAAGTGCGCCCCGAGGCGAAGCCAATCCGCCGGGCTCAGCCGCGGCTTCTCGGCCCGGGCGGCGTAGGAGACGATCCAGGCGAGCAGGTCCCCGTGCAGCTCGCGAAGCTGCGACGCTTCGCCGCGGAAGGTGCGGTTGGTGAGAACCCCGATGATCCCCTCCATGACGGCGCGGGCGGAGATCGCCAGGCGCCAGCCCTCCTCGTTCTCGGCGCCAAGCCAGCGCTCCAGTATCCCCACGGCGTTCAGCATC
This sequence comes from Solirubrobacterales bacterium, assembly GCA_040510155.1. Classification (GTDB taxonomy): domain Bacteria; phylum Actinomycetota; class Thermoleophilia; order Solirubrobacterales; family 70-9; genus VAYN01. The sequence goes on along the minus strand of JBEVJP010000006.1, from coordinate 13,004 downwards.
AGGCGCTCGTGCGCCAAGCGGGCCTCGCGGCCGCCCGCACGGGCATCGAGAAGAAGGATGTGAGTCGCGGCGGGATCCCGCGATCCGTTCGTCAAGAGATCTTCGAGGACGGCCGTGGCGCGACCGCTGGGGTCGTGTTCGGCTTCGATCCGCCGCAGCGCCCCTTCGATCCGCTCCGCCGCAACTTCGAAGGCAGCGAGGAAGCACGCTTCCTTGTCGGCGAAGTGCTGGTAGAACGTCGCCCGCGAGACCCCAGCCTGCTCGACTACCCGGGCGACGCTGGCGTCCTTGTGCCCGAAGCGGGCCGCCGTCTGCGTCATCGCCTCGACCAGGCGCTCACGCTGGCTCGCTTTCTCAGGAGCCGCGTGCCTGAAACCGTTGGCCAAGGTGAGCCTCGAGCCGGTTAGCTCGGACTTGCCGCCTTCGCCGCCAGGCGCTCCGGCGAGACCCGGACCACATCCCAGACCAAGCCGAGCTTCTCCCAGAGGTCGATGATCACGGCCGAGATGTCGATCTGCCACCAGCGCAGGCCGTGAGTGGCCGAGGTCGGGAAGGCGTGGTGGCTGTTGTGGAAGGCCTCACCCAGGGTCGGGATCGCGATCAGGGCGAGGTTGCGCGATTGGTCGGTGGTCTCGAATTCGCGCTTGCCGAAGACGTGGCAGAGCGAATTGATGCTGTAGGTGAAGTGGTGGAGTACGAAGACCCGGACGAGGCCGCCCCAGAGCAACCCGGTGAGGGCGGCGAAGATCGTGCCGCCGATCGCCCAGCCGAGGAAGAAAGGCAGCAGCAGCCCGCCGATCGCCCAGATCAGGAAGGTGCGGTCGACCCAGCTGATCGTCGGGTCTTTGATCAGGTCGGGCGCGAAGCGCTCCTTGTTGCCCCGCTGGGTGTGGATGAAGAGCCAGCCCATGTGAGCGTGGAAGAGGCCGCGCATGGCGCCGCTCCAGCCGTGACCGTGGTCGACGTGCGGACTGTGCGGGTCGCCGTCGACGTCGGCGAAAGCGTGGTGCTTGCGGTGGTCGGCGACCCAGGAGATGACCGGGCCCTCGATCGCCGCCGAGCCGAGGATTGCCAGCAGACCGTGCATCCAGGTGTAGGTCTTGAAGCTGCGGTGGGTGAGGTGGCGATGGAATCCGATCGTGATCCCCAGGCCGGTGAGGAAGTACATCCCGACGAAGAGGAAGACGTCGCTCCAGTGCAGGGCGCTGCCCCAGACCTGCCATCCGGCGAGGCCGAGGGCGACGAACGGCACCAGCGTCACCAGGCCGGTGATGATGCGATCGCGCGTCTCGTTCTCGACCGGCTGGATGTCCGAGGGAAGGGGGCCTGCCGTGGTCGTCATGAGGCCGAGATCATACGGGTCGGGCCTGAGGCGACGCCAGGGCATGGCGCCGTTAGAGTGCCGCGAATGCCGTTTGCCACCACGGCTCCGTTGCGTCGGGAGATCGAATCCCGCCTGCCAAACCGCCCGTTTGCGGTCGAGTTCTGGGACGGCACCCGACTATCGGCAAGCGACGGTGGGGGGCCGACGTTCTACGTGCGCTCGCCGCGCGCCGCCGCCCACGCCCTGCTGGCACCCGGCCAGCTGGGCCTCGGCCGCGCCTACGTCAGCGGCGAGATCGAGGTCGACGACATGGACGCGGTGATCGCTCTGCTCGACTCCTGGCAGCCGCCGGCACTCGACGGGGCCGACAAGCGGGCGCTGGCGCTGGCCGCGGCGCGGGCGGCCGGCCTGCAGCGACCGCCGCGGCGACCCGCCGCCGAGCTGCGGCCGAGCGGCCGCCGACACAGCAAGGAGCGTGACGCCCGCGCCGTCCGCCACCACTACGACGTCTCCAATGAGTTCTTTGAGCTTTTCCTCGGCCCGACGATGGTCTACAGCTGCGCGATCTGGCGCGGCGGCGAGCGGAAGACCCTGGAGGAGGCACAGGAGGAGAAGCTGGAGACGGTGGCGCGCAAGCTCGCTCTGAAGGAAGGCGACCGGGTGCTCGACGTCGGCTGCGGGTGGGGCGCCTTCCCGCTCTGGGCGGCAAGGGAGCACGGCGCCAGCGTGGTCGGCATCACCCTCTCCCCTCCCCAGGCCGAGAAAGCGCGGCAGCGAGCCGAGCGGGCCGGGGTCGCCGACCGGGTCGAGATCCGCGTCATGGACTACCGCGACCTGCCGGCGAGCGGCGAGAAGTTCGACGCGATCGCCTCGATCGGGATGGTCGAGCACGTCGGCGCGGCCAACATCGACCTGTACGCGCAGACTCTGTCGCGGCTGCTCGAGCCGGGTGGGCGGCTGCTCAATCACGGGATCACCCGCCTGCGCCACAACGACGCCGAGGCCGGTGCCTTCTCGGAGCGCTACGTCTTCCCCGACGCGGCGCCTCTGCACCTCTCGCGCAACCTCCTGGCCCTGGAACGGGCCGGCTTCGTCGCCCACCACGTCGAGGACTTCGCCCCCGACTACGCCGAGACGCTGCGCCACTGGGCGGCCAACCTCGACGACAACCTCGACGAGGCGATCCGGCTTGCCGGGCCGGAACGGGTGCGGGTCTGGCGGCTCTATCTGCGTGCCGCCCGCAACGGCTTCGAAAGCGGCTTCACCTCGATCTACCAAGCACGCTGCGAGCTCGCATAGGGCCCGCTGAAGATGGCGACGCTCCTCGCGATCAGCGACCTGCACGTCGAGCACCCGGATAACCGCGAGGTCATCGAATCGCTGGCGCCCGAGCAGAGCGGTGACTGGCTGATCGTCGCCGGTGACGTCGCCGACTCGCTCGCCCGCGTCGACTGGGCGTTGGGGCTCTTGGCCGCGCGCTTCGAGCGGGTGATCTGGGTGCCGGGCAACCATGAGCTGCTCAGCCATCGCGACGCCGAAGAGCCGCGCGGCGAGGAGCGCTACCGGGCCCTGGTCGAGATCTGCGGCGGGCACGGGGTGACGACGCCGGAGGATCCGTATCCCGTCTGGGAGGGCGAAGGCGGACCGGCGACGATCGTGCCGCTCTTCCTCCTCTACGACTACTCGTTCGGCGAGAACGTCGCGCCGACCCGGGAGGAGGCGCTGCGACTGGCCTACGAGGCCGGGGTGGTCTGCGTCGACGAGTTCCTCCTCCACCCCGATCCCCACCCCAGCCGCGCGGCATGGTGCGATGCGCGGGTTCGCTACAGCGAAGCGCGGCTGGCCGAGTTGGACCCGGGCCTGCCGACGGTGATCGTCAACCACTTCCCGCTGCTGGACAGACCAACCCGAATCCTGCGGCACCCCGAGTTCGCTCAGTGGTGCGGGACGCGCCGCAGCGGCGACTGGCACCGCCGCTACAACGCCACGGCGGTCGTCTACGGCCACCTCCACATCCCGATCACCAGCTGGTATGACGGCGTTCGCTTCGAGGAGGTCTCGCTCGGCTACCCCCGCGAGTGGAAACCCCGCGCCCGCTTGCGCGGCGTGCGACGGGTGCTGCCGCCGGAGGGGCCGGCGTGATCGAGGCGATCCTTCCCGAGGCGGTCGCGGTCGCCGAGGCGCGCGAGGACTCGGCGGCGGCGGCGCTATTCCCGAGCGAGGCGGCGCTGGTACAACGGGCCGTCGAGAAGCGCCGGCGCGAGTTCGCGACCGGCCGCGAGTGCGCCCGGCGCGCGCTCGCGGGGCTCGGGGTCGAGGCCGGCCCGATCGACCGCGGCGAGAAGGGAGAGCCCCTGTGGCCTGCCGGTGTCGTCGGCGCGATCACCCACTGCGACGGCTACCGGGCCGCGGCGGTGGCGCGGCGGGGCGAGCTGGCCTCCCTCGGCATCGACGCCGAGCGGCACGAGCCGCTCCCGTCCGAGCTCTTCGACGACATCGCCGTTCCGGCTGAGCGGGAGCCACTGGCGGCGCTGGCGGCCTCAGAGCCGAGCGTGTGCTGGGACCGGATTCTCTTCAGCGCCAAGGAGTCCGTCTACAAGGCCTGGTTCCCGCTGGCGCGGCGCTGGCTGGGCTTCGAAGACGCGGCCCTGGAGCTTGACCCTCAGCGCCGCAGCTTCACGGCGCGCCTGCTGGTCCCCGGGCCGATGCTGGACGGGGCCGAGCTGCGCCAGCTCAGCGGCCGCTGGCTGCTCGGCGACGGCCTCGTCCTCACCTCGGTGACGGTCTCGGCCGCCGAGACGCCTTAGGAGGGTTTGGCGAAACTCGCGTCTGCGATCTGGCGAGCGCCGGACCAAGTGGGGCAAGGACGCAGGGAGCCCGAATAGCAGCGCTATTCGGGCGACTGAGGACGCAGGCCCGCGCCGTGTCCGCCGCCGCCAGGCGCGGGCGGGGGTTTCGCCAAACCCTCCTAGGAGCGGCCGGCGGCGAGGAACGACCTGATCGCCGCCCCCGTCTCGAGAGGGGATTCCCACAGCACGTTGTGCCCGTTCGGCACGGCGGCCATGGTCAGCAACGGACCCAGCGCCTCCCTGTAGCGACGGTCCTGTTCGCGATGCACGGCAGCCGTCGCGGAAACCGGGCGGACGAGGAGCGTCGGCAACGACGCGGGTGGGGGCGGCTCCAGCACCATCTCGCTCCAGGCGACAACCACCGCAAGCGGGGAGTAGCTGAAGCGCAGCCTTCCATCGGCAGCGGGGACGAGGTCTTCGGCGACATATGCCCTGAGGACCTCGATCGGCGCCGCGCCGCCTCCTTCGGCGCTGAGCAGCGCGGTGGTCGCCCCCTCGACGCTGGCAAAGCTCCAGTCCTGACGATCCCGCTCGGCCCGCGTCAGCACATAGTCGGTCGGCAGTGCGAACCCGGGGTCGAGCAGGGCCAGCCGCTCGACGCGCTGCGGCTCGCGGGCCGCCAGGGCGGCGAGGACATGGCCGCCGAAGCTGTGGCCGACCCAGGCAGCCGACTCGATGCCGGCCGCCGTCACCGTCTCCAGCAGATCGTCGACGTGGGTGGCGACGTTCCAGGGCGGCTCGACGCCGGAGCTGCCGTGGCCGCGCAGGTCGACGGCGATCACGCGGTGGCCCTCGTCGGCGAGGGTCTCCGCCAGCTCGGCGTAGACGCTGCCGCGCTGGCAGAGGCCATGGACGCAGATCACCGGGGGGCCGTAGCCCCATTCCCGGGTGTGCAGCCTCATCGTCAGCCGAACCGGCGAAACATCGTGATCTTGTCCTCGCCGATCGCCGCCCGCTTCTCGGCGTCTTCGATTCCCAGCCCCTCTTCCTCGGCCATGCAGAGGACGCCGACCTTGCCGACGTGCTCGTTGGCCTGCAGCTCATGGGCGGCCTCGGCGACGTCGTCGAGCGGCACCACCTTGGAGAGGGCAGGCTGCAATTGACCGAGATCGAAGAGGCGGTTGCACTCGCGAGCCTCCTGGGGGGTGGCGCCGTGGCTGCCGAGAATGGTTTTCCCTTTCATCCAGAGGTAGCGGTTGTCGAATTCGTGTTGGTAGCCGCTGCTGGATCCGCAGGTGATGACCTTCCCTCCTGGCCGGAGCAGGTAGACGGAGGCCGGGAACGTCTTCGCACCGACGTGTTCGAAGACCAGGTGCGCGTCTTCGCCGAAGGCCGCCCGGACCTGTTCGCGATAGAGCTTGCCGACCTTGTGCGGCTTCAGGCCGTCGGTCTCCAGCTCATCGCGACGGATGATCAGGTCACAGCCAAGCTCTTCGAGCAGGCTGGCCTTCAAATCGGAGTTGACCACTCCGACGGCGATGCCACCACCGTTGCGGATCATCTGGATCGCGTAGCTGCCCAGCCCTCCGGCTGCACCCCAGACGAAGACGATGTCGCCCTGCTTGAACGAAGCGCCGCGTGGGCTGACCAGCATTCGGTAGGCGGTCATCGCGCAAAGGGTGTTGGCTGCCGACTCCTCCCAGGTGAGGTGGGTCGGCTTCTTCATCAGCTGCGTCGCCTTGACGATTGCGAAGTGGGCGAGGGAGCCGAAGTTGGTCTCAAAGCCCCAGGCGAGGGTGTTGGCAATCACGGCATCGTCGTAGGCGAACATCCGATCGGAGTCGGCCCAGCCCGGATAGGTCACAACCCGGTCCCCGGCCGACCAGCCCTTGACGTTCTCGCCGGTACGCACGACCACGCCGGCCGCGTCGGATCCGAGCACGTGCTTTGGCTGGTCGTGTCGGGCATCCCAGCCCCCACCCTGGCCGAGCTTGTGGAGGAAGAAGAAGCCGGGGATCGGCTCGAAGCGGGCGGACCAGATCGTGTTGTAGTTGATCGCGGCGGCCATCACCGCGACCAGCGCCTCGTCCGGAGCCAGCTCCGGCATCGGCACCTCGCCGACCTTGAGGGTCTCGCGCACGTCGGTGTTCTTCACCCCGGCCAGCCGTTCCGCGTCGCCGCGCTCGACGTAGGCCGCCTTGTACGTCGCTGGCACCTCGGTCACCAGCAGCTCCTCGGGCGACGCCAACGCGACCGTCTGATCTAGAACGCTCATCTCCGTACCTCTCTCCCCTCGTTGGCTTCCAATGCAGATTCGTCGGGGACGGCGACGGCAAGCCACTCCGAGATCGCCCGGGCAGTCGACTCGACGTGCTCGTCCATCATCGTCAGGTGGTTGCCCGGCACGTCCACCACGTCGTGGTCGACGTCCCAGTGCGCCCGCCAATCCCCATCGCCCACCGAGCCGCCGATCTGCTCAGTCGCCCGGACCAGCAACAGCGGCGCGGCAAGCGGCTCGGCCTCGATTTCCCCCAGCAGCCGCAGGTAGGCCGCCATCGCGGTGAGGCGAATGTCGTCGACGATGCTCGCCTGAGGACCGGCCAGCAGGCCTTCGGCGATCCCCAGCCCGACGGCGGCCATGCCGCTGCCGCCGGTCAAGTAGGAGGGGTAGTAGCTGTCGAGCAGAACCGTGGCCAGGGGGGGACGTCCCTGATCCTCCAGGCAATGGGCGGTGCGATAGGCGAGCACGCCACCGGTCGAGTGCCCGAGCAGGACGAAGGGTGCTCCGTCGCTGGCCTCGAGAATCGCGGCCGCCTGCAGCTCGGCGGCGACCTCGAGCGTCGCGGGAATCGGCTCGAGGGCGTTGAAGCCGGGCCAGCGCGTGGAGAGGACGCCGCGCTCGTCCTCGAACTCCCGGGCCAGGCGCGCGTACTCGTGCGGCCCCGAGATCGGCGTCACCGAGGGGACGCAGGCGAGCAGCGCCGGTGCGGTTCCGCGGGCGAGGCGAAGCGTGTACGGCTCGACCTCACTCTCCTCGACCGTGGTGAAGCTCGGCCTGAACGTGGACACCGTGAGCAGGTGGGCCAGGAACTCGCCGGTCCGCCCTTCCTCCGCGGCCCCGCGCAGCAGCGTGGTCAGGACCACTCCCGCGGCTGCCGGAGCGACATCGACCTCGATCTCGCCCGCCAGATGGGCGGCCAGCGAGCGCATCGTCGGGTGGTCAAAGGCGACGCTCGGCGTGAGATTGAGCCCGGTGGCGGCGTTGAGCCGGTTGCGCAGCTGCAGGATCGCGAGCGAATCGAAGCCGAGCTCCATGAAGGGCACGTCGGGATCCAGCTCGTTTGCGGCATCGAGGCCGAGGACCGCCGCGATCTGCTCGAAGAGGAAGGCGACGACGGCATCCTCGCGCTCCCCAACCGGGACCGAGGCGAGCCTCCGCGCCAGCGACTCGACCCGTGCGGACGAGCCTTGGCCTAGGCGAGCCGGGACCAGCTCGCGCAGCAGGGGCGGGGGCGCGTCGATACTGGCCAGGGCACGCCAGACGCCTTGGTTCGTCGGCGCAGCGACGACCGCGCCGCGCGGCGACGCAATCGCCGCGTCGAACAGCGCCATCCCCTGCTCGTCCTCGATCGGTGGGAAGCCGGCGGTCAGCAGACGTCCCGCCTGCAGCTCGCTGAAGATCTCTTCGCCGCGCTGGCGGGTCCGCTCCCAAAGGCCCCAGGCAATCGACGTCGCCGGCAGTCCGGCGGCACGGCGGTGCACCGCCAGGGCATCGAGGAAGCAGTTGGCGGCGGCGTAGTTGGGCTGGCCGGGAAAGCCGACCACGCCGGCGAGCGAGGAGAAGAGCACGAACGCGGCAAGGTCCCGTTCGGCGGTGAGTTCGTGCAGGTGCCAGGCCGCATCCGCCTTCGCGGCGAGGACCGGGTCGAACCGCTCGGCGGTCTGATCGCTGAGCAGGCCGTCGTCGAGAACGGCCGCGGTGTGGATCACCGCGGTCAGGGGATGAGCGGGGTCGATCGCCGCGAGCAGCTCGGCGAGGCGCTCGCGATCGCTGACGTCGCAGGCGGCGAACTCCACCTTCGCCCCCAGCCCCTCCAGCTCGGCTCGCAGCTCGGCGGTGCCCGGCTTCGTCCCACCGCTGCGACTTGCGAGCAGCAGATGGCGGGCGCCATGGACGTCGACGAGATGACGGGCGACGACGCCGGCGAGGTCTCCGGTACCGCCGGTCAGCAGCACCGTGCCCTCCGGGTCGAGCGCCCTGGCAGGGGCGACCTCTGCTGGCTGGGCACGCCGCAGGCGCGCCGCGAAGGACTCGCCCTGCCGGAGGGCGAGGGACGGCTCGTCCAGCGCCAGCGCGGCGGGAAGCGCGGCAGCGGAGGCTGGCTCGCCGTCGAGGTCCACCAGGACGAAGCGACCGGGGTGTTCGGACTGGGCGACCCGTACGAGTCCCCAGACCGGGGACTGGGAGAGCCCCAGCAGCGGCTCGCCGGCAGTGACCTCCACCGCTCCGGTGGTGAGGAAGGCAAGCCGTACTCCGGCCAGGCGTTCGTCGTTCAACCAGTCCTGGGCCGCCTGCAGCGCGACCCGACAAGCCTCGTGCAGGGCCTCGACCACCTCCGCGCCCCCCGGGACGGGAAGGAGCGCCACTTTCGGCGCCGCTTCCCCCGCTCCGACCGCACTTGCGAGCGAGCCGATGTCGGGATAGGCGAGAGCATCGGTCAGGCCCAGGGCGGCAGCCGCCGTGGGCTCGCCGACGAATGCCACGGGCAGGGCGACGTCATCGGCGACCGCGACGGGGGCCCAGTCGGTCGTGAACATCCCCTCCTCGGCGCCGGCCTCGGATGCCAGCATCTCGGCTGGGACCGGCCGCACGACGATCGAGTCGACCGCCCCGACGTCGGCACCGCTCTGATCCGCGAGACGAAGAGAGAACTCGCTCTCCCCTTGGCGCTGGAGCATCACCCGCAGGCTGCTCGCGCCCGTTTGCCGCAGGCTCACGCGGCTGAAGGAGAACGGCAGCCCGGCCTCCAGCTCCGCTTCGCCGTCTGCCCTGACGAGGGTCCCCATCGAGTGGATCGCCCCGTCGAGCAGCGCCGGGTGCAGCCCGTACAGGGAGGCGACGGCCTCCTCGGCCGCCGCCAGGTCCACTTCGGTGTAGAGGCAGTCGCCCAGCACCCATGCGGCGCGGACGTTCTGGAAGGAGGGTCCGTATTCCATCCCGACCGCCGCCAGCTCGTCATAGAACCCCTCCAGCCTCAGCTCCTCGGCTCCGGGCGGCGGCCACGCCCTGGCGAAGTCCTCGCGCCGGCCCGCCTCACCATCTTCGTCCTTGGCCAAGGCGCCAGCCGCGTGGCGAACCCACTCGGCGGCCTCTTCGCCGTCGGCGGTCTCCGGGCGAGCGTAGAAGCGAAGGTCGCGGCGCCCGTCCTCATCGGCCTCGGCCACGGACAGCTGGATCTGGACGGCGCCGCGGGGCGGCAGCAGCAGCGGCGCTTCAAGCGTCAGCTCCTCGAGCAGGTCCCAGCCGAGCTCACGGCCGGCATGGAGGGCGAGCTCGACGAAAGCGGCGCCGGGGACGAGCACCATGCCCATGCCGCCATGGCCGCCGAGCCAGGGCTCGGTCTCCAGCGAGAGACGACCGCTGAAGAGCAACCGGTCGTCCTCCGCCGTACGCACCACCGCGCCCAGCAGGGGGTGTGCGGTCGACTCCAAGCCGATTGCGCTCGCGTCACCTCCCGCAGCGGTCCCCTGCAACCAGAAGTGGCTGCCCCGGAACGGGTAGGTCGGCAGAGGGGCAGGCGCCGACGGCGTCGGCAGCGAGCTTTCCCAGTCGACCTCCACGCCGTTGGCCCAAGCCGATCCGACCCCGTGGAGGAAATCCGCCTCCCCTCCCCGATCGCGGCGCAAAGTGCCACTGACCGCCTTCGCGCTGACTCCCGCTCGTGCCAGGGCTTCGCCCAGCGGAAAGGCGAGCAGAGGGTTTGGGCTGGGCTCGATGAAGTGCTCGAACCCCTCCTCGAGCAGGAGCTCGACGGTGGGACCGAAGCGGACGGTCTCGCGAGCGTTGCGGAACCAGTATTCGGCGTCGAGGGCGGCGGTGTCGATCCTGCCGCCGGTCACCGAGGAGTAGAAGGGAATCTCCACCGAACGCGCCTCGATGCCGGCAGCAACCGCGATCAGGTCCTCGCGCATCGGCTCGACCGCGGGGGAGTGACCGGCACCGCTGGCACCGCGAATCCGACGCGTCCAGATGCCCGCCTCCTCACAGCGCCGCAGGACCTCCTCGATGCCGTCGGTCACTCCGGAAAGAACGATCGAGGAGGGACCGTTGATCGCCGCGAGGGAGACCAGCTCCTCCCAGCCGGCGACCCGAGCCGACAGCTCCTCAGGGCTGATCGCAGCAAGGGCCATGCCGCCCGCGCCGTCGCCGTGCTCCATCAGGACCTGGCTGCGGCGCGCGACCAGGCGAGCGGCGTCATCGAGATCCAGGGCCCCGACCACGTGCGCCGCCGCGATCTCCCCTTGCGAGTGCCCGAGAACCGCCACCGGCTCGACACCCCAGGCACGCCAGAGGTCGGTCAGCGCCACGGCCATCGAGAACAGGGTTGGCTGCACCACGTCGATCTGGTCCAGAGGTGGGGCGTTCTCGTCACCTCGGAGGACGGCGCTCAGCGACCACTCGACATGCGGCGCGAGCGCTTCCTCGCACTCGGCGATCCGCTGCGCGAAGCGCGGTGAATCGTCGAGCAGGCCGATTGCCATGCTCGCCCACTGGGACCCTTGCCCAGGAAAGAGGAAGACCGGCTTCTTGGCCGCGGCACTCTCGGCGGCAACACCCAGAGCCACGTCGTCGGACTCCTCGCCGCGGGCGACAGCATCGAGGGCGCCCAGAACCTGCTCGCGGCCACTGGCGGCGACCACAGCACGGTGTTCGAAGTGCGAGCGGCCGGTGGCCAAGGTATGGGCGACGGCGCCGAGCTCGGCCTCGGGGTGCCGGCGGAGGTGGTCGCCGAGCCGCTCGGCGACCACGGCGAGCGCCTCCGGCGATTTCGCGGAGAGCAGCAGCGGCGTCGCCGGCGGGTCCTCGGCGGGAGCCGAGCTCGAGTCCGGCGCCGGCGCCTCCTCGAGGATGAGGTGCGCGTTGGTGCCGGTGGCGCCAAACGACGAGATGCCGGCTCGGCGGGGGCGGGGATGCCGGGGCCAGGGGCGGGGCTCGGTCAGAAGCTCGACTTCACCGGCCTCCCAGTCGACCTCCTGAGTCGGTTCCTCGGCGTAGAGGCTGCGCGGCAACGTTTCGTTTTTCAATGCCATCACCATCTTGATCACGCCGCCCACCCCGGCGGCGGCCTGGCTATGGCCGATGTTCGACTTCAGGGAGCCCAGCCAGAGCGGTTCCGCATCGGCCCGGTCCCGGCCGTAGGTGGCAAGCACCGCTCGGGCCTCGATCGGGTCGCCGAGGATCGTGCCCGTACCGTGTGCCTCAACCGCGTCGACCTCGGCGGCGCCGAGCCCGGCGTTCTCCAGGGCGCTGCGAATCACCCGCTCCTGGGCGGGACCGCTGGGAGCCATGAAGCCATTGGAGGCACCGTCCTGATTGATCGCCGAGCCGCGAATCAGGGCCAGGGGGCGATGCCCGTTGGCTTCGGCGTCGGAGAGACGCTCGAGCAGCAACAGTCCGGCACCCTCGCCCCAGCCGATTCCGTTCGCACCTGCCGCGAACGCCTTGCAGCGCCCGTCGGGGGCAAGGCCGCGCTGGCGCGAGTACTCGACCAGGATTTCTGGAGTCACGACCAGGGCCACTCCGCCGGCAAGTGCGAGTGAGCTCTCGCCGTCGATCAGCGACTGACAGGCAAGGTGAATCGAGACCAGCGACGAGGAGCAGGCCGTGTCGATCGAAACCGCCGGCCCGTTCAAGCCGAAGGCGTAGGAAACGTACCCGGAGATGACTGCGCCGGTGCCATCGGTGACCCGCAGGCCGCCGGGGTTGTCGACACCGATGCCGTACTGGTGATACATGCAGCCGGCGAATACCCCGGTGCGAGTGCCCTTCAGGCGCTCGGGATCGATGCCGGCGACTTCGCAGGACTCCCAGGCGGTTTCCATCAGGAGCCGCAACTGTGGATCGGCGATCTTCGCTTCCACAGGACCGAGACCGAAGAAGGAGGCGTCGAACTCCCCAGCGTCATGCATGTACCCCCCCTCGCGCGTGTAGATCGTCCCGACCCGCGTGGGATCGGGATCGAGCAAGCGCTCCAGGGGCCAGCCTCGGTTCTCCGGGATGCCGCAGATCGCGTCGCGCTCGTCCCGAACCAGTTCCCAGAGATCGTCAGGAGTACGGACCCCACCTGGGTAGCGGCACCCCATCCCGACGATCGCGATCGGCTCGGCACGGGCCTCTTCGGCGCGCAGCAGGCGCTCGCGCGTCGAGCGCAGCTCGATCGTGACCTTCTTCAGTGAGTCCAGCAGGGCGTCCTGGTTGGGGACCGAGGCCCCTTTTGGATCCGACTTCGTGTCGTTCATTTGGCACCTATCTCGTCGTTGACGATCTCGAGGATTTCCTCGACGCTTGCCGCCTGGATTCGGTCGATCGCGTCAGCTTCGGCGTGGTCGCCGCCCCCGTCATCGAGCTTCACCAGAAGTGAGCGAAGGCGCCCGTTGACGCGCTCCCGCTCAGTCGCTTCGAGCTCTTCCAGCATCGCGCCGAGAGCATCGATTGCCGTGTCGATGGCGGGTTGGGTCGAGCCGGGGTCGAGCCGCTCGAGCAGATGCGCCCCCAGCTCCCCGCAGGTCGGGTAGTCGAAGACGAGGGTCGCCTCGAGGCGCTTGCCGCTCTCAGCGGCCAGGCGGTTGCGCAGCTCCACCGCCCCCAGGGAGTCAAAGCCGAGGTCCTT
>JBEVJP010000005.1:0-5650 GCA_040510155.1 Solirubrobacterales bacterium | reverse complement strand
GAGCCGGCCCGCGCGCTCGCCCTCTCCCGGCGGACGGGGCGGATGCGGGAAACCTTCCCCGTCCTGCTCGGCACGTTGGTCTCGCAGACGATGCTGAACCTGGTCGCCCTGGTCCTGCTCGGCGTGATCATCGTCTCGACGACGCCCCTCTTCCACTCGGGGACGAAGCAGATCTTCCTTTTCAGCCTGGTTCCGCTGCTGATCCTGCTCGTCGTCCTCTTCGCGCCGCTGTTGATGCGGCGCAACGGCAACGGCCGCATGGCGCGTCTCGGGGGGATGATCCACCGCGCCCTGGTCCAGGTCCGGGCTGGCCTGACGGTGTTCAAGGACCCTCGCCAGGGAAGCCTCGCTGCCGCCGCCCAGCTCAGCGCCTGGGCGATCCAGCTCGCCGCCTGCTGGGCGCTTCTCTACGCCCTCGGGCTGGACGGGAAGGCTGGGATCGGGGCCGCGGCGGCGGTGCTCTTCGCGGTCAACGTCACCGCGGTCGTGCCGGCGACGCCGTCGAACATCGGTGTCTTTCAGCTTGCTGTGATCAGCGTCCTCCACACGGGCTTCGGCATCAGCACCCAGGACGCGCTCGCCTACGGCGTGATCCTGCAGGCCGTCGAGATCGCCACCGCGGTCGCCCTCGGCCTGCCGGCTCTGGTGCGCGAGGGACTGACCTGGGGCGACTTGCGCATGCAGGCGATCTCGACGGCGCCGGTTCGCCTGGAGCCCGAGCCCCGTGCCCGCGGCGAAGCCAGGCGCGAGTTCGCCAACCCCTCCTAAGACAGAAGTCTTCGTCTATTAAAAGTCTTCGCTCCGGTTCGACTAGCATTGCGACCGTGAGTGAGGTGGACTTCGACGCCGCTGCTCTTGAGTCGGTCGCACGGCTCTTTCGGCGCGAAATTTGGCGCACGCCCCCGCCGGACGCGATCGCCGAGTGCGGCATCGAGGTGCAGTCCTTCGGTCCGCTGCAGGCGACCGTCTTTGCCGAGCTGGGCGACGTCGAGGGTGCCAACCTGATCATGGGGGCTGCAGAGCCCGAGGCCGTCGCCGGCGGTCACCTGGCCGATGCGGTCGAATGGGTCGGGTCGCGAGGGGTCGAGTACTGCGTGGGGGTTGCCGAAGGCCGTCCGGGCAGCGGCGAAGCGGAGGACTGGCTCAACCACAGCCGCTACGAGCAGGACGGTTGCTGGCTCACCTTCGTCCGCGATGCCACCGCGTCTGATCTCCCCCTGATGCCGGGTGTCGAGATCCTCGAGCTGGGCGACGACGAAGGCGAAGGGATGAGCGCGATCGCCGCCGAAGGCCTGGGGCTTCCCGAGTGGGCCGGCACGCTCTTCTTCGACCTGCCGAGCCGTTCGCGCTGGCATTGCTACGTCGCTTTGCTCGACGGTGAGCTGGCGGCATGTGGGGCGATGATGGTCGAGGGCGAGGTCGCTGAGCTGGGGGTCGACGCAACTCGACCGCCAGCGCGGGGGCGAGGCTGTCAGCTGGCGCTGCTGCGGCACCGCATCGAGGTCGCCCGCGAGCTGGGCTGCAAGACGATCTTCGCCGAGGTCGGATGCAACGTCGGCAGCATCGCGATCACCCGCGGCAACCTCCTCCACGCTGGTTTCGAGGAGGCCTATCGCAACCGCGTTTGGCGCCTCTCGCCGTCGCTCGGGATCTATTGAAACGCCGCAAATTCCTCATACAGAAGGTTTCTTGACAAATACTGAAATGTACCCATAGAGTCGGAGGACCAGACGGAAAGGGGTACGCGCCATGGGGGAAATGGCCACTCTGGAGTACGACTCCATGCAACTCGAGCGGGTCGCGCAGCAATTTCGGCGCGATATGTGGAATTCCGTGACGGCCGATGCGGTGAGCGAATCGGGCGTCGAGCTTCGTCGCTTCGGCCCGGTTCAGGTGACGGCCTTCGCCGACCTGCCGGAAGCCGAGGGCCTGAATCAGATTCAGGGCGCCGCCGAGCCCGGCGCCGTCGAGGAGGGCCATCTGGCCCAGGCGATCGAATGGATGCGCTCTCGCGAGGTCGACTACCGGGTGCCGGTGGCCGAGCGCAGGCCCGGCACCGAGGTGGCGGTTGACTGGCTCGGCAGACGCGGCTACGAGCGTGGCGGCGGCTGGGTGAAGCTGGTGCGCGACGCCTCGCCGCCCGACTGGCCCGCCGACGCGCGGGTCGAGATCTTCGAGCTCGGCGAGGACGAAGCCGACGGCGAAGGGCTCTGCGACATCATCGCCGAAGCCTTCGAGCTGCCTTTGACCGCCGGTGCCCTCTTCTTCTCCCTACCGCAGGCGTCCAACTGGCGCTGCTACACGGCCGCCCTCGGCCGCGAGGAGGGGATCATCGCCACCGCGTCGATGATGATCAGCGATGGGATCGCCAGGCTCGGGCTGGCCGCGACCCGACCGGGTCGCTGGGGGTCCGGTTGCCACCGGGAGCTGCTGCGGCGACGACTCGCCGACGCTGCCGCCGCGGGCTGTCACACCGTCGTCGCCGAACTTGGCGATTTCGAGGGCAGCCACATGCAGGGCGCCCGTCACAACCTCCTCGGGGCCGGCTTCCGCCCGGCATACGGGAGCCGCAACTGGCAGCGACCGGCGCTGCATCCCGCCGCCCCGGTGTTCTGAGTCAGCTTCCGAGCGGCTCGGCGGCGGGCTCCGGCTCGTCGCCCTCGGGCTCTGACTCGGGCGGTAGGGCGCCGCCGCGATCGGTGCCGGCGATTAGTTCGTCCGGCGCCTTCTCGGCAGGCACGAAGCCCGACTTCATGCCGAAGTAGACGGCTTGGCGATGGTGGGCGACGATCGCCACGGTCGACTGCTCGGGCATCACCGCGTAGCCGCCGGAGAGGGTCATGCCGATCTCTTCCAGGCCGAGCAGTCGCCAGACCTTCTCGTGCTCGGACTGATCGGGACAGGCCGGGTACCCCCATGAGTAGCGGCGACCCTGATCCGGCTCGATGGCCAGACCGCGGCGGACCTCGGCATGAAGCCACTCGGCGAGCCCCTCGGCCGACTGCACGCCGAGCCCGTGCACGTAGAGCTGTTCGGCGAACTCGCCTTCGCCCTCCAACCGTTCGATCAACTCGGTGACCTCGGGCCCGACGGTGACGCCCTGCAGGGCGACGACGTCGCGTTCGCCGGAGTCGATCGGCCGGAAGAAGTCGGCCAGGCAGATCCGGTCGTGCCGCGGCTGGCGCGGGAAGGCGAGCCGCTCGAGCTCGCGCTCGGGATCCTCCGGGTCGAAGACGACCAGCTCGTTGCCCTCGGCGTTGCAGGGGAAGTAGCCGAGCCGCGTCCGTGGATGCAGGTAGTCCTGCTCGCGCCACATCCGTTCCAGGCGCGGGGCGAAGCCCTCCTCCTCGGCGGTTCCCTCGACCAGCTCCCGCCAAGCCTCGCCCTTGACCCCGCGCCCGCCCCAGTGCAGCTTGAAGAGCACGTGGCGGTCGAGGTATGGGAAGACGTCGTCCAGATCGATCGGGATCTCCCGCACGCCGAGGAACGGCGGGGTCGGGATCGGCACGTCGGTACGCGTCTCCGAGCGGACGCTGTCGTCGCTGGTCGGCGGCCCGTCGTCGACGACGACCGGCTTCTCTCGCAGCTCCTTCGCCTCGGCGCGGATCCGCTCGACCAGCGACGCCCGCGCGTCCTCGTCGACCAGCGCGTCCATCGTGTCGAGGCCCTGGAAGGCGTCCTTGCAGTAGAAGACGCCCGGCCCGTAGACGTCGTCGGATTCCTTGCCGTGGGGGTAGAGCGTGCGCCGGCCGAAGTCGCGGTTGATCGCGGCGCCGCCGATCAGGACCGGGAACTCGAGGCCGCGCTGGTGCAGCTCCTGCACGCAGATCGGCATCTGCTTCGAGGTCGAGACCAGCAGGGCGGAGAGGCCGATCGCGTCGGCCTCGTTTTCGACCGCCGCCTCGATGATCGCGTCGACCGGGACCTGCTTGCCGAGGTCGATCACCGTGTAGCCGTTGTTGGTGAGGATCGTGTTGACGAGGGACTTGCCGATGTCGTGGACGTCGCCGAAGACGGTTGCGATCACGACCTTGCCCTTGGTGTGGCCGTCGATCCTGTCCAGGTAGTTCTCCAGCTGGGCGACCGCCCGCTTCATCACTTCCGCCGACTGCAGGACGAAGGGCAGGATCAGTTCGCCGGCCCCGAATTTGTCGCCGACCTCCTTCATCGCTGGCAGCAGCACCTGGTTGAGGGTCGGGACGGCGCCGATCTTCTCCACCGACCGGTCGATCCAGTCCTCGACGCCGTCCTTCTTGCGACGCAGGATGTGCCAGTGCAGGGCCTCCTCGGGCTCCATCTCGGCGGTCGGGTCGGCAGCCTCGGCCTCGCTCTCTTCGCCCTTGGACTCGAAGTGGGCGATGAAGCGCTCGAGCGCGTCGTCGCGGCGGTTGAAGACGAGGTCGTCGGTCAGCTCGCGCTCGTCGTCGGAGATCTCCGCGTAGGGCGTGATGTGATTGGGATTGACCATCGCCAGGTCGAGCCCGGCCTCGACGCAGTGGTGGAGGAAGACCGAGTTGAGAACCGCGCGCGGGCGTGGCGAGACCCCGAAGGAGACGTTGGAGACTCCGAGGGAGGTCTTGACGCCGGGGATCTCCGCCTTGATCCGGCGGATCCCCTCGATCGTCTCCACCGCCGAGGGCTTCCACTCCTCGTCGCCGGTGGTGAGGGTGAAGGTGAGGGCGTCGAAGATCAGCGCCTCGGGGTCGAGGCCGTGCTCGTCGCAGGCGATCTCCTTGATCCGCTGGGCGATCTCGACCTTGCGGTCGGCCGTCTTCGCCATCCCCACCTCGTCGATGGTCAGGGCGATCAGGGCCGCTCCGTGGGCCTTGGCAAGTGGAATCACGGTGTCGGCCTTCTCGCGCCCGGCCTCGAGGTTGATCGAGTTGACGATCGCCCGGCCCGGGATCTGCTCGAGCGCCGCCCTGAGCACCTCGGGTTCGGTCGAGTCGACCTGGACCGGGGCCGGTTGGGTCAGCGAGACCCGCTTCACCACCGCGCTCATCTGCTCGTCCTCGTCTTGGCGCTCGGTCAGCGCCACGCAGACATCGAGCACGTGGGCGCCGCCTTCGACCTGGTCTTCGGCGACCTGGACGAGGCCGTCGTAGTCGTCGGCGAGCAGCAGTTCCTTGGCTTTTTTCGAGCCCTGCGAGTTGACCCGCTCGCCGACCAGCGTCGGCCGCGGCTCCTGCACGAGTGGGGTGGAGGTCATCATCGAGGAGACCTCGATCTGGCCCGGTGCCGGCCGCTTGCCGGGTACGCGGCCGTCGACGCGCTCGCGCATCGCGGCGATGTGCTCGGGCGTCGTACCGCAGCAGCCGCCGACGATGCCAACGCCGTAGCGCTCGACGAACTCACCCAGGGTCGCCGCGAGCGGCTCGGGCTGTTCCGGGAAGATCGTCTCGCCGTCGGGTCCCTGCAGCGGCAGCCCGGCGTTGGGGATGCAATGGACCGGCAGCGGGCTGTGCTCGCCGAGGAAGCGGATCGCGTCGCGCATGTCCTCGGGGCCGGTCGAGCAGTTGAGGCCGATCACGTCGACGTCGAGGGCGGCGAGGGTCGTCAGCACCGCCTGGATGTCGGTGCCGAGCAGCATCTTGCCGCCGTTCGGCAGCAACGAGACGCTGGTCTGAATCGGCAGGCGACGGCCGGTCGC
>JBEVJP010000004.1:0-3039 GCA_040510155.1 Solirubrobacterales bacterium | reverse complement strand
GTCGCCGACCTCGCCGTGGAGGAGTTCCTGGCCGCGTACCGTGACCCGGCGGCGCGAGTCGCCTTCTCCGCCGCCGCCCGCAACATCTACCTCGAGGAGCCCGGTGGGCCGAACGGGTTCTGGACGCGCCTCGCCGGCCTGCAGCCGCCGGCGATGTTCATTTGGGGCGACCGTGATCCGCTGGTGCCGCTCGCCTTCAGCGCGCACGTCAACGAGACGCTGCCCGAGGCGCGCCAGGTGGTGCTCAACGGCTGCGGCCACGTGCCCCAGGTGGAGATGCCCGAGGACTGCAACGGCCTGCTGCTGGACTTCATCGCCTCGGCTCATTCGCCCGCACACATGCGTGCTGCGGCGCATCTGGGTCGCGCCGCTCGCCGCATCCGCGAGGTCCGCCCGCGCGGCGGCGGCGCGGTGGCCTCCGAACCGGCTGCCTAGAAGCCGAGCACGACCACCATCTCCAGCCTAGAATCGGGGAGCCGATGCCACCGACCGGCACAGGCACAGCTGCCCGAGCAGAGGAGGCTCACGGCCGCAACGGGGGTGATCCCTCTCGCGGGGTCGCCGGGGCTGCGCGCGCCGGGCGCTCGCTGCTAGGCGCGATCGCCGGTCCGCTGTTCGAGCGCGTCCAGGAGCGGCTGACCGCCGACCTGGACGACCGCGACCCCGACTACATCCGCGAGAACCTGCCGCTGGCCTGGCTCCTCTCCAGCCTCTGGTTCCGCGGCGACGTGCGCGACATGGGGCGCATTCCCGAGGACCGTCCGGTGCTCCTGGTCGGCAACCACTCCGGCGGCAACCTGACTCCGGACACGCTCGTCTTCACGCTCGCCTTCTACACCTACTTCGGGGTCGAGCGGCGCTTCCACCAGCTCGCACACAACCTGGTGCTGACCTCACCGATCGGCCCACTGCTGCGCCGCTACGGGACGGTCGCCGCCTCGCATGAGAACGCCCGCAAAGCGCTCGAGGCCGGCGCCGCGGTGCTGGTCTATCCCGGCGGCGACTGGGAGGTGCACCGCCCCAGCTGGCAGTCGGGCAAGGTCGATTTCGCCGGCCGCCACGGGTTCGTCAGGCTCGCGCTGGAGGCGGGGGTCCCGATCGTGCCCGTCGTCTCGATCGGCGGCCAGGAGACCGCGCTGTTCCTCAGCCACGGCGAGCGCCTCTCCAAGGCTCTGCGTCTGGACCGCCTGTTGAGGCTCAAGGTGCTGCCGATCTCGGTCACGATCCCTTGGCTGATCAACGTCGGCGACTTCCTCGGCCACCTGCCGCTGCCCTCGAAGCTGACGATCCAGGTTCTGGAGCCGATCGACATCGTGAACAGTTTCGGCAGGGACCCCGAGGTGGACGAGGTCTACGACCACGTGACCGAGGTCATGCAGGAGGCGCTGGACGAGCTCTCGGCTCAGCGCCGGCTGCCCGTGATCGGGTGAGACGGGAACCGGGCCGGTGAGGATCGAGGAGTCCGTCGACGTCGCCGCGCCGCGATCGCTTGCCTGGGACTACGTCACCGATCCCTCCAACTATCTCGAGTTCATGGAGGGCCTGACCCGGTGGGAGGTGGCCGGCGAGATCGACCGGGGCCTCGGGGCGCGCTACCGGATCCTGATCCACGTCGGCTCGGCCGACGTCGGCGGCCTAATCGAGGTCGTCGAGTGGAGCCCCGAAGGTGACATGGCCTGGAGCTCGGTCACCGGCATCGACCAGCGCGGCCGCTGGCGCCTCCGCGACCTGCCGGGGGGCGGCACCCGCGTCACCTTCCGCTTCGCCTACGGCGTCGCCGGCGGCGGCGTCTTCGGCTTGATCTCCGAACGGGTCGCCGGACGCTGGCTGCGCGGCGGCTTCAGGGGCACGCTCCAGAACGTGAAACGTGCGCTGGAGCAGCTGCACCCCGAAGTCTAGGCCTGGCCCAGCTGCTTGCGCATGTAGACGAGGCTGCCGCCCGGAATCGGTCGGCGGTCGTACTCGGCGTATCCGATCCGGTCATACAGGGCGATCCTCTCGATGATCAGCTCGTGGGTGTAGAGGTAGATCGAGTCGAAGTCCGAGCGCAGCGCCTCGGCCTCGGCGTGCTCGAGGAGCGCTCTGCCCACCCCGGTCCCCTGCGCGCTGGGGTGGACGGCGACGTTGTCGACCTCGAAGCCCTCGTCGGTGAGCGCGAGCACGATCAAACCGACGATCGCGCCGCCGTCCTCCGCGACGGTCACCGGCTTGTCGCGGATGACCTCGGCGTAGTCGTCGGTCATCGGCCTCGGGGGCCTGCCGAGACGCTCGACGTACGGACCGTAGGCAGCGTCCACCAGCTCGGTCAGCCTGGGGACGTCCGCCTCGGTCGCTGGACGCAGCCGCACGCTCATGGCGAGTGCGTCACTGGTACTCCACGATCGGCCGAACCTCGACGGCGCCGCCCATGCGCGCCGCCGGAATGCGGGCTGCGAGCTCGAGCGCGGCGTCGAGATCGTCCGCCTCGAACAGCAGCCAGCCACCCAGGGCCTCCTTCGACTCCGCGAACGGCCCGTCCGTGGTCACCATCTTGCGGTCCTTGACGCGGACGGTCGTCGCGCTCTCGGGCGGCTCCAGCTCCACGCCCGGGGTGACGCCCGGAGTCTGGTTGATCGCCTGGTAGTCGGCGTAGACCGCTTTCTGTTCCTCCTCGGACAAGCGCGTCCACTCCTCCGGCGTGCGCGGGGTTGGGGCGGTGCCCTGGTGAATCAGCAGCATGAACTTCATCGCCATCTCCTTCGTCTAGGGAACTCGTCGCTAGGACGACGAACGGCGGACCGTTATCTCTACAAATTGACCGCACCGCGCCCGGCGGCGGGACGCTAGAAGGTGCGCAGGCGCCTGCCGCCCACGTAGCGGGTTCCCGCCTGCTCGCCGGGAGGCGCTGCGTCGGGCGTCGCCGGCGCCGCCTCCTCGTCGGAGACGGCGCCGCTGAGGGCGTCGCTGCGGGCGCGCTCGACCTTCTCGTTCACCTCCTGCTCGGCTCGGCGCCGGGCCTCCTCGACCCGCTCGTCGGCCTCGCGCTGGAGCCTGACCGCC
>JBEVJP010000003.1:0-3889 GCA_040510155.1 Solirubrobacterales bacterium | reverse complement strand
GCGCTGCTCTCGGCCGCTCTGACCGCGGTCATCTTCCTGGTCGTGCTGCTTCTGGTGGCGGGCTGGAGCGTGGACCCCCTGGCGGCGGCGCTCGCGGTCAGCGTGCTGCCGGTGGCCGCGGTGGCGGCCTCCCGCATCCCCGGCGATCCCGAGACCCGCGCGGCGGCCGGCTGCCTGCTGGTCGTCGGCGGCGTCGGCTGCCTGGCGCTGCTCCCCGGCGACTCCGCCTGGTGGACGGTGCCGCCCCAGCTGCTGGCCGGCGCCGGCATGGGCCTGGCGCTGCCGGCCCTGGCGGGCGAGCTGCTGCCCGAGCGCACCCGCCGCGACGTTGCGCGGGTGCTCTCGATCCGCCACGCGGGCATCGCCGTGGCCCTGGCGGTGATCGCTCCGATCGTCGCCGACAGCCTCGACACCGAGATCTCCGAGGCGCGCCTGCAGGGCACGGCGGCGCTGCTCGACGCCTCGCTCGACCCCCGCGACAAGATCGAGATCGCGCCGGCGCTGTTCGCCGGCCTGGACACCGACGATCCCCGCCAGCGGCTCGAGGACTCGATCGCCTCGGTGCGCGGCGACTTCGACGAGGAGGACCGCGGCGAGTTGGACGAGCTCGGGGCGCGACTCGACGACGTCGTCACCGGCGCGGTGCGCGGCGCCTTCCGCATCGCCTTCGTCGCCACCGCGCTGATGGCGCTCGGCGCGGCCGCGCTGCTGCTGTGGGCGGCGCTGGCGCCGTCAGGAGGGGTGAGGCCGTGGGCGGTGGCCGCCTGTGCGGCGCTGGCTCTCGTCGGCCTGGCCGGCTACGCGCTCGCGTACGCCGACTCCGAACGCGAGACGATCGCGATCCAGGACCCGTGCGACGCCGAGCGCGAGGACCCCGGCAGCGGCGGCATCGGCGGCTTCCTCCAGGACCGCTCGCTCGAGGCGCTCGACCGCGCGGCCTGCGAGTTCGGCTCCAGCCGCGAGGAGCTGCTGCTGGCGCTCGTCGACGAGGACGAGCGCGAGGACTACGAGCGCCGCTACGGCGAGGACCCGGGGTCGATCACGGAACTGGGGCCGGCGATCCTGGGGCTCTAGAGTTCCTCCCTTCGACTGTTTTGTTCCAGGGAAATCGAGGGCTGGAGGCAAGAATGCTGAAGAGGAGAACGGTGTTGGTGGTGCTGGCGCTGGTGGTGCTCTGCGCGGGGGCGTTCGGCTCCCAGGCGCTCGCCGGCAAGAAGAAGAAGACAACCGTGGTGGTCAACACCGGCCCGGTGCTCACCGGCCAACAGAAGGTCAAGGTAAGCGGCTCCCTCAACACGACCACCGCATGTCGCGGGGCCCGTTCGATGCGACTGTTCCTGACCGACCAGAACGGCGCGATCCAGGCAACGATCGACTCGGCGACCAGCCTCAGCGGCGGCACCTGGAAGCTGAGCGCGAAGCTCGCCAGCCCCCCGACCGCGGACCAATACCTTCAGGTCAAGGCCAAGAAGCTGACCGTCGGCAAGTTCGTCTGCAAGGCGGGCCTGTCGAAGCTGATCACGATCAGCTGAGCGCCGGGGCATGTGAGCGAGAACCAGCAGACGCGGATCGCGCTGGTCGAGGCCTTCATCCCCCACTCGCCGCACGCAAAAGCACTCGGGATCGCGATCGAGGAGATCGAGGTCGACCGGGCGGTGCTGGCGATGCCGTTCAAGGATGAGCTGGTGACGATGGGCGACGTCGTCCACGGCGGTGCCATCAGCACCTTGATCGACACCGCCGCCACCGTCGCAGCCTGGGCCATCGACGAGGTGCCCGAATCACCCTCGGGCGCGACGGTGGCTCTCTCGGTCAACTTCATCTCCGCGGCCCGCGCGTGCGACCTGCGCGCCGAGGCCAGGGTCGTGAAGCGGGGCCGCCAGCTCAGCTTCTGCGAGGTCGAGGCGCGCGACCCCGAGGGCACGCTGGTCGCGAACGGGATCGCCACCTACAGCTTCTAGAAGGGCTGGGGAGCTGGCTTCCCAGGATTTCGGGTAACAATCCGCGTCCACCCAAAACGCCACAAGGAGACGAAGACTTGGGACTGCTTGACGGTAAGAGCGCGATCATCACCGGCTCGGCGCGCGGCATCGGCCGCGCCACGGCGGAGCTGTTCGCCAGCGAGGGCGCCAAGGTGCTGATCAACGACCTCGACGGCGACGTGGCCGAGGAGGCCGCGAAGGAGATCGGCGGCGAGACGGCCGTGTTCGCCGGGGACCTGACCCAGCCCGGCGCCTGCGACGACCTGGTCAAGGCCGCCAACGACGCCTTCGGCAGCGTCGACGCCGTCGTCAACAACGCCGGCTACACCTGGGACGGCGTCGTCCACAAGATGAGCGACGAGCAGTTTCAGGCGATGCTGGACATCCACACGATCGTCCCCTTCCGCATGATCCGCGCCCTCGCCCCCACCTGGCGCGAGGCCGCCAAAGCCGAGCGCGACAAGGGCGAGGAGGTGTTCCGCAAGATCGTCAACGTCAGCTCGATCTCCGGCACGATGGGCAACGCCGGCCAGGCCAACTACTCCTCGGCCAAGGCGGGCGTCACCGGCCTGACCAAGACCCTCGCCAAGGAGTGGGGACCGCTGAAGGTCAACTGCAACGCGGTCGCCTTCGGCTTCGTCGAGACCCGGCTGACCCAGGCCAAGGAGAAGGGCGAGACGATGGAGGCCGCGGGCGACTCGACCGAGAAGGTCGAGCTCGGCATCCCCGAGCAGATGCGAAGCATGGCCTCGATGATGATCCCGCTCGGCCGCCCGGCGCAGCCCGAGGAGGCCGCCGGCCCCGTGATGTTTCTCTGTTCGGAGTACGCCAACTACATCAACGGCCAGGTCATCAATGTCACCGGCGGACAGTTCACGGGGATGTACTCGTAGGCCGCAGAGCCGCGCTGATCGTCCTCGCCGCGGCCGCCATTCAGGAGTGACGAAGACGCTCGAGATCGACACGCCGCACGGGCCCGCCCGGGCACATCTGAACACCGCAAGCAAGGCGGTAGGAGCGCTGGTGCTGGGGCATGGGGCCGGAGGCGGGGTCGAGGCCGTCGACGTCCAGGCCGCCGCCGAGGCCGCCCGGGAAGAGGGCTTCGCCGTCGCGCTGGTCGAGCAGCCCTACCGCGTCGCCGGGCGCAAGGCCCCGGCGCCGGCGAAGCAGCTCGACGCCGCCTGGCTGGCGGTGATCGCCGCGCTACGCGAGAAGGAGCTGAAGGGCCTGCCCCTGGTCGCCGGCGGCCGTTCGCTCGGCGCGCGGGTCGCATGCCGCACCGCCGCGGAGGCCGGGGCCGAAGCCGTCCTCTGCCTGGCGTTTCCCGTGCACCCCCCGGGCAAGCCCGAGAAGAGCCGCATCGAGGAGCTGGATGCCGTCAAGGTCCCGGTGCTCGTCGTCCAGGGCGAGAGCGACCCCTTCGGGATGCCCACCCCGGCCAAGGGACGCGAGGTGGTCAAGGTCGCCGGCAACCACGGCCTCAAGGCGGACCTCGACGCGGTCGCCGGCGCGGTGCGCTCGTGGCTCCGGGCGCGCCTGGGCGGCTAGTCCTCGCGGCGCTGCTCCTTCAGCGGCTCGCCGCCTTCGTCCGCAGCTCCGCCCGGGGGCCAGGCGCCGAACCAGTTGTCGCGGGCGCCGTCGATGGTGATCACGCAGCCCGAGTAGAAGTCGCCGGCGGGCGAGGCGAGGTAGGCGATCAGCCACGCCATCTCCTCCTCGGTCCCGAGCCGCCCCAGAGGCACCGTGCCGGCGACGTTCTCGACCACCGCCACCGGGTATTTGGTGCGGAGCGTCTCGGTGTCGAACTGGCCGACCGCGACGGCGACGGTTCGAACTCCGAAGCGGGCCCACTCCACCGACAGCGTCCGCATCATGTTCTCGACCGCGGCGCGGGCGGCCCCGGTGTG
>JBEVJP010000002.1:0-5100 GCA_040510155.1 Solirubrobacterales bacterium | reverse complement strand
TGGAGACGTTCGGCACCGCGCTCCTCACCTCCGATGCGAACCTCCCGAACCCGGACGTCGACGTGATCATCATCTACAAGCGGGACCGCTACGTCGAGTGCACGGGCGGCGCCAGCACCGTCCCGCCCGACTCGAACTGCTAGCGCGATGCGGCTGGGAATGGGGCGGCTGCGCTCAAGCTTTCGCACGCTTCTGTCGAGCTAAGGGTTGAACCATGAGACGGGCCATCAACGACAACCCGGTTGCGCAGATCGCCGTCATCGGCGTGCTTCTCGTGTTCACGGGGCTGATGCTCACGACCCGCGTCTTCAGCGGCTCCAAGCAGGAGGAGCCTCCGAGCGCGGGGGGCGCCTCGGCCTCCTCGGCGACCGGGCTGGATCCGTCCGCGACCTCCACCCCGGACGCCACGGCCCCAGAGGCCACTGCGCCCGCAGCCGCGGCCGGCCCGTCCTCGGCTCCCTCCGGCGCCGCCACGGTGACGCCGGAGGCCCTGGTGCCCGGCCCCGGCCTGCCGAAGGAGATGGTCGTCTCCTGGGCGCGCGGGGACGCCACCGTCCTGCTCGTGGTCAGGAACGGCGGCATCGACGATCAACTCGTGCGCCGCTCGGTGCGCTCGCTCTCGGCCGATGCCAAAACGATCACGACCTTCGTCATCCGCGCCAAGAACCTGGCCCGCTACTCCCGCGTGACCGAGGCAGTCGGCCTCAACCGCGTCCCGGCGCTGGTCGTGATCCGGCCGCGCAGCGCCGGCGGAGATGTTCCGCAGGCGCAAGTGAGCTACGGCTTCCGCAGCTCCCAGAGCATCGTGCAGGCGGTGCGCGACGCGGTCTACTCGGGTAAGGAAAGCCTGCCCTACCACCCCGGCTAGGTCCCCGTGAGCCCGCGGGAACTGCCGGACTACCTGCAGCCGGTCCCTGACCCGGATCAGGTTCCCGCGGAGGAGAGCGCTCCCCCGCCGGAGCCCCCGAAGGCGCGGCCGCGACAGCCGCCGCCGCAGCCGCAGCCCAGAGAGAAGCCTCCGAAGCCCCCGGAGCAACCGCCGGCGGAGCAACCGCCGCCGGGGCCACCCCCGACGGAGTCCCCGGGCGCGGAGCCCCCGCGAACGGAGCCTCCCCCGGAGCGGCCGCCCCCGCAGCCGCAGCCCCCGGCCCGCCCGCCGCAGGCCCAGCCTCCGCCGGCCCCTCCCCGGGCGGAGCCAAGCGCCCCGGGCTTGATCCCGCCGCAGCGCCGAGGACACTCGGGCGGCTTCCTCGCGGACGTCATCGCAGAGCTCGGCTTCGCGTCCTCCGAGCAGGTCCAGCAGGCGATTACGCAGGCCCGGACCGCCGGGCATCCGCCAGAGGCGCTGTTGCTCGAGCAGGGCGCGATCAGCGCCGAGCAGCTCTCGCGCGCGGTGGCCGAGCGCTACGGCCTCGACTTCATTGACCTGGCGATTTTCCAGGTGGACATGGCGGCGGCGAACCTGATCTCGGTCAAGGCCGCGCGCCGCCTGATGGCGGTCCCGGTCGGGTTCGTCAGTGAGAGCACGCTGCAGCTGGCGATCGCCGATCCGACCAACGTCGTCGCGATCGACGACGTGCAGATGGCCACAGGCTTCAACTGCGTGGTCGCGGTTGCGCCCGCGGCCGACATCGAGGCGCTGGTCGGCCGGCTCAGCACCCTGCAGAGCACCGTCGCCGAGGCGATCGCCGACCATGAGGACGAGGACGGCGAGGATGCCGAGCCCGCTGACGTCACCGACATCCGCGCTTCCGCCGAGGACGCCCCCGTGATTAAGCTCGTCAACAGCATCCTCGGGCAGGCCGTCACGGAGGGCGCCTCCGACATCCACTTCGAGCCGCAGGAGGGGGAGATGCGGATCCGCTTCCGGCTCGACGGGGTGCTCCGGGAGGCGGCGCGGGTGCCGAAGCGGATGGTGGCGGGGGTCGTCTCGAGGGTGAAGATCATGAGCGAGCTCGACATCGCCGAGAAGCGCATGCCCCAGGACGGCAGGGTCGCGGTCACGATCGAGGACCGCCGAGTGGACCTGCGCGTGACCACGCTGCCGACGCAGAAGGGCGAGGCCGCCACGATTCGCATCCTCGACGGGTCCTCCGCGCTGCGGACCTTGGACGAGCTCGGGCTGACGGGGGCTGGCCGGACTCGCTTCGAGTCCGCCTTCTCCCAGGCCCACGGCGCGGTGCTCGTCACCGGGCCGACCGGCTCGGGCAAATCGACGACCCTTTACGCGGCGCTTCAAAGCCTGAACGAGCCCGACCGAAACATCGTCACGATCGAGGATCCGGTCGAGTACCAGCTCCAGGGCGTGAAGCAGATCGGAGTCCAGCGCAAGGCCGGGCTCGACTTCGCAACCGGCCTGCGCTCCGTGCTGAGGGCCGACCCCGACGTGATCATGGTCGGCGAGGTCCGGGACGCCGAGACTGCCCGGATCGCGATCGAGGCGGCGATGACGGGGCACATGCTGCTGACGACGCTGCACACCAACGACGCTCCTGGCGCGATCAGCCGGCTGACCGAGATGGGTATCGAGTCGTTTCTCACGTCCTCAGCGGTCGACTGCGTCGTCGCCCAGCGTCTGGCGCGGCTGCTCTGCCCCGGTTGCAAGAACCGAGTGCTTGTGCCGCAGAACTCGCTGGCCGAGTCCGGCTTCAGGCTGGGAGCCGACCTGGAGGCCTACGAGGCGGTCGGCTGCCAGCGCTGCTTCGGTGTGGGCTACCGCGGCCGCGTCGGGATCTACTCGGTGATGGCGATGAACGAGCGGATCAAGGACATGATCGTCGAGGGCGCTGCCGAGGCGGAGATCGGAGCCGTCGCCCGCGAAGAAGGGATGAGAACCCTGCGCGAGGCGGGCCTGGAGAAGGTGCGCGACGGCGTCACCAGCATCGAAGAGGTGGTGCGCGTAGCGAGCTGAGGCGGGCCCCGGCCACCAACAAGAGGCCAGCGCTCAAGTTGAACGCGCCTGAGGACGACAAAGGAGAAAGATGGACGCCCCGCATACAGAGGTCCAGCCGCAGCAGGCCGAGCCGCAGCCGGCCCGGCCCGCGACGCCTGCACAGCCGCAGCCGCAGGCCGAGCCGCAGCCGGCACAGCCCTCTACGCCGGCTCCGCCCCCTGCGGCGGCACAGCCCCAGACGCAGGCACAGCCGGGGTCGCGGCCGTTCGATTTCGCCGAGGTGCTCGAGAGGATGACCTCCGAAGGCGCCTCCGACGTGCACCTCAGCCCCGCCTTCCCGCCGGCGATCCGGATCCGGGGCCAGATCGTGCCCCTGGACGAGTACGGCAAGCTCAGCGAGCAGCACACCCGCGACGTCGTCTACAGCATCCTCAACGACGAGCAGCGCAAGCGGTTCGAGTCCAACAAGCAGCTCGACCTCGCCTACGCCATCCCCGGCGTCGCCCGCTTCCGGGTCAACTGCTTCTTCCAGCGCGGCACGATCAGCGCCGCCTTCCGCCGCATCCCCCACGAGATCCCGAAGCTCGCCGACCTGAAGCTGCCGCCGGTGCTGGAGGAGCTCACCCGCAAGCCCCGCGGCTTCGTGCTCGTCACCGGGCCGACGGGCTCTGGCAAGTCGACCTCCCTGGCGGCGATGGTCGACATCATCAACCGCGAGCGCAGCGAGCACATTCTCACGATCGAGGACCCGATCGAGTACCTGCACCCGCACCGCAAGTGCGTCGTCAACCAGCGCGAGATCGGCGCCGACGCCGACGACTTCGCGCTGGCGCTGAAGTCGGCGCTGCGCGAGGACCCCGACGTGATCCTGGTCGGAGAGATGCGCGATCTGGAGACGATCTCGACCGCGCTGACCGCGGCTGAGACCGGGCACCTCGTGTTCGCGACGTTGCACACCCAGTCCACGGCGCAGACCGTGGACCGGATCATCGACGTGTTCCCGGCCGGTCAGCAGGGGCAGGTGCGGATGCAGCTCTCGATCGCCCTCCAGGGCATCGTCACCCAGCAGCTTCTGCCGACAGCCGACGGCCGCGGCCGCATCGTCGCCTGCGAGGTGCTGATGCCCACCCCGGCGGTTCGCAACCTGATCCGCGAGGGGAAGACGCACCAGATCTACTCGGCGATCCAGACCTCGGGCTCGATCGGGATGCAAACGATGGACGCGCACCTGGCGCAGCTGGTCCGATCCAACCTCATCACCCAGCAACTCGCCGAGCAGCGCGCCTCCGTGCCCGAGGAGCTGAAGCGGCTCCTTGGTCCCGTCCAGCCGGCCCAGGGCGGGCCCGCCGGTGCCGAGCAGCCCGAGCTGCGCCAGAACGGACCGGCCGCCGCCGTGGGGGCTGAGCGGTGAGCACCTTCGCCTTCCGGGCGGTCGACGTCGCCGGCGTCCCCTCACGCGGCGAGCTCGATGCGGAGACCAAGGCCCACGTGACCGAGCAGCTGCGGGCAAAGGGCCTGATCGTGCTCGACGTGTCCGAGCAAAAGGAAGCGTTCCGGCTGGAGGAGCTGGTCTCGGGGGGCATCAAGATGCGCGAGATGGCGGTGTTCGCCCGCCAGTTCGCGACGCTGATCGCGGCAGGGATGCCGATGCTGCGCTCGCTCTACACGCTCGAGGACCAGACCGACGACGAGAGGCTGAAGGAGGCGATCGTCGGCCTGCGTAAGGACGTCGAGGCGGGCAGCTCCGTCGCCGACGCGATGGATCGCCAGCCGAAGGTGTTCGACCAGCTGTTCCGCTCGATGGTCCGCTCCGGCGAGGGCTCGGGCAGGCTCGAGGATGTGCTCGAGCGCGTCGCCTTCCACCTCGAGAAGCTCGACGCCCTCAGGCGCCAGATCCGGGCGGCAATGCTGTACCCGAGCTTCGTGTTCGCGCTCGCGCTAGTCGTGATGCTGGCGGTCGTGGCCTTCATCGTGCCCGTTTTCGCTGGGGTCTTCGAGGAGATCGCCGCCGATACACCGGGCGAGGACGCCAGCCTGCCGCTGCTGACCAGGATCACCGTCGGCGCCTCAAACCTGGTCACCGGGTACTGGTACATCCTGCTGCCGGTGCTGATCGCGGTTACGGTCGGCTTCTTCCAGTGGAAGAAGACCGACGCCGGCCGGGTCCAGTGGGACCGGATCAAGCTCCGAATCCCGTTCAAGATCGG
>JBEVJP010000001.1:0-27545 GCA_040510155.1 Solirubrobacterales bacterium | reverse complement strand
GACGTTGGACTGGTAGCCGGTCGTGTAGACGATCGCGTCCTCGGCCCGCATCCACTCGGCCAGCTCGCGCTCGAGGTCGAGGTGCAGGGGGGTGGTGCCGTTGAGCAGGCGCGAGCCGGTGACGCCGGTGCCGAAGGTCTCCAGGGCCTCGCGGGCACCCGCCTTGACCCGCTCGTCGCCGGTCAGCCCCAGGTAGTTGTTGGAGCCGAGCATGATCGTCTCCCGCCCCTCCATCTCGACCACCGGGCCGGCCTGCGAGGTGAGCAGGCGGAAGTAGGGGAGGAGGTCGTGCTGCTTGGCCGCTTCGAGCTGCTCGAGGCGGTCGTGTTCGCGCACCTTCGCGAAGACGTCGACCGGGGCCTTCGCGGTCTCGCTCATGGTCCGAGAGTGTAGGTTGCCGCCCTCATGGCAAGCGTCTCGATACGCGTCGCCCGCGGTCCCGGGGCGCTGAAGCGCTTCGTCGACCTGCCCTACCGGCTGCACGCCGGGACGCCCTGGATCCCGCCGCTGAAACTCGAGCGGCAGCTCTTCCTCAATCGGCGTCTCAACCCGTACTTCAAGCACGGCGAGGCCGAGTACTTCCTCGCCTGGCGCGACGGGCGCGTGGTCGGGCGGGTCAGCGCCCAGATCGATCGCGCCTTCAACGAGTACCACGAGAGCCGCTGGGGGATGTTCGGCTTCCTCGATCTCGAGGACGACCCGGAGGTGATGAAGGCGCTGCTCGACGCCGCCTCCCACTGGCTGCGCCAGCGGGGCTGCGACCGGATCGTCGGGCCGATGGACTTCTCGATGAACGAGGAGAGCGGAATCCTGATCGAGGGCCACGAGCTGGAGCCGCTGATCCGCCAGCCCTGGCACCCGGCCTACTACCAACGGCTCTGCGAGGGGGCGGGCCTGGAGAAGGCGATGGACCTCTACTCGTGGACCCTCGACGTCTCCAATCGCGGCACGACGCTGCTGCCGGTGCTCGAGGAACTCGACCAGCGGGCGAAAACCGAGCACGGGGTGACGATCCGCAAGATGTCGCGCCGGCACCTGCGCCGGGAGATGGACGGCTTCGCCGAGATCTACAACGCCGCCTGGGCCGACAACTGGGGATTCGTGCCGTACTCGAAGGAGGACCTCGACACCTACGCCTTCGACCTGCAGCTCGTCTATCAGCCGGAATGGTTCATGGTCGCCGAAAAGGACGGCGAGACGATCGCGATCGCGATCACGCCAATCGACATCAACCAGGTCCTCAAGCGGATGAAGGGCAGGATCCTCCCGTTCGGCTGGTGGCACTGGCTGAACAAAGGCAGGATCTGCGACCGGGTCCGGGTCGGCTTCCTCGGGGTCAAGCCCGAGTACCAGCACACCGGCGTCGCCGCCGCCCTCTACATCGCCCACTTCGAAGCCGCCGAACGGACCAGGCAGGACCACGGCGAGGCCGGCTGGATCCTCGAGACCAACGAGGCGATGAACCGCGGCCTCGAAGCGATGGGCGGCGAGATCGTCAAGAAGTACCGGGTGTACGAGCGGGGGTTGTAGGGACGCGAGGGGGGTCCGCCTGCGCAACAGCGGGGAGGCTTGGCAGACCCCCCTCGGCCTCCCGCCAGCCGCCGCTGGTACCGCACAGGTTGCCCGCAGTTTGCGGTGAGTGCGAGGGGGAGGCGACTTGGGGGGTCGCTAAAGTCGCTGTCTTGAGCGATTTCGAGCTAGAGGGCGAGGTCGTCGCCGAGGAAGACGCTTTTCCGGGCGAAGCGGAGCCCGTGCGGGCTCTGCCGCTGCCCTACGAGGAGGCAGCGACGCCGGTGCTTCGCGGCGAGGTCAAATCGGCGGCGCTGGCCGCCGCCGGTGGGGTCCTCGCCGGCGCCGCGACGGTCGCGGCGGTTCGAGCCGTGACCGCGGTGGGCAGTCGGACCGCCTCGACGCGACGGCTGCCGCGCCGACGCCGGCGCGAGAACGTCGTCGCCAGTCGCTCCTTCCTCGTCGACGTCCACCTGCTCGGGCGCTGAGCGCCGGCCGGCGATGACGGCCCGGCCCCGAGGCGCCGGCGAGCTGACCGCCGAGGTGCGGCCGCCCGCGCCCTACCGCCTGCCGCGCGGCAGCGACGATCGGACTTTGCGGATCGCCGCGGGGGTGGCGACGCGACTGCTGCACGTCGAGGGGGCGCCGGTCCTGGCGCGCGCCTGGCAGGTGCGCGACGGCCGCGTCTTGCTGCGAGCCGAGGCGGTCGAGCCGGAGGAGGTCCGGCCGGGCCCTCGCGGGGCGGCCGCTGGCGAGGTGGCGCCCGCGGGGAGCGAGCAGCTGGAGGTCGCGATCGAGCGGATGCGCTTCGTGCTCGGCGTCGACTACGACCTCGGTGATTTCCATCGCCGCTTCCGACGCGATCCCCTGCTCGCGCCGCTGATCCGGCGGATGCCGAGCTTCCGGCCGCGGCTGCGGGTTTGGCCCTGGGAGGCGCTGGCGGCGGCGGTGGTCGGGCAGCTGATCGAGGCGCAGCGCGCGGTTGGGATCGAGCGGCGCATCGTCGGCCGCTGGGGGGCGCGGCTGGGGGAGGGGCGTCAGCAGCTGCGCGACGTTCCCGACGCGGCGACGATTGCCAGCCGGGCGCCGGCGGAACTGGAGTCGATGGACCTCTCGCCCAATCGGGCGCTGGCGCTTTGGCGGCTGGCACGCGCGGTAGCCGGCGGTCGCTGCCCGATCGAGACGCCGGCCGCGGACCGGAGGCTGCTGGGGATGCCGCAGATCGGGCCCTGGACCGTGCAGTGCCTGCAGCTGTTCGGCCGCGGCGAGATGGATGCGCTGCCGGCCGGCGACCTCGGCTACATCAAGCTGGTCGGTCGCCTCGCCGGGCTCGGTCGCCGGGCAACGGTGCCCGAGGTGGAAGAGTTCTACGCGCCCTATGAGCCCTATCGCGGCCTGGTCGGCTCGCTGACCCTGGCCGGGCTCCACCGGAAGATCTCCCAGGGACCACCCCTGCGCCTCGCCGCTTGAGACTCCCCTGACGGGGTTCCACCCTGGCCTGATCTGGGTCGCCGAGCTGCACGTATTCGTGCCTGGACAGACGTGCGGTCAAGGGGTTGGACGTTCTGTCGATAACGACGCGAATGGGCAAGCAAGGGGAAAGGAACTGGCCTCAGCAAGAGGTCAATGAATTCCTCGATCAGATCTCGGCTGGAGGGCACGACTACCGGCAACTGGTCGAGCGCCTGCCGGTGATCGTCTACACGGCGGAGATGGGCGAGAGCGGCGCCTGGCGCTACGTCAGCCCCCAGGTCGAGGAGATCCTCGGCTACACCGCCGACCAGTTCAAGGCCGATCCCGGCCTCTGGGCGCGGCTGCTGCACCCCGACGATCACGAGCGGGCGATCGCCAACGAAAGCAAGGACTTCCTCGGCAGCCGCAACACGCCCCCGGTCGAGTACCGGCTCTATACGCGCGACGGCGACGTGCGCTGGATGCTCGACGAGGCGGTGCTCGAGGCCGACGAGGACGGGGTGCCCGTCTGGCACGGCGTCCTCTACGACATCACCGAGCGCAAGCAGGCCGAGCGGGAGCTGCAGCGGGCGGTTGCTCAGCAGGCGGTCGTCGCCAAGCTCGGCGAGCGGGCGCTGCAGGACGGCGATCCTGAGGCGCTGATGCGCGCTGCCGCCTCGCTGATCGGCGAGATCGACGGGATCCACAGCGCCTGCGTCTGGGTGCTGGGCCGCGACGGCCGCCGCCTCAATCTCCGCGCCGGCCTCGAGGACGAGGTGGTCGGTGCCGGCCGACGCGTCTCCGCCGCTCGCGATTCACACGTCGGCGCCGCGCTCGAGAGCGGCGTCCCCGCCGTCGTCTCCGACTGGACGGGCGAGGAACGCTTCACGATGCCGCCGGTTCTGCGCGTCTTCGGTGCCGCCAGCAGTCTCGCCGTCACGATCGACGGCAAGGACCACCCGTTTGGCGTGCTCGACGTCCACTCGGCCGAGGCGGGCCGGCTGAGCGCCAAGGACATTCCCTTTGTGCAGGCCGCCGCCAACGTCCTCGCCGACGCAATCGAGCGCCACAGCGCCGATCAGGCGCTGCGCCACCGCGTCCTCCACGACGCTCTCACCGGCCTGCCCAACCGGCTCAGCTTCATCGACGCCCTCAACGGCTCGCTCAAACGCGCCCTCGTCTCCGGCTCCCCGGTCGGGATCCTCTTCCTCGACCTCGACCACTTCAAGCTGATCAACGACAGCCTCGGCCACCACGCCGGCGACGCACTGCTGCGCGCGGTAGCACCGCGGTTGCGCGACCACCTGCGCCCGGGCGACGTCGTCTCGCGCTTCAGCGGCGACGAGTTCGGGGTCCTGATCGACCGTCTTGCCGACGAAGGCGAGGCCGTCGCGATCGCCGACCGCGTCGCCGCCGCCTTCGCCCAGCCCTTCTCCCTCGACGGCGTCGACCATTTCGTCAGCGCCAGCATCGGCGTCGCCGTCGCCCGCCCGGCAGACCTCGGCGCCGCCGACGCCGAGCTGCTGATTCGCGACGCCGACGCGGCGATGTACCGGGCCAAGGAAAAGGGCCGTTCGCTCTGCGTCCTCTTCGACGCGGAGATGCGAGCCAGCGCCAAGCGTCGCCTCGAAACCGAACGCGAGCTGCGCCACGCCCTCGACGGCGAGCAGCTGACCCTCCACTACCAGCCGGTCGTCGGCCTGCGCAGTGGCGAGATCAGCGGCCTCGAGGCCCTGGTTCGCTGGCGCCACCCCGAGCGCGGCCTGCTCGACCCGGCCGAGTTCGTCTCGATTGCCGAGGACAGCGGCCTGATCGAGCCGATCGGTCGCTGGGTGCAGGAGCGCGCCTGCCGGCAGGTGATCGAGTGGCATGAGCAGCGCCCCGACGCCCGCCCCTTCGACGTCGCCGTCAACCTCTCCGCCCGCCAGGTCGCCCACCGGGACCTGCCGGCGACGGTCGCTGAGATCGTCGCCCGCACCGGCCTCGACCCATGTCACGTGCGGCTGGAGATAACCGAGAGCGTCCTCGTCGAGGAGTCGGCGGCGGCGATCGCCTCGTTGGAGGCGCTCAACGAGATCGGCGTGCGGCTCGTCCTCGACGACTTCGGCACCGGCTACTCATCGCTGGCCTATCTCAACCGCTTCCCCTTCCACGCGCTGAAGATCGACCGCTCCTTCGTCGACGGGCTCGGGATCGAACAGGAGCGCACCGCGATCGTCGAGGCGATCATCGGCATGGCCCGGGCCCTCTCGCTCGAGGTGATCGCCGAGGGAGTCGAGAACGAGGTCCAGCTGGCGGAGCTGCGGCGGCTCGGCTGCGACTACGCGCAGGGCCACCTCTTCCACGCGGCGATGCCGGCCAGCGAGGTCAGTCGCCTCCTGGCCGAGGGCACGCTCGCCGGCTATTCGGGGATATCGCCGCGCAGATAGGCGTTGCTGAGCAGTTCGGCCGCGGTCGGCAGCGACTCGATCAGGCCGTTGTCGCGCATCCAGCCGGCGAAGGTCTCCCACTCGGCGGGATCCATGTAGCCGAAGGGCTTGCCGTCGGTGCGGGTGCCGAGCAGCGGCAGGGTCGCCGCGACCTCGGCTTCGGTCAGCTTGGGATCGAGGTCGTGGTTCGCTTCGGTCACGGCATCGGTCGCGATCTTGGGCTGGGCGACGGCGGCGTCGGTGCCGCGTTCGAGGGCGGCGATGAAGAGCCGGTAGCGGTCTGGTTCGGCTTCGAGCACCTCACGGTTGGCGACCAGGACCAGCTCGTCGTAGGTCGGCACGCCGAGCTGGTCGACCGGGGTGACGACCGGGTCTTTGCCACGCTGGCGCAGGTCGACGCCCTCGACGTTGCTGTATCCGCCGAGCATCGCCTGGGCACTGCCGCCGACCAGCGCCGGCAGCAGTCCGAAGCCGACGTTGACGAGCTTGACGTCGGAAAGCGAGAGGTTGACCCGGCCGAGGATCGTCTTCATGAAGGCTTCCTGGTAGGGGATGCCGGCGTAGGCGACGGTCTTGCCCGCGAGGTCGCCGACGCCTTTGATCCCGGACTTGCCGAGCCAGATCAGCGAGGTCAGCGGCCGGTTGACGAGGGCCCCGATCGCGACCACGTCGAGCCCCTTGTCGCGGGCGATCGTCACCTCGGGCTCGTAGGAGATCGCCAGGTCAGTGCGTCCGGCGGCGACCTGCTTCAGCGGCGCCGCCGGGTCGGCGGGCGTCGCGATCGAGACGTCGAGGCCGGCTTCCTCGAAGTAGCCGAGCTTCTCGGCGGTGAAGATCCCCGCGTGGTCGGGGTTTGGGTAGAAGTCGAGCGTGAGGCTGAATGGTTCGGCTTCGCCGCTGACGTCCTCCGACTTGCTGCCGCAGGCGGCGAGCCCGAGAGCGAGGGCGAGCAGGGCGAGAACGGCGGCAAGCGCCGTGATCCGGGGCGGCTTCATGCCCTGTGTTCTATCGCCAAGCGACGACGCGTCGCTCTACGAGGGCGACGAGGCCGATCAGGACCAGCGCCATCGCCGAGAGCACGACGACCGCGGCGAACTCCCGCGCGACCTCGAGCTGGGCGTTGTCGGTGAGGATCATGTGGCCCAGCCCGGAGCTGCCGCCGACCCACTCGCCAAAGACGGCGCCGATCGGGGCGACGACGACGGCGATCTTGGTGCCGGTGAAGAACGACGGCAGCGAGCCGGGTGCCTCGACCCGTCGCAGCAGCGCCACTCGCGAGGCGTCGAGGCTGCGCATCATCTTCAGTGCCTCGGGGTCGGCGGAGCGCAGCCCGGCGAGGACGTTGACGGTGATCGGGAAGAAGCAGATCAGCGCCACGACCACGACCTTCGGCCCGATCCCGTAGCCGAGCCAGACCAGCAGGATCGGCGCAATCACCACGATCGGCACCGTCTGCGAGGCGACGATCAGCGGGTAGGCGGCGTCGCGGAGCAGGCCCGAGAGGTGCATCAGGACCGCGAAGCCGACGCCGGCCGCGAGCGCGCAACCGAGCCCCAGCAAGATCTCCCGCAGCGTCACCCAGGCGTTTTCCGCCAGCAGCGAGCGGCTCTCCCAGAGCGAGCTGGCGATTTCCGCCGGGGAGGGGACGAGGAACTCTTCGAGCCCCAGCACTTCGGCCAGGAACCCAGTCGAGGCGGCCACCTGCCAGGCCCCGACGAGCGCCGCGAGCAGCAGCGCCGGGAGCACCCAGCGCCTCGCCTCGATCATGAGGCCGACCGTCCTCGGGAGAGAGCCCGACTCGCTGGCAAGACCGCAGCGTTCCCGACTTCGTACGTCCCATGGCACGTAAGAAGTCGGAAACGCTGGTCGCGACGCGGGGTTGGCGGGGAAGGCCTCACGCGCTCGCCTCCTTCAGCGCCGCGGTCGCCTGCTCCCGGGCGGCGACGAACTGCGCCGCGGTGACCGCTGCGTCGCGATCGGGTGCGCGGGGGGCGGGGGAGGGCAGTTCGGCGACGATCCTGGCCGGGCGCGGCGAGAGCACGGCGACGCGATCGGAGAGGTAGAGCGCCTCCTCGACGTCGTGGGTGACCAGGACGACCGTACGCGGGTCCTCGCGCAGCGCCGCTGCCAGCCAGCCCTGCATCTCGGCGCGGGTGATGGCGTCAAGTGCCGCGAAGGGCTCGTCCAGCGCCAGCACCGGCTTGCCGGCCGCGAAAGTGCGCAGGAAGGCAACCCGCTGCCGCATTCCCCCTGACAGCTCGGCCGGCCGCGTCCGCTCGAAGCCGGCGAGGCCGAAATGCGCGAACAGCGGCGCCACCTCGGCCCGAGCCTCGGCGCGGCCCCGACCGCGGTTGCGCAGCGCCAGCGAGGCGTTGTCGAGCGCCGAGTACCAGGGCAGCAGGGCGTCGCGCTGCGGCATGAAGGCGCAGCGCCTCAGCCGCTCCGGCGGCGCTGTCGCCCCCTCGACCTCGATCGCGCCCGCGCTCGGCTCGCGGAGGCCGCAGATCAGCTCCAGCAGCGTCGACTTGCCGCAGCCGGAGGGACCGACCAGCCCGACCACGCCGCCACCCGGGACCTCGAGGTCGAGTCGGGCGATCGTCTCCAGCTCCGCGTAGGAGTGGCCGAGGCCCCTGATCGAGATGGACATCGCTGGTATCCTGCCGCACGCCGCGCTCCCGACCTAGGCAGTCGGGAAAGTCGATAAGCACCCCGCGCGGCAAAAAAACACCATGGACCCGGCAATCGTCCTCTTCGGATTGGGCATCGGCGTGCTCGTCGGCATGACGGGCATGGGCGGTGGTTCCCTGATGACCCCGCTGCTGATCCTGATCTTCGGGATCCAGCCGACCACGGCGATCGGCACCGACATCTTCTACTCGGCGGTCACCAAGACCGTCGGCGGCTGGCGGCACTTCCGGATGAAGACGGTGAACATGGAGCTGGTCCGCTGGCTGGCCACCGGCAGCGTCCCGGCCGCGGTCGCCGGCGTCGCCTTCGTCTCCTACGTCCAGGACCAGGTCGGCGAGGACCGCCTCAACGAACTCGTCTACGCGGTGCTCGGCGGCACCCTGCTGATGGTCGGAGTCATCACCCTGACCCGGGCGCTGATCCTGCGCGGTCTGATCGAGGAGCGCGATCGCTTCGACGTCGAGCGGCGTCACAAGCTCGCGGCGATCGTGATCGGCGCCACCACCGGGTTCGTGATCGGCGTCACCTCGGCCGGCTCCGGCACCGTGATCGCGATCCTGCTGATCGCCGTCTACCGCCTGGCGCCGAAGAAGGTGGTCGGCACCGACGTCTTCCACGCCGCGGTGCTGCTCTGGGCGGCCGGGATCGCCCATTGGGTGGGCGGCAACGTCGACTTCGGCCTCGCCGGGGAAATCCTCCTCGGCTCGATCCCCGGCGTGATCATCGGCGCCGCCCTCTCCGACAGGGCGCCGACGGGGTTCATCCGCACCGCCCTGGGCGTCGTGCTGATCGGCTCCGGGATCGTCACGGTCCAGAAGGGCGACCCGACCGTATGGCCGATCGCCGCCGCGATCGCCGCCGTCGGCCTCGGCCTCGTGCTCTACCTGCCGCACCGCGTCAACCGCCATCGCGAGCTGCGGCGGCAGCAAGAGGAAGCCCAAACGTCCGCGCTCGACGAGACGCTCCCCGCGGATTGATTTACTAGCCGCTATGCGCGTCTCAGCCAAAGCGGACTATGCCGTCCGCGCCGCAGTCGAGCTGGCCGCCGCCGGCGAGGGCCCGACCAAGGGCGAGAAGCTGGCGGAAGCCCAGGACATCCCCCTGCAGTTCCTGGAGCACATCCTCCTGGAGCTCAAGCACAGCGGCATCGTCCGTGCCCGCCGCGGCGCCAAAGGCGGCTACTGGCTGGCCCGACCCGCGGAGGAAGTGACCGTCGCCGATGTCGTCCGCGCCGTCGAGGGCCCGATCGCCAACGTCCAGTCGATCGCCCCCGAGGCGACCGAATACAAGGGCAGCGCCGAGCACCTCCAAGAGGTCTGGGTCGCCGTCCGCGCCAGCCTCCGCTCCGTCCTCGAGGAGGTCACGATGGCCGACCTCGTCTCCGGCCAGCTGCCGGCGATCGTCGGCGAGCTGACCGCCGCTCCCGAGGCCTGGCAGGCCAGCACCTCGACCAAGGAAATGGCCAACCCCTCGTAGGTGCATTGCGGCAAACGAGGTCCCAGCCTCGGGTTCAAGTCGCCCGCTAGTGAGTCTCGAAGCTGTTGTAGAGCAGCGTGTCCAGGGTGAGGGACGCATAGATCTCGAAGATGCTGCGGCTGATCGCTCCCTCCATCTGAATGAAGCGAACGTCCATCTCGGCTACGCCGAGCTTTGCTTCGCCGAAATGCCTGGCGAAGTCTTCATCGCCTTCGAGAACTTTCCGCGTCCGACTGAGATCAACGCCAGCTTTTCGTGCCTCGGTCTTGGCGACCAAGAACGCAAACGAAGCCTTGTTCTCTCGGGAAAGCGGGTTCGTGTGATTGTTCAATCGCGTTCGGAGATTCCGAGTCTGCCCCACGTAGAGCGCCTCGTCCCCTTTCGAGAATAAGTAGACACCGGGCGTGGTTGGGATCTCACTGTGGTCGGCAGTCGGCATCGCGGGAGCGGACCGCAAGCTGTTGAGCAGGGCATCCATCTCCGAGGTCACCTCGCGGAAGATTTCCCTTCCCGCGTCGTGGATCGGCAAAGTGCACCCGAGAGTCAATTCCCACCTGCTGGAAACGTTACGAAGCCAAACACGCTCCCACCGCTCGCTCCGGAAGACTCGAAATTGCCGACGAACCACGAACTAATTGACTCGATGTCGACGCGAAAAATCGGGACGGTTAGCTTCTCGCCGGTAGGCGTTACAACAACTTCCGCTTCCTTCAGCGAGAGCGCCCCCGAGCCATTGATGAGTCCTGATCCGAACTGAGCCAAGTAGGCGCCGGCCGCCTGCTCGGCTTCCGCAGCAGTATCGCCTCGTCCCCGTCCAAACCGCCGCTTTTCGGACTGGAACATTGCGTCCGCCATGCTTCGCTTCATCGAGACCGCTGCCTCTGCAGAGCTGGTCGGAGTCCCAAACACGCTGAGAACACCGGCAAAGAGGCAGAGCCCGGGCAATTCAGCGCCGCTCTCAGCTGCCTCCGCCATCGTGAGGAGTGCTTGGTCCACTCCGAAAATTTCTTCACCGCGCTCAGGTTTCCTTCAGGTAACTAGGGCTTCGGTTCAGTTCTCGCGGGCTGAAACCCGACGTATGTCCGGAGGAGCGCTTGGTACGCGCGAGCTAGCCGGTCTTGACCGGCACTAGATCGAACTCGGTGCCCAGTCGCAGCTCGCTGTAGCGGCGGGTCCAGTCGTCGTTGACTCGGTCGGACTGGCGCTTCATGCGGGGCTCGAAGGCGAAGCCGTCGGGAGGGGAGAGGGCGAGGCGGTCGAGGAGGTTGAGGGTGCTGGTCTCGTAGTCGGCGGCGAAGTTCTCGTAGAGGACGAGGACCGGTTTGATGCCGGCGTGTTCGAAGAAGGCGTCCCAGCTGGACTCTTCGGCGATCAGGAGGTTGAGCAGGTGGTCGATAGCCCGGTAGTGGAAGCGCAGCTGCGGGCGGTGCTCCTCGATGAAGCTGCGATAGGGCGGAGAGCCCTCTTCCTCGACCGAACCGGTGCCGGCGGTCGCCTGGTCCTCGCGCCAGGTCGCCGTTTGCACCGCCTTCCAGAGGGAGACCGCCTGGCGCAGCTTGTTGGCGCGGACGACGCGCACGAAGGTGAGGTTGGGGAAGACCTCCGGCAGCAGCTCGGCGAGCGGCGTGTCGCGGTGGGCGGGGATGTTGCGGACGAGGCTGACGAAGTCGTTGAAGTAGCCCCACATCAGCTTCGCGCCGAAGACGCCGTTGTCGGTCGTGCCCGCCTCGAAGGTCCACTCGAGGTAGCGGTCGTAGGCGGCGCGGCTCCAAAGCGGCGAACGTGGGGGAGGGTCGCTGCCGATCCCCCGCTCGCCTAGATGGTCGCGGATCGACTGGTCCTCGACGCCGAGGAAGTATTCCTCCGGCCGCCGCGGTCGGCCGCTGTGGCGCAGCGCCTCGAAGTACTCCTCCGGCCGGCCGGCGACGCCGGTTTCGCTCAGCGCGTGGCAGACCAGGGTGCTGCCGCTTCGCGGCGTCGCGCAGACGATGTAGGAGCGGTCCGGTGGCATCGACGAGAGATTATCGACTATGTCAATCGACAAAGGCGCTTAATGCGCAGGCTCGCTAGGCTCTTCAGTACCCGATACCTCGCGGGTCATGCCCCCGAGCGAGAGGAGCGCCTTGGATCGGCCACCGAACATCCTCTACATCCACTCGCATGACACCGGCCGTTTCGTGCAGCCCTACGGCTTCCAGGTGCCGACCCCGAACATCCAGATGCTGGCCGACCAGGGGGTGCTGTTCCGCGAGGCCTTCTGTGCGGCGCCGACCTGCTCCGGTAGCCGCGCCAGCCTCCTGACCGGCCAGTACTGCCACAACAACGGCATGAACGGCCTCGCGCACCGGGGCTGGGCGCTCAACGACTACGGCCAGCATTGGGTCCACACGCTGCGTCAGGCCGGCTACCGCTCGACCCTGATCGGCGAGCAGCACATCTCGATCGATCCCGAGGTGATCGGCTACGACGCGATCCTCCCCGTCGATTCGAATCACGCCGAGAAAGTGGCGCCGCTGACGATCGACGCCCTCCGCGACGCCCCCGCCGACCCCTGGTTCATGTCGGTCGGCTTCTTCGAGACCCACCGCGACTTCTCCGCCCCGACCTCGGTCCGCGACACGCTCTACTCGCTGCCGCCCGCCAACCTCCCCGACGTCCGCGCCACCCGCCGCGACATCGCCTCCTTCAAGGCCAGCGCCCGCTCACTCGACCAGGGGATCGGCGCCGTCCTCCACGCCCTCCACGACTTCGGCCTGGTCGACGACACGCTGGTGATCTGCACGACCGACCACGGGATCGCCTTCCCGGGCGCCAAGGCGACCCTCTTCGACCGCGGCATCGGGGTGATGATGATCGTCCGCGGGCCGGGCTTCGGCGGCGGCAAGGTGATCGACGCCCCGGTCAGCCACCTCGATGTCTTCCCGACGCTCTGTGAGCTGGCCGGGGTGGGGCCGCCGGACTGGCTGCAGGGCGACTCGCTGATGCCGCTGGTGCGCGGCGAGGTGGAGCGCCTGCACGAGGCGATCTTCGCCGAGGTCACCTACCACGCCGCCTACGAGCCGCAGCGGGCGGTCCGCACCGAACGCTGGAAGTACATCCGCCGCTTCGACGACTACCGCTTCCCGGTCCTCGCCAACTGCGACGACAGCGAGAGCAAGGAGCTGCTGGTCGCCGCTGGCTGGGGGGACCGGCCGGTGCCGCGCGAGCAGCTCTACGACCTCGTCCTCGACCCCGCCGAGGGCACCAATCTGGCCGCGGACCCGGCCTTCGCCGACGACCTAGGGGAGCTTCGCGACCGCCTCGCCGACTG
This sequence comes from Solirubrobacterales bacterium, assembly GCA_040510155.1. Classification (GTDB taxonomy): domain Bacteria; phylum Actinomycetota; class Thermoleophilia; order Solirubrobacterales; family 70-9; genus VAYN01. Next base: position 14,681 of record JBEVJP010000001.1, on the reverse strand, counting down.
GATGCGCCAGACCGACGACCCGCTTCTCGCCGGCCCGGTCGCGCCGCCACCCGGGGCGCTGGTCAACGAGCAGTGGCAGCTCTCGCCCGACGAGCAACCGCGGACGATCATGGCGGATCCCACGGCCGCGCCATCCAGGTGAGGCAGGTCCAGCCGGGGATCGGCGCCCCGCCCGGATAGCGGCTCTCGCCGCGGGCGAAGACGCTGAGCCCGCAGTTGTGCGAGCCCATCCGCCAGATCCGTTCCATCGCCCGAGCCGTACCGGCTTCGTCGAGACTGTTCGTTACCTCCTCGCCAAGCACGAGGTCGAGCAGGAAGACGCGGAAGAAGATTCCGTGGCCGACCAGCAGCGGTAGGCCGACTGCGCTTGCCGTGCGGGACGTGCCCTGGCCTGGTGCATCCACTTCGACGCCTGCCTCCGCGCTGAGCTCGCCGGCCTCCGCCTCCAGCTCGGCTCGCAGCCGTCGCACCCGAGCGAGCAGCTCCGAGAATCCTTCGCCCACGCGCCACTCGCCAACGTAGTCGCGCTCCTCGGCCTTCAGGCCCAACTCCGCCTCCAGTGCCGCCGCGGTTTCCCGCGCCCGTCGCATCGGGCTGCAGAGCAGTTGCGTCACGCCCTCGTCACGCAGCGCCGCCGCGGCCGCCCGTGCCTGCGCGACGCCCCGCTCGGTCAACAGGTCGCCCTCGTCCTCGCCGAGCATCTCGGCGCCGCGGTGGGCGTTGTGGGCCGACTCGCCGTGGCGCAGGAAGAGGGCGCGGCTCATCTCCGGCCGCGCCGCTACTCGGCGGCCGGCACGCCGCCGGCGACGATGTCGACGAAGTTCTCCAGGTGCCGGGTCGTCCAGCACTCGAAGGCGCCGTCGCAGTAGCGCTCGTAGGCGGCCATCACCGAGTCGCCGTAGTTCCAGTAGAGCTTCGGCTCGGGGTTCAGCCAGAAGAGGCGCCCGGCCCGCTCGGAGACCTGGGCGAAGATCTCCGCGTGCGGCTCGCGCCCGTTGGTGCGGGCGTCGCCGAGCACGATCACGGTCGAGCGCGGGTCGAGTTCGTCGGAGATCTCGGTCAGGAACTCCTGCCAGACGCGGCCGTAGTCGGTGTAGCCGGAGACGTCGGCGACGCCGCCCTCGCTGGAGATCCGCTGGGCGATCGTGGTGAAGTTGCGCTCCTGCTCGAAGACCTCGCTCACCTCGGAGATCCGCTCGATGAAGACGAAGCTGCGCAGCTTGCGGAACGAGTCGTGCAGGGCGTGCAGGACGGAGAGGAAGAAGACGCTCGCCGAGGTGACCGAGGTGGAGACGTCGCAGAGCACGTAGATCTCCGGTCGCCGCGGCCGCTTCGGCCGGTAGCGCAGCCGCAACGGCACGCCGCCGGTCTCCAACGAGGCGCGCATCGTCCGCCGAACGTCGACCAGCTGGCCCTGCTTGCGGCCGCGCTGCTCCTGCCCGAGCGTCGCCAGGCGCCGCTTCATCTGCGAGACCGCCCGGTGTACGGCGGCGAGGTCCTGGGTCGGGCTGGTCGGCAGCGTCCGGTCGAGCTCGGCCAGGGGGCGGGAGGGGGGCAGCGCTTCGGTGCGCTCGATCAGGTCGCGTTCGAGCTCGCGCCGAAGGTGCCGCTCGAAGGCGTTCAGCTGCTCACGGCTGATCGCGGGCGGCGGCCCGCCGCCGTCCCCGGCCGGTACCGGCTGCTGCCCGGCCGAGAGGCCCAGGGTACGGCGGATCCGCTGCACGTCGACGCCGACCACCCCCGAGCCCTCGCCGCGGCCGAAGGCGGCGATCGCCAGCCGGGCCATGTCGCGCATCCGGTCTTCTTCTTCGGCCGCGATCGCCTCCCGGACCTGCTCGCGCAGGGCGTCCATGTCGAGGCGCTCGCCGGCCTCCAGCTCGGTCCCGGCACCGCCCTCCGCTTCCGCCTCGGCCTCGTTGATCCCCTGCTGCACCGCCTCCGCCTCGGCGGCGCGGAAGAAGAAGCGGTCGAAGAGCAGCTCGAAGACGCGGCGGTCGTCCTGGGACTTGGCGATCGTCGCCGCCAGCGCCTCACGGAAGTCGTCCTGCTCGGTCCAAGGCACCTGTTCCAGTGCCGCGAACGCGTCGAGGATCTCCGAGGTCCCGACCGCCACCCCCTCGCCGCGCAGTTCCTCGCAGAAGGCCAGCAGCTTCGGCGCCAGCCCCGGTGGCCCGGGATCGGCTTGCGGCCCGTACGGCGAGCCGGCCACGGGCTCAGCCCGCCTGGGTCGGCGCCGCCAATTTGATGCCGACGCGCTCGGCGACCAGGTCGATATCGGTGCGGTGCTTGACGATGATCGACATCGACTGCTCGAAGGTCTGCTTGTCGATGTCCTCGGCGCCCATCAGGAGCAGCGTCCGCGCCCAGTCGATCGACTCGGCGATCGAGGGCGGCTTCTTCAGGTCCAGCGCCCGGACCATCTCGATCACCTCGACCAGCCGCCGGGTCAGCGTCTCCGAGAGCTCGGGCACGTGCAGGCGAACGATCTCCATCTCGCGCTCGACGCCCGGGTAGTCGAGCCAGAGGTAGAGGCAGCGGCGCTTCAGCGCCTCGGTCAGCTCGCGTGAGTCGTTCGAGGTGAGGACGACGATCGGCATCGTCTTCGCCTCGATCCGGCCCAGCTCGGGAATCGTGATCTGGAAGTCGGAGAGCAGCTCGAGCAGCATCGCCTCGAACTCCTGGTCGGTCTTGTCGATCTCGTCGATCAGCAGCACCACCGGCTCGGGGCTGGAGATCGCCTGCATCAGCGGCCGGGTCAGCAGGAACTCCTCGCTGAAGATGTCGTCCTGGACGTCGCCCCAACCGGACTCGCCGCCGGCCTGGATCCGCAGCAGCTGCTTGCGGTAGTTCCACTCGTACATCGCCTTGGACTCGTCGAGGCCCTCGTAGCACTGCAGCCGCACCAGCTCGCGGCCGGTCGCCCGCGAGAGCGCCTTCGCCAGCTCGGTCTTGCCGACCCCCGCCGGGCCCTCGACCAGGACCGGCTTGCCCAGCCTCTGGGAGAGGAAGGAGACCAGCGCGGCGGGCTCGTCGGCGAGGTAGCCGACCTTCGCCAGCGCCTCCTTGGTCTCGGTCACAGAGCCATCGGCCATGGGCGCGATGATAATCACCGCTCCGTGCTCGCCCTCGCCATGCCGCTCGCGGAGCTGCTGCCACGCAGCCCCGGCCCCTACGTCGCCCTGATGCTGATCGGGTTCGTCGTCGGCATCCTCGGCCACCTCACCCGCTCCCGAATCCTCATCGCCGCCGGGGTGATCCTAATCTTCCTCGGCGCTCTCGCCTTCCCCCTGGCGGCCAACCTGACGACCGGCGACCGACCGCCGCCGATCGACGAATCGCGCGGCGACCTCGGGGAATAGGTCGCCTGAGGGTGGCCGGCGGCTCTACGATCGCCAGATGGGCCGCCTCGACGAAGTCGATCTCAGCCTCTCGCTCAGCGCCAAGGAGGAGGAGCGCGAGCTGAAGCGAGAGTGGCGGCGGCTCTCGCAGCTGCGCCTGGCGCTCGCCGGCCTGCTCGACGGTCGGACCGAGCTGGGCCCGCCGATCTGCGTGCTCTTCGAGGGCTGGGACGCGGCCGGCAAGGGCGGCGCGATCAAAAGGCTGGTGGCGCCGCTCGACCCGCGCCACGTCCGCGTCGCCCAGTTCGGTCCGCCCACCTCGGACGAGAAGCGCCACCACTTCCTGCACCGCTTCTGGCCGGCGCTGCCGGGGTGGGGCGGAATGGCCGTCTTCGACCGCACCTGGTACGGCCGCGTCCTGGTCGAGCGGGTCGAGAAGCTGGCCAGTCGGGAGGAGTGGTCGCGCGCCTACGAGGAGATCGTCTCCTTCGAGCGGATGCTGTTCGAAGAGGGGACGGTGCTGGTCAAGTTCTGGCTGCAGATCTCCCCCGACGAGCAGCTGAAGCGCTTCGAGCGGCGCGCCGCCGACCCGCTGCGAGCCTGGAAGCTCACCGCCGAAGACTGGGAGAACCGCGCCAAGCGACCGCAGTACGAGCAGGCCGTGGAGGAGATGCTCGACCTCACCGACCGTCCGGAGGCCCGCTGGCACCTCGTCGCCGCCAATTCCAAGCGCTACGCCCGGGTCGAGGTGGTGCGGACCGTCAGCGCCGAGATCGAAGCCGGGATGCGACGCGCGGGGCAGGAGCCACCGCCAGCGCCCTAGCCTAGAATCCTCGGTTCGAACCGTCTTCGATCATGAGGAGCCTTCCCTTGAGCCGTTTCCGCACCTTCGCCCTGCTCGCCGCCCTGTTGGCGCTGGCAGCAACCCTCGCCGCCTGTGGCAGCAGCAGCAAGAGCGACGAAGATCCGCAGAAGGTCGTCGAAAGCGCGACGCTGGAAGGCGTCAAAAGCGGCAACATCGACCTCTCCCTCGGGGTCGAAGCGGAAGGCAAGGAAGGCGGCGACGTCAAGGTCAGCCTCTCCGGCCCGTTCCAGACCACGGGCGGCAAGGAAAGCCTGCCCGAACTGGACATGACGGCCAAGGCCAATGGCTCCCTCGAGGGCGAAGACGTCGACTTCGAAGGCGGCATCACCGTCCTCTCCGACCGCGCCTTCGTGAACTACAAAGGGACCGAGTACGAAGTCGATCCGACCACCTTCGGCTTCGTCAAGTCGAGCTTCGAACAGGCCCAGCAGGGCAGCGGCGAAGAATCCGGCAGCGCCGACGTAAGCGCCTGCCAGGAAGCCGCCGAAGGCCTCAAGTTCGGAGACTTCTTCGAAACCCTCGAAAACGAAGGCAGCGCTGATGTGGAGGGCACCTCGACGACCAAGGTCAGCGGCGACCTCAACGTCGGGGGCGCCATCGACGCACTCATCAAGCTGACCGAAAACCCCGCCTGCGCCTCCCAGCTCGAAGCGGCCGGCCCGTTGCCGATCGGCGAACTCGAAGCTGCCAAGAGCGAGGTCACCGGTGCCGTCAAAAAAGCCCACGCTGAGCTCTACGTCGGCGACGACGACATCGTCCGCAAGGTCGCGGCCGAACTTTCGGTCGAGCCGAAGGGCAGCAACGAAAAGGTCGACATCGACCTTGAACTGACCCTCAGCGGAGTCAACGAGGACCAGACGATCACCGCCCCCTCGGGCGCCAAGCCGCTCGAAGGCCTCTTCCGGCAGCTCAACGTCAACCCGCTCGAACTGCTCGAAGCGGCCCAGGGCGAAGGCGGCTTCGAAGGCCTGCTGGAAGGCCTGATGGAAGGCGCCACCGGCGGTTCGTCCTCGGGCGGTGGCTCCAACGGCGGCGGCAGCCAGCAGGAATACCTGGACTGCCTCAAGGAAGCGAACAGCCCCACCGACCTGCAGCACTGCGCGAGCCTCGCCGCCTAGGCGGGCTCGCGCCACAGGCGTGCGCCTCGACGCTGCCTTCCTTCGCACCCCCCAGGGGTGGCCGTATCTGCTGGCGCCGCTGATCCCGGCGGCGCTGGCGCTCGACCTCGCCGGCGCCCCGGCGACGGTCGTCTTCGCCGCCTCGGCGCTGGGGATCGTGCCGACCGCGGCGCTGATGGGGCGGGCCACCGAGGAGCTGGCGGCCCGCTCGGGCCCCGGCATCGGCGGCCTCCTCAACGTCACCTTCGGCAACGCGCCGGAGTTGATCATCGCCCTCTTCGCGCTCGGTGCGGGGCTTCAGGAGGTGGTCAAAGCCTCGATCGTCGGCTCGATCATCGGCAACATCCTGCTGGTCCTCGGGGCGGCGATGCTGGCGGGTGGGATCGGCCGCGAGAAACAGCTCTTCAGCCGCACCGGCGCCAGCGTCCAGACCTCGATGTTGATGCTCGCGGCTGCCGCCCTGGTGATGCCGGCGATCTTCGAGCTGGTCGAGGGCAAGGGCCTGCCGGAGCCCGGCACCGAGGCGGTCCACTACGGCGGCACCGTCGAGCACCTCTCGCTGGCAGTGGCGCTCGTCCTCATCGTCACCTACGTCGCCGGCCTCTTCTTCTCGCTGAAGACCCACCGGGAGATCTTCAATCCCGAGTACGAGGACGAGGACAGCTGGGGCTGGTCGACCCGCACCTCGGTGATCGCCCTGGCAATCGCCGGAGTCCTCGTCGGGGTCATGTCGGAGGTGCTGGTCGGCTCGATCAGCGAGGCCTCGCACGCGATCGGCCTCTCCGAGTTCTTCATCGGCGTGATCGTCGTCGCCATCGTCGGCAACGCCGCCGAGCACTGGGTCGCGGTCCTGGTCGCGCTCAAGGACAAGATGGACCTCTCGGTCAACATCGCGATCGGCTCCAGCGCCCAGGTCGCCCTCTTCGTCGCCCCGGTGCTGGTGATCGCCTCCTTCTTCATCGGTCCGCACCCGCTGGCCCTCGTCTTCAACGGCTTCGAGCTGGGCGCGATCCTGCTGGCGATCTTGATCGCCAACTACGTCACCCAGGACGGCGAGTCGACCTGGTTCGAGGGCGTCCAACTACTTGCCGTGTATTTCGTCTTTGCGCTGACGTTCTACTTCGCCTGAGCCCACGCCCAACCGGGTCAGTAGGGTGCCCTAATCGAATTCCTGCTTCTGCTGATCAGCTTTGCGGTCGTCCTCACGGGCGCCCTGCTGTTCACGAACGCCGTCGAGTGGATCGGCCACAAGCTGGAGCTGGGGGAGGGTGCGGTCGGCAGCATCCTTGCCGCGGTGGGGACGGCGATGCCGGAGACGCTGATCGCGATCGTCGCTCTAGTCAGCGCCAACGAGGGCTCCGAAGACGTCGCCGTCGGGGCGATCGTCGGCGCTCCCTTCCTGCTGGCGACGCTGGCGATGGGGCTGGTCGGGCTGTTCGCCTACTCCTACCGCGAGCGACGCACGCAGGGCGTTCACCTCGACGCCCATGGCCCGACCCTGGAGCGGGACCTGCTCTTCTTCCTCGTCTTCTTCACGATCGCCGGCCTGCTCTCCTGGGGGCCGCCGGAGGCGCTGCGGATCCCCTGCGGGCTCGTCTTCCTCGGCGCCTACCTCGTCTACGTCGCCCGCACCCTGCGCGGCTCCGGCGCCGTCCAGGGAGAGGAGACGCTCAACCCGCTGCTCTTCGAGCGCCGGCCAGAGCGCGCCGAGAGCCCGGCGCTCTTCCTCTGCGTCCTGCAGCTGCTGGTCGGCCTCGGGGCGATGGTCGGCGGCGCCCACCTCTTCGTCGAAGAGCTGCTCAAGGTCGCCGAGGACCTCGGCGTCGACGCCCTCGTCCTCGCCCTGATCCTCGCTCCGCTGGCGACCGAGCTGCCCGAGAAGGTCAACAGCTTCTTCTGGGTCCGCGAAGGCAAGGATGCCCTGGCGCTCGGCAACGTCAGCGGCGCGATGGTCTTCCAGTCGACGATCCCGGTCGGCATCGGCCTGCTCTTCACCGACTGGTCGCTGGGCGGCAACGCGATCCTCTCCGTCGCCCTCGGCGTCGCCGGCGGCCTCGTCGCCTACCTCAGCCTCCACCGCGCCGGCCAGTTCAACCTGCCCTCGGTGCTGGCCTGGTTCGGCTTGTACGCGACCTTCTTGGTCGTGGTGATTCTCAGCGCTTGAGCTACTCGGGGAGCTGGCGCAGCGCCTTCAGCACGAGGTCGTCGTGCTTTTTCGGCTGCACCTTGGGGAAGGCGGCGGCGATCTTGCCGTTGGGGCCGACGATGAAGGTCGAGCGGATGATCCCCATGTACTTCTTGCCGTACATCGAGCGCTCGCCCCAGGCGCCGTACTTCTCAGCGACCTTGTGGTCGGGATCGGCGAGCAGGGTGAAGTCGAGCTTCTGGTTGTCGGCGAACTTGCGCAGCGCCTCCGGCGCGTCCGGGGAGATCCCCAACACCCGCGCGCCCAGCTCGCGGTACTCGTCGCCGCGGTCGCGGATTCCGCAGGCCTGGGTCGTGCAGCCGGGAGTCTCGGCGCGGGGGTAGAAGTAGACGACGACCGTCTCGCCCTTCAGGTCGGCCAGCTTGACCTTCTTGCCGCCCTGGTCGGACAGCGTGAAGGCGGGCGCTCTGTCGCCTGGCTCGAGCATCGGCGCCGGAGGCTAATCGAAGCGAGCGGCGGGCCGCTCAGTCCTCGCGGCCGGGCTCCTGGCCGTCCTCGTCCTCATTGCGCTCGTCGTCTGACTGTTCGAGAGCGGTTTCGGAGACCGAACCGCTTGCACCGGGGTGGTAGTGGGTCTGGAAGGTCTCGAGGATGCGGTCGCGACCGTCCTCGTCGATCGGGGTCTCCTCGGAGATTCGCACCCAGTCGGCACCCTCGTAGGCCTCCATGTTGAAGACCTCCTGGTCGAGCGAGGCGGAGTCGTCGACCACGACGACGACCTCGGTCTGCGGGTTGAAGTAGGTGCCGGGCTGGACCAGCAGCTCCTCGATCTCGTAGAGGTTCTCGTCGGCTCCGTCTGCCATCAGCTCGATCCTACGAAATCTGCGAGCTGCCGCTCGGTCTCGGCTTCGACGTCGAGCGGCTTTTCGCCAGCGCGCATCCGCCGTTCGTTGCGCGCGACCACCAGCTGGCGGACCTCGGCCCGCAGCTCGGCGTCCATCCGTCCCGCGCGGTCGTCGCTCGGCGCGGCCTCCGCCAGCAAGCGCTCCGCCTCCGCCTCGACGTCCAGCGGCTCCTCGCCGCGGCGCTGGCGGCGATCGGACTTCGCCTGCAGCATCTGCCGAACCTCAGCCGCCTGGATCGCTGGGTCGACCTGCTGGGGAGGCCCGCCCCCTCGACGCGGAGACGATTCGTGCAGGAGCGAGAAGGGGCCACCGCCTACTCCCTCCCAGCCACCGCCGACACGTCGGAAGACGATCCCGGCCAGCGGTGCCGCGATGCAGGTGAAGACCAGCACCACGCCCGCCTTCCCCACAGCCGATAGCGCCAGCGGCAAAGCCATCTTCCAAGGGTAAACCCGCCCACACGGGGGCATGTGTTCCGCTAACCTCTTCGTTGGTTGACTGACCAGTCAATCGGCGGAACGCCGGCCCAGGCCGGGCGGCGGTCCAATCAGACTGCAAGGCCCGACAAAGGAGCACCGACCGGTGGTTGACTTCACCCTCACCGACGAGCAGAAAGACCTGCGCGAGCTGGCCCACAGCTTCGCTGACAAAGAGATGCGGAAGGTCGCCTGGGAGTACGACAAGGACGGCACCTGGCCGCAGGAGGTCATCGACAAGGCCTTCGAGGTCGGCCTGATGAACACCCACATCCCCGAGGCCTACGGCGGTCCCGGTCTCGACTACCTCTCCGGCTGCATCATCGAGGAGGAGATCGGTTGGGGCTGCTCCGGGATCGGCACCTCGCTGATGGCCAACGGCCTCGCCTCGTCCCCGGTCGTGCTCGGCGGCTCCGAGGAGACCAAGAAGAAGTACCTCGGGATGCTGACCGAAGGGCCCAAGCTGGCCTCCTTCGGCCTCACCGAGCCGGACGCCGGCTCCGACGTCTCCGGGATGAAGACCCGCGCCGTCAAGCAGGGCGACAAGTACGTCCTCAACGGCTCCAAGTGCTTCATCACCAACGGCACCTACGCCGACTGGTTCACGGTCTTCGCGAAGACCGACCCGGACAGCGGCCACCGCGGCATCTCCGCCTTCGTCGTCGACGCCAACGCCCCTGGGGTGACGGTCGACAAGAAGGAGGACAAGATGGGTCAGCGGGCCTCGAACACCGCGACCATCTCCTTCAACGACGTCGAGGTCCCGGCCGAGAACCTCCTCGCCGAGGAAAACAAGGGATTCAAACTGGCGATGATGACCCTCGACCGGACCCGCCCGGGCGTCGCCGCGATGGCGACCGGAATCGCCCGTGCGGCCTTCGAGTTCGCCGTCGAGTACTCCAAAGAACGGGTTCAGTTCGGCGTCCCGATCGCGATGCACCAGGCGATCCAGTTCATGATTGCCGACATGTCGACCAAGGTCGACGCTTCGCGCCTGCTGACCTGGCACTCGGCCGTCCTGCTGGATCAGGGCAAGCGCGCCTCGCTGGTCTCCTCGGAGGCCAAGCGCTTCGCCGCCGACTCGGCGATGGAGGTCACCACCGACGCCGTCCAGGTCTACGGCGGCTACGGCTTCATCAAGGAGTACCCGGTCGAGAAACTGATGCGCGACGCCAAGATCATGCAGCTCTACGAGGGGACCAGCCAGATCCAGCGCCTGGTCATCGCCAAAGAAGTACTGCTGCCGCGCAACGTCGACGAGCCCGCTCCCGCCGCTGAGGCCCAGGCTGCGAAAGCGGCCGAGGACAGTCAGTCCGAGCAGGCCGCCGCGACGGTCTGATCTCCGCCGGCCGGCCGGTTTCCCGCACTGGGTGCGGGAGCCGGCCGGTCGCGATGTACGGTGGCGGGATGAACGTGTCCGCCAGCACCGTCGGGAAGGAGGCGCGCAACAAGGCGCGCCGCTCCGATCATGCGGCCTGGGTGCCGGCCCCCGATCGCGACCCGATCGCGATCCTCGAGGCGCAGGAGCGCACCCGGGTCCCTGAGTTGGTGCCGATCCGCCACGGGCGGATGGCGGCATCGCCCTTCGCCTTCTTTCGCGGTGCAGCCGCGGTGATGGCGGCCGACCTCGCGGAGACGCCGGTCTCAGGCCTGCGGGTGCAGGCCTGCGGCGATGCTCACCTGACCAACTTCGGTGTCTTCGCCGGCCCTGACCGGCGCCTCCTCTTCGACCTCAACGACTTCGACGAGACGCTCCCCGGCCCCTGGGAGTGGGACGTCAAGCGGCTCGCCGCTAGCTTCGCGATCGCCGGCCGCGAACGCGGCTTCAAGCGCAAGCGCCGTGGTGCCGCTGTCCTCGCCGCGGTGGCCAGCTACCGCGAGGCGATGCGCGACTTCGCCGGCCAGACCAATCTCGACGTCTGGTACGCCCGGCTCGACGTCGAGGACGAGCTCGCCAAGTTCGAGGGCGAGGCGGACCCGGCCGAGGAGAAGCGGGTGCGGCGCAACGTCGCCAAGGCGCGCGGCAAGGACCACCTGCGAGCGTTCGGCAAGCTCACCCAGGTCGTCGACGGGGAGCTGCGCTTCCGCAGCGAACCGCCGCTGCTGGTGCCGGTCGACGAGCTGTTGCCGGCGGCTGAGGCGGCTGAGGTGCGGGAGGGCTTGAAGGCCGTCACCGAGAACTACCGGGACAGCCTGCCGCCCGATCGCCAGCACCTCTTCGACGGCTACCGCTTCCGTGACATCGCCCGCAAGGTGGTCGGGGTGGGCAGCGTCGGCACCCGTGCCTGGGTGCTGCTCTTCACCGGCGCTGACGACTCCGATCCGCTCGTTCTCCAGGCCAAGGAGGCCGAGGCCTCGGTGCTCGAGCCCTACGCAGGTGCCAGTAGGTACCGCAATCACGGTCACCGCGTGGTCGAGGGCCAGCGGCTGATGCAGGCGGCTGGCGACATCTTCCTCGGCTGGTGCCCGGCGGCCGGCGTCGACGGTCGCGAGCGCGACTTCTACGTGCGTCAGCTCTGGGACTGGAAGCGCTCCGCCGACGTCGACGCGATGTCGCCGGAGGCCTTCGCGATCTACGCGCGGCTCTGCGGCTGGACCCTGGCCCGCGCCCACGCCCGCTCCGGCGATCGCGTCGCGATCGCCACCTACCTGGGGGCCGGCGACTCCTTCGACACCGCGATCGCCGAGTTTGCCGAGGCCTACGCCGAGCAGAGCGAGCGCGACCACGCCGACCTGCTCGAGGCGATCGAGTCAGGCCGCCTCGAGGCCGAGGAGGCGTAGCCGGGTGTGACGAGTTGTGTCCGCATGGCGGGCAGAACTCGTCACACGGCCGCCGGATCGGCGTCAGCCGGTGGTGCGGCGACGGTAGGCGCGCAGCGTCAGCGGCACCACCACGGCGAGGATCGCGGCGCACCAGAGCAGCGAGCTGACCACCGGGTGGGCGAGCGGCCAGGCCGCGTCCGCCGGCGTTGCCGTCGGATTGCCGAACAGCGTCCGGATCGCCGCCGCCCAGCAGCTGACCGGGTTGTATTCGGCGACCTGCCGCAGCCCGTCGGGGAGTCCGCCGACCGGGACGAAGGTCGAGGCGACGAAGGTGAGCGGGAAAATCAGCACGAAGGCGATGCCCTGCACCACGTCGGGACTGCGGGCGACCACGCCGATCAGGGTCCCGAGCCAGAGCATCGTCACCGCCAGCAGCGCGATCACGCCGAAGCCGGCGAGCGCTTCGGCCGGGCTGGAGTTGATCCCCCAGCCGACGATCAGGCCGCTGACGATCATGATCGTCACGGCCAGCGCCGAGGCGGCGAACTCGGCGGTCAGGTGGCCGAGGAGAAAGGCCGGGCGGGACATCGGCAGCGAGCGGAAGCGGTCGAGGATGCCCTCGCCGAGGTCGGTCGCCATCGAGATCCCGGGGCCCATCATCCCGAAGGCGAGGGTCTGGACGAGGATCCCGCCGATCAAATATTCCTTGTAGTCGCCGCCGCCGGGGACTGCGATCACGCCGCCGAACACGTAGGAGAACAGCAGCACGAACATCAGCGGCTGCAGGGTGACGTCGAAGAGCTTCTCGGGAATCTGGCGGATGTGCGCGAAGCTGCGGCGGGCGATCGTCAGCGAGTCTTCGATCAGCCAGCGCAGCCGGCCAGGGCCGGGAGCGGTGGTGGGGAGGACGGTCGAGCTCATGCGGAGGCCTCCTTGCCGTTCGGGCGGGTGAGCGAGAGGAAGACGTCGTCGAGGGTGGCTTCGCGCCGGTGCACGTCGGTTGCCTCGACCCCGGCGTTGTCGAGGGCGCGGACGACCTCGATCAGCCGCGTCGACTCACTGGCCGGGGCAGTCACCAGCGATTGCTCGCGGTCGACCTCGGCGGGACCGGCGGCGACCCCGGTGAGGGCGCTGGCAGCGTGTTCGAGCTGGCCGTCGGCGGCGACGGTGACGGCGATCCGTTCGCCGCCGTGCCGTGCCTTCAGCTCGCTCGGCGAGCCGGTCGCGGCGACCTGCCCGTGATCGAGCAGGACGATCCGGTCGGCGAGCCGGTCGGCCTCCTCCAGATACTGGGTGGTGAGCAGCAGCGTCGTGCCGTCATCGACGAGCCCGCGCAGCAGCGCCCAGAGCTCGTTGCGGCTTTCCGGGTCGAGGCCGGTGGTCGGCTCGTCGAGGAAGAGGACCGGCGGCGCCGCGACCAGGCTGGCGGCGAGGTCGAGGCGCCGGCGCATCCCGCCGGAGAGGTCGCGGACGAGCTTGTCGGCAGCGTCGCTGAGGTCGAGGCGCTCGAGCAGCTCGCCGGCGCGCTCGCGGGCGACGCGGCGGGGCAGGTGGTAGAGGCGGCCGATCATCTCCAGGTTGGCGGCGGCGGTCATCAGCCCGTCGACGGTCGCGGCCTGGCTGGTCAGGCCGATCCGCTCGCGCACGGGGGCCGGCTCGGCGACGACGTCGTGGCCGGCGACGGTGGCGCTGCCGGCGCTCGGCAGGGCGAGGGTGGTGAGGATCCGGATCGCCGTCGTCTTGCCGGCGCCGTTGTGGCCGAGCAGGCCGAGCACGGTGCCGGCGGGGACCTCGAGATCAAAGTCGCGGAGTGCCCACTGCTCTCCGTAGCGCTTGCCGAGGCCGTGACTGGCGATCGCCGGTCCGGTGTGGTTTTCGTCTCTCATTTCGTACCTCGTACGGTTGCTAGTACGTTGTACGCCCACAGTAGCAGTACGCTGTACGAGATGCCTTCCGACCCCAGGGCGCCTGAGCGCGAGGAGCAACGATCCGGCCGGGCTGGCGAGCGCGCCGAGCGGGCCGCCGAGCGCGTCGCCCACGCCGAAATGCAGGTCGAGCGGGCGGTGGAGCGAGCCGACGAGCAGGTCAGCCGGGCGGTCGAGCGCGCTGAGCAGAGCCGCACGCAAGCCGAGGAGCGTGCCGCCCGGGCCCTGCGCAAGGCGAGGCGCGCGAGCGGAGAGGACGACGAGGAGCCGCTGATCTGGCTGCGCGAGGAGCCGCACTCGCGCCGGCCGGCCTACAGCCGCGAGCGCCTCGCCGACGCCGCCCTGGCGATCGCCGACGCCGAGGGCTTCGAGGCCGTCTCGATGCGCCGCGTCGCCCAGGAGCTCGGTGCCGGGACGATGACGCTGTACCACTACGTCCGCAGCAAGGACGAGTTGATCACGCTGATGGTCGACTCGGTGATGGGCGAGGTGCTGGTTCCCGAGGACGAGCTGGCCGCCGAGTGGCGCTCCGCCCTCGCCCAGATCGCCAAGAGCACCCGCGATGCCTTCCGCCGCCACCGTTGGGCCCTCGACCGCTTCGGCGACGGCCGTCCCGGGCCGAACGGGCTTCGCCACTTCGAGCAGTCCCTGCGCGCGGTCAGCGGTCTCGGCGTCGACGACGACGGCAAGTTCGAGTTGATCAGCCTGATCGACGACTATGTCTTCGGCTTCGCCCTGCGCGAGGCGCAGGAGTTCGACGAGCACGAGCGCGGCGGCTTCTCCCCGGAGGTACGCGAGTTCTTCCAGCGGGAGCTCGACAGCGGCGACTATCCGCTGATCCGCGACTTCCTCGGTCCCGACGCTGACGCCGCCGTCGACCGCGTCGCCGCGAACCTCTTCCGCGAGGGTCGCTTCGAGCGCGGCCTCAACCGCCTCCTCGACGGCATCGAAGCCGAGTTCGCCGGCGGCTAGCCCGCTCCTTCGGCCGATCGGACGACCCCCGGCGGGGGTGGACGGGGGTGGGGGGGGGGGGTGGCGCTCCCTGTCACCTCGCGGCGCGCCGGTTTGGGGGTGTCTCTTTGTGCCTATTGGGGGCGTGGGGCTGGCCCCTGCGCCCCCGCCGCCGCCCCCCCCCCCCCCCCCCC